>JBBRQQ010000046.1:0-23223 GCA_038226155.1 Burkholderiales bacterium
ATCAGCGGTACTTTGTCGGCTGCGACTTTTTCGGTCAGGGCAAAAGTAATGCCGGTGGCTTGCGGGTCAAAAAGTGCAACCCCGGGGCGGGTTTTCAGGCGTTCATAGCATTCCACTCCACGGTCGGTGGCATAGCCGGTTTCGCATTCTTCATACGTCACCTTCACGCCGTTGATGCCGCCATCACGCGCATTGATCATCTTGAGATAGTCCTGCTTGCCGTTGGCCCATGGCACACCGTTGGGCGCATAGGGGCCAGTACGGTAAGACAGCAGTGGAAAAAACTGCTCTTTCGCCTGAGCAAATGCGCTGGTCGTCACGATGGACGAAGCGCCAGCGGCTACTGCAGCCACCGCCAGAATCAAATTACGAATTTTCATGGTTGTCTCCTTAAATTAAAAAATCAAACGCTACTACAAAAACCGATAGTGCAAATAAACAGCTAAACACTTGAGTCATCGAAAAATAATCAATGCGGGAAAGGCCACAGGCGCAACTTCTGTTTGGCCACCGACCACAGCCGGGCCAGGCCATGCGGTTCGACAATCAAAAACCACACAATCAGGCCGCCAAAAATCATCAGCTCTGTGTGTGACACACCAGCGGTTGAAATCGTGATGCCAAACCAGCCCGCGATCACTGGCAGCAGCTGGCTGAGAACGATGGGCAGCGTAGTTATAAATGCCGCACCCAGGAATCCGCCGAGTATGGAGCCCAACCCGCCAATGATGACCATGAAGAGCAGGCGGAACGAAAAGTCTACTGAAAACGCTGCCGGCTCCCACGAGCCCAAATGTACAAAAGCCCACAGAGCACCTGCAACCCCGATGATGAAGGAGCTGACCGCAAACGCACTGAGTTTGGCGTACATCGGGCGGATGCCGATCACGGCTGCGGCCACATCCATGTCGCGTATCGCCATCCATTCCCGGCCAATCGCGCCGCGCACCAGGTTTTTGGCCAGCAGCGCAATCACGACCACGATGGACAGGCATAGCCAATACTTGCTGTGAGCGCTTTCAATCGGAAGTCCCAAAACCTGCAAACCCGTTACCGACACTGAGCCAGACGGCGAGTCGTTGGTGAGCCATTTGATGCGCAGGAACATCCAGTCGCTGAAAAACTGCGCTGCCAGGGTTGCCACAGCGAGATACAGGCCTTTGACACGCAAGCTTGGCAAGCCAAACAGTATGCCGAACAAAGTGGCGCACAGTCCGCCGAGGATCAGAGCCGGGATCAGCGGCATGTTCGGGATGCGGACAAAGAAGTTGTACGCACCGTAAGCACCCACCGCCATGAACGCGCCTGAGCCGAGTGAGATCTGTCCGCAGTAGCCAACCAGAATATTCACGCCAAGAGCGGCCAGGGCAATGATGAGAAAGGGAATCAGGATGGCGCGGAAAAGATAGTCGCTGGCCACCATCGGCACGACTGCAAATGCAAAGATCAAAAACAACCCGAGGATGACGCGATCCTGCAAGATGGGGAAGATTTGCTGATCTGCCCGATACGTGGTTTTGTATTGGCCGTTTTCTCTATAAAACATATTTATTCTTAGACGCGATCAATAATTTTTTCGCCAAACAAACCTTGCGGCCTGATGAGCAAAAAGCCAAGTGCCAATACGTAGGCAAACCAAATCTCAATACCGCCGCCAACGAAAAGCCCAAGGTAAACCTCAGACAGCTTCTCGCCCACGCCAATAATCAGGCCGCCAATAATTGCACCGGGCACTGATGTAAGGCCACCCAGAATCACGACCGGCAAGGCACGCAAGGCAACCGTCGCCAGTGAAAACTGCACACCCAGTTTGCTGCCCCATATCATCCCGGCCACCAGCGCCACCACACCAGCCACGCACCACACGATGAACCAGATTCGGTTAAGCGGAATGCCAATCGACTGCGCCGCCTGGTGGTCGTCGGCCACCGCGCGCAAGGCCCTGCCGGTGGTTGTCTTCTGGAAGAACACGGTGAGCAGGGCGACCAGGCCGGCGGCAATCCCTGCTGCAATCAGGTCTTCCTTGTTGATGAGCACGCCGCCAGCAAAGATCGAGTCCATGATGAAGATCGGCTCTTTCGGCATGCCGATATCTATCTTGTAAATACTGCTGCCAAAAAGGGTCTGGCCCAGCCCTTCAAGGAAATAGGCAATGCCCAGCGTCGCCATCAGCAGCGTTGCACCTTCCTGATTGACCAGATGGCGCAGAGCCAGTCGCTCAATCAGAAATGCCACGACGAACATGATGACGCCGGCAATGCAAAAAGCGACGACGTTGGCAAATATCAGGCTGTCAATGCCGGTCCATTGCGGGATCCATTCAGAGAACCGGGCCATCGCCAGTGCGCCAAACAAGACCATTGAGCCCTGCGCAAAATTGAACACGCCTGAAGCCTTGAAAATCAGCACAAAGCCCAGCGCCACCAGCGAATACAGCATGCCCGCCATCAGGCCGCCAAAAAGGGTTTCAAGAAAAAAAGCCATCTAGAGTTCCGTCCAAAATTCGGCCAGCGGCCGCTGCGCTGGGCCGCCCCGAGCAAGGCCAGCCCCCTCGGGGGGCAGCGTATTACACGAAGTGAAAAGCGTGGGGGTCATATCAGTGTGAGGTTCCTAAATAAGCGCTAATAACGTCGGGGTTGTTGCGCACTTCATCCGGCGTGCCATCACCAATTTTTTTGCCGTAGTCGAGTACCACCACGCGGTCGGAAATATCCATCACCACACCCATGTCGTGCTCGATCAGTACCACGGTGGTTCCAAACTCGTCATTCACTTCCAGTACAAAGCGGCACATGTCCTGCTTTTCCTCTACGTTCATGCCTGCCATGGGTTCGTCGAGCAGCAATACCTGTGGCTCCATGGCTAGAGCCCGACCCAGGTCAACACGTTTTTGCAGGCCGTAGGGCAACTGGCCGACAGGCGTTTTGCGATAGGCCTGTATTTCCAGAAAGTCGATGATTTTCTCGACCGCTTCCCGGTGCATGATTTCTTCTTTTTCAGCCGGGCCGATACGCAGGGCTTGCAGCAGCAGATTGCTTTTGATCTTCAGGTTGCGGCCCGACATGATGTTGTCGAGCACGCTCATGCCCTTGAACAGCGCCAGGTTCTGAAAGGTACGCGCCACACCCATGACGGCCACCTGATGGCTGTTCATGTGCTTGAAGGTCTGGCCGCGAAATGTGATTGAGCCCTGCTGCGGCGAGTAAACACCGTTGATGCAGTTGAGCATGGAGCTTTTGCCTGCTCCGTTGGGGCCGATGATCGCGCGGATCTCGTGCTCTTTGACGTTGAACGAAATATCCGACAGCGCTTTAACACCGCCAAAACTCAAACTGATATTGTTGACATCAAGAATGACGTCGCCGATTTTTTTAGACATCATGCAGCCGCCTTTACTGCATCAAATGTTTTGGCATCGCTGATGGCTAAAGTTGCGCTGACACTGCCGCTACGGCCGTCTTCAAACTTCACCACGGTTTCAATAAACTGCTCCGTCTTGCCTGCGTACAGCGCATCAACCAGGGGCTGGTATTTGTCGCCAATGAAGCCACGGCGTACTTTGTTGGTACGGGTCAACTCGCCGTCATCTGCATCAAGCTCTTTGTGCAGTATCAGGAAGCGGCTGACCTGTGAGCCTGCAAGTAACGCATCAACGCTGAGATCTGCATTGACCTTTTCAACGCATTCTTTAATGAGCTGGTAGACCTCCGGCTTTTGTGCCAGGTCGGTGTATCCCGCATAGGGCAGGTTGCGCCGCTCGGCCCAGTTGCCGACTGCGTCAAAGTCGATATTGATGAGGACACAGACTTTTGCACGGCCATCGCCATAAGCCACGACTTCCTTGATATGCGAGAAAAACTTCAGCTTGTTCTCGACATACTTGGGCGCAAACATCGAACCGTCGTTCACGCCGCCCCTTATGCGGCCCACGTCTTTCACGCGGTCAATGATTTTCAGGTGACCATGCGCATCAATAAAACCCGCATCGCTGGTGTGGTACCAGCCGTCTGCGGTCAGCACCTCTGCCGTGGCCGCCGGGTTTTTGTAGTATTCCTTGAGCAGGCCTTTTGACTTGACCATGATTTCGCCGTTGTCTGCCACTTTGATCTCTACGCCTGCAATCGGCACGCCAACCGTGTCTGCACGCGCTTCGTTGTCGGGCTGCAGGCACACAAACACCGCGGTCTCGGTGGAGCCGTAAAGCTGTTTCAGGTTGACGCCTATGGAGCGGTAAAACGTGAACAGGTCCGGGCCAATCGCCTCACCGGCTGTATAAGCCACGCGTACCCGCGAAAAGCCAAGCGTGTTGCGCAGCGGGCCATACACCGTGAAGTTACCCAGGCCGTAAAGCAGGCCGTTCAGCGCACCTGTCGGCTTGCCATCCATACGATCGGGCCCGACGCGTTTTGCAACGTCCATGAAAAAGTTGAACATGCCGCGCTTGATGCTTCCGGCATCTTCCATGCGGATCATCACCGTCGTGAGCAGGCCTTCAAATACGCGCGGCGGTGCAAAGTAGTAGGTTGGCCCGATCTCCTTCAGGTCAATCATCACAGTGGCGGCGCTCTCGGGGCAGTTGACGACATAGCCGCAAACCAGCCACTGCGCGTAGCTGAAAATGTTCTGGCCTATCCAGGCGGGTGGCAGGTAGGCCAGCACTTCTTCGCTGGAGGTGAGTTTGTCGAAGTCGGCACCGGCCTTGGCGCGGTCCAGCAGTGTGTTGTGGGTGTGTACGACGCCTTTCGGGTTTCCCGTGGTGCCTGAGGTAAAAAACATCGCGGCGACATCGTCCGGGCTGGCTTTTTCGACTTCAGCCTTGAACCAGCCGGGCTGGCTGGCTGCGAAAGCCTTGCCGGTCTCAATCAGCTCGTCCATCCACACCAGCCCTGGCTCGACATAGTTGCGCAAGCCGCGCGGGTCGTCAAACACAATGCGCGCGAGGTCCGGGCAGCGGTCACGTATTTCAAGCAGCTTGTCGACCTGCTCCTGGTCTTCAACCACTGCAAAGCGTACGTCGGCGTTGGTGATAGGGAACACACACTCGGCACCCACCGCATCCTGGTACAAAGGAATCGGCACAGCACCCAACGCCTGCGCGGCCAGCATGGTGGCATACAGGCGCGGACGGTTGCTGCCGATCACCACCATGTGCTCGCCGCGTTGTAAACCCGCTTGACTCATGCCGCAGGCAATGTGTTCTACCAGCTTTGCCAAAGAGGCCCAGCTATGGGCTTGCCAGATGCCGTATTCCTTCTCACGCATGGCAGGCGCGTCAGGGCGCCCGGCAGCGTGCTGGAGCAGCAGTCGGGGAAACGTGGTCTGCATGTTCCTTGTCTTCCTTTTCGTTCTGTTTGTCAGTGCCTGCAAATGCCTGCAACTGGACTTGCCCATTTAAGTTGGATAGGCGACAAGCTTTATAAGTGGCAGCAATGAAGCGAATAGTAGGAGCGCATTTGACGTTATGTTGTCGTTTAGACGACAATTTAAGGGTGACTACTCCCCCGGACTTTCCCTTGGTCTTTTCCCTGGCATTGGATTAATCAACTGTTTAAGTCCCGCTTATGCGCCCCGACAGACCTGTACAAATCCGCGAACGTTTGGCCCTGCCCAGCGAACTCGCCACCATCCCCTGGTTAGCACTCTTGCGACCGGAGGAACGTGCCCGCGCCGTTGAAGAGCTGCGCGTTGGCGACGCACAGCCCGGCGACTATGTATGCCGTATAGGCAAGCCTGTCACCTACTGGTTTGGCGTGGTACAGGGCCTTCTTAAGATGAGCAGTGATAACGCCGAGGGCATGACCATGACTTTTACCGGCGTGCCGCCTGGTGGCTGGTTTGGCGAGGGCACGGCCATGAAGCGTGAGCCCTACCGTTACAACATCCAGGCGTTGCGTAAAAGCGTGGTGGCCGGTTTGCCAGTCGATACGTTCCACTGGCTGCTGGACCATTCCATCGGCTTTAACCGCTTTGTGATGAACCAGCTTAACGAGCGGCTGGGGCAGTTTATTGCCGCGCGGGAGATTGACCGCATGAACAGCCCCGACGTGCGCGTGGCCCGCAGCCTGGCCGCGTTGTTCAACCCGGTGCTCTACCCCGGCGTGGGGGAAATTTTGCGTATCACCCAGCAGGAGCTGGCTTACCTCGTCGGCCTGTCTCGCCAACGCGTGAACGAGGCGCTGGCCGAGCTGGAGGCCGAGGGAACGATCCGTGTTGAATATGGCGGGCTGCGCGTGCTTGATCTCGGGGTACTTCGAACAGGCATTTTTTCGAGTAAAAAATAGCTGCAAGCCAATAAATACGGACGTGACCAGCTATTTATTTGATAGTTTTCATGTCGTATTTCAGGGCTTAAATACGCGCAGCTCAAGCCCTTCAATGACCGAAAAGTGTTTGCTGTTGCCGCTCAGGAGTGGCAGGCTGTGTTGCATGGCCGTTGCGGCAATCAGCGCATCCGCCAGATGCACGCTGTGCGACAGACTGTATTTTTCAACCAGGCTGCAAGCCATATCGCTGATGCCCTGGGTAATGGGCAGCACGTCGTTAGCGCCTGACTTGAACGCCTTTTGCACCGACTTAAGCTCGGTTCGGTTACGGCAGCCTTGAGCCAGTTCCATGTAAGAGACCGCCGAGATATACCAGTCTCTTTTGGCACCTAATGTGTTGACGGTCGCTATGGCGGTTGTATTGCCGCGCATCAACCAGATCAGTACGTCAGAGTCAATCAACACGCCTTTGGCTGAAACCAGAACTGAAGCCATAAAGTACCAGGTTAAAAGCGGGGCGCACGCAACGCTTTGACGTAGGCGGCAGGGTCTGCCATGTCGCTGCGTTCGGCCCACATACCCGCAATGCTTTTGAGCCGCTGCATCTTGTCATTGGCGCTAGCTACAGGCTGCTGCTCCAAAAACTGGTCAATGGCCTGGCGGATCAATTCGCTTTTAGTCGTGGCAGAGCGCCTACAAGCCACCGTCAAGCGCGCTTGCTGCGCTTGCGTCAGATAAATCTGGGTTCGGGCAAGGGTCTGATTGGTTTGCATGATGTACGAATTGTACATTATAAATTATCATTAGTATCCAAGAAAAAAACAAGATTCATCACCCCAACAACGCGGAAAACTGATTTGTCAGAAGCCCGTCATGATCTGAATCCCCCATCGTAGGGCTGCGACTTAAAATCAGTCATTCTCATGGCCGACCCTCTTCCTCCCATTCCCCCCAAGTTCGCAGCTGTCCGCATACGCGCCACATCCGCCGTGCCAGCAGGCTCGCCCGGCGCCTCCACTGGCACCACTGTCCGTCTGAACAAACGCATGGCCGAGCTGGGCCTGTGCTCCCGGCGTGAGGCCGACGACTGGATCATCAAGGGCTGGGTGCGAGTCAACGGCGCGCCTGCCGTGATGGGCCAGCCCGTCGCGCTGGATGCGCACATCGAGGTTGACCGGCAGGCCGAGCAGCAGCAGCGCCAGCAGGTCACCATCCTGATCAACAAACCCGTCGGCTACGTTAGCGGCCAAGCCGAAGACGGGCATGAGCCCGCTGTGGTGCTGGTGCAGCCGCAAAACCGCTGGCGTGAGTGCAACAGCCGCATGCGCTGGGGCCATGAGCAGTTGCGCGGCCTGGCGCCTGCGGGCCGGCTGGACATTGATTCCATCGGGCTGTTAGTGCTTACTCAGGATGGCCGCGTGGCGCGGCAACTGATTGGCGAAGATTCGCTGATGGAAAAAGAGTATCTGGTGCGCGTGAGCTTGGGGAATGAAAACCTCAATGTGCAAGGCGCTTTCCCGCTCGAGAAGCTGGCTCTACTGTGCCACGGCCTGAGTCTGGACGGCCGGGCGCTGCGGCCCGCGCAGGTCAGCTGGCAAAACCCCGAGCAGCTGCGCTTTGTCCTGACTGAGGGTAAAAAGCGCCAGATCCGCCGTATGTGCGAGCAGGTCGGCCTGTACGTGACTGGCCTCAAACGGGTACGCATTGGCCGCGTCAATCTCGGTCACCTGCCCGTTGGCCAGTGGCGGTATTTGATGCCGCATGAGGGTTTCTAGCTGCTATTTATTTGGTAGCTGTTCACGCCCGTATTGATTGGGCTGCAGCCTGAAATAGGCATCGAAAATGGCTCAAAAAACAAATATCACCTCTCGCCATGACCGACATCCTGGCCATCACCATGAATCCCGCCCTGGACCTGTCAACATCGACCGACATGATCGTTGACACGCACAAGCTCAGATGCGCTGCCGCCAAGCTGCACCCCGGCGGCGGCGGAATCAACGTGGCGCGCGTGGTGCACCGGCTGGGCGGTGACTGTCTGGCGCTTTACCCGGCAGGGGGCGTGAACGGGCAGCGGCTGCAGGCCTTACTCGACCAGGAGCAGGTGCGCAGCCACTGCATCGCTATTGCAGATGAAACGCGCGAGAGTTTTTCTGTCCTCGAAAACTCCAGCGGGCGTGACTTCCGATTTGTGTTGCCGGGACCTGAATTGACGCCCGGAGAATGGAAATCCTGCCTGGCCTATGCCAGTGAAGCGAGTGAGCTTGAAGCACCGCCCCGTTATCTCGTGGCCAGTGGCAGCCTGCCGCCGGGTGTTCCGGTTGACTTTTATGCCAGCCTGGCCAGGCTGGCGCGCGCGCGGGGCAGCCTGCTGGTACTGGACTCGTCGGGACCAGCGCTGGCGGCAGCGCTGGCAGAAGGCGTCTATCTGGTCAAACCCAGCCTTCGGGAGTTGCGCGAGCTGACCGGTCGGCCGCTGGATACCGAACTGCAGTGGCGCGAGGCAGCACAGCAAATCATCAAAGACGGCCAGGCGCAGGTCGTGGCACTTTCATTGAGCGAGGACGGCGCACTGCTTGTCACGGCAGACCGGGCGCTACGGGCCAGCAGCGTGCCGGTGAAGGTAAAAAGTTCTATTGGTGCAGGCGACAGCTTTGTTGGTGGCCTGATCTGGGCACTGAGCCGAAATATCGATCTGGATCAGGCCTTTCGCTATGGCATGGCGGCGGGCGCAGCCGCCTTTCTCACGGCTGGAACGGCGCTGTGCCAGGCGGCGGATGTGGAACGGCTTCACAGCGAAGTGTTCATCACACTCGTTTGATCTAGCGCAAGCAGAAGCAGGTCAGAGGCGGCTGGCCGACACGACCATGCCCGACTGGGGCACGGTGATGAAGATTGCCGCTGCCGTCGTCACCAACCGCGGCGGGCGCACCTGCCATGCAGCCATCGTCGCGCGCGAGATGGGGATTCCGGCGGTGGTGGGCTGCGATCACGCGACCACCTCGATCCACACCGGCGACGAAATCACGGTGTCGTGCGCCGAAGGCAGTGAAGGTCATGTCTATGCGGGTCTGCTGCCATTCACGAAAACCAGCACCGACGTGGCCAGCCTGGAGCGGCCGCAGACGCATTTGATGGTCAACCTGGCCAACCCCGACATCGCTTTCCAGACCGCACTGCTGCCGAACGATGGTGTGGGCTTGGCGCGTATGGAGTTCATCATTGCCGAGCACATCCATGCACACCCGATGGCGCTGGTCCACCCCGAAAAGGTTGAGGACGCTTCAGTGCGCAGCGAGATCGCCCGCCTCACGCATTTGTTCGCCAAGCCGGCTGACTATTTCGTCCAGCAGTTGTCCGAAGGCGTCGGTACGATCGCCGCGGCCTTTTACCCCAAGCCGGTCATCGTTCGCATGTCCGATTTCAAGACCAACGAGTACGCCAGTTTGCTGGGCGGGCGCTGGTTTGAGCCGCTTGAGGCCAACCCGATGCTGGGCTTTCGTGGAGCCTCGCGCTATGCGCACCCCGCCTATGCCGAGGGCTTTGCGCTGGAGTGCGCGGCCATGAAGCGTGTGCGCGATGACATGGGTCTGACCAACGTCAAGCTGATGATCCCGTTTTGCCGCCGGGTCGAAGAAGGCGAGCGCGTGTTGCAGGCGATGGCTGCGCACGGCCTGGTGCGCGGCGTTCATGGAGAGGCTAACGGGCTGGAGATTTACGTCATGTGCGAGATACCCAACAACGTGATCCAGATTGATGCCTTTGCCCAGTTGTTCGACGGCTTTTCGATCGGCTCCAACGACCTGACGCAACTGGTACTTGGGGTTGATCGCGATTCAGATATTGTGGCTTTTGACTTCGACGAACGCGACCCGGGCGTCAAGATGATGATCCGCCAGACCATTGAGGGCGCGCGGCGCAACCATCGCCACGCGGGCATTTGCGGCCAGGCGCCATCAGACTACCCGGAAATGGCCGAGTACCTGGTGGAGCTCGGCATCGACTCGATGGGCGTCACACCCGATACGCTGCTGAAGATTACGCGCGACGTGCTGGCCGTGGAAGCGCGGCTGGGCCGGGCGCCACGCAGCGCAGCGCCGATACATTCAACACCACCATCGGTGGACGGGAGCCTGTCATGAGCCAAGCGATATCGTCATTGATGCAGCATGAGGTGTATTCGGTCAGCCCGGACGACACGATGCTGGCCGTTGAAGCACTGATGCTAGCCAAGGGCTTGTCCTGGGTGCCGGTGGTGGACTCGAACGGCGCGGTGCTGGGCGTCATCAGCAGTGCCGATCTGCTGCGCTTTCATGCCGACGGCAAGGGAGCTGCAGTAGTCTGCGCATGGCAAATCTGCACTTACAAGCCGATCATGGTGCGCCCGAACGCTACCCTCAGCGAAGTGGCCCGGCTGATGCTTGAGGCCCGTATCCATCATGTCGTCGTGGCAGAAGGCACCGACATCAAGGGCGTGGTGTCGTCGTTCGACTTCGTGCGGACTTTCATGATGTAAGGGTCAGACAGTATCAGGGCCGGTGGCTTGCAGCGCTTCGGGGCTGGCCCCTCAAAGGTCCTTCGCAGCCTTTTTCTTCAACGCTTCTGGCATGTTGAGAGTTTCCATGTCCCAGCCTTCAATTTCCAGAATTCCGGCTAGGCAGTCTTCCATAAGTTCGTGCGCTTTTTCGGTCGCAAGCGCGATGGTGTTATGCACCAGCTCGTCGTTGACGGCATCATTTGCACAGTTGGTCTGGTATTCATGCAACTCCCGAAGCTCGAAAATCGCCCGGCAGACCTGTGCCGGGCATGCGCACTGATACACCAGAGCCTGATCGATGACCTTGCTGACCTGCGACGCATTAAACCGTTCTTTCATTCACGTACCTCTGTGTTCTCGTTGGATGGATTGAACGCAATACAGTCAATGCCATGGTTGAAGCCGCGGATTGACACATTGCCGATTGCGCGCGGGGTGGGACTGCTGACCTTGGCTACCGCATTGATGTTTGCAGTCGCGATAACTTCACCAGGGGTAGCCATTGCGCACAGGCGTGCCGCGAGGTGAGCGGTAGCACCGATCACGTCGTATTGCCGCCTTTGCCCAGCGTGGTTGGAATCGCCGATCAGTCCCGCCAACACCAGCCCTTTTGCAACGCCAATTCCAAACGGCAGTTCATGGTCGTTGCTGTCAATCGCCAAATCCAGTGCGCATCGAAGCGCCAGATAGGACATGCCCGTTCCGCGAAATATTGCCATCACACCATCACCGGTGTACTTGATCACGGATCCTTTGTGTCGTCTGATTTGACTGGATTGCGCGGTGAGCGATTGATTGAGCAGTTTGAAAAAGCTGCGTGTTGGCATCTTGCGAATCAGTTGCGATGACCCGCGCATATCCGTGAAAAGCACAACGGCCTCGAAGAGCTCCGACTCGGCATCGACACTGCGCTCGATGGTCGACAAGGCGCCTTCTGGTACCAAATTTGAAAGCCGCTGCGTCTTTGATTGAAGCTCACGTAAAGCCGTCTTCACCTGCAGCAGATCGCGCAACGTCATGAAAAATCGCTCATCAGACAAAGGCTTTTCAATAACCATATCGATACCCAGCGTCTGTTGAGACCAGGCGCGAACCGCCTTTAATGCCGGGCCAGGTGAAACGATGGCAATGGTTGCGGCCTGCGGGCTCAGCTGTTTGACAGTCGTAAGCGCGCTCAAACTGTCAGGCTTGTCTGACTGGTAATTGAAAATCACGACATCGGGATGGGCTGATTCAAGTAGCGCCGGCAACTCAAGCGCACTGTTGACCAGCTTGACATCGTCATAGCCCCGCTGCGCGAGCTGGTCTACCAACACGGATCTTGTGTAGGCATCGCTATCGATCAACATCAACCTTGCATTTTTCACAATCCTGTCTTTCCTGCTGTGCCAATAGCTCACGACATTCTGTTTACTGTGCGTTTCCAGCCGCCTGTGGCCCTGAGGGCGGGTCGCCAAGAATGTAATGCCAAACAAAAAAAGTCAGTGCAAAGTGTAGCCATTCCTGCATTCATCAAAGGCCTTGGTGCATTTGCCGCAGTGAGGTGAAGGCTGACCCGCCCGGTCTGCGCATTCAGTCTTTCGCGTGGCATCGCCTGCACATGCCGGCGCATGACCGAGCTGGGCCGCTGTTCTCCGCGTGAGGCCTATGACTGGAATAGCCTTGAACCCCCAGAACAACCCAATCGGAGTCGTGATTGGCTCTAAAAGCCTTCAAAAAACTGTTTTCAGGGCATTTTTGACCCCTTAAAATAGCCACAACGCCCTGTTTACGGGCGCGACTAGCTACTAAAATAATAGCAATTAGTGTGCTGTGCCAGTGCTGGATAGCCTCGCATCGACGGCGTATTTGCCCCCACAATCAGGCCATGCCCAAACCCGACTCCACCGCAACGCCAAGCCCAGACACGAAAAGCCTGCTCGCCAGGTTGCCGACTTACCTGCATGTGTCAGACATTCAGGGCCTGGCGCAATTGGCAACCCAGGGCGTGCTGGGTGTGGCCGGTTTGGCGGAGACGGTGCACGGCAATGTTTACAAGGCCGTAGCGGCATCTCTGCCTGGGGGCTCTAAATTTATTGACAAGTCACCGGGCAGCAGCGGCCTCAAGCCGCTGGGCATTACCGGGCTGGTGTACGGCGGTGTCAAGGGCATCACCCGGCTGGCGGGCGGTACGGTCAACGCCGTGCTTGCCCGGGCTGCGCCGCTGCTGCCCAAGCCTGCATCGGCACCAGCGCGCGAGGCAGTTCTGGCCGCCATCAACGGCGTGCTGGGCGACCAGCTGCTGGATACCGCCAACCCTTTGACCATCAGCATGAGCTTGCGCCATGAAGGCCAAAGCCTGGTGCTTGATAAAACTATTCTTGGCCAGCGCTTGCCTAAGGTAACCGGCAAAGTGCTGGTGCTGGCGCACGGCCTGTGCATGAACGATTTGCAGTGGGGCGCTGGTCATGCATCGGCATTGGCCAGGGAAGGCTACACGCCGATTTACCTGCACTACAACAGCGGCCTGCACACGTCGATCAACGGGGCGCAGTTTGCCGCTTTGCTGGAGCAACTGCTGCAAGCCTGGCCGCAACCGGTTGAAAGTTTGACGCTGCTGGGGCACAGCATGGGCGGGCTGGTGGCACGCAGTGCTGCCGCTCAGGCGCAAGCCGCAGGCCATCCATGGCGCAGCAAGCTCAAAAACATCGTTTTCCTTGGCACGCCGCACCATGGCGCGCCACTGGAGCGCTTGGGCAACTGGGTCGATGTGCTGCTGGGCAGCAACCTGGTGACCAGGCCCTTCGCAAAAATCGGCCAGGTGCGCAGCAGCGGCATCACCGATTTGCGCTACGGTTGTGTGCAGTCTGCCGACTGGGAAGGTGTTGACCGTTTTGTGCGCTCACCCGACAGCCGTGCGCCGCTGCCCTTGCCTGAAGGCGTTAACTGCTTCACGGTGGCGGCCAGCACATCTCGAAGCTCCGGCGGGTTGGGTGATTTCAGAGACTGGCTGTTGGGCGATGGACTGGTGCCGGTGCGCAGCGCGCTCGGTCAGCATGACGAAGCGCAGCACTGCCTGGCTTTTGCACCAGGCCACCAGTTGGTGTTGCCCGGCATGAACCACATGGAACTGCTCACGCGGCCTGACGTCACGGCGCAGCTGCTGCGCTGGCTGGAATAAGACGTTTGTATTTGTAAAATCCCCTGTTGAAAAAACGGCGTTACAACCCAATTGAAACTGTTGGTAAAACCCTTTTGTATTTCCATTTCTGAACCTTCCTATTAAGAGACCATGTCCAAAACCTTAGCCTTTCAAGCCGAAGTCGCCCAACTGCTCAAGCTCGTCACACATTCGCTGTACTCCAACCCCGAAATCTTCTTGCGCGAGCTGGTGTCTAACGCATCGGACGCCTGCGACAAGTTACGTTTTGAATCACTTAACGACACGGCACTGTTGGAGGCTGACCCGGACTTGAAAGTACGCATCAGCTTTGACAAAGACGCCAAAACGCTGACCATTAGCGACAACGGCATTGGTATGAGTAGCCAGGAAGCCATCGACAACCTGGGCACCATCGCGAAAAGTGGCACGCGCGACTTCGTGGCCAGCCTGTCGGGCGACCAGAAAAATGATGCGCAACTGATAGGCCAGTTTGGCGTGGGCTTTTATTCAGGCTTTATCGTGGCTGACAAAATCACCGTTGAAAGCCGCCGCGCGGGCTTACCCACAGCGCAAGGCGTGCGTTGGGTCAGCGAAGGCACGGGCGAGTTTGACGTGGCCGATATTGAGCGTGCAGAGCGGGGGACCAGCATCACGCTGCACCTGAAACAAGAGGCCGAGGATTACCTCAACGCCTACAAGCTCAAGGGTGTCATCAACAAATATTCAGACCATATTTCTCTACCCATCCTGATGGAAAAAGAAGAGTGGAAAGAGGGCGAGGTGATCTCGGCCAGCGACCCCGATGGCGGTCGCCAGCCCGGCGGTATGGTGTTGACGGGTGAATGGGAAACCGTCAACCAGGCGGCGGCGCTCTGGACGCGCGCCAAAAAAGACATCACGCAAGACCAGTACGACGAGTTCTACAAACAGATCAGCTACGACCAAAGCGCGCCGCTGGCCACCACCCATAATCGGGTCGAAGGCTCAACCGAGTACACGCAGTTGCTGTTCATCCCCGGCAAAGCACCGATGGACATGTTCAACCGCGACAAGGCTGCGGGCGTCAAGCTTTACGTCAAGCGCGTCTTCATCATGGACGACGCACAGGCGTTGATGCCGACCTACCTGCGCTTTGTCAAAGGCGTGGTTGACTCAAGCGACTTGCCGCTCAATGTATCGCGCGAGTTGTTACAGGAAAGCCGCGCGGTCAAGGCCATCCGTGAAGGCTGCACCAAGCGCGTGCTGTCCATGATTGAAGACATGGCGGCCAACGATGCTGAAAAATTCGCCACCTTCCAGACCGAGTTCGGCGCGGTGTTGAAAGAAGGCCTGGGCGAAGACTTCGCTAACCGCGAGCGCCTGGCCAAGCTGCTGCGTTTTGCCTCAAGCACCACCGACACCGCTACCGTCAGCTTTGCCGACTACAAAGCGCGCATGAAGGAAGGTCAGGACGCGATTTACTACATCACCGCCGACACACTCGCCGCAGCGAAGAATAGCCCGCAACTGGAGATTTTTCGCAAGAAGGGCATAGAAGTGCTGTTGATGGCTGACCGGGTGGACGAGTGGGCGCTTAACTACCTGCACGAGTTTGACGGCACACCGCTGCAGTCGGTTGCCAAGGGTGCCGTGGACTTGGGCAAGCTGCAAGACGAAGACGAAAAGAAAGCCGCCGAAGAAGCGCAAGCGACTTTCAAGCCCACCCTCGACAAACTGAAGGAAGCATTGAAAGACAAGGCCACCGATGTACGTGCTACGTCGCGTCTGGTCGATTCACCGGCCTGCCTGGTGGTGCAGGACGGCGACATGTCTACCCAGCTTGCCCGCATGCTCAAGCAGGCCGGCCAGGCCGTGCCCGAGGTCAAGCCAATTCTCGAAGTTAATGCCCAGCACGCACTGGTTAAGAAGCTGGAAAGCACAGCTGACGCAAGCACCTTCGACAACCTGGCCAACATTCTGTTTGATCAGGCTTTGCTGGCTGAAGGCGGCATGCCCGCAGACCCTGCCGCTTATGTGAAGCGGGTAAACGCGTTGCTGGTTTGATGTGGTTTGACCCTGACATGTGACAGTTCGTAGCTTTCTTGCCAATTTTTTGAGTTCCGAAAATATAGAAAACTATGTTTTTGGACGCTTAAATGTGAACTAGCACACAATTTGGTTTGTTTCCGCTTTGCTCGTCCGTTATTTGTGACTATTTGTCGCGATTCAACCTACACCGGCCTTGTTGTAAAAATTTTTACAACAATAAAAGACAGTCAATTTATTAAATCTGAAGGTGAACCAAATGAAAACTTTACCCCGCCTTTCCCTCCTTGCCACACTCATCGCAACGGCCACTTTTTCTAGCGGTGCGTTCGCTGCTACCGCAAACGGTACTGCCAGCGCAACTGCACTTACCCCGATTACGATAACGGCTGGCACGGCCCTTAGTTTTGGATCGTTTGCCACAAGTGCTGCTGCTACTGCCGGCACCATTATGCTGACATCGGCTGGCGCCAGGACTGCGTCAGGTGGCACCGTTCTTTCTGCAGGCGGTCCAGGCGTCGTTGGAACATTCGCCATTGGCGGCACTGGCAGCTCGTCATTTGCTGTGACTTACCCTGCTGGCGCCACCACCCTGGCTGGTACGACAGCGGGTGTAACGGCGGTTTTCGGTACAACTGCTGGTGCTGGCGCTACTTATGGCCTAGGGACCGCTAACTTGTCTGCTGGTACTTACACTCTTAATGTTGGTGGCATATTGACAGTCCCTGCTGCCGTAGTTGCTGGTAACTATACCGCTACCTACCCTGTAATCGTCGAGTACAACTAAGTTTTCTCGTGCAACGCCATGTCGAAGACGCTCGCCTACCTTGATCGATCAGTAAGCGGTAGTACATTGGTACTGGCTTTTCTGATTGTTCAAGCGGCCATTTCCACTTGCGCAAACGCAGCCTCCGCAAATGGGCAGGCAAGTGCGACGGCGATTGGTGAAGTGATTTCTCAGCCTTCGATTATCATTCTGCAAGCCCCACGGGTAGTTACTAGCACCCCGCTAGTAGTTACTTCAGTTTCACTGTCTTTCGATAAGAGCCCGCTAATAGATTTTTCAACCTCAGCGTTTATTAGTTCGACACCGCAGGCAGCTGCTGCAAGTTCCCCGTCAAGGCTAAGGTACATCACGACTCCGTCGATTTCTAGCGCAGGCGCTGTTCTTGGAAATGCTGGCCCGAATGGAAGCTCTTTGGCTTCACTGATCGATGTGAATGATGAAGGTGTCGTAACGTTCAGCGTTACTAGCGCTACTGCAACAACTGGCGTTTCGGTTCAACTGCCTGTAGCACCAGGAGGTGCATCGAATCAGCGAACAATTTTTAACAGTTCGTCCCTGATTCTGCCGGCGCAGGCAATTTCAGACGGTGGCCGCCTGGCTGTAGAACTTCGCGGGGTCTTGAATGACTCCTCTTCGGATCCGGTAAACCTTGAGGTCAGCTACAACTGAGCCGGCAACCCATGACTGATACGTTTATGGCGCCATCACCGCGCCGCATAAAGGATGCAAGTTTAGTGGGGCAACCGAAAAAGCTGGTTGCAGCATTTCTTTTTTGCCTGACGGCGTTGCTTCCTGCTGCAAGTTCGGCCGCTACCGCTACAATTGTAGCCATTAACTCGAGCATCAATTTCGGCTCTTTCGCCGTTCTTCCAAGTTGTGTTAATTGCACGATCACAGTCAGCCCGGCAGGTGTTCGATCATTTACGGGCGGTGTCATTCTGACCTCGGGCGTCGCCGCCAACGCTGCGTCTTACACTGTGACAATCTCAGGCGCTAATAACAACGCACGAGCCGCATATACGGTGGTAACCCCGTGGTCTCCAGCATCCGTCAATATGGTAGCTGGCGCTATAACGATGACTGTTGGCACCTTCACCTCTGCACAGTCTGTGGTACCTACCAAGCTCTCCCCTACCAATACCTTGACAGTAGGTGCGACTTTGACCATTCCAAGTAGCGTCGCTGCGGGGGCTTACACTAGCAGCGCGTTTACGGTCACCACTTCGCCGTAGGCCGGTAGATGTCATGAGCTCCCCTTTACACTTTTGCACAACGTGTCGTTGATAGCTGACGCACAATCAGGGTCATGAGAAGTCATTTATGAAAAAACAGCGGGTTGGTACAGGCAGCTACGCATTCATGGCGCTGTTGTTGTTGCTTGCAAGCCTTGCATGTACCTTTGCACGTGCCCAGCTCGTGATCAACCCGACACGAATTGTTTTTGATAAAAATCAGCGGGCGGCCCAAATTGACGTGGTCAACAGCGGTACCGCCGTAAACACTTATCGGGTGAACATTGTCAATCGCCGTATGACGGAATCTGGGGAGTTTCTGCCAATTACAGAGCCGGGGGCGGGTGACCAGTTTGCCGGGCCCATGCTGGTTTATTCTCCGAGGCAAATTGTGTTGCAGCCTGGTGCGCAACAGTTGGTTCGTATCGCTGTGCGGAAACCAGCGGATTTAGCGCCCGGCGAGTACCGATCACATATTAGTTTTGAACAGGTTGCTGACCCTGGCTTGGCAAATACCATCGAAAGCCAGGTTGCGCCAGGCAACAACGAGGTTGCTGTGACACTCACGCCTTTGATTGGGTTGTCAATCCCAGTCATCATTCGGCAAGGCCAGACTGATGCTTCGGTGACTATTTCGAATATTGTGGTGGAAAAACCCAAAACTGCCACCGAGCCTGCATTAGTAGGATTTCAGTTGAATCGGGTTGGTAATCGTTCAATTTACGGGGATATAGCTGTAACTTTCAAAACTGCCGCCGGAACCGAACAGATCGTCGCTCGGGCTGGAGGGGTCTCTGTCTACGTCCCAAATTCGATTCGGCGTGTGCGCCTGACACTACAAACACCGGGAGGTGTTCTGCCGAAGGGAGGCTCACTGGCCGTGACCTTCAAAGAGCGAGTCGAGGACGGCGGGAAACTGTTAGCTGAAAACCAAGTTCAAATTCCCTGATCGCTCTTCCTGCGAGATATATTTCAAGGTTGCGAGCGGCGGACAATCCATATTCTATTTAGCCGGCCCTTTATATTTGGGCTGAGGGTGTCGCTGTGATCTGTCGAAAAAGACTGGTGTTTTGCCTGGCTTTTTTTTTGCCGCTTACTTCCTGTAACGTGGCATGGGCCCAAACTACGGCATCGAGGCTGCGGACACCGGCTAGTAACACGGTTCTCTTCGAAATTCGAATTGGTCCATATGTTGTTTCAGATTCTTTCAGCGCATTTCAATTTGGTCAGAAGATATATCTGCCTTTGGGAGAAATAGCGAGTTTGATGACGGTGGGTATACGGGCGAACCCGGCCGAAGGAACTGGAAGCGGTTTTATCCGCGGGGAAAATAATCCCTTTTCACTCAATGTGGCCAACAGGGCAGTCACGCTGGGCGACAAGACCTTCACGTTCGATCCGAAAGATGTCTTGCTGCAGGACGACGACATCTACGTAGAAAGCAAGTTGCTGGCCGATTGGTTGCTGGTGGATTTTGAAGTCAACCTCAGCAGCCTTTTGCTGACGCTAAAGCCTAGAGTGCCGCTTCCCCTGCAAGCGCGCCTGGAACGCGAGGCAAAACTGACCGGCTTGTCAGCGTCTTCTGGGCCTGTTGATCCGAACTACCCCAGGATTGACAATCCCTACAAGCTGGTTGACGTACCGTTCGTTGACTTGACACTGTCCACTGGTACACAGGGGGCCAGTGGTAGCAAATCGAACAGTGCCGCCTACACAGCCTATGTTCGCGGCGACCTCGCCGGTTTGCAAGCTTCACTATTTTTATCTGGCTCAAACCAGAGTAATTCTCAACAGAGCCGTTTCACGGTAGGGCGCAATGACCCGCAGGGGGAACTTCTCGGGCCCCTCCATGCACGCTCTTTCGCTTTTGGTGACGTCAATGTGCCCAGCGTGCCAAATATTTCACGCGGCAGCGGTACAGGAAAGGGTTTTTCCGTCAGTAACGTGCCGCTTGACCGCCCGACCCGCTTTGACAGCCAGGCCTTGCGGGGGGATTTGCCGCCAGGCTGGGACGTAGAGCTGTTTCTGAATAATGCGTTAATCGCGTATCAGCAGTCCCGGGCAGACGGAAAATATGCATTCGAGGATCTCAGTCTGGTGTACGGACCTAATGATTTTCGCCTCGTTTTTCATGGGCCCCAAGGTCAGCTCAGGGTAGAGCGAAAGAGCTTTCTCCTAGACGAATCGCTAACTACGCCCGGTAGTTTTTACTACTCCCTGGCGTCCAACCGCGACACTGCTGGATTGCAGCACACCACTGCCGCCGCTGAATGGGGGTTTAGTAAATCTATCACCGGGGCCTTGGGTACTGTGAATCAGCAAGCGCCAGACGGCAAACGCACCAACTACACCACAATGGGCCTGCGTGGCTTCGCCGCAAACGCAGTTTTCGTAGGAAATTTAACCCGCCAATTGAATGGCGGATCGCTGTACGAGCTTAGTGCACGCAGTCGGTTTGGCGATGTTGCAATGGGCTGGAACCACTTACAGCTTAACAACTTTACGAGTGACACGTTCCCTTTGTCGGACGATCCGGTGCGAACCCGCGACAAGCTTCGCATTGACGGTTTGCTTTTCAGTGAATCGCTGGGCACATTTCCTTTTTCTACAGAGCTTAGGCGTGACCGCCTCAAGTCTGGTGCCAGTGCGCTGGACGCGACCGCTTTACTCTCCACATCGATCGGACAGGCGACAATGAGCAACCTGCTTCATGTAGCCAGTAGCCAAGGTGTCCGCGTCATTGATGGCGCTTTCCAGATCGGTGGCAACCTCGGGTCGTTTCGGGTGGGCGGGCAAATCAGCTATTTGGTTCGACCACAGGCCAAGCTGTCAGGGCTCGCTCTGTCAGTCAGCAGGCCGTTGGACCCTGGCTCCCAGCTCAATCTAGGCGCCAATTACGGCTTTCAGGATTCGTCGCTACAGTTAACAGCCAGCCTGAACAAGAGCTTTGGCACTTACGCTGTCGCCGTAACGGGCGGAATTTCCAACAAGGGTCAATACAGTATCGGCTTGCAGGTCTTTACCGGTATCTCGCGCGACCCACGCCGCTCGCAATGGCTTTTCGATGCGTTACCTCAAGCTGAGTCGGGTGCCATTTCCGCCCGGGTGTTCGCCGACAAAAATGGCAACGGGATCATGGACGCGGATGAGCCCCCCATAAAAGGCGTCGGTTTCCTCGTCAATACTTCAACCAATGCGGCTCGCACAGATGAAGCAGGCATTGCTTTTGTAGGACGTCTTTCGGGCAACCGGAATATCGACATCACAGTCAATCCAGCTACCGTTGAGGATCCTCAATTGGTTTCTAAGCTCAAGGGCGTTCGCATAGTTCCACGCCCCGGTGTCGTGACCCAGTTAGACTTTCCCCTGGTACAGACTGGAGAAATTGATGGCACAGTTTACTTGATTAAAAACGGCCGAAAGCGGGGAGTGGCTAACGCGCAGATTGAACTTGTCGACAAGTCGGGAAAGGTTGTGGCTGAGACACGAAGCGGATCGGATGGATTCTTTATCATGGTGGAGGTTTTACCCGGGGAATACAGCCTGCGGATTGGCGAAAAGCAGATCGAGGAACTCAAACTTCGCGAAGCCGGGGCGCGACAGGTAGTGATGTCGCCCAACGGTAGCTTCCTCAGTGGGCAAGATTTCTCTTTAGAAACTCTCAGCCTTTAATAGGTTGCTGGTTTAAGTCGGAGGCATGATCCGCGCTCTGTGCAGATCAAGCCTCGAAACCGCAAGCCAGGCGCAGCGAAGCATTCTCTGCGCTGACCATCATCGCAATCAGGTAACCCGCTTCCCTTGGGTGGACTGACTTTTGGCAAACCGCAGCGGTGTAAACCGTTGCCAGCTCAAACTCTTTGGGCAAGGGCGCAATCAGGTCGATGCCTTGGGTAAAAATAATTTCGGTGGCTTGCGTGCAGCCAATCAGGCCTGACTCATTGCATTGCGCCATGGCTTTCATTGCTGCGGCGCCGTTGGGGTAAGGACGCAAGCGAGTGGCCAGTTCTGTTTCAAGCCCCAACTCGCGTATGACCTTCATCATATGGATGCCCGCTGTGGCTTTGATGGGGTCTGGAAAGTAGATGCTCTTGGCCGCTTGCAGTGTGGCTTTGAGCGCTGCGGGGCTGCTCACGTCAACTGCTTTTTCACCAGACTTGACGGCTACGCCGGTTTTGACGACGCCCAGATTTTTTGCGCTGCCTGCTGTCACTTGCCCGCTAGCGGTGAGCTGGGCAATCAGTGCATCGGTAAGAATCAGAACATCGCAAGGCTTGCCGGAGAGCAGGCTGTCTTTCATCATGCCGACTGCGCCAAAAGTGCCCGCTATGTCGCAATGTTGCTCTGCCTTGAAGCGCTCACCAAGCTGCGTGACCAGGCCCTGGGCGGCGCCGCCACTGAGGATGTGAAGCGAAGTCATGCGTCAATCTGCCTTGATGTTGGCATTTTTAATCACGCGTTCCCACTTGGTTATATCGTCCCGCATGTATTTGTCAAACACCGCAGGCGTCATCACCATTGGCACGGCGCCTTGTTTGTTCCACAGTTGTTTCACTTCGGCCTGGCTGGCAATTTTTGACACCGCTGCATTTAGCTTGTCCACCACGTCTTTGGGTGTTCCCTTGGGTGCCATCAGGCCCAGCCAAATGGTGGCTTCATAGCCTGCCAGACCTGCCTCCGCCATGGTGGGCACGTCGGGCAGCACGTCCGAGCGCACCTTGCCGGTGGTCGCAATCGCTTTGACCTTACCCGCCTTGATCTGCTCGACCATGGTGGTGACTGCGTCAAACATCACCTCGACCTGACCGCCAATCACGTCGGTGCGCGCGCCCGAGCTGCCGCGGTAGGGGATATGCACCAGGTACACCCCCGCCATGCTTTTAAACAATTCACCCGCCATGTGGTAAGGCGTGCCAGTGCCAGATGACGCATAGTTGATTTTGCCGGGCTTGGCTTTGGCCTGGGCTGTCAGGTCTTTGAGATTTGAAAATGGCGTGTTCGGATTAGCCACCAGCACCAGATCTGAATAGTTGATGGGGGCTACCGCTAAAAAGTCGCGCATCAGCTGGTAAGGTTTGCCTTGCACCAGCGTTTCGTTCACCGTTTGGGTGTTCGACATCATCAGCAGCGTGTAGCCGTCAGGTGCCGATTTTGCCACCGCATCGGTGCCAATCACCGAACCTGCACCAGGCCGGTTTTCAACCACAAAGCTTTGGCCCAATGCATCTTGCAAGCCTTTG
>JBBRQQ010000047.1:0-23053 GCA_038226155.1 Burkholderiales bacterium
AGGAAATGGTCATGCCAGGCGACAACGTGTCGATCACCGTCAAGCTGATCAACCCGATTGCCATGGAAGAAGGCCTGCGCTTTGCCATCCGCGAGGGTGGCAAGACCGTTGGTGCTGGTGTGGTTGCCAAGATTTTGGCTTAAGGACTCATCATGGCCACCAAACAAAAAATCCGCATTCGCCTGAAGGCATTCGATTACAAATTGATCGACCAGTCGGCAGCTGAAATTGTCGACACCGCCAAGCGCACCGGCGCGATTGTCAAAGGCCCCGTGCCTTTGCCAACCCGCATGAAGCGTTTTGACATCCTGCGTTCGCCTCACGTCAACAAGACGAGCCGCGACCAGCTTGAAATCCGCACACACCAGCGTTTGATGGACATCGTTGACCCAACGGATAAAACCGTTGATGCACTGATGAAGCTCGACTTGCCCGCTGGCGTGGATGTCGAAATCAAGCTGCAGTAAAAGAGAAATCGGGGTTTGAGCGACAGCCTGACTCCAAAAAGAACAGGTTTTCGTACGGGCTTGCCATCTTTGGTGGTTCGCGCTATACTCTTGGGCTGTCCTTAATATGCACGCATGTTGAGTGCAGTTTTATTAACTGTCTTTCACATCAAAACGTTTGTGGCCAATTGAAGTCGCAACGGTGAAAGTTACGAAAGAACATATCATGAGTCTGAGCAACTCCCTCGGGTTGCTGGGCCGCAAGGTTGGCATGATGCGTCTGTTCACTGATGATGGGGATACCGTTCCTGTCACAGTAGTTGACGTATCCAACAACCGCGTGACCCAGGTTAAAACCGACGCAAATGACGGCTACAGTGCCCTTCAAGTGGCATTTGGTTCACGCAAGGCATCTCGTGTGACCAAGCCGGCCGCCGGCCACCTTGCGAAAGCAGGCGTTGAAGCTGGTGAAATCCTGAAAGAATTCCGCGTGACGGCTGATATCGCAGGCAAATACGCTGCGGGCGCAGTTGTGCCTGCTGCTGACGTGTTCGCGGTTGGCCAAAAAGTGGACGTGCAGGGTACTTCCATTGGTAAAGGCTTTGCCGGCACCATCAAACGTCACAAGATGAGCTCGCAGCGCGCGTCGCACGGTAACAGCCGTTCGCACAACGTTCCTGGCTCCATTGGTATGGCGCAAGATCCTGGCCGTGTGTTTCCTGGTAAACGCATGACGGGTCACCTCGGTGATGTCACTAAAACCACGCAAAACCTCGACATCGTGCGCATTGACGAAGCCCGTCAGCTGTTGATGATCCGCGGCGCTGTGCCCGGTTCCAAAGGCGGCTTTGTCACGGTTCGCGCCGCGATCAAGGCCAAGCCAGTTGCCGCAAAAGGAGCGAACTAATGCAGGTCGAACTCCTGAATGACCAGGGTCTGGCTTCGTCCAAAGTGGACGTGCCCGATACCGTGTTTGGTCGCGAATACAACGAAAGCCTGATTCATCAGGTGGTCGTGGCCTTTCAGGCCAACGCCCGCCAAGGCACCCGGGCTCAAAAAGACCGTGAGCAAGTCCGTCACTCGACCAAGAAGCCGTTTAAACAAAAGGGTACGGGTCGCGCACGTGCTGGTATGACGTCTTCGCCGCTGTGGCGCGGCGGCGGTCGTATCTTCCCGAACATGCCTGACGAAAACTTCACGCAAAAAATCAACAAAAAGATGTATCGCGCCGGTATGGCATCGATCTTCTCACAACTGGCGCGCGAAGGCCGTCTGTCTGTGGTTGATTCGCTGACTGTGGATTCACCCAAAACCAAGGTTCTGGCGGACAAGTTCAAAGCCATGAACCTGAGCTCTGTACTGGTCATTGCCGACGTGGTCGACGAGAACCTGTACCTGGCATCGCGCAATCTGGTGAACATCCTTGTGGTTGAGCCCCGTTACGCCGATCCGGTGTCGCTGGTTCATTACAAGAAAGTCCTTGTCACCAAGGCTGCCATGGATCAACTCAAGGAGATGTTCGCGTGAGAGCCCATAACCCATCTTCTGCTAAAAATAAATTCGACGAAGGCCGCTTGATGCAGGTTCTGGTCGCGCCCATCGTGTCTGAAAAAGCCACGATGATTGCGGACAAAACCAATGCCGTGACCTTCAAGGTGCTGCAGGACGCTACCAAGTTTGAGATCAAGGCCGCTGTGCAATTGATGTTCAAGGTGGACGTCCAGTCGGTCGCCGTACTCAACATCAAGGGCAAGACCAAGCGTTTTGGCAAATCCATGGGCCGTCGCGACAACATTCGCAAGGCCTATGTGACGCTGAAGCCTGGTCAAGAGCTCAACCTCGGCGGGGAGGCTGCGTAATCATGGCTGTCATTAAAATGAAACCCACATCACCCGGCATGCGCGGGATGGTGAAGATATCACGGGACCACCTGCACAAGGGTGAGCCTTACGCGCCTCTGCTGGAGCCACAATTCCAGAAGTCTGGCCGCAACAACAATGGTCACATCACGGTTCGCCACAAAGGCGGCGGTCACAAGCACCACTACCGTGTGGTGGACTTCAAGCGCAACAAGGATGCCATTCCGGCCAAGGTCGAACGTATCGAGTACGACCCCAACCGTACGGCGCACATTGCACTGATCTGCTACGCCGATGGCGAGCGTGCCTACATCATTGCCCCGCGTGGCCTTGAAGTCGGTGCCACGCTGGTGAGCGGTTCGGAAGCGCCGATTCGCGTGGGTAACACCTTGCCTATCCGCAACATTCCGGTCGGTTCCACAATTCACTGCATCGAGATGCAAATTGGCAAAGGTGCGCAAATCGCACGTTCAGCCGGTACATCGGCAACGTTGCTGGCCCGTGAAGGCACTTACGCCCAGGTGCGTATGCGTTCTGGTGAAGTTCGCAAGATCCACATCGAATGCCGCGCCACCATCGGTGAAGTTGCCAACGAAGAGCACAGCCTGCGTCGCCTCGGCAAAGCCGGTGTGAAGCGCTGGATGGGTATTCGCCCAACCGTTCGCGGTGTGGTCATGAACCCGGTCGATCACCCACACGGTGGCGGCGAAGGCAAGACCGGCGAAGGTCGCCATCCTGTCGATCCATGGGGTAACCTGACCAAAGGCTACCGCACCCGCAACAACAAGCGCACGCAAGTGATGATTGTTTCGCGTCGCAAGAAGTAAGGTTAAGCCATGACACGTTCACTCAAAAAAGGTCCCTTTGTCGACCACCACCTGGTAGCCAAGGCTGATAAAGCTGTTACTAACAAAGACAAAAAGCCGATCAAAACCTGGTCGCGTCGCTCCATGATCCTGCCCGAGTTCATCGGCCTGACCATCGCCGTTCATAACGGCAAGCAGCACGTCCCTGTTTACATCACCGATCAAATGGTTGGCCACAAGCTGGGCGAGTTCGCGCTCACCCGGACTTTCAAAGGTCACCCGGCTGACAAAAAAGTTGTGAGAAAGTAAGGAAAAGACCATGGAAACACGTGCAACCCTTCGGGGCGTTCGTCTGTCGGTCGACAAGGGCCGTCTGGTCGCTGATTTGATTCGCGGTAAAAAAGTGGATCAAGCGCTCAACATCCTGACCTTCACGCAGAAAAAAGCCGCCGGAATCATCAAGAAGGTGGTTGAGTCCGCCATCGCCAACGCTGAACACAACGATGGCGCTGACATCGACGATTTGAAGGTTAAAACCATCTACGTCGAACAGGGCGCCACGCTCAAGCGTTTCTCCGCTCGCGCCAAAGGCCGCGGCAACAGCATCAGCAAACCCACGTGCCATGTGTACGTGGTCGTTGGCAACTAAGGGCAGACCGATATGGGACAAAAAATCAACCCAACCGGGTTCCGCCTTTCAGTTAGCCGTAACTGGGCCAGCCGCTGGTACGCCAGCAACCGTGATTTCGCCGGCATGCTGGCGGAAGACATCAAGGTGCGTGAGTACCTCAAGGCCAAGCTCAAGAACGCTGCGGTTTCGCGCGTCCTGATCGAGCGTCCCGCCAAGAATGCACGCATCACGATTTTTTCGGCACGTCCGGGCGTTGTGATCGGCAAAAAAGGCGAAGACATCGAAGCGCTGAAAAAAGAACTGAGCAAGCAATTGGGCGTGCCAGTCGCCGTGAACATCGAAGAAGTTCGCAAGCCTGAAATTGATGCCAAGCTGATCGCTGACAGCATCACCCAGCAGCTTGAAAAACGCATCATGTTCCGCCGTGCGATGAAGCGCGCCATGCAAAACGCCATGCGTCTGGGTGCCCTGGGCATCAAGATCATGTCGTCTGGCCGCTTGAACGGCATCGAGATTGCCCGTTGCGAGTGGTATCGCGAAGGTCGCGTGCCACTTCACACCTTGCGCGCTGACATCGACTACGGCACCTCTGAAGCCAAGACCACCTATGGCGTGATTGGTGTCAAGGTCTGGGTCTACAAAGGCGACACATTGGGCCGTGGCGATACGCCAGGCGCCCGGATGGTTGAAGTGGCTGACGAAGAACGCAAGCCACGCGGTCCGCGCCGTGATGCACGTCCTGGTGAACGCCAGGGCGATCGTCCAGGCGGTGACCGTCCAGCAGCGCCACGCGGTGCGAGAGCGCCTCGTGCTGTAGCAGGTGGTGTTAACACTGCACCTGCTGATGGCAGCGACAAGCCGGCTGAAGCTACCGTTGGTAGCGAAGCCCCGAAAACCACCGTTAAGCGCGTCCGTAAAGCCGCGCCAGCTGCAGCAGCTGACGGTGCCAAGACCGAGTAATCGGTCTAATAACGGAGAATAAAAAATGCTGCAACCCGCTCGCAGAAAATACCGCAAAGAGCAAAAAGGCCGCAACACCGGCGTTGCCACACGAGGAAACTCAGTGGCATTCGGTGACTTTGGCCTGAAGTGTACCGATCGTGGTCGCTTAACCGCTCGTCAAATTGAAGCCGCACGACGCGCGATTTCCCGTCATGTCAAACGTGGTGGCCGTATCTGGATCCGTGTCTTCCCGGACAAGCCGATTTCCCAAAAACCTGCAGAGGTTCGCATGGGTAACGGTAAAGGCAACCCGGAGTACTACGTGGCTGAAATTCAGCCCGGCAAAATCGTTTTTGAAATCGTCGGTGTGCCCGAAGAACTGGCTCGCGAAGCGTTCCGCCTGGCATCTGCCAAGCTGCCGCTGCGCACCACGTTCGTGGCACGCATGATCGGTCAGTAATCAGGAGAATGAAGAAATGAACACTACTGAACTGCGCCAAAAAGACGTTGCCGGTTTGAAAATCGAAGTCAAAGAGCTGCAAAAAGCCCACTTTGGCCTGCGTATGCAAAAAGCCACGCAACAACTCAACAACACTTCAACGCTGCGCTCTACGCGCCGCTCTATCGCTCGCGCGAAAACTATTTTGACCGAGACAATTGCGTCAAATACAGCGTCGAATGTTGCAAAGCAAGGAGCTAAATGATGACTGAAGTAACTGCTGTAGTTAAGAAGTCCCTCAAGCGCACCTTGATTGGCAAGGTTGTCAGCGACAAGCGTGCCAAGACCGTCACGGTGCTGGTTGAGCGCCGCGTCAAGCACGAGCTGTACGGCAAAATCGTATCGCTGTCGAGCAAGTACCACGCCCATGACGAAAAGGGCGAGTACAAGACCGGCGACATGATTGAAATCACCGAGAGCCGTCCGATTTCCAAAACCAAGAATTGGGTTGTGACCCGTCTGGTTGAAAAAGCTGCCGTTGTCTAAATTCTGATTTCAGGCTGCTTCGAGGAATTTTCTCAAGGTATTAAAAGCGGCTCACTGTGTGGGCCGCTTTTGTTTCATACCCCTGTAAAAAGCAAAGCCATCGCAGATCGTCAAAAATGACCGGGCCTGTTTTTAAAATCTCACACTCAATACTTTGGAGCATCCCATGATTAAAGTCGGCGATACCCTTCCTGCTACCACCCTGATGGAATTCTCAGAAGTCGAAGGCAATGGTTGCAGCATTGGCCCCAACGCTGTTGATGTAGCCAAAGCTACTGCTGGCAAGACAATTGCGGTTTTCGCTTTGCCAGGTGCTTTCACGCCCACGTGCTCGGCCAAGCATGTGCCAAGCTACCTAGAAAACTTTGCTGAACTCAAAGCCGCAGGCGTTGATGAAATTTGGTGCTTGAGCGTTAACGACGCATTCGTCATGGGTGCCTGGGCACGCGATCAAAAAACCGGCGGCAAGATTCGCATGTTGGCCGATGGTAGTGCTGACTTCGCCAAAGCAACTGGCCTGACGCTGGATCTGACCGCACGCGGTATGGGCGTACGCAGCAACCGTTATTCAATGCTGGTCAAGGACGGTAAGGTTGCCAGCTTGAACATTGAAAGCCCCGGCAAATTTGAAGTCAGTGACGGGGCCACCATGTTGGCTCAGGCCAAGGCCTAAGCGTCGGCAAGATAGATCGGTTGGGGCCAGAGCTTGCCCACAACGTGTAGCTTCGGACTGGCCCTCAATCTCTAGAGACTCGCTTTCAAGTAGTGAGCGCCCGCTATCGGATTGTGATAGTAAGGTGCCACCTCTTCAAAGTCCAGATCTTTGTACAGTGCTCGCGCTGATTCCATGTCGCTCAAGGTGTCCAGCAGGATGTGGTGATAGCCCGCTACTCGTGCCGCATCCAGCACCGCCTCGGCCAGTTCGCGGCCCAGACCCAGGCGGCGATACGCTTTGCGCACGTAAAGGCGCTTCATCTCGCAAGCATTCGGGTAGTCCACTGAATCGAGTGGCCGCAGGGCGCAGCATCCTGCCAGATCTGCGTTGACGTAGGCCAGCAAGAGCGCGCCTTGCGGTGCCGCGTAGTCACCCGGCAAGTCGGCGAGCTCGGCGTCAAAGTTCTGAAAACCCAAGTCAATACCCAGCTGCGCTGCATACTCGACAAAAATCAGGCGAGTCGCGTGAAGTTGTTCAGGCGTTGTGGGTGTGATGAACCGGATATCGGGTGTCGTCACTGAGGCCTTGCCCGTCGTGTGTGTCTTGCCGCAATCACGCGGCAAGGCTGGCAACCCAGGCCACAAAGCCGGCACACACCGCCAGTAAGACCAGCGCGCTCAAGCGAGAAGCCGCGTCGTCCCTTGAGCTGTGTACTGGCGCTATCAGTTCTTTGTCGCCATGCAGCATGGCATTTACAAGATTGTGTTTGCGCAAGAGATAAAACACGATAGCGGCGATGTGCAGCAACACCAGGGCAAGGATGACCCATTTGCCGATATTCTTGTGATAGCTGGTTGCCAGCGCGACCTTGGCGTTGGACACAAACCGTGTGAGCGGCCCGGCAAATGCAATCTCGTTATCGCTGATCAAGCCGCTACCGACCTGCGCCAGCAGCACCACCAGCATTGCAAACACCGAGCCCGCACCCAGCGGGTTATGCCCTACAGAATGTTCGGGCTTGCCACGACCTTTCAGGTAATTGACGACAGTTCGCGGCGCGTAGATAAACGCGCCAAAGCGCGACCAGCGCCCACCTACCAGCCCCCAGATGATGCGAAACAGCAGCAGCGTCAGAACGGTGTAGCCAAACCGGAAGTGCCAGACCATCGCGTTGCCGCCTATCGTGCCGGAGATGGCTAGAGACACAATCCCGATCACCAGCGACCAGTGGAAAATGCGTGTTGGTAAATCCCAAACCCGGACCTTGTGCAGGTTGCTGTTGCTGTACATCTGGACTCCTCGTTTTATGGTGAGTTGTTTTATAGCAGAACTGACCGCGAACATCTCATTTGCTGGTGGATTTACGATGCGCATCTCGGTGCTTTCCCGCAGTGCATAAGTTCCTTGGGAACTTATGCACTGCGGCTAAACTCCAGCAATCTGGCAATAGCAAAAAGCTGCGGCCAGAAACCTTATTTAAAAAACACCCCACGAGGAAAAAAATATGAAAGCTCTTGCCTGCATCGCTCTGGCTGCCACCCTGGTCGCCATGGCTACTCCCGCATCCGCGCAATTTGCCAAGCCTGAAGATGCCATCAAGTATCGCCAGAGCGCACTGTCGGTAATGAACACGCATTTCGGGCGTGTTGGTGCAATGGCCAACGGCCGTGTGCCGTTTGATGCCAAAGCCGCAGCTGACAACACCGAGATAGTGGCTGAGATGGCCAAACTGCCTTGGGCAGCATTTGGCCCGAATACAGACAAGGGCAGCATACCCACCCGTGCCAAGCCTGAAATCTGGGCCGAGCAGGCCAAGTTCAAGGAATACAACGAGAAGCTGGTAGCCGAATCAATCAAGCTCGCGGCGGCTGGAAAAACCGGTAATGTTGACGCGCTGAAAACCGCTTTCACTGCAACCGCTGGCACCTGCAAAGCCTGCCACGACGCATTCCGTAAGGAATAAGCACAGTTCCAGAGGAAGTGGGCGCTACAAATTTAATAGCTTCTCGCGCCCGTATCTATTGGGTTAAAGGCCGATTTTTCTATCAAAATCGGCCTTTTTTACGTGTCTCAGGCCAGTTTTGAGGCAATCAGGACTGGTTTCAGCTCTCTGCCAGCAGCTTTTCAATCAACTTGTGTAGCGCCACAAAGTCGGGCTCACCCACATACTGTTTCACGATCTCGCCGCGTTTGTTGACCAGATAGGTTGTTGGAGTCAACTGCACATCACCCCAGGCCTTGGCAACTGCTCCCGTGTTGTCAATAGCCACCTTGAACGGCAGCTTGCGCGTCTCGGTGTAGTTGACGACGTAGCTGGGCGGATCGTAGCGCATGGCCACCGCGATGGTGTCATAGCCCTGTGGTTTGTATTTGTTATAGGTAGAGATGACCTTGGGCATTTCGGCTACACAGGTTACGCAACTGGTGGCCCAGAAGTTGACCAGCGTGACCTTGCCCTTCATGTCGGCCGTGGTTTGCTTGCTGCCATCGAGCAACACAAATGTCGAGTTAGGCGCAGCCTCGGTACCGCTGCACCCCGATATACCCACTGCGCCAGCCATTGATATCGCACCGAGCATAGCAAGCGCTAACATCCGAGTGACTGATTTTGAAACGTCAAATTTTTTAACCATTGTGGGATTACTCATCATGCAACGCAGACAGTTTAACCAAGCCGGCATTACCACTTTTGGCGCATTGATCTTGGCCACTTACCAGCAAGCCCACGCGCTGTCGCTCGGCGACTTGTCTGGCATCAGCAATGCCGACGCCAGCAACGGCCTGAAAACAGCGCTTGAAAAAGGCGCGCTTGCAGCCGTTGCCCTGCTCGGCAAGACAGATGGATTCTTCGGCAACGATAAAGTTCGCATTCCGCTGCCCGGTTTTTTGAATGATGTCTCTGGCCTGCTAAAAACCTTGGGCCAGGGCAAGCGCATCGACGACTTGGTGTTGTCGCTCAACCGCGCTGCGGAGGCCGCTGTGCCCATGGGCAAAGACTTGCTGGTCAGCACTGTACGAGCCATGAGCGTTAGCGATGCTAAAAATATCCTGACCGGTGGCGAAACCTCTGTCACCAACTTCTTTGCCGAAAAAACCCGAGCCCCGCTGAACTTCAAATTTTTGCCAGTGGTGACCCAGGCCACAGAGAAGGTCGGCCTGGCCAACAAGTACAACGAGTTTGCGAGCAAAGGCGTGGGCATTGGGCTGGTCAAAAAAGAAGATGCCAATATCCAGCAGTACGTCACTGGCAAGTCGTTAGACGGTCTGTACCTCATCATTGGCGAAGAAGAAAAGAAAATCCGCCAGGATCCCGTCGGCAGCGGCAGCGCTATTTTGAGAAAAGTGTTTGGGTCGATGAAGTAAGGCCGCTACCGCAGTGCGAGCAACGCCTTGCGTGCGGTTAGCAGGCGCTCATCGAGGTAAGCACCATAAAAATCCGGAATCCCCGCGCCCACAAGGCGCTCGGCCAGCTCTTGTCCGGTGGGACCAAAGAACAGCACGGTGGGTGTGAAGGTCGCTTTCCAGGCTTGGGCTTGTGCGGCAGCGCTCGTGGCCTTGCCGTCAAAACCAGTCAGCAGTGCGGCGCGGTCGTTGACGGTGATTTGCCAAGCCTGCAAGCCATCGTCTTTGCGCCCTGGCAGCAGGTAGCTGCGCCGCACCATTTCACAATACGGGCAGCCGGGCAAGGTGATGAGTAATACCAGTGGCTCGCCCTTAGTCGCGGCTTGCTTCGCCACCATGGACAGCGATGTCGGCACGGGCAGGGCGCTGTCTTTGGCAAATGCATGGTTTGAAGTGCTCAGCGCGATCAGACCCAGACCGCCGGAAATAGCGGACGAGAACTTTCTCCTGCTGAGTGTCCAGACGTTCATTAAATAATCTTCCCCGTTTTCAAGTCAGATACCTGCGCATCAGAGTAGTTCAACACGCTACGCAAAACTTCTTCGGTGTGCTGGCCTAGCAGTGGCGGTGGAAGACCGCCCGCGCCTTGTGTGCGTACCGGCGTAGCGCTCAGTTTGATAGGGCTTGCCACTAACTGCAAGGCGTTCTTTATGGGGTGCTGCCATTCGGTCACCATATGGCGCGCCGCAATCTGCGGGTCGGCAAAGACCTCGGCCAGGTTGTTGATCGCGCCGCACGGCACCTTGGCGGCTTCCAGGGCGGCCAGCCAGTCGGTTTTGGTACGGGTTTTCATCACCGCTTCAAGAATCTGCACGAGTTGCGCGCGGTTGAGCAGGCGGTCACGGTTTTTCGCAAACAAGGGATTCACGCCAAGCTCGGGAATATTGGCAACGGCGCAGAACTTCACGTACTGTGAGTCGTTGCCGACGGCGAGTATCAGGTGGTCACGCTCCTCTGGGCTTGGGGTTTTGCCGGGCACATGACCAGCAGCAGGGGCAACCTCAAATACCTGATACGGCACGATGTTCTGGTGTGCGTTACCGGCCCGGCCCGGCGTAGTGCCACTGACCAGATAGTTGGCGCCCAGGTTGGCCAGCATGGCGACTTGCGTGTCGAGCAGCGCCATGTCAACCTGCTGACCCTCGCCCGTTTTCTCTGCATGGCGCAGCGCGGCGAGTATGCCCACGGTCGCGTACATGCCGGTCATCAGGTCAGCAACGGCAACCCCCACTTTTTGCGGGCCTCCACCTAAATCGTCACGCTCCCCCGTCACGCTCATCAGCCCGCCCATGCCCTGAATCGCGTAGTCATAGCCAGCGCGGTCAGCATACGGGCCGGTCTGCCCAAAGCCGGTGACAGAACAATACACAATACGTGGGTTGATGGCTTTGATAGATTGGTAATCCAGCCCATAGCGCGCCATGTCGCCAACCTTGAAGTTCTCTACAAATACAGCGCAATGCGCTACCAGCTCGCGTATCAGCGCCTGGCCTTCTGGCGTGGCGATGTCGCAAGTCACGCTGCGCTTGTTGCGGTTGGCACCCAGGTAATAGGCGGCCTCTTGCGTCTCAAGGCCTTGCGCGTCTTTCAAAAATGGCGGGCCCCAGGTGCGGGTGTCATCACCGGTGCCTGGCCGCTCGATTTTGATGACATCGGCCCCCAGGTCAGCCAATGTCTGCGTACACCACGGGCCAGCGAGTACGCGGGACAGGTCGAGGATGCGGATGCCGTCTAGAGAGTTCATGCCCGTATTTTGCCTTTTGATGGACCTGTTGGGGTCCTTTCAAGATTGGAAACGGTAACGCGCCTAAACTCATTGAGAGGAGATCCAAATGCCACGCAAAATCATTGACCTGTCCATCTTTCTCGAAAACGACGTCATCAGCGACCCGCCAGCGTTTGCGCCCAAGATCGAATACTTCACCCACGAAGATTCTTTCGAGCAAATTGAGCCTTTTTTCCCGGGCCTTAAAAAAGGTGATTTGCCTGATGGTGAAGGCTGGGCGGTAGAGCAGGTCAGCCTGTCAACCCACAACGGCACGCATCTGGATGCGCCCTACCACTTTCACAGCACCATGAACAAAGCGCTCGGTCATCAAGAACCGTCTATTGCAATTCATGATGTGCCGTTGGACTGGTGCTTTCAGCCCGGCGTGAAGCTCGACTTCACCAAATTTGCTGACGGCTATGTGGTCACTGCTGATGATGTCGAAGCCGAGTTGAAACGGATCGGTCACACGCTGTCGCCACTTGAAATTGTGGTTATCAACACGCGCGCGGGCCAGCGCTACGGCCACAGCGACTATGTACAGTCTGGTTGCGGCATGGGCTACGAGGCCACCATGTATTTGCTGGAGCGTGGCGTGCGCCTGACGGGTACCGACGGCTGGAGCTGGGATGCGCCCTTCGTACACACGGCTAAAAAGTACGAAGCCACCAAAGATGCCTCACTAATATGGGAAGGCCACAAGGCGGGCCGTGACATCGGCTATTGCCATCTTGAAAAACTGCACAACCTCGAAGTGCTGCCGCCGATCGGGTTTTATATTTCCTGCTTCCCGCACAAGATTCGCGGTGCGTCAGCAGGCTGGACGCGTGCAGTGGCAATTTTTGATGACCGCCTGATGGCTCCCGCCTGAGCACTCACGTGACACAAGCCCTGGACACCCCCAACCCCACCCACAACGCCTTTGTCAAAAGCTGGGTGACATCTGCCAATGTAGAAGGCTGCGATTTCCCGATTCAAAACCTGCCCTTCGCGGTGTTTCGCCGGGCTGGCAGCGATGAGGCCTTTCGCGGCGGTGTGGCCATTGGCGACCAGGTGATTGACCTGGCGCAGGTAGCAACGACCGACTGCCTTGATGGCCTTGCACATGCCGCAGCCAAAGCTTGCGCGCAGCCTGCGCTGAATGACTTCTTTGCCATGGGCCCGCCGGCGTGGAAGGCGCTGCGGCACGGCCTGTTTGAACTGCTTGAGAAGGCTTTTTACGGGTCCAAAGTCGATGCGCTGCGTGGTTGCCTGATTGCTCAGGACGCCGCCCAGTTCACTGTACCTACCCGCATCGGCGACTACACCGATTTCTACACATCGCTCGACCACGCCATGAATATCGGCAAGATGATGCGCCCCGACGACCCCATCACCAGCAACTTCAAATGGATGCCGATTGCTTACCACGGCCGGGTGTCAAGCATTGGTGTCAGCGGGCAAACCTTTCACCGCCCCATGGGGCAAGCCATGCTACCGGGCGCAGCAGCACCCAGCTACGGCCCGTGCGCACGGCTTGACTATGAACTGGAGCTGGGCATTTACATCGGGCAGGGCAATGCACAGGGCGAGCCGATTGCACTGGCTGACGCGGACCCGCACATCTTTGGCATTTGTCTGCTCAACGACTGGTCAGCGCGCGACATCCAGTTCTGGGAAATGGCACCGCTCGGGCCCTTTCTGGGCAAAAACTTTTGTACCACGATCTCGCCGTGGATAGTGACGATGGAAGCTCTGGCACCATACCGCCAGGCCTGGAGCCGCGCCAGCAGTGATCCGCAGCCGCTGGCCTACCTGGATTCAGAAGGCAACCGCGCAAACGGTGCGCTGGATATTTCTCTTGAAGTCTTGCTGGAAACCGACCAGTTGCGCGCGACTGGCAAAGCGCCCTCGCGTTTGAGCGGCACAAGCTTCAAACACCAGTACTGGACCGTTGCGCAAATGGTCACGCACCACACCATGGGCGGCTGCAACCTTAAGAGCGGCGACCTGTTGGGCAGCGGCACCATCTCCGGCCCCGGCGAAGGCCAGGCCGGCGCGATGATTGAGCTGACCTATGGCGGCAGCAAGCCAGTGACATTAAGCAACGGCGAGCAGCGCGGATTTCTGCATGACAGTGATGCCGTTATATTGCGCGGCTGGTGTGAAAAGCCAGGTTTTGCGCGCATCGGTTTTGGGCAAAGCAAGGGCACCGTCTTGCCTGCGATAGGCAGATGAAGAGCTCAATACTGCTTGTACGGCAAAAACTTGCCCGACAGCACGACGTTGACGCGGTCGCCTTTGGGGTCGGGTTGGCGCACGATGTCCATGCTGAAGTCGATGGCGCTCATGATGCCGTCGCCGAACTCTTCGTGGATTAGCTCCTTGATCGTCGTGCCATAGACGCTGACGATTTCATACCAGCGGTAGATCAGGGGGTCGGTGGGTACGGACGTGGGCAATGAGCCCTTGTACGGCACGACTTGCAGCCACTTGGTTTCTTCAGCGTTCAGGCCAAAAATTTTAGCGACAGTCTTGGCTTGTTTCTCGTCGAACGTCATTTGGCCCAGGCAGCCAGCGGTGACCCATTCCTTGCTCATACCCACTTTCTTGGCTACAGACTCCCAGGTGAGGCCTTTGGATACTTTGGCGGTGATGATTTTTTCGGTGATGTCGTTGCGGTTCATTTGTAGTGCTCCTGCTTTTAAAGTGATGGTGAATTGAATGTGAGAGGAAAGCTTTTGCGGCTCAATGTGTCTTGGTGCGTTTTAATGCGCCTTTGCTCGCTTGATTAAAAAGTCGACGATATGGTTACGCAAGTCGTAGTAGCCGTCCAGGTGGTGCAGCTCGGCCCGGGTGCGTTTTTTTGGCAGGGTGTTGACGACTATTTCACCGATGCCGCCTGCAACATAGCCGGTGGCAGTTTCTGCGCCATTGGTCATCAGAATAATGCGGTCGGCCAGCAGAATCGCTTCGTCCACATCGTGCGTGATCATGAAAACCGTCTGATGGGTATCGCGCACGATGGTCATCAACTCGTCTTGAATCGTGCCGCGCGTGAGTGCATCAAGCGCGCCAAAAGGCTCGTCGAGCAGAAGCATCTTGGGTTGAATAGCAAAGGCACGTGCGATACCCACGCGCTGCTTCATGCCGCCTGAAAGTTCTGATGGCTTTTTATCGATAGCGGCGCTTAAACCTACCATCGTCACAAACTTTTCAACGTGTGCAGCTACCTGTGCAGCCGACCAGTCAGGCCAGCGCGACACCACTGCAAATGCGATATTTTTTCGTACCGTCAACCAGGGCATCAGTGCGTGGCTTTGAAACACCACGCCGCGCTCCAGGCTGGGCCCGGCGATCTCGCGGTTGTCCATGAAGCAGTGACCTGACGACGCTGTGTCCAGCCCCGCCAGCACGTTCAGCACAGTGGTTTTTCCACAACCAGAGTGACCGATGATGCAGACGAATTCACCCTTGTCGATGGTGAAGTGGACGTTAGCAAACACCGGTTTCCCGGGGAGGTAGGTTTTGCTCAAACCTTCTATTTTCAGAAATCCCTGCATGCTGTGTTCTTTCTTGGTGTGGCGAAGCGCCGATGGGGTCAATGAGGCGGGACGTGCCGCCGCTTCACTCCACATAGGTCACCGCTTTTTGCAACTGTGCAAAACTCAAATCCAGCAGCATGCCAACCACGCCAATTACAAAGATTGCAAAGATCACATTGGTGAGCGACAGGTTGTTCCATTCGTTCCATACAAAATAGCCTATGCCGGTACCACCGACCAGCATTTCAGCGGCCACAATCACCAGCCAGGCAATGCCCATGGAGATGCGCATACCGGTCAAAATCGTTGGTGCTGCTGCGGGCAAGATCACCTGGAAGGCCTTGCGTATCGGGTTGACTTCCAGCGTGCTGGCGACGTTGAGCCATTCGCGTTTGACGGCTGACACACCGAACGCGGTGTTGATTAACATCGGCCAGACCGAGCAGATAAAAATCACAAAAATTCCAGAGGTCGATGAGTCCTTGATGGTGTAGAGCGCCAGCGGCATCCAGGCCAGCGGCGATATCGGTTTGAGCACCTGTATGAACGGGTCAAACGCACGCCGCAGCAAAGGCGACATGCCAATCACAAAACCCAATGGAATAGCCAGCAGGCAGGCCAGCAAAAACCCCAGACCCACACGACCCAATGAATGCGCCAGCTGTATCGCGATACCCTTGTCGTTCGGGCCACGATCGTAGAAGGGGTCACTGAGTTGCTTGACGAAAGTCTGGCCCATCTGCATCGGTGTCGGAAAGCCGGATGCCTTGATCGCACCCGTATTGCCGGGGTCTTTGCCCAGCATTTTCTGGTATTCAATCTGCTCGACCGTCATGCCGGCTGCACTGGGCTGGGCAGTACTCGCAGGCGTTGCGGTGGCCAGATACCAGGCGCTTACAAACACCAGAAAAATCAGGGCAGACACCAGGCCTGCCTTGAAGCCCATCGTTTTAAAAATATTCATTTAAAACTTCAGGAGATTTTGCTAATGGCAAAACCCTTGGCGTACTGGTCTGCCTTGGCCGCATCAAACTCTTTGCCCATGATGGTGAACTTCGGGTACGCGCCTTCTCGCAAGGGCTGGCCCAGCTCCTTCATGTATTTTTTGGCGTCGGTGATGAGGAAGACTTTTTCAGCAATCTGCTTGTAATTGACGTCGCCTTTGACGTAGCCCCAGCGCTTCATCTGCGTAAGCATCCACACGGCCATCGACTGCCACGGCATCGGGTCAAAGTCGACACGGTCTGGCACGTTTTTGATATTGCCCAGGCCGTCGGCAAACTTGCCCGTCAGCACCTGGTTCAGCACCGCCTCTGGCTGGTTCAGGTACTGCGCGGGCGCAATCACCTTGGCAATCAGCTCGCGGTTTTTTGGGTCGCGCGCCATGGCTGCAGCCGTGAGCACCGAGCGGTATAACGCAGCAAAAGTGTTCGGGTTTTTCTGGATAAATTCGGTGCTGGTGCCAAAGGCGCAGCAGGGGTGGCCGTTCCACAGGTCTTTCGTCAGAACGTGGATGAAGCCGACCTCTTCGTACACTGCGCGCTGGTTGAATGGGTCAGGCCCCAGAAAGCCGTCGATATTGCCGGCGCGCAAATTGGCCACCATTTCGGCGGGTGGCACTACGCGCAATTGCACGTCGGTGTCGGGGTTCAGGCCCGCTTCTGCCAGGTAGTAGCGGAGCAGAAAGTTGTGCATTGAATATTCAAACGGAATCGCGAACTTGAAGCCCTTCCAGTTTTTCGGGTCACGGTTGTCCTTGTGCTTGAGCGCCATCGTGATGGCCTGGCCATTGATGTTCTGGATCGTCGCCACATTCATGGGCGTCGCGTTGGAGCCCAGTCCCATGGAAATCGCCAGTGGCATGGGCGACAGGAAATGCGTTGCGTCATATTCCTTGTTGATCATCTTGTCGCGTATCAAGGCCCAGCCTGCGGTCTTGGTGACTTCAACATTCAGGCCTTCCTTGCTGTAAAAGCCCAATGGATGCGCCATGATGAGCGGCGTGGCGCAGGTGATGGGGATGAAACCGATTTTCAGATTGGTTTTTTCAAGCTTGCCTTTTTCCTGTGCCATCGCCTGCATACTGGCAATCGGCAGCAGGCTGAAAATCGCCGCCATCGCCGTGCCCTTGCCAACCGCCTTGAGGAAGCGGCGGCGCACGTCGTCTTGTGGAAAAATGGCTTTGACCAGTGTGGCTTCAATGAATTCGTTGGAATACGCTTCAAATTCACTGGTGAGACTGCGCTTGCGTAATTCGATGGCCGCTGCGTCGGCTGCTACAGCGGCGTGGTGGTCGGCGGGGCTGTGATCCTTGCCGCAGCTGCATTTGAGCATCAGGGGCTGGTCGGCGTCGTAGGGGGAAAAGAATTCAGACATGGCGCGCACCTTTCAATTAAAGATGCGGCTGTATTGCAAGTGGCGGGCCACTTCATGTAGAAAAGCGCTGCGATGGGCCGCACGTCCGCATTTGGCGGGGCGTTTAATGATGTCTTGTAGTGCTGACCCTACAAATTGGTGGAATTGGCGTGACGTTCTGCGTACAGGGCCAACTCCACATCGTTCTTGGTACCGGTTTTTTCAAGAATGCGCAGGCGGTAGGTACTGACGGTGTTGGATGCCAGCCCCAGTTGCGCACCAATTTCGCCCACAGACTTGCCAGCAGTCAGCGAGCGGAATACCTGGTGCTCGCGATGCGACAGCGATTCAGTCGCATTTTTTGCCGGGTTGTTGCCCACAGCGCCTGCCAGCGCTTCGGCGGTTAATGCCGAGACATACAAACCACCGGCAGCCACCTTGCGCACGGCGGCGATCATGTCCTCAAGGTTGGCGCTTTTGTTCAGGTAACCCGCCGCACCCAGCTTGATGCAGCGCACCGCGTACTGTTTTTCAGGGTAAGTGCTGAGCATCAGCACGGGCAGCAGGGGCCAGCTCTTTTTGAGGGCTTGAAGCACGTCCAGACCATCGCGGTCTGGCAGGGCGATGTCCAGCAACACCGCGTCCAGCCCATCCAGGCCGCCAAGCTCGGCGACGCGCTGCAAAATGTTCGGGCCGGTTTCGGCCTCGGCAACGACTTCAATTTCTGGCGCATCGGCCAACACCTGCTTGAGCCCTTCACGCACGATGCGGTGGTCGTCACCGATAAGAATCCTAACGTTGACCATGGGCTATTGTGCGGGTAGCTGAATGTGCAGATGAATTGAAGACCCCAACCCTTTTTCGCTGGTAATTGAAAGGCTGCCTCCAAGGTGCCGTGCGCGCTCGCGCATACCCATCACGCCATAGGCATCTGCAGCTTCAAATGCCGCCAGTTCGGCTCCCTGGCCGTTGTCGCTGACGGTGATGTTGACTTCGTTAGCTGTAGCCGTGATGGCAATCAGCACTTTGCTGGCCTGTGCATGACGGCCAACGTTGCTTAACATTTCCTGGAAGATACGAAACACGCCCATCACCGCCTGTTCTGACAGCGCCTGGGTGTCGGCGATGTCATCTGCGATGTCCATCTGCCAGTCAAGCGCCAGCTCGGCTGACTGCACAAACTCATGCGCCTGCCAGTCCAGTGCCGCCCACAGGCCCTGATGGTCAAGAATGCTGGGGCGCAGGTCGGTGATGATACGGCCCACATTATCAACAGCTGTTTCAATCTGGCGGGCCATGCTGTGGCATTTGCCGCGCATGGTGTCGCGCATTGCCTGGGCAGCATCGGGCTCGCGCTGCTGCTGCTCGCCCAGGCGTTTGTCCAGCCAGCCAACATCCATCTTCAGCGCCACCAGCAGGCTGCCCAATTCGTCGTGTACTTCGCGCGCAATGCGGGTGCGCTCGTCCTCACGCACGCTGTGGGTGTGGGCCGAGAGCTCGCGTAGTTGCACCAGTGCGTCAGACAGCGCATGCGTGCGCTCGCTTACGCGTTGCTCCAGTACGGCGTTGGCTTGGTGCAAGGCATCTTCAGCTTGCCTGCGCAACGAAATATCGACAAATGTGATCACCGCGCCGTGTACGGCACCGTGTTCAACAATTGGATATGAGGAATATTCGACTGGAAAACCCTGGCCGTTTTTGCGCCAAAAAAATTCGGTATCTATGCGGCAAGGCAGCGCCATGCGAAAGGCGTTGAATATGGGGCACAGGTGCTCCGGGTAGTGCTGGCCCTGCTGCTCGCCACTGCCGTGCGTGTGGTGTGCCAGCTCGTGCATGTTCCGGCCCAGAACTTCGGCGGGCAGGTAGCCTAACTGCTCGGCCCCAGCTCTGTTGATAAAGGTGCAGCAACCAAACATGTCGATGCCAAAAATGCCTTCGCCAGTTGACTCCAGCAATTGCGACAGCTTGTCCCGCCATACCATTTGGCCCGCTCCAGGCAGGCGGGCAGGTACGTTTTGAAGGGTGGTGGGGCTTGGCATGGTGGAGGCGTGAGCTTGCATTGAAATGACGCACTGGTCAAGCAAGCGCCATGCCCAGATTGGTGCAAATGTAGCGCTAATCTGGTGCAAAGGGCGGGACGCAATCCGGGCCAGCATGTGAATGCTTTAAAGTGCCATGTTTACTTATTAATTTGCGCAACGCCAACATGCATCGATCGACTTTTGGGTTTCTGGCTGCCTGCCTGACTTCGTTGATGGCCCTGATGGCATTAGCCGCCTGTAATCCGGCCTTCAACTGGCGCGATGTACGTCTTGAGAACAGCCGCCTCAGCCTGCTATTGCCATGCAAGCCAGACAAGGCGCAAAAAACCGTACCGCTAGGGGGCCAGCCGACAGAGCTGACGATGACCGGATGTGAAGCAGGCGGTGCAACCTTTGCGGTGGCCGTAGCGGACTTGGGTGACGCTGCAAAAGCCGCACCGGTGCTGGCGCAGTGGCAGGCCCTGACGCTCGCCAACATGCAGGCAACGCCGCAAGCCGCACAGATTGTGGTGCTCAAGCTGCCGGGTGCGGCTTCGCAAGCCGCGCCTGTGCTGGTCAAGGCGCAGGGGCGTCGCGCTGACGGCAGCGCTGTGACGGGCCAGGCGGCCTACTTCGCACAAGGCTCGCAAGTGTTTCAGGTGGTGTTGTACGCGGGAAAAATCCCGCCAGACGTTAGTGAGACTTTTTTCTCCAGCCTGAAGTTTGAATAAGGTTTGAATAAGGTTTGAATAAGGTTTGAATAAGGTTTGAATAAGCCCATGACGACATCCTCCAGCGCACTGGGTGCGTCCAGCCACACCGACTATCTGGACAGCAAAACCGGCGTGATTGTTTTCCTGGCTTTTGCCGCAGCCTATTTTTGCTCGGCGCTGGTACGCGCCATCACCGCCACCCTGTCGCCGATATTGACGCAGGAGTTTGCCTTGCAGGCGCGCGATCTGGGCCTGCTGGCGGGTGGTTATTTTCTCGGCTTTGCGGCTATCCAGTTGCCGCTGGGCCAGTGGCTGGACCGCCATGGTCCCAAGCGCGTCATCCTTTGCTTCTTGGGGGTCGCTGTTCTGGGTTGCCTGGCCTTTTCGATGGCCAGCAGTTTTGTCTGGTTGCTGGCCGCGCGTGTGCTGGTCGGCATGGGGGTAGGTGCCTGCCTGATGGCACCGCTCACGGGCTATCGGCGCTGGTTTAATGTTGCCACCCAGCTGCGCGCCAATTCATGGATGCTGATGACCGGCTCGCTCGGCATGTTGTCATCAACCCTGCCGGTGCAGTGGCTGCTGCCGCTTACGGGCTGGCGCCCCCTGTTCTGGATGCTGGCGGTGCTGATACTGCTTGCCATGGCTGCGCTGGCGTGGGTCATACCGCCCTGGCGCTTGTCTGAAAAACCGCTGGCTACAGCCTCTGCACCCGGTACCACCAGCTATGCCGTGGTCTGGAAGAGCCGCTACTTTCGCAAGATGCTGCCTATCGCCTTTTTCAATTACGGTGGCATGGTGGCCATGCAAACCCTGTGGGCCGGGCCGTGGATGGTTCGGGTAGCAGGCTATACGCCGCTCCAGGCAGCGACGGGCCTTTTTTACCTGAACGGCTGCATGTTGATGACCTTCTGGTGCTGGGGCCTGTTCAATCCGCGGCTGGCAAAAAACGGCTGGAGCGCCGAACGTCTGATTGCCTGGGGCGCGCCTGTGAGCCTGCTGGTACTGGCATTTAATATCTGGGGTGGCACGTCCATCGGCTGGCTCGGCTGGGCCTTGTTTTGCGTCGCCTCAAGTGTCATGGGGCTGGCCCAGCCTGCTGTGGGTATGGCTTTCAAGCCAGCACTCGCGGGGCGTGCGATGTCGGCCTATAACCTCGGAATTTTTGCGGGCGTGTTTGTGGTGCAGTGGGGAATCGGCTTGCTGATTGATGGCTTTGCATCCAGCGGCTTGAGCCAGGCGGTGAGCTTTCAGGCCGCCATGGGTGTGTATTTGTGTTGTTGTATCGCGTCATACGCTTATTTTCTAAGCATCAAAGCCGATAATTCACCCCAATGAACGGCATCTTCATCATCGCCCACGCGCCCTTGGCCTCTGCTTTGCGGCAATGTGTGCTGCATGTGTTCCCCGACAACCTGGCCGGTGTGGTGGCGCTGGATGTACAGCCCAATATGCCGCCGGAAGAAACACTGGCCCAGGCCCGTATCCTTTTTAACCGGTTAGGTACGTCGCACGCGCTGGTGCTGGTGGATGTGTTTGGCGCTACGCCCTGCAACGTAGCGCAAAAATTGGTGGATGGCGTTAACTCAAAACTCATCACTGGCATCAACTTGCCCATGCTGCTGCGTGCCGTGTCGTACCGCCACGAGTCGCTTGACTTGCTGGTGGCACGTGCACTGGCAGGCGCAACCCAGGGCGTGATGCAAGTGGCCATTACCGCACCGCAAAATCAGGCGAAACGAAAACATGATCCAGACCAGCACGAACATCAGCAATAAGCTCGGCCTGCACGCCAGAGCTTCCGCCAAACTCACCAAACTCGCAGGCAGCTTTCCGTGCGAGGTGTGGATGAGCAAAGGTGAACGCCGGGTCAACGCCAAGAGCATCATGGGCGTGATGATGCTGGCCGCCGGCATAGGCAGCACGGTGCTAATCGAAACCAATGGCGCACAGGAGCAGGAGGCGATGGACGCTTTGCTGGCCCTCATCAGCGACAAGTTTGGGGAGGGTGAGTGATCGCTTCCCCGTCCCAACCAAGCAGGGGCCGCGGAACCGGCTTTGCCGGGCTGCAGGCGCAGCGGCCCCCTAGGGGGGCAGGGAGCTGCGCGAGGCGAGCGACCGTGGGGGCCATCATTTGACTTTTTCGGTTCACGGTCTAGCCGTTTCGCGCGGTATTGCGATTGGCCGCGCCGTACTGGTGGCATCGAGCCGCGCTGATGTCGCGCATTACTTCATTGACGATTCCAGAACCGACGAAGAAATCAGCCGCGTACGGGTAGCCCGCAATGCAGTAGCTGAAGAAATAGCCCGTGTGCAGCAAGACCTGCCCAAGGACGCGCCGCACGAACTGTCGGCCCTGCTCGATGTGCATTTGATGCTGCTGCAGGACGAGACGCTGATCACTGGCGTCAAGCACTGGATCACCGACCGCCATTACAACGGTGAATGGGCGCTGACCACGCAGTACGAAATCATTGCGCGGCAGTTCGACGACATGGAGGACGAATACCTGCGCGAACGCAAGGCTGACCTGGAACAGGTGGTTGAGCGCATTTTGCGACGAATGCGGGGCGTGCCCTCGCCGATGCAGCCGCCCTTGCAACAGCAACGCCAGGCCGGGGCTGGGCGCAAAAATTCATCTCAAGGTCTGCTGCTGGACGACATGATTGATGTGCCGCTGGTGCTGATCGCGCATGACATTTCCCCCGCCGACATGCTGCAGTTCAAGCAAAGCCTGTTTGCCGGTTTTGCCACCGATGTGGGTGGAAAAACTTCGCACACCGCGATCGTTGCGCGCAGCCTGGACATTCCGGCCGTCGTCGGTGCGCGCAGTGCCAGCCAACTGATTGAGCAAGACGACTGGGTGATTATTGACGGTGATATGGGCGTGCTGATTGTTGACCCGTCACCGATTATCCTGGCTGAATACGGCTTCAAGCAGCGCCAGGG
>JBBRQQ010000048.1:0-22372 GCA_038226155.1 Burkholderiales bacterium
GACGAAATACTGTCGCTGGGCGAGCCGCCGCGCGAAGGCGCTGTATACGACAGCAACCGTTACACCGTGTTCGGCATGTTGCGCCGCATGGGTTGCGAGGTGATCGACATGGGCGTGGTGCGCGACGACCCTGCGCTGCTTGAAGCGGCCTTCCTGAGCGCAGCCGTTCGCGCCGACGCGATCATCACGTCGGGCGGGGTCAGCGTTGGCGAGGCAGACCACACCAAAGCGATGATGAAAAAGCTTGGCGATGTCGCCTTCTGGCGCATTGCCATGCGGCCCGGTCGTCCGATGGCTGTTGGACGGCTGATAGCCTCAAAAACCACCAAAAATGCTGATTTTGATCCAAAAATGGCAGACAAATCGGCCTACAGACCAATAAATACGGGCATCACCAGCTACGAAAATAATAGCGACCTCCAATCAAACAAGAACGGTGCAATCCTGTTTGGACTGCCCGGCAACCCGGTCGCAGTGATGGTGACATTCCTGGCTTTCGTGCGCCCCGCCCTGTTGCAGATGATGGGGGCGAGTGCTGCGCCTGCGCCGCTGCTCAAGGCGCGCAGCCTGGAGGCGATCCGCAAAAAACCGGGTCGCACGGAATACCAGCGTGGCTGGGTATCGACTGCGGTTGACGGCTCACTGCAAGTCAAAACCACGGGCAATCAGGGCTCTGGCGTGCTGCGCTCCATGGCCGAGGCGAATGGCTTGATGGTGCTGCACCATACACAGGGCAACATCGCGCAGGACGACGAGGTTGATGTGTTGATGTTTGACGGTGTGATGTGACCCCCACGCTCGCTCACTTCGTGTAACTCACTGCCCCCAGAGCGGGCCGCCGCGCCTGTGGCCCGGCAAAGCCGGTTCCACGGCCCCTGCTTGAAAAACATCCAACTTGCCTCACTTCGCGATGTACTCCGGCGCAATAGTCCCTTCGCTGCCATGACTGCTACCGTGTGATGGCTCGTCTTTCACCTCAGCCGTATTCGCTCCCGGAATAGCTTGGCGGGCAAACAGCGTGTACATGGTTGGCACCACAAAAATCGTGAGCAATGTGCCCAACGACATGCCGCCCACAATCACCCAGCCGATTTGCGTGCGGCTCTCGGCCCCTGCGCCATGCGCCAGAGCCAGCGGCACCGCACCCAGCACCATGGCGCCAGTGGTCATCAAAATAGGGCGCAGGCGCTGTGCGGATGCCTTGACCAGCGCGTCAATCATGTCCATGCCCTGAGCACGCAACTGGTTGGTAAATTCGACAATCAATATGCCATGCTTGGTAATCAGACCCACCAGCGTGATAAGCCCGATTTGTGAATACACGTTGAGCGAGCCACCCGACCACTTCAGCGCCAGCAGCGCCCCAATCATTGACAGTGGAACCGACAGCATGATGACCAGCGGGTCGATAAAGCTTTCAAACTGCGCGGCCAGAACCAAAAAGATAAACAGCAACGCCAGCACAAACACAATCGCCAGTGCGCCCTGCGAGCTTTTGAACTCGCGCGAGGTGCCGTTCAAATCTGTGCTGTAGCCGGTTTTCAGAATTTTGGCAGAAGTTTGATCCATAAATTTGATGGCCTCACCCAGCGAATAGTCAGGCGCGAGATTGGCGGTGATGGACACCGCCCTGCGCTGGCCAAAGTGATTCAGTTCACGCGGCGATACAGACTCTTTAACCTTCACCAGGCTGGAGAGCGGAATGATGGCGTCATTCCGACCCCGCACGTAAATTCGGTCAATATCTTCAGGCGTGGTGCGGCCACTGACCTGCGTTTGCACAATCACATCGTACTGCTCGGCATCACGCTTGTAGCGTGTCACGTTACGTCCGCCAAGCAGCGTTTCAATCGCCTTGGCGACCACTTCAACACTCACACCCAGATCAGCAGCCTTGTCACGTTCGACTTCAATTCGCAGCTCGGGCTTGTTCAGGCGCAGGTCAATGTCTGGCGACACGATGCCAGGGTTTTTTGCCATTTCGTCCAGCATCTGGCGCGTGACTGTATTGAGGTTTTGATAACTGTCGGATGTCTGAATAACGTAGTTCAGAGGCCGCTCGCGGAAGCCCTGCCCGAGCGAGGGCGGTGTGATCGGGAAGGCCGTTACACCTGGCAGATTGTTAAATTTTGGCTGCATCTCGCGCGCCATCTCGATGGTCGATCGCTTGCGGTCATCCCAGTCAACCGCACGGTAAACAATGGTCGCCTGGGCCACCGTGGGGTTGCCAACGTTGACAAAAATGCGGTCGAACTCTTTGTAAGGTTCGCCGATTTTTTCAAGCGCCCTGGCGTAGCGGTTGGTGTAGTCCAGCGTGGCGCCATCGGGCGCGTTGACATTGGCCAGAATCACACCACGGTCTTCAATGGGTGACAGCTCCTGCTTCATGGTCGGGAAGACAAACGCAATGGCCACGGCGCTAATCAGCATCACCCCCACCACAATCCAGCGTGCCTGCCAAACAAAACTTTTGACGTATTGGAAAGTGTTGGCGTTCGACTGAGGCCGGTTGTAGCGCGCGGTAACCACCCAGCGCAGCGCGCGACCGTAACCGTCTGACATGGATGTCAACAAGCGTTCCATGGTGCGATCAAACCGATTGGGCTTGGGGTTGTGCTTGAGCAATTGCGTACACATCATGGGCGTGAGCGTCAGCGCCACAAAGCCCGACACCACCACCGCGCCAGCCAGCGCCAATGCAAACTCGACAAATAGCCGCCCGGTACGGCCCGGCGTGAAGGCCAGTGGTGCATACACCGCCACCAGCGTGGCCGTCATGGTGACCACAGCGAAGCCAATTTCGCGCGCACCCTTGATGCCGGCCGAAAACGGGTCCATGCCTTCTTCAATGTGGCGAAAGATGTTCTCCAGCATGACAATGGCGTCATCCACCACCAGACCAATTGCCAGCACCAGAGCCAGCAGCGTCAGCGTGTTGATGGTAAAGCCCGCCAGCGCCATCAGCGCAAAGGTACCGATCAGGCTGACTGGAATAGTGACGATAGGAATGATGGAGGCTCGCATGGTGCGCAGAAACACAAAAATAACCAGCGCCACCAGAACAATGGCTTCAACAATCGTGCGGTAAACGTTGGCTACCGAACGGTCAATGAAAATCGCGTTGTCATTTGCCACATCGATCACCATGTCTGGCGGTAAATCGGCTTTTAATTTTGGAATCGCAGCGCGCACGCCCTTTGACAGATCAAGCGGGTTGGCAGTGGCCTGCCGAATGGCCCCCACCACGACGGCAGAGCGGCCATTAAGCCGCACAGCGGTGCGCTCATCAGCTGCAGCCTCTTCGACCTTGGCAACATCACGCACCTTGACTGAAAAGCCGTTGACGTTTTTGATGACAATCTCGCCGAATTGCGCGGGCCTGAGCAGATCGGTTTGCGAGGTAACACTGAACTCGCGCTGCTGCGACTCGATACGCCCGGCTGGCAGCTCCAGGTTGCTGCGGCGAATGGCGTCTTCAACGTCTTGTGTTGTGAGCTTGTAGGCAGCCAACTTGTCTGTGTCCAGCCATACGCGCATAGCGTATTTGCGTTCACCAAAAATGCGTACATCGGCCACACCGGTGATGGTCTGAAAACGCGGCTTGACAATGCGGTTGACCAAGTCATTAATTTGCAGTGCCGTCAATGAGTCGCTTGAAAAGCCGATCTGAATCACCGGGAAAGCATCCGCCTCAACCTTGGCAATGACCGGCTCTTCAATGGCCTGCGGCAGTTTGTTGCGCACGCGAGAAGTGCGGTCGCGCACCTCGGCAGCGGCAGAGTCGGCATCTTTTTCAAGCCTGAAACGCACGCTGATCTGCCCCTGGTCTGCTCGGCTGATAGAGGTGATCACATCAACCCCGTCGATACCGGCAATAGAGTCTTCAAGTGGCTTGGTAACCTGGCTCTCTATTACCTCGGCAGATGCACCCGCATAACGTACGCTGACGGTAACGACGGGTTCGTCGATCTTGGGGTACTCACGCACGGACAGCCGGTTGAAGCTGACCGCACCGATCAGCACAATCAGCAATGACAGCACCGTGGCAAAGACCGGGCGACGTATGGAGGTTTCAGCTAGTTGCATGGTGTACTCTAAAAAATAGCCTCGACAAGACGCTCAAATCATTTCTTCAATGAATCCCTGGACTTTGCCAGTCCTTCTGGCTTTGCCTCACCGCAAGGGTTGGGTCCGGCGGGTTTTGCCGCGACTTTCAGGTCAGTTTTTGCGTCAGGTTTCACCGCAGATGCGGAGGCGATAGGTGCAGATGCAGCCGCACTAGCCGCAGGTGCAGCACCCGCCGCGCTGGCAGCGCCCGCTGGCCGTCCGCCGCCCGGCACGTCAGCCACCGTCACGCTGGTGCCATCGCGTTGCACCCGTTGCTGCCCCGCTGTGACCACCGTATCGCCTACATCAAGGCCTTCAAGAATTTCAACCTTGCCCGGACTGCGCAGGCCAACCTTGACCTCAACCCGCTTGGTGATGCGCGTTGCTGGAGATGACCCCACCGGGCCAGGCAGAAGCTTGAGTACAAATTGCTTGCCACCCTGCGGAATGATGGCTTCTTCCGGAATAACCCGCGCATTGTCACGCACACCAAACACGGCGTTGACTCGCGCAAACATACCAGGACGCAATTGCAACTGGCGGTTGTCAATACAACCCCTGATGCCGACAGACCGGCCATTGGCATCAATCAGCGGATCAATTGCCTGCACCTGTGCGGTGTATTTTTTGCCGGGCAGCGCATCAATGTCAAGCAGCGCGCTCTGCCCCTGCTTGACCTTGGTCTGGAAACGCTCAGGCAAGCGGAAATCAACAAAAATCGCGTCTATGTCTTCGATGTTGACGATGTCTGCACCGTCCTTCAAATAGTCTCCCACATTGACCAGGCGAATGCCGACGATGCCGTCGAACGGTGCCAGAATTCTCAAGCGCGCAGCAGTCGCTTTCGCCAGTGACAGCTTGGCCTGGGCAACCTGCAAATTGGCGGCGCTTTCATCGAGCGAACGCTTGCTGATGAAGTTTTGCGACACCAGCTCTTCGTTGCGTTTTTGGTTGGCCTGCGCAATCGACAGTTCAGCCTGGCTTTGCTGCACTTGGGCCAATGGCAACTGGTCATCAAACTGCACCAGCACCTGGCCTTTGCGAACGCGTTGTCCATCGGTGAAATTGAGCTGGGTAATCCGCCCGCTGACCTCCGGCCTGAGCACCACGCCACGACGGGAGCGCAGGCTGCCCACAGCTTGTGTGTCGTCCGTCAGCTTTGCAAGCGCCACCCTGGCAACCTCTACTGCTGGTGGCTTGCCAGCAGCCGCACCGCTGGCTGGGGTTGCGGGTGCTGCAGGCACTCCGGCTGTGGGCGCTGTAGCTGAAGCGCTTGCGGTCTCGCCGGCAGATTTGGGCTGCTGGTACCACCATGCTGCGCCTGAAGCAGCCGCAATGCCCGCCGCTGCGACCACTGTGTAAATTACTTTTGATGCCATGGGGAAAATTCTTGGAGCCTTGTTATAAAAAGATACAACTTCCAATGTAGCAGGCCGCTGGCTTATCTGCAGCTTTTGCGAGGCCTTCCAGGGGGCTTGCGACCCAGCTTTACAACAGCTTTAATAAAGCTCCGCGGGGTCAAAGTCGTCAATGCTAAGTATGCATAGGGTTTACGCCCTGTTTCGGACTTCTTCAGTCTATTGTGGGGTTCGCTCGCCCCGTTTGTGTGCGAAGCCACGCCTTCAGATTCGCCCTAGTGCCCGCTCAACGCCTTTGTTGGCCAACCCGTCTGCGCGCTCATTGCCCGGATCGCCTGCGTGACCCTTGACCCAACGCCAGTCAATGTGGTGGCCGCTGCTGGCGACCAGCGCATCCAGTCGCTGCCACAAGTCGACATTTTTCACGGGTGCCTTCGCCGCTGTGCGCCAGCCCCTGGCCTTCCAGCCGTGAATCCACTCGGTGATGCCCTTGCGCACGTATTCGCTGTCAAGGTAAAGGGTGACCTTGCAGGGCTGTTTAAGGGCCGTCAGGGCTTCAATAACTGCCGTGATTTCCATGCGGTTGTTGGTAGTGCCCAGTTCGCCGCCAAATATCTCTTTTTCTGTATTGCCACTCGTCAGTACCGCACCCCAGCCGCCGGGGCCGGGGTTGCCTTTGCAAGCTCCGTCTGTATAAATCACGACTTGGCGTGGCGCAGGTTTGGTTACTTTTTCGGACGGAGAATTGCTCATGAATTAACAATAATTACTGGCTGAATATGTGAAATCAGTTAGCGGGTTTAGTTCGCTTGACGGGCTCTTTATTGGCTACAGCCGCAGGTGCGGCAGCAACTGCCTGCAGCGATTTCCAGGCGGGCTCCAGCAAGCGCATGCCGCGCACACGCTTGACGGCCACCAAAAAATACACAGCACCAAAAATAGGCCACCAGCGCGCGCCAGCCTTGTCCATCCACTCAAACCGGGACAGCCACTTCTGGCTGCTCAAGGCTGGCCCGTAACAGCCAAAGCGAGCCGACTCCACCTCAAAGCTGAGTAGCTGCAGCCAGTCACGCAGCCGCCAGTGGCCAATAAACTCGCCCGCTTCGGGCAAAAACAAATCCCCATAACCCATACGCTGAAAAAAATGCGCGCGCCTTTGGCGCAGACTCCACAAGCTGGTGGGGTTAAAGCCGCTGATGACCACGCGACCTTCCGGCACCAGCACGCGCTCCACTTCACGCAGGGTGGCGTGCGGATCACGGCTTAACTCCAGCGCGTGGGGCAACACCACCAGGTCAAGGCTGCTGCCTGCAAAAGGCAGTGCTTCAGTATCCAGCACCAGCGCAGCTCGCAGTGGGGAACTCTCCAGTGGCACAGGTGTCAGACCTGGCACAGCAAGCCATTTGTGCGGCATTCGGTTGCTATTGAGAGTGTCAAGCTCTGGCAAACCCAGCTGGAGCGCATGGTAGCCAAAGATGTCGCTGACGGCCTCGTCAAACTGCGCACGCTCCCAGGCCAACAGGTACTCGCCAGGCGGGGTTTTGAGCCAGTCAGTCAAACCTATAATTTCAGAGTTCATCAGGACCACTTCATGTTGACATTGATACCCATCCCAGCCTTTGCCGACAACTACCTCTGGATGTTGCATGACGGCAAACGCGCCCTCGTGGTGGACCCTGGCGATGCAGCGCCTGTGTCGCGATATCTTAAAGAGCACGCGTTGCAGCTCGAAGCGATTTTAGTCACGCATCACCATGCTGACCACACAGGCGGTGTCGATGAATTGCGGGAGGCTACTGGCGCGAAGGTCTACGGCCCGGCTGCGGAGCGTATTCCAGAGCCATATGATCCACTGCGTGAAGGCGATAGCGTCACTGCCATGGGGCTGGCTTTTCAGGTGATTGAAGTGCCCGGCCACACGTCCGGCCATATCGCTTTTTTTTGTGCCCCCACGCTTTTCACTTCGTGTAATACGATGCCCCCCGAGGGGGCTGGCCTTGCTAGGGGCGGCCCGTCGCTGCGTCCGCCACCAAACATCAACAATCGTCCACTGCTGTTTTGCGGTGACACGCTTTTTTCGGGGGGTTGTGGCCGCCTGTTTGAAGGCACGCCCGCACAAATGCTGGCCTCCCTCGACAAACTCGCTGCCCTGCCCGGCAACACCTGCGTCTGCTGCACCCATGAGTACACCCTGAGCAATTTGCGCTTTGCGCTGGCGGTCGAACCAGGCAATGCGGCGCTGGCGGAGTACCATGCGCAATGCATTCAACTGCGCGAACACGACAAGCCCACCCTGCCCACGTCCATCGCCCAGGAACTGCTCATCAACCCTTTCTTGCGCACACGGCAAGCTGCCGTAAAAACTGCCGCCTTGCATTTTGATGCTGCGGCGCATGACGACACTTCCGTATTTGCCGCTATCAGGCAATGGAAAAACCAATTCAAATGATGCCTAACTCCCCCCGCGTTAACAGCCCCCGTGATGACAGTGCCCGTATTTCAGTTTCTGTTTTTTTACCTCTATTTTTATGTGCAGCCTTGCTGGCAGGCTGCGCCAGCAAACCGGGTATGCCGGGTGATCCGGTGCTGGGTTCCACCTCGACATCTGACAACAAACCCATCCCTTCACTGATTCCCATCGGCCCGCTCAAGAGCATCACGCCAGGTCAAGTCGGTGGCCTGAAGATAGCCCATGCCGAGCCGCCCAAGGAGTTGTGGGATCGCATACGCCGCGGCTTTGCCATGCCCGATTTGCAGAGCGATCTGGTCACTGACCGGGAACAGTGGTATTCGAGCCGGCCCGACTATATCCAGCGCATGACCGAGCGCTCCAGCAAATACCTGTTTCACATCGTTGAAGAACTTGAGCGCCGCCAGATGCCGACCGAGCTGGCACTGCTGCCGTTTATTGAAAGCGCTTTCAACCCGCAGGCGGTGTCCAGTGCGAAAGCGTCCGGCATGTGGCAGTTCATGCCTGCAACCGGCAAGTACTTTGCCCTGAAGCAAAACGCCTTTCGCGATGACAGACGCGATGTACTCGCGTCAACCCGCGCAGCACTTGATTATTTGCAAAAACTGTATGGCATGTTTGGTGATTGGCACCTGGCACTGGCGGCTTACAACTGGGGCGAAGGCAGCGTGGGCCGCGCGATTGCGCGCAACCAGAAAGCCGGGCTGGGCACCGGCTACATGGACCTGAACATGCCAGCCGAGACGCGCTTGTACGTACCCAAACTACAGGCCGTTAAAAACATAGTTGCCAACCCGCAGGGGTTCAGGGCCGAGTTGCCGCTGATTGAAAACCACCCCTACTTCCAGCAGGTGCAGCTTGGCCGCGACATTGACGTGGCCCTGGCTGCCAAGCTGGCCGACGTGAGGGTTGAAGACTTCAAGGCGCTCAATCCGTCAGCGCACCGGCCTGTCATCATCGCCTCAGGCACACCGCAAATCCTCTTGCCCTGGAATAACGCGACGATTTTCCAGCGCAATTTTGAAGCCTACTCACAGGGCCAGTATGCAAGCTGGACGGCCTGGACAGCACCCTCAACACTGAGCCCCGCCGATGCTGCCAGGCGCGTTGGCATGACCGAGGCGGACTTGCGCGCGGTGAACAATATTCCGCCACGCATGTTGATTAAGGCGGGTTCTACCTTGCTGGTACCCCGGTCCTCGAAGGTCGATAGCGATGTCACCAGCCTTGTGGCAGACAACGCACAGGTGTCGCTGGCACCCGAGATCGTGACCCGCCGCACCACCATCAAGGCTCGCAAAGGTGAAACCGTAGCAACGATCGCAAAGCGCTACGCCCTGAGCGCGGCCAGCGTGGCGGAGTGGAACAGCGTCAGCGCCTCGAGCGCCTTCAAGCTCGGGCATCAGGTGGTGGTGTTTCTTCCTCTCAAGGCGCAGTCGGGTAAACACAGTGCTGGCAAAGGGGTCACGCGAAGCAGCCGGACCGTGTCAAAGACGAAGAGACGCTAGCCGCTTTACAGCTTCTCGGTTTCGCCGGTTCGTGGCTGCCATTTCATCAGCCGTTTTTCAATTTTTCCTACAATGCCATCCAGCATCAGGGCAAACGCGGTGAGCACCACAATGCCGGCAAATACGGTATTGACATCAAAGGTGCCTTCGGCCTGCAATATCAGGTAACCCACGCCGCGTGCCGAACCGAGGTATTCACCCACCACCGCCCCCACAAAAGCCAGTCCAACCGAGGTGTGCAGGCTTGAAAAAACCCAGCTCGTCGCGCTGGGCAAATACACCGTGCGAAGCAGTTGCCGCTGGTTGGCACCCAACATGCGGGCATTGGCCAGCACAACCGGGCTGACCTCCTTAACACCCTGATAGACATTGAAAAAAACAATAAAAAAGACCAGCGTGACTGCCAGCGCCACCTTGCTCCATATACCAAGGCCAAACCAGAGCGCAAAAATCGGTGCCAGTATCACCCGCGGCATCGAGTTGGCGGCCTTGATATAAGGGTCGAGAATGGCACTGGCAGTGGGGGCGAGGGCCAGCCAGAGGCCACAAGCCAGTCCAAGCACCGTACCTATGCCAAATGCCAATACTGTTTCCAGCAGCGTGGTACCGAGGTGCAGATAGATGTCGGCCCTGCCCGGCAACCCATCAGCAAACAAGGCGCTGGGGCCGAAGCCGAACGGCATGAACCAGGTCCATATGCGGCCTGCCACCACGACGGGTTCGCCCATGAAAAACGCAACCTGGTTGTCACGCGATGCCAGATGCCACGCCGCCAGAATAAGCACCAGCAGACCAAGCTGCCAGATGCGCATATTACTTTCAGAAGGTTTGATATGGCGCCACATGCTCAGGCTACTTTGCGGCGTTGCTGGGCGTAGCCTTTCAAGACTTCGTCACGCAACACATTCCAGATTTGCTGGTGCAGTTCAATAAATCGTGGATCGGTACGCACCTCTGCCACGTCACGCGGCCTTGGCAGGTCAATCACAAATTCACCCATGGGGTGCGTGGCTGGCCCGGCCGACAGGACCACCACGCGGTCACTCATGGCAATCGCCTCGTCAAGGTCATGGGTGATGAAAAGCACAGCCTTCTTCTTTGCAGCCCAGAGCGCCAGCACTTCGTTTTCCATCAGTTGCCGGGTCTGCACATCCAGCGCGCTGAAGGGTTCGTCCATCAAAATAATATCGGGGTCAAGGGCCAGCACCTGGGCCAGTGCCACGCGCTTGCGCATACCGCCAGAGAGCTCGTGCGGATAACGGTCTTCAAAACCTTTTAAGCCCACCCGGTCCAGCCAGGCCTGCGCCTGGGCTCTGGCATCGGCAGCAGGCATGTTGCGGTACTCCAGCCCGACCATCACGTTGTCAATCGCGCTGCGCCAGGGCATCAAGGCCTCGGACTGAAACATATAGCCTGCGCGCGTGTTGATACCTTCAAGCGTCTTGCCGAATACCTTGACGCTGCCAAGCGACGGTGCAAGCAGGCCGGCACCAATATTGAGCAGGGTTGATTTGCCGCAACCCGTAGGCCCGACAACCGACACAAACTCGCCCGCCTGAATGCGCAGCGTGGTGTCGCCAACAGCGGTGTAGCCTTTGGAGTTGTCGTCTTTGGAGCGGAAGGAGCAGGTGATACCCTGCAGCTCTAATGCATATATTGCCCCCACGCTTTTCACTTCGTGTAATGCGCTGCCCCCCGAGGGGGCTGTTCCGCCTAAGGGCGGCCTGTCGGCGGAACGCTCTTCCATTTTTTTGCTTGACTTATGCTTTGAAGCGCTCTTTCGCACGACGTGCAAATTCATTCGTATAAGTCTTGCTCAAATCAATCTTCTCAGGCTTGATGCTTGGATCGAAACTGGCCAGCGCCCTGAGCGCAGTACGCACGCCATCTTCAGGAATTATCCCGTCAAGCGAAATGGATTCGCGGACCTTGTTGAACGACGCAAGGTACAGCGCCCTGTCACCCAGCAAATAGCTTTCAGGCACCGTCTTGATGATGTCGCCCGGCCCGGCGGTTTGCAGCCATTTCAGACCATGGACGATGGCATTGGCCAGAGCCTGGCAGGTGTTGGGGTTTTTCTGGATGAAGTCTTGCGGCGCATACAAACAAGCCGCCGGCATGACCCCACCAAACACCTCCACAGTGCCTTTGAGGGTGCGCGTGTCGCTGATGATTTTGACATCGCCTTTTTGCTCCAGCATGGTCATCACCGGGTCGGTGTTGCTGATGGCATCAATCTGGCCAGAACGCAGCGCAGTGAGTGCGCCGGCTGCTGTGCCCACACCGATAAAGCTGACATCACTGGCCTGCAGGCCACCGCGTGACAACACCAGATTGGCCAGCATGTTGGTAGACGAGCCAGGTGCCGATACACCGATTTTTTTGCCTTTCAAATCAGCAATTGTTTTGTAGTTGGGCATCGTTTTGGTGGAGATGCCGAATGCGATTTGCGGTGCCCTGCCCTGCAACACAAATGCGCGAAACATCTGGTTTTTGGCCTGCAGGTTGATGGTGTGCTCAAACGCGCCAGAACATACATCCGCAGAACCGCCCACGACCGCCTGCAAGGCGCGTGCGCCGCCTGCAAAATCGCTGATTTCGACATCCAGACCTTCGGCCTTGAAATAGCCAAGCTGCTCGGAAATGGTGAGCGGCAAATAGTAAAACGCGGCTTTGCCCCCGACTGACAGGGCGATTTTGGTTTTTTCAAGTTTCCCCTGGGCACGCAATGCTGGCAGAGCAAGCGCTGCGGCTGTCAGCGCTGTGCCAGCTGCGAAGGTTCGGCGGGTGATTTGGTGAGGACGGAGCGGATTGTATGGAGCAGGCATGGATGGGTCGCTTTGTTTTTTTGATTCCATACCAGCTTATCGATACATAAAAAAACCCGCATCGGTATCATCCCGTGCGGGTTTGTACCGAAAAAACGGTAGGGACTTACGAATGGTTACCCTGCGTCAACGATAGCCCAGAAAGAGAATGGCGATATTGATGATCAGAGCTGTAGCCCAGATGCTCGAACGTGTTTTGGCCATGTCGGCAACGTACATCAATACGTAGGCAATTCGCAGCACTACAAACATAAACGCGAGCAGGTCCAGAAGGGCTTGCCTAGCCTGCAACTGGTGGGCAATGATGACTGCAGCGAAAAAAAATGGCAGCGCCTCAAACGTATTGGCTTGCGCCGCATTGGCCCTGGCACGCCAGTCGGTCTGGCGAGCCAGCCAGATGCGCGGGTTGTTGTTGTCGTAACCACCCTGTTTGGGATGAATATTAAACATGCCGTACTTGGCGATGCCTGCGCAAACGATAGGCAATATGGCGGCAAACAAAACACACCAGTAGGCGATGGTAAAGCGTGCAAAAGTCATTTTTAGAAGTCTCTTGAATTGAATTCTTTTAAGGTCCGGCCCCTGTAACTGTTGCGCAGGCAGCTATAAACATAGTTATTGGGGTCAGACCCCAATACCTCTGTAGCGTCAGCGTCTGTCTATCAGCGCATGCGCAATCGTACCCAGATCTACGTACTCCAGCTCACTGCCCACAGGCACACCGCGCGCCAGCCGTGTGACCTGAACGCCACGACTTTTCAGGGCCTGGGCAATCACATGCGCTGTCGCTTCGCCTTCAGCCGTGAAGTTGGTGGCCAGAATAACCTCCTGCACCTCGCGCGCCTGGGTCGTCAAGGGCTGGCCACACTCATCTTTGGGCACCACGCGGTCAAACAGTTTTTGCAGGCCTATGTCGTTGGGGCCTATGCCGTCCAGCGGGCTTAACTTGCCCATCAGCACAAAGTACAGGCCCTTGTAAGCCAACGTGCGCTCCAGCGCGGCTTGGTCGGCCGGAGTTTCAACCACACACAGCTTGCTGCGGTCACGCTGGCTACTGGCGCAGGTGCTGCACACGTCCAGCTCGGTCAATGTGTTGCAGAGCTGGCAGTGTTTGATGCTGTCCACCGCGTGCTCCAGCGCACGCGCGATCTGCAGGGCGGCAGGCTTGTCGTGTTGCAGCAAATGAAAAGCCATGCGGGCGGCCGACTTGGCACCCACGCCAGGCAACTTGCGCAGGGCCTGAGTCAGGCCTTCGAGGGCGTTAGACATATAGCCCCCACGTTCGCTCACTGCGTGCAGCTCTCTGCCCCCCGAGGGGGCGCTGCGCCTGCGGTCTGGCAAAGCCAGTCCCGCGGCCCCTGCTTGTGAATTCGGATGTCAAAATTAAAAGGGCATTTTCATCCCACCAGGCAAGCCCGGCATTCCGGCGCTGAGCTTGCCCATCTTCTCCTGACTCACATCTTCGGCCTTGCGCACTGCAGCGTTAAACGCTGCGGCCACCAGATCTTCAAGCATGTCTTTGTCGTCAGCCAGCAGGCTTGGGTCGATTTCCACCCGCTTGACATCGTGCTTGCAGGTCATGGTGACCTTGACCAGGCCGTTACCTGATTCGGCGGTCACTTCAATGAATGCAAGCTCGTCCTGGGCTTTTTTCAGGTTGTCCTGCATGGCTTGCGCCTGCTTCATCAGGCCCGCGAGTTGTCCTTTATTGAACATGGTTTTCCTTTAAATGCGTTGATTGTGCTTGAGACGCTTTTTCACGCGGCGGCAGCGTCACACTGATAGGGCCCATTTTTGCCCCCCAGTCGCGCAACATGCTTTGTACAAATGGGTCGTTGTGAATAATGTCTTCGGCCTGGCGCTGGCGCTGCTGCTGGGCCTCCAGGTTGCGGCGGGCGGGTGAATCGCCAATCGGGCCGACCTCGACTATGAGCCTGATCGCGGGGTCAGCACTGGTCGTATGGATCAGTGTTTGCAGTGCCAGCTGCAACTTCTCGCAGGCCGCGCTCTGATTGAGTGACTGGCGCTCAACCCGCAGCGTCCAGGTGCTGTTGTCTTGCGAAACCAGCTCTGACTGCAAAGCCAGCTCGCGCACCATCGCGCCAATGGCCTCAGCCGCCACCAGTTTGCCGACCAGATCGCTCCAGGTGTTGCCCAGCGCGGTTGGCGATATGGGTGATGCTGGCGCTGCGGAAATTGGTGAATCTTGAGGCGCAGTACTTTCAGGTGCTATTAAATCAGTAGCTGGTCGCGCCCGTATTGATTGGGCTAGAGGCGTTTTTTCATGCTCAAACGGGCCGTTTTCATGGGCTTTTGATACCGCGACGGGCAAATCAGCACTGACAGGCGCGGTTTGTACCGCAACCTTTGCCTGCTGATGCGGTTGGAGCTGCTGCAGCGGCTCAGGCTGCGGCTTTTTTGCAGGCTCGGCGGCGCTCCCCGGCCTGGACGCGGGCATAGACACGGCGGGCATAGACAAGGTTGGCGTAGCCGCCGCGACCACTGGCGCACCTGGGGGCTTGAAGGCCAGCAAACGCAAGAGCACCATCGTCAATGCTGCGTATTCATCGGGGGCCAAGCCCAGTTCAGCGCGGCCATGCAGGCACAGGCTGTAGAGCAATTGAGTTTCATCAGCAGGCATGGTTTGCGCCAGGCGAGCGGTTTCAGTGGCTTCGGGGTCGCTGTCACCGTCCATGTTGTCGTCATTGATGCCGTCACTGGTGGCAGCTTTAGCCATCATCTCTGGCACGGCTTGCAACACCGCCATGCGTTGCAGCACGGTGGTCATTTCTTCAAGTGTTGACGCAGCACTCAGGCCATGCAGACGCAATACCTCAGACGTTTCAACCACCGTTTTGCCGTCGCCCCGCGCCAGCGCATCGAGCAGGCGAAAGACATAACTGCGGTCAACACTGCCCAGCATCAGGCGCACACTGGCCTCCAGTAGTTCGCCCGCACCAAAGGCAATCGCCTGATCGGTCAGCGACAGCGCATCGCGCATCGAGCCGCGCGCCGCACGCGCCAGCAGGCGCAGCGCCTGCACCTCTGACGGCACGTTTTCAATGCTCAAGACATGGCCCAAATGCTCCAGAATCGTTTCAGGTGCCATGGGCCGCAGGTTGAACTGCAGGCAGCGCGACAGCACCGTGGCCGGCACCTTTTGCGGGTCAGTTGTGGCCAGTACAAACTTGAGGTATTCGGGCGGTTCTTCCAGCGTCTTGAGCATGGTGTTAAAGGCCGGCCCCGTGAGCATGTGGACTTCGTCAATCATGAAGACCTTGAAGCGGCCCTGCACCGGCTTGTAAACGGTCTGCTCCAGCAATGTTTGCATGTCATCTATGCCACGATTGGATGCAGCATCGAGCTCGGTGTAGTCCACAAAACGCCCAGTATCAATATCCAGACAAGCCTGACAAACATTGCACGGCGTAGCGGTAATGCCGCCCTGCCCGTCTGGCCCAATGCAGTTGAGCGACTTCGCCAGAATGCGCGAAATGGTGGTTTTCCCCACGCCCCGCGTGCCGGTGAACAGGTAGGCGTGGTGCAAACGCTGCGTAGTGAGCGCATTGCCAAGTGCCTGCACTACATGCGACTGCCCCACCATTTCAGAGAAATTTTTGGGACGGTATTTGCGGGCTAGGACGAGATACGACATCGGTACATTCTAAAGTGGACTCCACCAGAGCAGGCGCCGCCCCGGCGAATCCAGGCATGTAACGACGAAGCGACAGCCTGATCGTCAAGGGCGCGCGATTTACCCCGCATCAGGCACGGAGCATGCATCAGGTTCAAAATCGTTTCACGAAAAATTTACGCTTATCTCTCAACCCCTTTTTAAAAGTATCCTGAAAATGAAAAATCTCGCGCTTCGCTGGCTGTCAATTTTCATTCTCGCCGTGCCACTGGCAGCGCAGGCGCAGTCCTATCCCGGCAAACCCATCAAAATGCTGGTGCCTTTTCCGGCGGGTGGTACGGTGGACTTTTTTGCACGCGTGATCGCGCCAAAACTGGGCGAGGCGCTTGGCCAGCAGGTGGTGGTGGAAAACCGCGCGGGCGCCGGGGGCAACATTGCTGCAGAATTCGTGGCCAAATCGCCAGCTGATGGCTACACGCTGCTGATGGGCTCTGAAATCGTTTCCATCAACATCTCGCTTTACAGCAAGCTCGGCTATGACCCGGTCAAAGACCTTGACCCTGTGCTGCTGGTCGGCAGCGTGCCCAACATCCTGATCGTCAGCCCTGCGTTCCCGGCAGCTTCGCTGAAGCAACTGATCGCCCAGGCCAAGGCAGAGCCGGGCAAACTTTCCTATGCATCAACGGGCCAGGGTACCTCCAGCCATTTGTCGTCGGAGCTGATGAAGTCGATGGCTGGCATTGACGTGCTGCACATTCCTTATAAGGGCGGCCCACCGGCCATCGCTGACCTCATAGGCCGCCAGGTCAACATGATGTTTATCAACTTGCCCACCGGCATGCCCCAGGTCAAGGGCGGCAAGGTCAAGGTTCTGGCGGTCAGCAGCAAGCAGCGCGTGGCCCAGCTTCCCGATATACCCACCGTCGACGAAGCAGGCCTGCGGGGCTTCGAAACCTCTGCATGGTCTGGGGTTTATGCGCCTGCAGGCACGCCGCGCGAGATCATTGCGCGGCTCAATACCGAAATCAACAAGATCCTGAAAATGCCCTCGGTACGGGAACAGCTGGCTGCCCAGGGCGCCGAACCCGAGGGCGGCTCGCCAGAGGAATTCAAACGCTTTACCAGCGATGAAATCGTAAAATGGGCCAAGGTCATCAAAACCTCCGGGGCGAAAATTGAATAACAAAGCCAGTCGCGGCGCGACGGGTCAGCTCAGCATTGCGATAGGCAACTATGACCGGACGGCCCCGCTGCTGAACGGGTCGGTTGAAGTTTCAGGTTTCAATACTTGCTTCGTGGCGGGAGACCTGGAGGAAATCTTTGCCCAGGCCTTTCACTCGGCGCCATTTGACGTCACCGAACTGTCGTTCAGCAACTTTCTAATTGCAAGCGCACGCGGCATTTGCCCGTATCTAGCGCTGCCGATCTTTCCGTCCAGGTCTTTCCGGCACTCGGCTATCTATCTGCGCGCAGATGCCGGTATCAACTCACCGGCCGATCTGAAAGGCAAACGTATCGGCACCCGTGAGTATTCCAATACGTTGTCCCTGGTGGTTCGCGGGATTCTTGCTGATGAATACGGTTACGCGCCGGAAACCAGCGAGTGGCTGGTAGGTGATATTGACCACATAGAGCGGCAGACCATCGACAACAAAAACTGGCCGACCAACGGTGTGCCGATCAAGGCCGTCGGTGGCCGCCCCCTGTCCAGCCTGCTGGCTGCTGGCGAATTGGATGCCCTGATTTCCTATACGCCGCCTGATCGGTTCGGGAAGGACAATTCCATGGTCCGGCTGTTCCCCGAGTGGCGTTCGGCCGAACAGGATTATTTCCGGCGCACGCAGAGGTTTCCGGTGATGCACATCATGGGTATTCGCAAGGATGTGCTTGCGGCCCACCCGAAGCTGCCCGGCGCCCTGCTACAGGCATTTAACGAAGCGAAGCAGCAGGCACAAGCGCGGCTGGCCGTGCATCAGGCACTTCCTGTCATGCTGCCATGGATGACCGCAGAAGCACAAGCTACCCAGTCCCTGATGGGCCAGGACTTCTGGCCCTATGGTCTGGAGGCAAACCGCGACATGCTGGAAACGCAAATTCGCTGGTCATTCGATCAGGGCCTGATACCCAGGCGGCCTCCCCTCGACGAACTCTTCGTGGCCGTTTAGTACAAGGCCGTGTTAGCAGGCCCGGCAGCTCCGAACAGGATGGGTACCTCAATTGCGACTCAGGAGCGCCACCAGCGGCCAAATCGCCAAACATGCAGCTGTACGAGTGGGCTACATGCAGAACGGTCGTTCGCTCTCCATTACAATCAAGGGTGACGAGCCTTCCCGCATGGTAAAGCGGCCAACCGGGTCAGATGGGGAACCAAGCAGCCCTAACTGTGGAGCCAGTGCCGGGGTAGAGGCTCGTCACCTAATTTTTTAAAAACCGTTATCTACTGCGCCGCATAGCCCCGGCTAACGGTGAAGCCTTTGGCTTGCGTCAGCTCAACGTGTCACTTTGACACTCAACCCGATCTCACTGCCCGGTGGCAGTTACAGCGCAGGTCACGTTGAATGCAATCGTGCTCGACGAAGGCAAGGTTGCAAGCGTGACACCGCTACCCAGGAGATTTCCGATACTCAACTGGCCCGCGCCCGCCCCAACGGTTGGGCAAACTGCGCCCCCGGCTGTGGTGCCGCAGGTGACAGCGGTACAACTGAGGCCAGTATCCGGCACATCCTTGAGCGTAGAGTTATTTGCGGCATTGGGGCCGCCATTGACGACGGTGATAACGTAGGCTGTTGTCCCCCCGGCTGCCACCGTCGTTGTATTGTCAGTCTTCGTTAAAGACACGTTTACAAGTGGAATGCAGTCGTGCAGAGTAGGCTGCGCTATCGCAAACAAGCCCCTCGGCTCAGCATTGTTGGAAGTCTGGCCGTTGACAATCGCCAGCGTGGCAGTACCTTGGGTCGCCAGAAACGTGGTGTCGTAAATTTTCCAGACGTCCGCGGCTGCTGTATCCGCCACTATCAGCCCCAGCGCAAGTGTTTGCCCCGCCGCCTGGGTGACGACCAGATTCAGGTTCGGGATGGAGTTCTGCGCCCCATTCACCGGACTGCTGGAGTAAACAAAAAAGGTGTAGGTGTGCCCGGTGGTCATGCCCGAAACGGTCTGGCTCCACCATATGCCAGCATTGGCACCCAGGTTATTGCCATTCGCAATCAGCCAGTTGGTGCTGCCCGCAACGCTTCTCGCGGCATCGCCAGGAAATTGGGCCTGGTTAACCGTTAACCCTCCATAGATGGACGTGCCTGTTTGGTACCCGGACCTAAGATTGGCGGGCTGCGTGTTAAAGGTTGCCGTCGAAACGCCGCCGCCCACCCCAATGGTGCTTGTTGTGGTGTTCACAAAGTCACTGTTGGTGATCAGGTTGGTGGCGGTTACCTCGCTGGTCGTCGCCGCGCAGAGGGTTGCCGCGGATGTCACACTCACTGCGGCTTGTGCGGCAAGCGGGGTCGCCACCACAATCGCCAGCAGCAACAATTGCCACGCGAATCGCAAGACATATCCAATCATGCCCAGACTATGCTTACGAGGTTCATGCGCCAGGCGCCCTGCAAGCCTTGTGGCCGACTTCCTGAGCAGGTGACATGGCGGCAACTCTGCAAAAAAGCCGCTCGTCAAGTGTGGTCGTGTAGGAATGACTTGGTACCACCGTAAATCAGCGTTGGGGCCTGGCGCCGGGAACCGACTGCTCCTTCGCGCATCCGTTTTAATTTTATAGGTACAGCCAGCGCATGAAGTGCGTCAAAAGAAAGTCCCCAAACAGCGAGACTGAGGATGTGGCGTAACGAGGACATCAGTGCAATTACTCTCAATTTTTTTGTAAAGATTACCCAGGCGGTTTTTTTGCTTGCGACAGCACAACTACTGGCCGATGGCCTCTTCAATCGCCAAAGCCGTCTGCAGCGCATGTTCCGCGATCTGCGCGGACATCAGCGCCAGTGAAGCCAGCGGGTAGGTGCCGCTGATGATGCCTTTGTAGACCACCTCGGCAGCGATGGCATCTTGCCCCAGCCCTTCGGTGGCGGCGACTATGGAGGCTTCGATGCTGCCAAGCCCGGTGTCTTCGAACAGGTCTTCGCCTTCGTAGCTGACGCGGTAGTCGAAGCTGCCTTGCTGCATCACGTCACTGGGGTCGATATGGAAACGGACGATCATGCGGCCTCTTTGCTGGGATGTTGGTTATTCGGTTGATGATCTTTTGCTACTGTTTTAATAGCTGCTCACACCCGAATTTATTAGGCTGCAGCCTGAAAATAGTCTGGAAAATGCTTTTTTAGGGTCGGTTGAAGTTGAAAATCACTTCAAAACTGAAAAATACAAATCGTAGGCACCCGATTTGGCCTCTAGCCTCAAGCCGGCTTTTAAATCAGGCGTTAGCTCCAGCACCTGTGCAGGCGTTAGCGCTACGAACACTGGTGCTGATGTCGATTTCACCAGCCGTGCAGAAAGGTCGGCGTTCATCGGCACCGCTTTGGCCTTGCCCTGGCTGTAGAAAGATGCCGAATAAGGCAGGTCGCCGACGAAGAGCAGCGGCTGATTTTGCGTGGCGCGCACGCGGTGCTCGGCGACTGCGGTTTTGGCGGACTTCCATGAATCAGCCACCTGCTCCTTGATGAAGTAGCTGGCAATCAGCAGTGCCATGACGAGCACCCCGCTGGCAACCACTGCATCGACGGTGCGATGACGTGCGTCAAGTGCCAGCCAGCCCGCTACCAGTATGGCCAGCGCGGGCAAGGCAGGCAGCACATAGGTCCACAAAATATTACCCGACATCGTGAAGAACAGGCACGGGGCAGCGCCCCAGGCCAGCAGGTAAATCAGCCAATCGCGTTTGGCTTTTGGGGTTTGCGTATCGGCAGATGCCTGCAATTGCGTTGCGCCTTTTCGCCCAATAGCCAGCCATGGCAGTAAGACCGTCCACGGCAAGCAGGCCGCCAGCGCCAGCAGCCAGATAGCGCCACGTGCAGTGGCGTGCGCGGTGCCGTATTTGTCGCCTGCCCAGCCGGTGACGGTAAAGCGCTTCCAGTGTTCGCCGATGAAAAAATATTCCCAGAAGCCGGGGGTACGCATCTCAGCCAGCCAATACCACGGCAAGGCAATCGCAACGCTGAGCAGCGTGCCTTTGATCCACGGCAATCGCTTCCAGACGGTGAAAATATTACCGCTAACCAGCACCCAAATGCCGATGGGAAGGCCGCTCAGCACCACCGCAATCGGCCCTTTGGCAAGCATGCCAATACCAATACCGATAAACAGCAGCCAGACTTCTTTTGGCCGCGCCGATTCAGACGCATCAAAGGCGGCCCAGAAACCGCGCATGGCAAGCGTGGTACCCAGCACCAAGCCAAGGTCGGTCATCACGGCACCCGATGCGATGAGGTACAGCATGGTGCCGCTCATCAGCGCAACAGCCAGCATGGCTTCACGGCTGGCCCGTGGCCGTGCGCTGCGCACAACCCAGTCCCACACAACCCACGCAATCAACACGGCGAGCAAAAAATACGGCAAACGCGCTGCAAATTCGTTGATGCCAAAGAGCTTCAGGCTAATGGCTGCCAGCCAGGTCGTCAGCGGCGGCTTGGCCCAAAAAGGCACGCCGTAGTCGTACCAGGGCGTGATCCAGTCGTTCAGCTCCACCATCTTGCGCGCCACTTCGGCGTAGCGCGCTTCGGTGGTGTCAGTCAACGGGTACAGGCCCAAGGTAAGCAGCCTGATGAAGGCGACGATGGCGAGCACTGTCCACACTACCCGGCTGCTAACGGTATATTTACCCTCGCGCATCATTGCTGGCCAGGCGTTGTCGGCGTATCAAAGGTGGCGTTCTGGTGTTCGTCCAGCAAATACAGCGGCCTGCGTTTGCTTTCCATGAACAGGCCTCCGAGGTATTCGCCAATAATGCCCATCGCCATCAGCTGCAAACCGCCAAGGATGAGGATGGCAAGAATCAAAGTCGGAAAGCCCTTGACCGACTCGCCAATCGTCAAAATTTTGATCAGCAGATACAGCGCATAGACAAAGGCACCGAACGCCGTTAAAAAGCCCGCGTAGCTGGCAAACCTGAGCGGTACGACTGAAAAGCCGGTGATGCCTTCAATCGCAAAATTAAGCAGCTTGAGGTAGGGCCATTTGGTCTCGCCCGCCGCACGGGCATGGCGGTCATATTCAATCGTGACCTGCCTGTAACCAATCCAGGCGAACAGGCCTTTCATGAACCGGTTGCGCTCGGGCAACTGGTTCAGGGCAACAACCGCACGACGGCTTAACAGGCGGAAGTCACCCACATTTTCAGGAATCGGTACCTCTGACACCCAGTTAATCACTTTGTAAAACCAGCTGGCCGAGGCCTTTTTAAACCATGTTTCACCCTGCCTGCTGCTACGCTTCATGTTGACCACGTCTGCGCCGTGCTGCCAGGC
>JBBRQQ010000049.1:0-21833 GCA_038226155.1 Burkholderiales bacterium
CAATCTTCCACGTCAGCAAGCCCGCCATCAGCGCCGTTGCCCACAAATACAGCACGCTCGGCAAACGCAAATTCAAAAGTGTCCAGTGCTCACCCCAGCCGCCCGCCACCATCGCCTGCCAGAACAGCAGCGGCGGTTTGGTATTGCGCATGAAATCGTAAGAGCTGACCAGCGGCAACCAGTGCCCGCTGTCTGCCGTCAGGCGAGCGATGTGGGCGTAAACCAGCTCATCGCCGTTGCGCGGAATGTGGTCACCGCCGAGTTGGAACAGATAGCCCAGCGCGACCAGAAAAGCTAACAACAGCCAAGCCAGCGTACTGCTGGTCAAACGCGTTTTCACGGTGCACCCTTGCCGCCGCTGCGGCGAAATGTCAGCCTGTCATTGGCAATGAAATTAAAGATGCTCGACACACCAATGGCCACCAGATTGGCGACGATGTAGTGCAGGTATAGGGACAGCGATTTCGTCATCACTGATTGAATGGCAATGGACACACCCGCCGCCGCAACATATTTAAAAAACAACAGCATCACCCCGGGACTGGCCTCGTACTGGCGGTCGCGCCAGGTCAGGCGGCGATTGAAGTAAAAGTTGCTGATGGTGGCCAATGTGATGGCGATGGCAATAGAGTAATTGAGCCGCGCGTGGAAATCTGCAATCTGTAACAGAAAAAACTCTTGACAGGCGTACAGCACCGCAATGTTGATGACGGTGCCGCTGGCCCCGACCAAGCCGAACTTGATAAAGCGCCAGCGCGCCAGTGGCTGCAGCTTGGGCGGCAGGCGGCTGATTAAGCCTTCGGCAAAATCTCTGAGTGCACTCATCAGATGCTGGCCAGATATTCGCGCGACTTGGCCAACACTGCGCCAGGTGCGATGACTTTCAAGCACTGGTTGTCGCCATCGCAATAAGATGATCTGTGGTTGTACGCTGTGAGGCACGGTGAGCACGGCCACTGGCTGTAAAACGAATAACACTGAGGCGTTAGCGGCGCGTACAGGCCGGGTGTTTCAGGGCCAAACAACATCAGTGTCCAGATCGGCGTGAGGGCCGCAAACTGCCCTGGCCCGCCGTCGTTGGTGACCAGCAGGCGCGCAACATGAAAGAGCGCCAGCAATTCTGCAATGGATTTTGTATAGCCCGTCAAATCAATCACCGCGCTATCGGGTGCTGCCGCCTTGACATTCGCCACCAGTTGCTGAGCCAGCGCTTTGTCGTCTTTGAGGCCAATAACGGCTACTGCACAACCATCAAGTACCAGCGCCTCACACAGCGTTGTGTACGACTCCAGCGGCCAGGCACGTATCGGCAAAATGCCGCCACCCGGGTACACCAGCACCAGCGGCTTGCCCGCAATCGCAGGGAAGTCAGTTGCCAGACGCTGCGTGATGGCGGGCACCAAAGCAGAGTCAAGCTGCACATGCGGCGGTGGTTTGCCCGACAGGGCGATGGCCTGCTTGGAGGTTGGCACGGCGGTTGAATCAATGGCGCGGGCCAGCGTCAAAAACTGCGCGCTGATGTGGTGGTAGGGGTTGTAGGGCACGCGCCGGTTGATATGTGAGCCGCGGTACAGGCCTTCCTGCGTGTGGCGATGAAAACCGACGCGCACCGAGGCACCACTGGCAAAAGACAGCAAACTACTGATGCGTGAAAACAATTCGCAGTCAATCGCCACATCCACATTTGCGGCGCGCAATGAGCGAATCGCTTTCAACAAGCTTGACAGCAAAGCCATGAGCGAGCTGTCGTCAACCGTATGCACATGCTCGGGTTTGACCACGCCCATCAGGTCCAGGATTTCGCGGTTCTTGCCGAATAGCAGCGCGTGTAATTGCGCATCAGGGTAGCGTGTTTTAAGCCGCGCAAACATGTCGTGGGCTAGCACAAGGCTGCCCATTTCAGAAAGCAGTATGACGACGATGGCACGCGGCTTTTGATCGGCCTGTATGTTCGAACTGAATGGTTTGACGAGCGCATCAACCAGCGACACCGCTGCACACAGCGGTATGCCGACCCAGCGGTCAATCCAGCGTTGGACATTGATGTTCATGGTCTAAACGCCTCTCGCCCGGTCGATATGGAACTGCGTCACAAACGCGCCAAACCTGCCCGCATCCAGCGCGTCACGCACTTCCTGCATCAGGTTCAGGTAGTAGTGCAGGTTATGGATGCTGGCAAGCATTGGGCCCAGCATTTCACCGCAGCGGTCCAGGTGGTGCATGTAGGCGCGCGAGAAGTTCTTGCAGGTGTAGCAGGGGCAGGTCATGTCGACCGGCGCGTCTTCGGTTTTGTAGCGCGCGTTTCGGATCTTCAAATCACCAAAGCGCGTGAACATGTGGCCGTTGCGTGCGTTGCGGGTCGGCATCACGCAGTCGAACATATCGACGCCCGCTGCCACACCTTCAACAAGGTCTTCAGGTGTACCCACGCCCATCAGGTAGCGCGGCTTGTTGACCGGCAGACGATGCGGCGTGTGCGCCATGATGCGCTGCATCTCTTCTTTCGGTTCGCCCACGCTGACACCGCCAACGGCATAGCCGGGCAAATCCATCTCGACCAGCGCGTCGAGTGATTTCTGGCGCAGATTTTCAAACATGCCGCCTTGCACAATACCGAACAGCGCGTTCGGGTTTTGCAACTTTTCAAACTCACTCTCGCAGCGTTTGGCCCAGCGCAGGCTGAGTTCCATCGACGTGCGAGCTTCGCTTTCTGTCGTGATGTGGCCCTTGGTGTCGTAAGGCGTGCACTCGTCAAACTGCATCACGATGTCGCTGTTCAAAATAGTTTGAATCTGCATCGAGATTTCAGGCGTTAAAAACAGCTTGTCGCCGTTGACGGGTGAGGCAAACTTCACGCCCTCGTCGCTGATGTTGCGCCCTTTTCCGTCAGTACCGCCGAGTGACCACACCTGAAAGCCGCCGCTGTCAGTCAATATCGGCTTGTGCCAGCTTTCAAACTTGTGCAGTCCGCCAAACTGCTGCAGCACGTCCAGGCCGGGACGCATCCACAGATGAAAGGTGTTGCCGAGAATGATTTGCGCACCCATTTCATGCAGCGATTGCGGCATCACGCCCTTGACGGTGCCATAGGTGCCCACCGGCATGAAAATAGGCGTTTGCACCACGCCGTGGTTCAGGGTCAGGGTGCCGCGCCTGGCATGACCTTCAGTTTTTAAAAGCTCAAATGTCAGCATTAGTCTTTGGAAAATATTGAACGCCTGGCAAGCCATCGAAATGCTGGTCTTGCGTCCATAGCGTTGCGCCGTGGGCTTGTGCGGTGGTGTAGATCAGGCTGTCTGCTAGAGGCAATGCGTGGGCAATGGCGGCGCGCGACAGGGCTAAGTCAAAATCCACCACGCGGCCTCTGCACATAACGGCCTCGGCGTAGGCGGCGACTTTGGCATTGAGCTCGAGGCGCAGCTTCTTGGTGACTTCATAAATTGTCACGATGGGAACGATCAGTTGCTCTGAATTTTCGGCGGCTGCAGCAAACAACTCAGCTCGCGGCGTGTCGCGCAGATATTCAATCCAGCAAGAGGAGTCCAGCGTCAGCCACTCAGGTAGTTTGGGTGGCTTGGCTGTTTTGGCGTGGGCCACCATCAGAGGCGATCAGGCTCGCTGGGAATGTCGCTGTTGGTCAGCGCACTGGCAATGCCCCGATACGCGCTGACAGGCTTGAGCGGCACCAGATGAGCCGCACCGTCAAACTCAATCCAGGTCAGCTTGGCACCGGGTTTGAGGTTGAGCTGCTCGCGAACCGACATGGGCACGACCACTTGGTATTTGCTGGAAAGAGTGACGGTATTGCTGCTAGGTTTCATATCGATGATTATATCGCTTTACTTGTACTGTGTCGATCAAGCAGCATCGAATCCCCATAACTAAAAAACCGATACCGCTGCGCTATCGCGTGCTGGTATAGCGCCATGATGTGTTCGTATCCTGCGAAGGCGCTGACCAGCATCATCAGCGTACTTTTGGGTAGATGGAAGTTGGTCAGCAGCAGGTCGACCACCTTGAAGTCAAAGCCCGGCGTAATAAAGATGTTGGTGTCATTGCAGGTGTCGCCAAATTTGGCGCGTGACTCCAGCGCCCTGACCGTCGTGGTGCCGACTGCCACCACGCGCCCGCCTCCAGCCTTGCAGTCGGCAATCGCTTGACCTGTTGCATCGGGCACTTCAAAGCGTTCGAAATGCATGATGTGATCTGAAATATTTTCAGCTTTGACGGGCTGAAAAGTCCCTGCACCTACATGCAGCGTGATGCTTGCGCGCTGCACACCTCTCGCTTCAAGCTGCGCCAGCACAGCCTCGTCAAAATGCAGCGCTGCTGTGGGCGCGGCCACTGCGCCGGGGTATTTGGCAAACACCGTCTGGTAGCGCTGCTCGTCGTCTAGCGAATCGGTGTGGGTGATGTACGGCGGCAGCGGCACATGGCCGTGCTGCGCCATCAGCGCATACGGGTCGCTGCTGAGTTTAAAGTGGTACAAAGGCCCATCAGCGTTGGGCCAGCGACCTAGTAAGGTGGCGCTAAAGCCACCGTCCATTTGCATCACTGCGCCCGGCAGTGGTTTTTTGCTGACCTTCATATGCGCGGCAACTTCGTGGCCAGATACGGCATCAGGCGACAGTACGCGCTCAATCAACAGCTCCAGCCTGCCGCCACTCGCCTTCTGACCGAAAAGCCGGGCCTTGACGACCTTGGTGTCGTTGAAGACCAGCAGATCGCCAGGCAACAAGAGGCCGGGCAGGTCGGTAAAGCGGCGGTCTGCGGCTAGCACGCCCCGGCCATCGAGCAGGCGCGATGCACTGCGCTCCGCAGCGGGGTGCTGGGCTATCAGTTCGGGGGGGAGCGTGAAATCAAAATCACTGAGATTGAAAGTCGTCTTCATACGGGCACAATTGTCCCATGCCGACACCGCGCGCCGCCCCCAGCACGACTGCCAAAGCACAGGCTACAAGCGCTGCGCCGGCAAACATCGTCGCGAGGACCGCTGCTCAAAAGGCCCTCGATAAACTCGGCCTGCGCCGCGATATTGATCTGGCCCTGCACCTGCCGCTGCGGTATGAAGACGAAACCCGCATCGTGATGCTGAAAGATGCTCGGGACGGCGACATGGTGCAGGTCGAAGCGCAGGTGACGAATAGTGAAATTACTTTCAGACCAAGGCGCCAGTTGCGCGTGACGATTGACGACGGCACAGATACCTGCGTGCTGCGCTTCATTAACTTTTATCCATCACATCAAAAAACATTGAGCGTCGGTGCCCGTGTGCGCGTGCGCGGCGAGCTGCGCGGTGGTTTCATCAACCGCGAAATGATTCACCCCAGCTTCAAGCTGGCTGGCGGCGAGCTGCCGGGTGCGCTGACACCGGTGTATTCAACCGTGGCCGGTTTGCCCCAGGCTTACTTACGCAAGGCCGTGCTCGGTGGCGTTGCACGGGCGGATTTGAGTGAGACCATTCCAGCGCAATTTTTAAATCGGAACCTGCCGCAATTGCTGGCCGATCTTTTGCCGCTGCGTGATGCCTTGCAGTTTTTGCACACCCCCACGCCTGATGTCTCGCTAGCAACTTTAGAAGACCACAGTCACCCGGCGTGGCAGCGCCTGAAAGCCGAAGAACTTTTGGCGCAGCAACTGTCGCAGTTGCAGGCGCGGCGCGTACGTGCGGCTATGCGCGCGCCGCCGCTTGCGCAACAGGCCATGCCCGGCCCGCAATGCACGCTGCATGAGCAGTTGATTGAACGACTGCCGTTTAGATTGACAGATGCGCAGCGGCGCGTGGGCCTGGAGATTGATGCTGACCTGCAAAAAAACATTCCCATGCACCGCCTGCTGCAAGGCGATGTGGGGTCTGGCAAAACCGTTGTTGCGGCTCTGGCAGCGACGAGGTGCATGGACGCGGGCTGGCAATGCGCGCTAATGGCGCCCACAGAAATTTTGGCCGAGCAGCACTTTCGCAAACTCATCACCTGGCTGGAGCCGCTGGGCATTAAAACTGCGTGGCTGACCGGCAGCCAAAAAGCCAAAGAGCGGCGCGAAGCCCTTGCCATGATTGCCAGTGGCGAGGCCCTGTTGGTAGTAGGCACCCACGCCGTGATTCAGGACAAGGTGCAGTTTAAAAATCTCGCGCTGGCCATCATTGACGAGCAGCACCGCTTCGGCGTGGCGCAGCGGCTGGCCCTGCGCAGCAAGATGACCGAAGGAGGCCAGGAGCCGCACCTGCTGATGATGACCGCCACACCCAGTCCCCGCACGCTGGCCATGAGTTATTACGCCGACCTTGATGTTTCAACGATCGACGAGCTGCCACCCGGCCGCACGCCCATCGTGACCAAGGTCGTGAATGACGCGCGGCGCGGTGATGTGATTGAACGTATTCGCAGTCAGGTAGCCGAAGGCAGGCAGGTGTACTGGGTCTGCCCGCTGATTGAAGAAAGTGAATTTATAGACCTGACCAACGCCACGCAAACGCATGAGGCACTCAGCACAGCGCTTCCGGGTGTGCTGGTCGGGCTGCTGCACTCGCGTATGCCTCTGGCTGAAAAAAAAGCCGTGATGGGTTTGTTCACTGACGGCGTGATGGGTGTGCTGGTCAGCACCACGGTGATTGAGGTTGGTGTGGATGTGCCCAATGCATCACTGATGGTGGTAGAGCACGCCGAGCGTTTTGGCCTGAGCCAGTTGCACCAGCTGCGTGGCCGGGTCGGGCGCGGCGCAGCAGCTTCGGCCTGCGTGCTGCTGTATTCAACTGGCGATGCGCCGCGTTTGGGCGAGATGGCGCGCGCGCGGCTCAAGGCGATGATCGAGACCAATGACGGCTTTGAGATTGCCCGGCGCGATCTGGAGATTCGCGGCCCCGGCGAGTTTTTAGGGGCGCGCCAGTCAGGTGCACCGCTGCTCCGCTTTGCCGATTTGGCCCTGGACGCCGACTGGCTGGCATGGGCGCGCGACTTCGCCCCCCGCATGCTCGATGCACATGCCGACCTAGCGCACCGGCACATTGAGCGCTGGCTGGGCGGCAAGGCCGAATTTTTAAAAGCGTGAGGTGCTTCGCGGACCAGGCAGTCTTGTGATTGGCCCTGGAAGCAGCTCGAAGCACTTGAAAAGCCTTATTTTGACTGCCAAAAGTGTCCGTAAGCCAATGAATACGGGCTTAAACAGCTACTAAATTGATAGTATTTAGTTTGCCGACGAACTGGCCAACCAGTCCGCCAGCCGCCCGCCCAGCATCACGCACACCAGCGCGGCCACCAGTAGCGCAATGCCAGCCCATTGCCACGGCGTGATGACCTCGCCCAGCACGATCATGCCCGCGGCCAACCCCACCACCGGCACGCCCAGGCTGAAGGGCGCGACCTTGTTGGCCGGGTGGCGCTTGAGCAGGCCCGTCCACAAGCCGTAGCCGACCAGCGTGGCCAGCCAGCCGAGGTAGGCGGCAGACAGCCAGCTTGTCCACGCCGCATCCAGCCAGCGCCAGCGCGTAGCCGGGTCGTCAAACAGGAATGAGAGCAGCATGAAGGGCACGATAGCCGTGCCACTGCTCCAGACCACAAAGGCCAGCGCCGAGTAATCACCACTTTGCTGCTGAACGCGCCGCGCCACGATGTTCGATGCCGCCCACATCGCCGCTGCGCACAAAATGAAAACAAACCCCGCCAGCGTACTGGCACCGCTACCACCTGCACCGGGCAAAACGTAATTCAGCGCAAAGCACACCAAGCCCAGCGCAGCCAGCACCAAGCCAATCTGTAGTTGCCTGCTGGCATGCTCGCGCAGCAAAACAAAACCAAACAGGGCTGTGAAAAAAACCTGAGTTTGCAGCAGTACCGATGCCAGAGCCGCAGGCATGCCAACCTTGAGCGCAGTAAACATCAATCCAAACTGCCCAACGCCCTGCAACAGGCCATAACCCACCAGCCACTTCCAGTGCACCCGCGGCGGCTTGATAAACAGCGCCAGCGGAAACAAAGCCAGGGCAAAACGCACAGCCCCCAACTGAAACGGCGTGAAGTCACGCAGCGCAAACTTGGTGATGACGAAGTTGATGCCCCAAAGAAACACCACCAACAAAGCGGCCAGCAAGTCGCGACCTGAAAGGGCATTACTTTTCATGTTTGCGTCTATTGGTAGCTATGACATCAGCTGCATGGACCGCGCTGCGTCAAGGTGGCTTTTAACGTGCTGCGCCAACGCTACATCGCCTGGCGTTTCGGGCCGCCAGGTTTGTACCGGCAGCGCTTTACCTTCGCTATCCACTGCCACAAACACCACCAGGCATTCGGCAATCACAAGCAGCTCGCCGGTCTTGATGTCGCCGGCCCGTACTTCAACCGAGATGTTCATGCTGGTGCTGCCGGTATAGGCCAGGCGCGCCTCCACTTCAACCAGATCACCGATTTTTACAGGCTGTTGAAAGCGTACCGTGCCCACCGACACCGTGACGCAGTACTGCTTGGCCCAGCGCGTGGCGCACGCATAACCGGCCTCGTCAATCCACTTCATGACGGTGCCGCCATGCACCTTGCCGCCAAAGTTGACGGTGCTAGGTTCGGCTAGAAAGCGCAGGGTGATGGATGACATGGTGAAATTCCTTTTAGCCAGGGCGCAGTCGTGCAGTAAGGTGGGTTGAGGTGAGCTGAGGTGAATTGGGCTCAGTCGAGCAAGCGCTTCAAATACCGCCCGGTATGGCTCTCAGGGTTGGCAGCGATGTCTTCGGGCGTACCCACGCCGACCACCGTTCCACCACCCGCGCCGCCTTCAGGGCCCATGTCAATCAGCCAGTCGGCGGTTTTGATGACATCCAGGTTGTGCTCGATGACGACGATAGTGTTACCCGCATCGCGCAGCTGGTGCAGTACTTTGAGCAGCAAATCAATGTCGGCAAAGTGCAGGCCAGTCGTTGGTTCGTCGAGGATGTAGAGCGTGCGTCCAGTGTCGCGTTTGCTGAGTTCAAGCGCCAGCTTGACGCGCTGGGCTTCACCGCCTGACAGCGTTGTCGCGGCCTGGCCGAGCTTGATATAACTCAGGCCCACATCAAGCAGGGTGTGCAGCTTGCGCGAAATGACGGGCACAGCCTTGAAGAACTCTGCCGCCGCTTCAACTGTAAGGCCAAGAATTTGCGCGATGTTTTTGCCCTTGTACTGCACCTCAAGTGTTTCGCGGTTGTAGCGCATGCCTTTGCACACGTCGCAGGGTACATACACATCGGGCAAAAAATGCATTTCGACCTTGACCACGCCGTCGCCCTGACAGGCTTCGCAGCGACCACCGGCCACGTTGAAACTGAACCTTCCCGCGCCGTAGCCGCGCTCGCGGGACGTGTTCATTTCAGCGAGCAATTCACGAATCGGCGTAAACAGGCCGGTGTAGGTGGCTGGGTTGCTGCGCGGTGTACGGCCAATCGGCGACTGGTCGACGTTGATGACTTTGTCGAAGTGCTCAATGCCTTCGATGCTTTCGTGCGGCGCGGGCTCTTCATGCGCGCGGTACAGCGTACGTGCCACAGCGGCGTACAGCGTGTCGTTTACAAGCGTTGATTTGCCTGAGCCTGACACACCCGTTACGCAGGTCAGCAGGCCGACGGGAAATTCGGCACTGACATTTTTCAGGTTGTGTCCCGTGGCGTTGATGACCCGCAAGGCCTGCATGGCGCCCAACGTGGCGATGTGCTGCGCCTCACGCGCAGCACGGCGCTCGGCCGCCGGGCTAGGGGGAAAGCGTGATGGTTTTTTGTTGGCGAACGGGTCAACTTTTTTTACCACAGGCAGCCACGCTGTACGGTGCTTGGGCACTGCAATTTTGAGCGTTTGCGCCAGGTATTTTCCGGTCAGTGAGTTGGGGTTATCGCGCACTTCTTCAAACGTACCCTGCGCCATCACGCGCCCACCGTGTATGCCGGCGCCCGGCCCCATGTCAATGACGTGGTCAGCGGCGCGAATCATGTCTTCGTCGTGCTCGACCACCAGCACGCTGTTGCCAATATCGCGCAAATGTTTGAGCGTGCCAATCAGCCTATCGTTGTCGCGCTGGTGCAGGCCGATGCTGGGTTCGTCCAGCACATACATCACGCCCGTGAGGCCAGAGCCGATTTGCGAGGCCAGGCGTATGCGTTGTGATTCGCCGCCCGAGAGTGTCTCTGCGCTGCGGTCAAGGCTTAAGTAATTCAGACCCACATCATTCAGGAACTTCAGCCGCAGGCCAATCTCGCGCACCACCTTGTCGGCGATCTCGCCTTTGGCCCCCTGCATTTTCAGATTGTTGAAATAGGTAAAGCTTTCGCGCAGTGTGGTGTGGCTAATCTCGAAGATGGCTTTGCGATCAGTGGTTCCGTCATCAAGCGGGGTGCTGACCAGATACACGTGCCGGGCCTCTTCGCGCAGACGCGTACCACTGCAATCAGGACAGGGCTGCACGCTGCGGTACCTGGCCAGTTCTTCGCGTACCGTGCTGGAGTCGGTCTCGCGGTAACGGCGTTCAAAGTTGGTTATGACTCCTTCAAAAAGGTGCTTTTTGTTGACCTTTTTACCTGCTGAATTACCCGAGTCCATCACATAGCTGAACTTGATTTCTTCATCGCCGGAACCGTGCAGTACAACCTGCTGCACGTTCGCGGGCAGCGTTTCAAACGCGGTATCAATATCAAACTGGTAGTGCCTGGCCAGGCTTTCAAGCATTGAAAAGTAGTAGCCGTTGCGCCTGTCCCAGCCCTTGACAGCACCGCTGGCCAGGCTGAGTGAGGGAAAGGCGACGATGCGCGCCGGGTCAAAAAATTCCCGATGCCCCAGACCGTCGCAACTCGGGCAGGCCCCTACCGGCGAGTTGAATGAGAAGAGGCGTGGCTCCATCTCGCTGAGCGAGTAGCTACACACCGGGCAAGAAAATTTGGCGCTGAACAGATGCTCTTTGCCGGTGTCCATCTCCAGCGCAATGGCTTTGCTGTCGGCCAGGCGCAGCGCGGCTTCAAAGCTTTCGGCCAGGCGCTGCTGCATATCCGGCCGTACCTTGACGCGGTCAATCACCACATCGATGTTGTGCTTTTCGGTTTTTTTGAGTTTCGGTAAGTCGTCAAACTCATAAGACACGTCATCGACACGAAAGCGCACATAGCCCTGCGCCTGCATCTCTGCAAACACATCAGCAAACTCGCCCTTGCGGTCGCGCGCGACGGGCGCCAGAATCATCAGCTTGGTGTCTTCTGGCAAGGCCAGCGCATGGTCGACCATTTCGCTGACGCTTTGCGCCTGTAGCGGCAGGTCATGTGTGGGGCAAAACGGTGTTCCGGCACGCGCGAACAACAGGCGCAGGTAGTCGTGAATTTCAGTCACCGTGCCGACGGTTGATCGCGGGTTGTGGCTGGTGGCTTTTTGCTCGATGGAAATAGCAGGCGACAGGCCTTCGATCACATCCACATCGGGCTTGTCCATCAATTGCAAAAACTGCCGCGCGTAAGTGCTCAGGCTTTCAACATAGCGGCGCTGACCTTCGGCATACAGCGTGTCAAACGCAAGCGATGATTTGCCAGAGCCGCTCAGGCCCGTGATGACCACCAGCTGGTTGCGCGGAATATCAAGGTCAATATTTTTCAGGTTGTGCGTACGCGCGCCGCGAATGCTGATGCGCTGCGCACGGAGTGCGCTGGCCAAATACCTGCTGTCGTCGGGAGAGTTCACTGAAATGCCCAAGCCGCAAAACTCTCCATCATAGCCAGATGCTCGCTTTCGAGCACAATACAGCATTGAAGAGTTATTGGGGTCAGACACCAATTTCACTGCGGTGCATCGCACCGCGCCCTCGGGGCGAGCGTAGGCTCGGCGAATTTGGGCTCTGACTCCAAAAACTCTTCGACTTTCGCTCCCTTTTCAGCCCCTACCTGCCTTGACCGAGCCTGCCGTTTCCCACCCGTCCCATACCATGACCCCCACCGAGCGGCGCGCCAGCGGGTCGCTGGCCTCGATTTTTGCGCTGCGCATGTTGGGTTTGTTTTTGGTGTTGCCGGTTTTTGCGCTGGAAGCCGCCAGGTATCCCGGTGGCGACGACCCTGCGCGCGTGGGCCTGGCGATGGGTATTTACGGCTTGACGCAAGGCCTGCTGCAAATCCCCTTTGGCCTGGCATCTGACTGGTGGGGCCGCAAGCGGGTCATGGTGGCTGGCCTGCTGCTGTTTGCGGTGGGCAGTTTTGTGGCCGCCTGGGCACCCGATTTGAACTGGCTGATTGCGGGCCGCTCGCTACAGGGAGCGGGCGCGATTTCAGCCGCTGTGACGGCCATGCTGGCCGACCTGACGCGCGATGAAGTCCGCACAAAGTCGATGGCGCTGGTGGGTGCCAGTATCGCGCTGATGTTTGCGCTGTCGCTGGTGGCTGCACCGCTGCTGGCCAGCCGCATCGGCCTTGGTGGCCTGTTTGCCCTGACCGGTTCGCTGGCATTGGCGGCGATTGCAGCGGTGATCTGGTGGGTACCGCCGGAGCCACTCAAACACGCCAACGCGCCGCGTGGCAGCATGCTGGAAGTGCTCAGGCATCCTGCATTGCTGCGCCTGGATTTTGGTGTCTTTGTATTGCACGCCGTACAGCTCGCCATGTGGGTCGCCATTCCTGCCCTGCTGGTAGCCAGCGGGCTGGGCGCAGCAAGCCACTGGCAGATATACCTGCCCGCAGTGCTGGCATCGTTTGTGGTGATGGGCAGCACGCTTTTTCCGCTCGAAAAACGCGGCTACCTGCGGGCTATGTTTCTGGCTGCCATCGGCCTGATTTTTGTTGTGCAGCTGGGCTTGCTCTGGGTATCGGGCATGGCTGTGCCAAGTCTGGCTTTGCTGGGCACCTTGCTGTTTTTATTTTTCTGCGGCTTCAACGTGCTGGAAGCCAGCCAGCCCAGCCTGGCGTCGCGCGCCGCACCTGCGCATTCACGCGGGGCAGCGCTGGGCGTTTACAACACACTTCAATCGCTGGGGTTTTTTGCGGGTGGTGCGCTCGGTGGCTGGATCACCAAAAACCACGGTGCACAAGGGCTTTTTATGGCCTGCGGCTGTTTAATGCTGATTTGGCTTGCAGTTGCCTGGACTATGGATGCGCCCAACGCACGCAGGTAAACTGTAGAAATTAGGAGAACACGCCATGGCCTCAGTCAATAAAGTCATCATCGTCGGCAACCTGGGCCGCGACCCGGAAACCCGCTCTTTCCCCAACGGCGATCAGGTAGCCAACGTCACCATCGCCACGACCGACCGCTACAAGGACAAAACCAGCGGCGAGATGAAGGAAATCACTGAATGGCACCGTGTCAGCTTTTTTGGTCGTCTGGCCGAAATCGCCGGGCAGTACCTGCGCAAGGGCTCACAGGTTTATGTAGAAGGCAGCCTGCGCACGCGCAAGTGGACAGACAAGGACGGCATAGAAAAATACAGCACTGAAATCCGCGCGGACTCGATGCAGATGCTGGGCAGCCGCCAGGGTATGGGTGGCGCTGGCGCTGGCAGTGATGACGGCGGTGGCGGAGCTGGTTATGAGGCGCCAGCCCGTGCGCCTGCAGCCAGGGCGTCCAGCGCGGCATCGCGCCAGGCACCTGCCGCATCGCCAGCCAAAACAGCCAGCGGCTTTGACGATATGGATGACGATATCCCGTTCTAGGGTCCAAGTTTTGAGCTTTTTTGAATTAGAGGATTCCACAAAAATGAAACGCCCTAATACGCCCCACCTTCTTTTCACCGCCGCAGCGCTCATGGCCTGCGCTTTTGCCACGGCACCTGCGCACGCAGTGGGCGGCACCGAGCCGCTGGTGGACATTCTGAACGCGCCAGGCAGCGCCGGCCTGGGTTTTGTGACCCGCATTGAAACCTCGCCTTACAAAGGCGGCGGCACACGTTATGACTTGCTGCCCCTGTATTTGTACGAAGGCGAGCGTCTGTTTTTACATGCCAATCGCCTGGGTATCAAATTGATCAACCAGGGCGACCGCATCAAGGACAGCAACGGCCAGCGGCTGGATTTGTTTGTCGAGCAACGGCTCGAAGGTCACCCTATCGGGGTCCAGTTGCCACCAAGCCTGACTGGCATGGCAACGCGCGATTCAGGCATCGACCTGGGCCTGTCGTACAAATATCGCCAGCCCTGGGGCACGCTTCAGGCCGAACTGGTGCGGGACGTGAGCAACACCTCCAGAGGTAGCGAGGCACGGCTTGGCTATAGCTATGACTGGCGCTCAGGTGCCTTTCTGCTGCGCCCGACTTTGAGCGTGTCGTTTCGTGATGCCAAGCTCAACAATTACTACTACGGCGTGTTGCCGGGCGAGGCCATCGCAGGCCGCCCCGCCTATGCGCCCGGTGCCGGTGTCAACTCGCAAATTGGCCTGTACGGGTCTTACGACGTGTCTACGCGCTGGCGACTGCTGGGTGGTGTGTCGGCGACCTATCTGGGCGGCAGCGTGAAGGACAGCCCGATTGTGCAGAAGCGCGTTCTGCCCGCTGTTTACATCGGTGCGGCCTATGACTTTGGTGGCCATAAGCGCGAGTGGGCTGAAGAGAATTCGCCAACCTACTTCAAGGCCCTGTACGGCAAGGCGGCCGAGCCGAGCTGCCACCTGGCCAGGATCATCACTGCGCGTTGCGCTTCGACCGACAAAGTCAACCCCACAAGCATCACTGGCATCCAGGTTGGCAAACCGTTTATCAACCAGCTTAACGGCTGGCCGCTTGATTTTGCGGGCTACGTCGGTGTTACCCAGCACAACGACCGCGGCCTGCAATCAAACGGCTTGCAGCTTGATCTGTTCATGAAGGCGATTTACACCGGATTTCCGTGGAGTGACCGTATCAAGACACGGCTGGGCCTGGGTGTTGGTGTGTCGATGGCGCAGCGTGTGCCGTATGCCGAAGTCAGCAGCCAGGGGAGCAAAAGCACCTCGCGCCTGCTTACCTACCTCGACCCCACGATTGACATCAGCGTGGGCGACCTCTTGGGTTCGCGTGCCCTTAAAGAGACCTACTTTGGCTTTGGTGTGTCGCACCGCTCCGGCATTTTTGGCGCGTCGAGTTTGCTGGGCAATGTGAATGGCGGGTCGAACTATCTTTACACCTATATCGAAACCGCGTTCTAGATCTCGATCTTGCTACCCAGCTCTACCACCGCGTTATTCGGCAGATTCAGAAAGTCCGCCGCGCCACTGGCGTTGTGGTGCATCTGCGCAAAAAGCTTTTCACGCCATTGCGCCATGCCGCCGCCAATCGTCGGAACCACCGTGTCGCGTGACAGAAAATAGCTGGTGTTCATCTCTTCAAGCTCGCAGCCCCGTCCCTTGATCTGCTTGAGTGCCTTGGGCAAATCAAGGTCGTTCTTGAATCCATAGTTGACGATAACCTGCCAGCAGTGATGGCCCAGCGACTCGACTTCAAGTCGCTTGTGCATGCCTATCCAGGGCACCTCGTGGTTGCGTACCGTGACAAACAGGTTTTGCTCATGCAACACCTTGTTGTGTTTGAGGTTGTGCAACAGCGCATTGGGCACCGTACCAGGCCCGGCAGTTAAAAATACGGCGGTGCCCTCAACGCGCACGGGTGGGCTGACAAATACCGCGTCCAGAAAGCTGGGCAAATCTATGGCATCTTCTCGCAGCTTTTCATTGAGGATTTTTCGGCCTTCTTTCCAGGTGGCCATGACGGCATAAAGCGCGCCCGCAATCACCAGCGGGAACCAGCCGCCTTGCAGGATTTTGAGCGAGTTGGATGCAAAAAATGCGACGTCCACCGCCAAAAAGAAACTGCTGGCCGCAATGCACAGCCACATTGGGTAGCCCCAGCCATAGCGCACCACAAAAAACGTCAGCACTGTAGTCATAACCATCACCAAGCTGACCGAAATACCGTAGGCTGCGGCTAATGCGGTTGAGGAGCCAAACAGGGCAACCGCCGTGATTACACCAGCTAGTAGCACCCAGTTGACCGCTGGAATGTAGATTTGACCCGTGTCGCGAATCGACGTGTGCAAAATCGACAGACGCGGCAAAAAGCCCATTTGTATGGTTTGCTTGGTGGCCGAGAATGCGCCTGAAATCAGCGCTTGTGATGCAATCACTGTTGCAGCTGTAGCCAGCACGACCATAGGTATCAAGGCCCACTCCGGCATCATTAAATAAAACGGGTTTTCAGCCGCTTTTGGGTTGGCTAAAACCATGGCGCCTTGGCCAAAATAATTCAGTATCAGCGATGGCATGACCAGCCCAAACCAGGCCAGGCGAATCGGCTGCTTGCCAAAGTGCCCCATGTCGGCATAAAGCGCTTCAGCCCCCGTAACGCACAAAAACACGGCTCCTAATGTGATGAAGGCGATTTGATAGTGGTCGAACGCAAACCGCAGTGCGTGTATGGGCCACATGGCGACCAGCACATGCGGGTTTTGCACCACCTGAATCAGCCCGAAGATGCCAATCGCAAAAAACCACACCACGGTGATGGGTCCGAAGAATTTGCCAATGTCGCCGGTGCCCCTTCGCTGCACGGCAAACAACATCACCAGCACTACCAGCGAGATCGGCACCACATAGGGCTTGGCGGCGGGCGTCACAATTTCCAGCCCTTCAACCGCCGACAACACCGAAATGGCCGGGGTGATGATGCCATCACCAAAAAACAGGGCAACGCCAAACACACCCACCATCAGCAGAACGCGGCGCAAGCGCGGCTGGTCCTTAACCGATTGCGAGGCCAGCGCCAGCAGGGCCATGAGACCGCCTTCGCCGTGGTTGTCAGCACGCATGATGAGCACCACGTATTTGACGGAAACAACGACCGTCAGCGTCCAGAAGAAGAGTGACAGTACGCCCAGAATGTTGGCCTCGTTAATCGGCACATGGCCGCTGACGAAGACCTCTTTGAAAGCATATAAAACGCTGGTTCCGATGTCGCCATAGACGACACCGATGGCACCCAGAGTGAGCGCCGCAAGTGATGATTTTTTACTTGACACAAAAACTTCCCGACTTTGGTCCGGGTCTGACTGGTGTCAGACCGCAAACCGCGGGAATGGTTACCGTTGGGAACACTATTTTGCGCTCAGGCTGGGTGCTTGCAAGTCACTTACCCGCCTAAATGCAAACAAATCCAGCCAAAGCTGGTTTGTGTTGCAGCGCAACAACTGGCGGAGTTATTGGGGTCAGAGCCCAAAAATTCGTGTCAGTCGTAAACCTCGGCATCCGGATCCGTCGCCTCCAGCTCGTAGCTGGCAGCCAGCATGGCAAGGCGGCCAATCACGCCGTACATATAGAAGCGGTTGGGGCTGCTGGAGCCTGGCTTTTCACCCGGCTGAGGTAAGCGCCCACTGTCTGCAAATGCCAGCGGCACGAAGCTGGCACCAGGCGCATTGAGGTTTTCGTCGACACCGCGCTCAGCGTGGATGCGATAAAAACCACCAACTACATACCGATCCATCATGTAGACCACGGGCTCGGCTACTGCGTCGTTGACTCGCTCATTCGTGAGCACCCCTTCCTGGATGATGACCTCTGACACCAGCGGCATGTCTTTCGGTGTGCTGCCTTTTTTGGTTGTGCGGTTCAACCCCTGCAGGTCTTTGACATCGCGCACCGTCATAAACCCCATGCCCTGGTTGCCGTAGCTTCCGTTATCGGCTTTGACGACCACAAACGGCTTTTCATTGATGCCGTATTCCTTGTACTTGCGGCGGATTTTGCCGAGCAGCGCATCGACGTTGGTGGTGAGGCAGTCCATGCCCACACCTTCAGCCAGATTGACTTCACCGCATTGCGCGAACATCGGGTTGATGAGCCAGGGGTCTATGCCCAGCAGCTTGCCAAAGCGTTTGGAGATTTCTTCATAGGCCTTGAAGTGCCTGGACATGCGGCGCACCGAGCGGCTGGCGTGCAACGGCGGCAGCAGATACTGCTCGTTCAAGTCTTCCAGAATGCCGGGGATACCTGCCGACAAGTCGTTGTTCAGCAAGATGGTGCAGGGGTCAAAGTCTTTCAAGCCGAGGCGGCGGTCGGTGCGAATGAGCGGCTCAATCACAACGGATTCGCCTGTCGGCAGCGTCAAGGTGGTTGGTGCTTTGACATCCGCGTTGAGTGAGCCAAAGCGCACATTCAGCCCGGCCTGGTGAAACACCCGCTTAAGCTGCAACAGGTTGGACAAGTAAAAGCTGTTGCGCGGATTGCTTTCGGGCACTACCAGCAGGTTGCGCGCCTCGGGGCAGATTTTCTCAATCGCCGCCATCGCGGCCTGCACCGCCAGCGGCAGCATCTCGGGTGTGAGGTTGTTCCAGCCGTCAGGGAAAAGATTGGTGTCTACCGGCGCCAGTTTGAAGCCGGCATTGCGCACATCGACCGAGGAATAAAACGGCGGCGTGTGCTCCATCCATTCAAGCCGGAACCAGCGTTCAATCGCTGGTGTGGAATCAAGAATGCGCTGCTCAAGCTCGTTGATGGGGCCGTTCAGGGCGGTGATGAGGTGCGGAACCATGCGGCCACTTTCGATGGGAGATTTTTGTCAGGCAGCATGACCTGAACACAAAGGATTTTAAGTGGGTTTTTGGGGTCAGAGCCCAATAACCCATTCAGGTGCGTACTTCACCGTTACCCAAAACGATGTACTTCAGCGAGGTCAAACCCTCAATGCCCACAGGCCCGCGGGCGTGGAATTTGTCGGTACTGATGCCGATTTCAGCCCCCAAGCCAAACTCGAAACCATCAGCGAAGCGGGTGCTCGCATTGACCATGACGCTCGCCGAATCGACCTCGCGCAAAAAGCGCTGGGCATGCATGTGGTCGCGCGTGATGATGGCGTCGGTATGGTGGCTGGAGTATTTGTTGATGTGATCTATGGCTTCATCAAGTCCGTCAACCACCTTGATGCTGATAACGGGGGCCAAGTATTCCTCGTACCAGTCCTGTTCAGTCGCATCCACAATCGCTTCTTTTTTAATAGCTGTTCGCGCCCGTAAAATAAGGGCTGCAGCCGAATCACACCGCATTTCAACGCCTTTTTCAGCATAAATGGCAGCAATTTTGGGCAAAAACTCATTCGCCACGCCCTTTGCAACCAGCAAGCCTTCGCTGGCGTTGCAGGGGCTGTACTTTTGGGTTTTGGCGTTGTCGGCTACCGTGACGGCCATGGCCATGTCACAGGGGTCATCGACATAAACATGGCAGTTGCCATCGAGGTGCTTGATGACGGGTACCTTCGCATCGCGGCTGACGCGCGCAATCAGCCCTTTGCCGCCACGCGGAATAATCACATCGACAAATTCGGGCATGGCAATCAGCAGGCCAACGGCTTCGCGGTCGGTGGTTGGCACCAGCTGCATTGCGTCAAGCGGCAGGCCTGCGCCCGTCAGCGCCTGCTGTACCAGCGTAGCCAGGGCTTTGTTTGATTCAATCGCCTCGGAGCCACCGCGCAGTATGCAGGCGTTGCCGCTTTTGATGGCCAGACTCGCCGCTTCAATCGTCACGTTAGGTCGGCTCTCGTAAATCATGCCAAACACGCCAATCGGCACGCGCATCTGGCCAACACGAATGCCGCTGGGTTGCTGCTTCATGCCGATGATCTCGCCAATCACATCCGGCATGGCGGCAAGCTGCTCACAGCCAAGCGCCACGGTTTCAATGTCTTTGGAGCTGAGCTTGAGGCGGTCCAGCATGGGGCCAGCCAGACCTGATGCTGTAGCGCGTTCAAGGTCCTTTGCGTTGGCCGCTTCCAATGCAGCAGTGCTTTGCCGCAGCAGCGCAGACAAAGCGAGCAACGCCTTGTTTTTGACAGCACCAGAAGCGCGCGCCATTTCGCTGGAGGCTGTTTTTGCCTTTAAGCCCATGGTCTGCATGAGTTGCGCGATGTTGGGGTCAGTCATAGCCTGTATTTTCACATGCGACGGGCCTGTGCCTGTTTGGCGTGGCCCGGCGCTGCGCACTGCTCACACACCATGCCTGCCAGCCTGTGCAATGCCTGCCAGCCGCTGGCGGGCCAGTCGGGTTGCCTGAGGCCTTTGACGATGCCGTCTACCTTGTGCGCTGCGGTCAGCAGGTTGGCCAGTGTGCTGTCGTTGATGGTCGGCAGCACGCGCTCAAAAAGTTTCTCTTTCGCGCCCCAGACGCGGTTTTCACGCAGCGCCATCGGCATGGGGCGGCCTGCACCTATCGCGTCCTTGACGCGCTTCATGCTGCGAATGTCTTCACTGATGGCCCAATGCACCAGTACCTCTGACTCGCCCTCGGACTGCAGGCCGTCGAGCATACGCGCAACGCGTACATGCTGGCCGCCGAGCACGGCCTCGGCCAGTTTGAAAACGTCGTAGCGTGCAACATTGAGCACGGCATTTTCAACCTGATCAAAACTGAGCACAGCGCCATGCGCCGTTGGGTACAGCAATGCCAGCTTCTGAATCTCCTGGTGCGCGGCCAGCAAGTTGCCCTCAACCCGGTCGGCAAAAAATTGCAGCGTGCGCTGGCCTTCTTCACCGCTTGCCACGCGCTGGCCCTGCAACTGCAGGCGCTGCGATATCCACTGCGGCAAATTGCTCCTGGCAATCGCATCGAACTTGACGGTCACGCCGAAGCTGTCTAACGCACCAAACCACGCGCCCTTGGCCGTCATGCTGTCAAGACGGGGCAGCATGACCAGCGTGAGAGTGGAGTCATCGCCCTGGGCCCGTTCAGCAATCTGTTGAAGTGCCGTAGAGCCGTCCTTACCCGGCTTGCCGCTCGGGATGCGGATTTCAATGATTTGTTTGTCGGCAAACAAACTCAGCGAACCACCGCTGGCCAACACTTCGCTCCAGTCGAAATGCGCACCAGCCACTGTGTGTACCGTGCGCTCGGTATAGCCCTGCGCCCTCGCATGGACGCGCAAGGCATCTGCAAACTCCTGCGCCAGCAGCGCCTCGTCGCCATGCAGCGTGTACAGGTTTTTAAGCCCGCGCTGGAGGTGCTCGCTGAGTTGGGTGGGAGCAAGGTTCATAACGGATTATTGTTTTTACAGCTCGGTCACTGCAGCGAGTCGGCGCATGAGCTGCTGGACGATATCGGTCTGCATTTCGCGATAAAGCAAAGCTTCTTCAGTTTCCTTTGCCAGCACGGCGGATTCATTAAAACTGATGTCGCGATACTGGAAAATCTCGGTGTCCTCAATCAACACCTTGCCTTTAGGTGTGCGCAGCCGGAAACGAAAGCGGAAGCGCAGCTGAAACTCGCGTACTTGGCCAGAGGTATTGATGCTTACGATCTTTTTGTCGCGCGTCTCAACGAGCACGTCAAGCACTACCTCGGCTTTGTCCTTATCGACGGGTTCGACGAAAACTTGCACCTTACCCGTCGACTCCAGTGAACGTCTGAGTTCAATACCCAGTGTGGAGCCCAACGAGAAAGGGCTGTAAATGCTTTTGAATGAAAAGTTGGGCGCCTTGCGCAGCTCAAAGCCGCAGGCGGTAAGGCCAATTGCAGCGCTAGAAGCCATCAAGCCAAGACATGAACGTCGTTGCATATTTGTTTCCTTCTAAAGCATGGCGCTCAAACCACGATATTAACGAGACGCCCTGGCACGACGATCACTTTTTTGGGCGCTGCGCCCGCAGCCTGCTTGATAAAGGCATCGGTAGCCAGCGCGGCTGCTTCAATGGCGGCCTTGTCAGCTGTGCTGCTCACCGTAACCGAGCCGCGCAGCCTGCCGTTGATTTGCAGCATCAGCTCGATTTCGTCTTGCTGCAAGGCGCTGGCATCGACTTCGGGCCAAGGCGCGTCAAGCAAGTTGTCGCACGCGGCGGCGTAGCCGAGATCGGACCACAGCGCGTGTGCGATATGGGGTGTGGCCGGGTAAAGGCAACGCAGCAGGATGCCGAA
>JBBRQQ010000050.1:0-21326 GCA_038226155.1 Burkholderiales bacterium
AGCCAGCGCACCATGATCGCCACGCTGCCGTGCGTCACGAACACGCGCTCGGCGCCGGTGCCTTTAATGGCTTTCTGCAGACCGGGCCAGTCTGCGTGGTCCGACATGACGAAGCCACGGTCCACTCCACGCCGGCGACGCGTGCCACGCAACTGCATCCAGCCGCTGGCAAATGCGTCGGAATAGTTGCCGAAGCGTTTCATCCAGGGCGTTCCCTGCGCCGAGGGAGGTGCCAGTACCAGCGCACGCTTGAGCAGTTGCGGATTCACGCCATCATCACTGACGCGCAGGGTCGGCGGCAACGCGACGCCAGCGGCGCGGTACACGGCATTGAGCGGCTCGACCGCACCGTGCACGACGATAGCGCCAATCGACGGATCCGCACCATACAGGATGCGCTGGGCCTTGCCGAACGCGTAGCAAAAGAGCACCGACGCTCGCCCGGCGTCAGCATTGCTGCGCCACCAGTCATTGATTTCAAGTGACAGTGCTGCTGGCGTGGCCTAGCGGTAGATCGGCAAGCCAAAAGTTGATTCGGTGATAAAGGTATCGCATCGCACTGGCTCGAACGGTGGGCAGGTTCCATCGGCCTCGAGCTTGTAGTCACCAGAGGCCACCCAGACACGTCCGCCGTGCTCCATCCGCACCTGGGCCGAGCCGAGCACATGACCTGCCGGATGCAACGAGATTTTCACGCCATTGTGTTCAATCGTCTCGCCGTACGGCAGTGTCTGCAGCGTGATCTCGCCGAGCCGTGTGCGCAGCGTGCCTTCGCTGTGGGTATGCGCCAGGTAATGCCCGTGCCCGACGCGGGCGTGGTCAGAGTGGGCATGTGTGATGACCGCACGCGCAACCGGCTTCCACGGGTCGATATAAAAATCGCCAGCCGTGCAGTAAAGACCTTCCGGCCTGGCAACCACTAAATCCATAAAGCCAAAGGGACGCGCACGAGCCGCACCAGATAGCCGCACCAATGCGGTCGCGGCGTGTACAAGTCAAGGTCAATCGAAAACATGGGCACATGCTAGCGCGACCGGACGCACACCGCCGTGCGCGCGGACAGACTCGTGATGTCAGCAGGGACTTACGGATGCTGCGAATTGTGCGGGCAGAAAAAAGCCCCTGACGAACGTCAGAGGCTTGCTGCAGGCCGCGGCTGCTGATGAGCGCGCTGAATTACTTTGCCTGGCGATATTTACGCAGCGCTGCGATTTGCGCCGCCATCACCGCAAGCTCTGATTGAGCCATGGCAATATCAATGTCAGTCTTGGCGTTTTTCAGCGCTTCTTCGGCAGCAGCCTTGGCAGCAGTGGCTTTGGCTTCGTCGAGATCCTTGCCGCGAATTGCAGTGTCGCTGAGAACCGTTACGCCGTTCGGCTGCACTTCAAGCAGACCGCCAGCGACGAACACAAATTCTTCAGTGCCGTCTTCTTTTTCAATACGCACTGCGCCGGGCTTGATGCGGGTAATCAGCGGCGTGTGGCGCGGAAATATCCCGAGCTCGCCGGCTTCGCCGGGCAGCGCAACAAAGCGCGCCTCACCCGAGAAGATGGACTCTTCTGCAGATACAACGTCGACGTGAATGGTTAATGCCATAGCAATCCTTTCGAGGCCCCAGCCTTAGACCTTCTTCGCTTTTTCAAACGCTTCATCAATGGTGCCGACCATGTAGAACGCTTGTTCTGGCAAATGATCGCACTCACCAGCCACAATCATTTTGAAGCCGCGAATGGTTTCAGCCAGGCTGACGTACTTGCCGGGCGAGCCGGTGAACACTTCAGCAACGTGGAACGGCTGCGACAAAAAGCGCTGGATTTTGCGGGCGCGAGCGACGGCCAGTTTGTCGTCAGGTGCCAGCTCGTCCATGCCCAGAATTGCGATGATGTCGCGCAACTCTTTGTAGCGCTGCAGCGTGCCCTGCACAGCGCGTGCGGTGGCATAGTGGTCTTCGCCGACGACGTTCGGGTCAAGCTGGCGGCTGGTGGAGTCGAGTGGGTCAACCGCAGGGTAGATACCCAGCGAAGCGATGTCACGCGACAGCACCACAGTGGAGTCCAGGTGGGCAAAAGTCGTTGCAGGCGATGGATCGGTCAAGTCATCGGCAGGCACGTAAACGGCCTGAATCGAGGTGATGGAGCCAACCTTGGTCGACGTAATACGCTCTTGCAGGCGGCCCATTTCCTCGGCCAGCGTGGGCTGGTAACCCACAGCAGAAGGCATACGGCCCAGCAGTGCGGAAACTTCCGTACCAGCCAGTGTGTAGCGGTAAATGTTGTCCACGAAGAACAGAACGTCACGGCCTTCATCACGGAAGGACTCAGCGATGGTCAGGCCGGTCAGCGCAACGCGAAGTCGGTTTCCCGGGGGCTCGTTCATTTGGCCATAAACCATCGCCACTTTGGATTCTTCGAGTTTTTCGAGGTTCACAACACCGGAGTCGGCCATCTCGTGATAGAAGTCATTGCCTTCGCGGGTGCGCTCACCGACACCGGCAAACACGGACAAGCCCGAGTGCGCCTTGGCGATGTTGTTGATGAGTTCCATCATGTTCACGGTCTTGCCGACACCAGCACCACCGAACAGGCCAACCTTGCCGCCTTTTGCAAAGGGGCAAACCAGGTCAATCACCTTGATGCCGGTTTCCAGCAGTTCCTGTGAAGGAGAGAGTTCGTCGTAGGCCGGAGCTTTGCGGTGAATAGGTGCCGTCAGGGTCTGGTCAACCGGGCCACGCTCGTCAATCGGTGCGCCCAGCACGTCCATGATGCGGCCCAGCGTTGCTTTACCAACTGGAACAGTGATTTGTGTGTCGGTGTTGTAGACGATGTTGCCGCGGCGAAGGCCATCGGACGAGCCCAACGCAATGGTGCGCACAATGCCGTCGCCCAATTGCTGCTGCACCTCAAGGGTCAGCGTGGTGCCTTCCATTTTGAGCGCGTCATAAATTTTTGGCATCTGATCGCGTGCAAATTCCACGTCAACCACTGCGCCGATACACTGAACAATCTTGCCTTGAGCTTTCGTCATGACGGGATCCTTTTCTATTCTTTAATTCTTTAAATCGGGTGGCGATTAGTTAACCGCTGCAGCACCAGCGACAATTTCCGAAAGTTCTTTCGTGATTGCCGCTTGACGCGTCTTGTTGTAAACAAGTTTCAATTCACCGATCACACTGCCAGCGTTGTCAGTGGCGGCCTTCATGGCTACCATGCGGGCGGATTGCTCGGAGGCCATGTTCTCGGCTACAGCCTGGTAGACCATTGCCTCGACGTAGCGCACCAGTAAGTCGTCAATCACGGTTTGCGCATCGGGCTCGTAGATATAGTCCCAGCCATGCTGGTCTTTGTCTGCTTGCAGATGGGCAGCGGTGAGCGGTAGCAACTGCTCGATCACCGGCTCCTGGCGCATGGTGTTGATGAATTTGGTGTAGCACAGGTAAACCGAATTGACCTTGCCTTCGCTATATGCATCCAGCAGCACTTTGACAGGGCCTATCAACGCATCCAGACGCGGCTTGTCTCCGAGCTGGGTGACATGCGAGATCACTTTCGCGCCAACACGGTTCAAAAAGCCCAGGCCCTTGTTGCCAATGGCCACCGCTTGCGAATCATGCCCTGCAGCTTGCAACTCTTTGAGCTTGCCCGTTACGGCGCGCAGCACGTTGGTGTTCAAGCCACCGCACAACCCCTTGTCGGTCGTTACCACGATAAAACCCGTGGCCTTGGAGTCATTGGACTCCATGAACGCATGGGTGTATTCGGGGTTAGCCTGAGCCAGGTTGGCTGCGATGTTGCGGATTTTGTCGCTGTAAGGACGGGCAGCGCGCATCCGTTCCTGCGCCTTGCGCATTTTGGATGCAGCCACCATTTCCATGGCCTTGGTGATCTTCCTGGTGTTTTCCACCGATTTGATCTTGCCGCGAATTTCTTTACCTGCTGCCATCACTAATCTCCGTTGGTTTCAGGAGCGGTTAAGCAAACGATTTTTTAAATTCGACCACGGCGGCTTTCAGTTCAGCTTCAGCGTCCTGGCACACCTTTTTGGCGGCTTTTTTCGCGTCGCTGTCATCGGGCTTGGCAGGCTTGGCATCCCACTTCGGACCATTCTTTTCGATGGTCGCCAGCATGGCCGCATGCTTGTCCTTGAGGTAGCTGTGCAGACCGGATTCAAAAGCCAGCACTTTCTTGACGTCGATGTCATCCATCGAACCCATGTTGACCGCGAACAGCGTCACGCCCATCAGGCTGATCGGCAGAGGCGAGTACTGAGCCTGCTTGAGCAACTCGGTCACGCGGGCACCGCGTTCGAGTTGCTTGCGGGTGGATTCGTCGAGGTCAGAGGCGAACTGCGCGAACGCAGCCAACTCACGGTACTGGGCCAAGTCGGTACGGATACCGCCAGACAGGCCCTTGATCCAGTTGGTCTGGGCAGCACCACCGACGCGCGACACCGAGATACCGGCGTTAATCGCAGGACGGATACCAGCGTTGAACAGCGACGTTTCCAGAAAAATCTGACCGTCGGTGATCGAGATTACGTTGGTGGGCACGAAGGCCGACACGTCACCCGCTTGCGTTTCGATGATGGGCAGAGCCGTCAATGAACCTGTCTTGCCTTTGACTGCACCTTTGGTGAAGTCTTCGACGTATTTTTCGTTCACGCGAGCCGCGCGCTCGAGCAGACGGCTGTGTAGATAAAACACGTCGCCGGGGTAGGCTTCACGGCCTGGCGGACGGCGCAGCAACAGCGAAACCTGACGGTAAGCCACAGCCTGCTTGGACAAGTCGTCATAGACGATCAGCGCGTCTTCACCGCGATCGCGGAAGTATTCACCCATGGTGCAACCAGAGTAGGCGCTCACATACTGCATGGCAGCCGATTCAGCAGCCGACGCGGCCACCACAATCGTGTAATCCATCGCGCCAGCTTGCTCTAGCGAGCGAACCACGTTCTTGATCGACGATGCTTTCTGGCCAATCGCGACATAAACGCACGACACGCCTTTGCCCTTCTGGTTGATGATGGCATCAATTGCGACTGCGGTTTTACCAGTCTGGCGGTCACCAATAATCAGTTCGCGCTGACCGCGACCAATAGGCACCATGGAGTCAATCGACTTCAAGCCAGTCTGCAGCGGCTGGTCAACCGATTTACGGGCGATCACACCGGGCGCAACCTTTTCGATCACGTCGGTCATCTTGGCATTGACCGGGCCTTTGCCGTCGATGGGCTGACCCAGTGCGTTGACCACACGGCCAAGCAGCTCGGGGCCAACCGGCACTTCAAGAATACGACCTGTACATTTGACGGTGTCGCCTTCAGCGATGTGCTCGTACTCGCCCAAAACCACGGAGCCGACAGAGTCGCGCTCAAGATTCAATGCAAGGCCATAAGTTGGCGTGCCGTCGGCAGTTGCCGGGAATTCGAGCATCTCGCCCTGCATCACGTCGGACAGGCCGTGAATACGCACGATACCGTCGGCCACCGACACAACGGTACCCTGGTTACGGATGTCGCTGCTGGTGCTCAAGCCTTCGATACGGCTCTTGATCAGTTCAGAAATTTCTGCTGGATTGAGTTGCATGACTCTTTCCTTCTTTCTTCGGTTTATTGGCTAAATAATCGGCGTTGTGCAGGGCACAACATCACGACACCAGCGCTACTTTCATTTGCTCTAAACGGGCTTTGACAGAGGTGTCCAGCACCTCGTCACCGACCACGACACGTACGCCACCAATCAGCTCGCTCTGCAGCTCGACCTTGAGGTTGAGCTTGCGGCCAAAGCGCTTTTCCAATGTTGCAGCCAGGTCTGCCAGTGCCGCGCCGTCGAGCGCAAATGCGCTGTAGACGGTTGCATCAGACGATCCGGCCTGCGCGTTTTTCAATGCACGGAACTGGCTGGCCATCTCGGGCAGGACGCTGATGCGTCCGTTGTCGATCACCGCACGCAGGAAGTTTTTGGCTGGCTCTGGCAAATTTTTTGCCACACCAGCAATCACTTCAAACGTCTGCGCAGATGTCACACCGGGGTTACCCGCGTAATGCTGCAACTGGACGTTGGCGGCAATCGCTGCCAGCTCGTCCAGCCACACCGCCGTGCCTGCCAGATCTTTACCCGCAGTCTTGAAAAGCGCTTCAGCATAAGGACGCGCAATGGTGGCTAGTTCGGCCATGGTTTGCGCTTTCTTAAAGTTCTGTCTTCAAGCGGCCCAGCAAGTCTGCGTGCACGGAAGCGTTAACTTCCTTGCGCAAGATTTGCTCAGCGCCCTTGACAGCCAGTGCAGCGACCTGCTCGCGCAGCGTCTCACGGGCCTTGACAGTCTGCTGCTCGGCCTCAACCTTGGCGGCGGCAATGATTTTGCTGCCTTCTTCGGTTGCTTTGGCCTTGGCTTCTTCAATCAGGGCTTGTCCACGGCGCTCGGCCTCGGCCAGACGCACGGCAGACTCGTTGCGCGACTTGGTCAGTTCTTCTTCTACGCGCTTATTGGCAACGGAGAGTTCAGACTTCGCTTTGTCGGCAGCGGCAAGGCCAGAGGCGATTTTGCTGGCGCGTTCGTCCAGCGCTGACGCGATCGGCGGCCAGACGAATTTCATCGTGAACCCGACCAGGATCAGGAACACGATCATCTGGACAATTAAGGTTGCGGTAATGCTCACTGCTCATCCTTTCTCTTGTGGCAAGGCGCAAAGCCCGGCCAGAAGAAATGACATTCTTGTAAATTGATGATGCTTATTTAGGCAGGTTGGCGATTTGTGCCAGGAACGGGTTGGCGGTGGCGAACCACAGCGCAATACCGGTACCGATAATGAAAGCCGCGTCGATCAGGCCAGCCAGCAGGAACATCTTGGTCTGCAGTTCGTTCATCAGCTCAGGCTGGCGCGCAGCTGCTTCGAGGTATTTGCTGCCCATGATGCCGATGCCGATACAGGCGCCGAGAGCTCCGAGGCCAATGATGAGGCCAGCGGCCAGAGCGACAAAACTAATAACTTCCATGATGACTCCTAAGGACTTAAGTTGCGAGAAAAAGAAAAAACAAACGAAACAAAGAAAGAAAAAGAAACCAGCTCAATGATGGTCGTGTGCCTGGCCGATATAAACCAGCGTTAGCATCATGAACACAAAGGCCTGGAGCGTGATGATCAGAATGTGGAAGATCGCCCACGCAGAACCGGCAATGATTTGCCCGATTGCCAGCGCAATGCCAGTACCGAGGCCGACAGAAGCGAAGGCGCCTCCCATCAGCGCGATTAGCAGGAAGATCAGCTCACCGGCATACATGTTGCCGAACAGCCGCATGCCGTGCGACACCGTCTTGGCCACGAACTCAATCACCTGCATCAGGAAATTGAACGGATAAAGTGCCCAATGGTTGCCGAAAGGCGCGGTGAAAAGCTCGTGAACCCAGCCGCCCACACCCTTGATCTTGACGTTGTATATGAGGCAGGTAACCAACACCCCCAGCGAGAGCCCCATGGTGACTGAGAGGTCGGCGGTCGGCACCGAGCGCAAGTAGGCATGTTGCGCATCATGGCCGGCCAGGCCGTAAATCCACGCCCAGATGACGGGCAGCAGATCGACCGGCAGCAAGTCCATTGCATTGAGCAGGAAAATCCATACAAACACCACCAGCGCCAGCGGGGCGACAAGCTTGCGACTGTTGGCGTTGTGGACGATGCCCTTGGCCTGCGAGTCCACCATTTCGACCAGAATTTCAACCGCCGCCTGGAAGCGGCCAGGAACGCCGGAGGTGGCCTTGCGGGCGGCCTTCCAGAGCAAGAAGCAGCCAATCACACCCATCAGGATAGTGAATATGGTGGAATCCCAATTGATGACGGTCAGGTCGAACGGGCCGACCATTTCCTTGTTACGCCAGTGCGTCAGGTGGTGAACAATGTATTCACCAGCCGTCTGACCACCATGTTCAGCAGCATTTTCTGCAGCCATTTATTACTCGCCTCAAAGTTTTTTAGTGCCCCGGCCCACGAATATCCACGCGAACCAGACTATTTTCATCGTCACTACCAGGCCGATCATCATGGCCAGCCAACTCAACCCAGATACCACCCTCGACGCGGCAAAAAGCATTGCCATCGTCAAGCCGATCTTGACCATTTCCCACAAAAAAAATCCGGCTACTGCTGAGCCCGGATCCATTGACCAAACCTTACCGGTCAACCCGCGCGCAAAAAGTGCACCCGGAATGACCACCGCCAGAGCGCCATAAAACGCAGACCAGCCGGTATTTTGCTTGCCCGTCAGCGCCCAAGCGGCCAACGCCACCAAAACGCCTGTTACAAGTTGCCCTGCCAGCACCACCCAGGGCGACAGTGAGGGACTTGCCTCGCGAAGCTTTTGGGCTTCTTCCCTGCTCAGGGGCTTAAAGGCAACTTTTGCCTCGTCTTCATATACCGCCGCATTCATTATTTTGACCATCACAAATTACGGCTGGGTTACAAAAAAGTTTACAAGGCATTTACGTAGCGATATTTAGCAAAGCCCCTGATTATACGTAGAAACCCGGCCACCCTCTTCAAAACCCCTGGCTTTAAGTTAGTAAAAGACTTTAAGGGGGTTGAATCGGACGCCACACGCTGTTGCATGAGTCGGCCACAATCGGGGGTTTTGGGGTCATCATGAACGCACTAATGAAATTTCTGCACATTGCAGCGGCCATTGCCTGGCTGGGCGGCGTGAGCTTCATGCTCTTTGCATTGCGGCCCGCGGCAGGCGCGCTGGCCCCACCTCAGCGCCTGCCGTTGATTGCGGGAGTTTTGCAGCGGTTTTTTATGGTCGTGTGGGCATCCATAGTCGTGTTGCTGGTCACCGGGCTTGCGATGCTGCTGCGCGTTGGCATGAAGAATGCACCCATCGGCTGGCACCTGATGTTCGGCATCGGCATTGTGATGTTTGCATTGTTTGGGCATCTTTATTTCGGGCCATTTCGCAGGCTCAAGCTGGCGGTGGCCGCCGCCGACTGGCCTGAAGGTGGCAGGCGGGTGGGGCAAATAGCCACTCTGGCCAGCGTCAATCTCATCCTCGGCACGGTGGCGATTGCTGCCGTGGTTTTTTTGCTCTGAATTTTTAGCCCACGCCACCATGACCACAGTAAGTACCCAACCCGCAGATCTGCCCGACACACCCTGCTACCTCAACGGCGAATTCACGCCACTCAAAGACGCGAGGATCAGCGTGCTGGACCGTGGTTTTATCTTTGGCGATGGCATTTACGAAGTCGTACCCGCCTATGGCGGCAAGCTGTTTCGTTTTGAGCAGCACATGGCCCGGTTAGAAAGAAGCTTGGCCGAGTTGCGCATCTCCAACCCGCTCACCCGAGAACAGTGGCGCGAAATTGCTACTAATTTAATAGCTGCTCGGACCCGAATTCAGGGCGCTACAGGCCAAAATGAGGCTCAAAATAGACTTGAAAATGCGCCTGCCAACTCCAACCAGATCATTTACATTCAAATCAGCCGTGGCGTAGCCATGCGTGACCACGTGATGCCAGTTGGCCTCACACCCACCGTGTTTGTGATGTGCAACCCCATGAAGCTGCCCAGCGCGCAGCAACGCGCAGAAGGCGTGGCCTGCGTGACGGCAGACGACTTTCGCTGGGAAAAAGCCCATATCAAAAGCACCAGCCTGCTGGGCGCGGTGTTCTCGCGGCAAATCAGTTTTGATGCCGGTGCGCTGGAAACCATCATGTTCCGGGGCGACTATTTAAGCGAAGCCGCCGCCAGTAATGTCTGGATCATCAAGGACGGCAAGGTGCTGGGCGTGCCCAAAGACAAGCTGGTGTTGGAAGGCATTCGCTACGGACTGATTGAAGAAATGTGCCGCGCCGCCAACATCCCCTTCGAGCTGCGCCGCATCACGCGCGCCGAGGTACTTGACGCTGACGAGATATTGCTGTCGTCGGCCACCAAAGAGGTCTTGCCCGTGACGCTACTCGACGGTAAACCTGTCGGCCACGGCCTCGAAAAAGGCAAACCCGGCCCCACCTACTCCAGCCTGTATGCCGCCTATCAGCGCGTAAAACAGCAACCGGAATAACCAGCATGGCGACCATCCCCGACAACATCCCGAAAATTATTGCTGACCCTGAGGGGCCAGCGCCGCGCCAGGAATCGCTGATCGAATACCCATCGCAGTTTCCCATCAAAGTCATGGGCCTGAAGGTAGACGGCCTGCTCACCGCCATCACCCATGTCGCCCACCAGTTCGACCCGGCCTTCGATGCCTCGACCATAGAGCTGCGCGAAAGCAAGGGCGGCAAATATTTGGGCGTAACCGTTACCGTCACCGCTACTTCGAGAGAACAGCTTGACGAGCTGTACCGCACGTTGAGTACGCATCCGATGGTGAAGGTGGTGCTGTAAATTACTCGTTGGGCAGCAGGTCGAGATTCTTTAGCCCTCGCACACACGCTCAAGCACTTGATTAAATTAGCTATTTTGCATTTTGTTGAATTAGACTTTAAAAATATTGCTTAATTTGACACATTAGCTAAAATTCTCAAATGCTAATGAATCAATCCCTCGCTATTCCGCTGCCCGCAGTACAGGAGTACTTGGCAGATACCAACCCCTGGTGGGTAGCTGGAAAAGGCATAGACCCCGAACTACAGGCCTGGCCAAAGCGGGCCTACTTTGCCTCATTTATGCGACTGGTTCGCGCCGTCGAGGTTCGCCGCGCAGTAGTGGTGATAGGTCCAAGACGAGTCGGCAAAACGGTCATGCTGACCCAGGCTGTTCAAAGCCTTCTGGACAGCGGTGTTGCAGGCTCAAACATCATGGTGGCGCAACTTGATGTGCCCCTGTTTTCAGGCCAGACGCTGGACAGCTTGGTCAAGCTGTTCATGGATACCCACCGTCACGCAGCCGGCGGGCAAGGTAATTTGCTGTATGTGTTTTTTGACGAAATCCAGTACCTCAAAGACTGGGAGACTCACCTCAAGGTGCTGGTTGACACCTACCGAAACATCCGCTTTGTAGCCACTGGTTCTGCTGCGGCAGCGCTGCGCATGAAAAGCCGTGAGTCCGGCGCAGGGCGTTTTTCAGACTTTATTTTGCCGCCCCTCACCTTTGCGGAGTACCTGGATTTTTGCAACCAATCACACCTCGTGCAAGACGTGTCCGCGCCCGAGGCTGAACGACCCAGCTACCACAGCGCCAACATAGCGGCGCTCAACGCTGAGTTCGTCAACTACCTTAACTACGGCGGATTCCCAGAGGCGGTCATGAACCAGTCGGTTCGCGAGGACCCGCGCCGCTACCTGCGCCAGGACATTGTTGACAAAGTTTTGCAAAAAGACCTGCCCAGCTTATTTGGCATATCAGACACGCAAGAGTTGAATCGTTTTTTCAACGTACTGGCTTTCAACACAGGTATGGAAGTGGCCCCCGCAACGCTATCGAAAAACACAGGCTTATCCAAAGCCCGCATTGATGAATATCTGGAGTACCTAGAAGCAGCCTTTCTGATCAAACGTGTACACCGCCTCAGCGACAACGCCCGCCGCCTACAGCGCGCCACTTCATACAAGGTGTACTTGACCAATCCCTCCATTCGCGCCGCGCTGTTCGGTATTGTGCGCGCGCAAGACCCGGCCATGGGCCACTTGGTTGAAACCGCTATCTGGAGCCAGTGGCTGCACAGCAGCGACACCATTGCATCGTTGCACTACGCCCGTTGGAAAGAGGGTAGGGCTGACTATGAAGTGGATTTGGTTGGTTTGGCTGCGAGCACTCAAAAGCCTCGTTTCGTGGTGGAAATCAAATGGTCAGACCGCGCCTTTGACGACTGGAGCGAACTAAAAGGGCTGCGCAGTTTTATGGCCGAGCACACATTGACTCGCCCACCTTTGGTAACCACCTTGACGCAATCAGGCATCAAAAAAATCGATGGCAAAACCGTCGAATTTACCCCCAGCGCACTGCACTGCTACACGATTGCCCGTAATTTACTGGCTCAAGCCCGCTAGACCATGCCCACCCTAGACTGGCTCAACCGCGCCAACGCCTTCACCCTGGCTGCCAAAGTGCCGTACCGGCTGCTGGAACAGGTATCAAGCCATGGCGCTGCCTCCGATCAAACGGACAACCTGCTCATCCAGGGCGACAACTTAGAGGCCCTAAAAGCCCTGATTCCCTTTTACCGGGGCCAGGTCAAATGCATTTTTATCGACCCGCCCTACAACACCAAAAGCGCGTTTGAGCATTACGACGACAACCTGGAGCATGCCCAGTGGTTAAGCATGATGCTGCCGCGCCTGCAACTGCTGCGCGAGCTGCTGCGGGAGGACGGCAGCATTTGGGTGACGATTGACGACAATGAAGGGCATTACCTCAAGGTGTTGATGGATGAGGTGTTTGGGCGGGGGAATTTTGTGGCGAATGTGGTTTGGCAGAAAGTGTTTTCCCCTAAAAATACCGCACGCCATTTTTCGGAAGATCACGATCACGTGTTAGTTTTTGCGCGAGACGGAAATACTTGGAAACCGAACGAAATGCCGCGTTCAGACAAACTTAACGCGAGTTATAAAAACCCAGATCACGATTCACGTGGCGACTGGACTTCGGGTGACTTATCAGCGCGAAATTTCTATGGCGCTGGTACCTATCCGATTACTTGCCCCGGTGGCCGGGTGGTGGCAGGCCCACCCAACGGAATGTTCTGGCGAGTATCCAAGGAAAAGTTTGCCGAGATGGATGCCGACAAACGCATTTGGTGGGGAGCAGAAGGAAACAACACACCGCGGATCAAACGGTTTTTGACTGAAGTTAAGCAAGGTGTCGTACCTCAAACCATGTGGATGAACTCAGACGTTGGCAACACCCAAGAGGCTAAGAAAGAAGTTGTTGCGCTCTTCGGTAGCGAAAACTTTATGACTCCTAAACCAGAACGCCTAATCCAGCGCATCCTCCACATCGCCACCAACCCCAACGACCTCATCCTCGACTCCTTCCTCGGCTCAGGCACCACAGCCGCTGTCGCCCACAAAATGGGCCGCCGCTGGATAGGCATTGAGATGGGCGAGCACGCCGCCACGCACTGCCTGCCGCGCCTGGTGAAAGTCATCAACGGCGAACAGGGCGGCATCAGCAAGGCCGTGGGATGGGGAGTCGCCGCCGATGGCGGCAAGTGGCAAGGCGGTGGCGGCTTCAGGTTTATGCAACTCGGCGCACCGGTGTTTGACGACACCGGCCGCATCCACCCTGCCGTGCGCTTTGCCACCCTGGCCGCCTTTGTGTGGCAGCAAGAAACCGGCACAGCGTTTGACGTACTAGGAGCGAAGCCAGGCACACCTTATCTTGGAACTCACTATGTTTTTGATAGCTGGTCACGCCCGTATTCATTGGGCTTGAGCCCGATTGAGGCACCAAAAACGGCCCAAAAAGAGCTTTTGGAGGCTGAAAATGACCAAATCACAAAAAACACGCTGTCAGAAGACTCCCCAGCAGTGCCGCCGGCCCCACCAACAGGCGCAGCCTACTACCTGCTGTTCAACGGCATCCTGGGTGACAAGCGCCCCGCCAGCGGCAACGTGCTGACCCGCGAGGTACTGGCCGCGCTACTGGCGCTGCACGCCAAAGTAGCCCCGGCCAACACGCCCATAGTCGTCTACGGCGAATCAGTCAGGGTAGGCCCAGCGCGGCTTGCGGCGAGTGGCGTAACGTTCAAGCAGATTCCGTATGACGTTCGGGCGCGGTGAAATGGCAAATTCAATGACGGCAGCGCAGCTGCAAACCTGGCTTCAACAAAACTACCCGGTTGAAAACGAGCGGCATGAGTGGAAAAGCTGGCACAGCCTGCGCCACAATATTTCTGGAACCGCTGGGGAAGATGCCTTGTCATATATCAGTGCGCTTTCCAACATGGAGGGCGGAACGCTGGTCGTGGGGGCTGAGGATAAAACACTGCGGATTACAGGTATTACGGAGTTTGCCGGGTTCACGCCTGAAAATTCGCCTCAACGGCTTGCTGGCAATTGCATTCATCTGCCCACCGAAGGCCTGTGGGTTGAGCCGCTAGTGACCAGCGATACAGCGCAAGTGGTGTGGCTGATTCATGTTCCACGCCATATGCAGCGCCAGCCTGTCATTGCCCACAGGAAAGCCTGGCAGCGGGTGGGTAGCTGCCTGATGGAGATGCGACCAGACAGGCACCAAGCCATTTTGACTGAGCTCCTTGCTGGGCGGGACTGGAGCGCAGAACTTGTACCCAATGCCACCTTGGCTGATCTGGACATAGCTGCAATTGCCAAAGCGCGTGAAAAGTTCACAGCGAAGCATCAGCAGGAGCGCTGGGCTTCGGAAATCTCCGGCTGGAGCACTGAAGAGTTTCTGAACCGAGCCAAGATCAATCTGCATGGCCAGATCACCCGTACGGCCCTGCTATTACTTGGTTTGCCGCAAAGCGTGGGCCTGTTGCCAAACAGTACTGCAGAGATCACCTGGAAAGTGCCCGATGAGCGTATTGCCAAGCACTTTGGCCCACCCTTTGTGCTGACGACCACTGAGGTAGGGCAACACATACGTAACCCCAACATCAAGATCTTCCCCGCCACTGAACTGTTGGCTATTGAGCTGCCGCGCTACGACATCAAGGTCATCCTTGAGGGCCTGCACAACTGCGTAGCGCACCAGGACTATGAACAAGCTGGCCGGATTGTGGTGCTGGAAACAGTAGGGCGACTGCGATTGGAAAATCTTGGCGCTTTTGTTGATGGCAAGCCTGAAGACTACTTCACAGGGGAGCGTACGCCCAGCACCTACAGGAACCCTTGGCTTGCAGTTGCCATGAACAACATCGGCATGATTGACAAAGGTGGCTACGGCATCCGCGATATGGTTAGCAGCCAGCGCAAGCGTTTTTTGCCTTTGCCAGATTACGAAGGCTCAACGCTGAGCCAGACTTTTTTCAATATCTACGGGCAGGTGATTGATGAGAACTACAGCAAGCTACTGATAGAGCGCGCTGACTTGCCGCTGGAAGTGGTGATCTGGCTGGATCGGGTACAAAAAAAGCATCGGATTGCGAGTGTGCAGTCTGACGTTCTACGAAAAGCAAAGCTTATTGAGGGCCGCAAACCCAACTTCTTTGTGTCAGCAAAGATAGCTGAGGCGACCGATACACGAGCGGAGTACACCCGTAATAAGGGGTTGAATGACCATTACTACAAAACATTTGTACTTCAACACATTCAAAAATTTAAATCAGTGCCAGCATCTGAGGTCAGGTCACTTTTGCTTGACAAGCTGCCAAACTCACTGACTGAGCAACAAAAACTGGCTAAGGTGAAAAACCTTCTGACTAGTTTGCGTATCACTGGGCTGGACGGCCAGAGAATCGTGGCCACCAGCCCCGGGAAAGGTGCTAAATGGTCGATTCTGAAATCCTGATTTTTCGGTTAGTTCTGGCTAATTTTTTAGATTTATCCGAAAAATTAACCGAAAAAATCAATCGTAAATTAATTTTTATCAATGAATACAACAACTTAGCGTCGGCTAAGTGACGTTCAAATTTTCTGCGAAATCCTATTCCGCAAACTAAATGCCCGCTCTCACCCTAAAAACCTACCAACAAAGCGCCCTGAATGCGCTAAAGCTGTTTTTACAGCAAGCCGCCACGATGGGCATGGAGGCGGCTTGGGCACATGCGATGCGACGCAATGGCGCTGTTGCCACTAGCAATCTATCCTACCGCAGCGACGAGCTGGGCGATGTGCCCACGCTGTGCCTGCGCATACCCACCGGTGGTGGCAAAACGTTGATGGCTTCGCACGCGATTGCGGCCATTGCGCAAGCCTGCGCGCCGGGGCGTGACTTTCCCGTAGCCTTGTGGCTGGTGCCCAGCGACACGATTCGCAGCCAAACACTTGGCGCGCTGCAAACCCCCGGCCACCCTTACCGCGCCGCGCTGGAGGCGGCTTATGGCAACTTGCTGGTGGTGTGCGAACTAGACGCGTTGCACACCATACCGCCGCAGGACTTTGGCCGTAAAACTGTCGTGGTGGTGGCGACCATTCAAAGCTTTCGCGTGGCCAACAAGGCGGGGCGGCGCGTGTACGCGATGAGCGAGGCCTGGGAAACGCACTTTAAAAGCCTGAACCTCACGCCCCAGCAGGCAGCGCAGCGCGGCCTGCAATGTGTAGAAGAAGCGGATCTTACCGATGAAAGTCAGAGTTTTTTAAACCGTGCAGACCTGGGCCGCGTCAAAACATCGCTGGCCAATTGGCTAGCCTGGCAGCAGCCGATTGTGGTGGTAGACGAAGCACACAACGCCAAAACGCCGCTGTCACTGAGCATGCTCAAAAGCATCAGGCCGACTTGCGTGCTCGACCTGACGGCTACGCCCGTGCCCAAAATGACCAACGTGCTGTACAGCGTGTCAGCACGCGAGCTGGAAGCCGAGGACATGATCAAGCTGCCCATCATGCTGGCCGAGCATGAGACCGGCTGGCAAGGCGCTGTACGTGATGCCCTGCTGCGGCGCACGCACCTTGAAGCCGAAGCCGCGCATGAGATTGAGTACGTGCGGCCTATCGTACTGTTTCAGGCACAGGACAAAGGCGGTGAAGCGACGGTCGAGGTGCTTAAAAAACACCTGCTTGATGCGCACCACATTGCCGAGGTTGAGATTGCCGTAGCCACGGGCAACCAGCGCGAGTTAGATGGCGTAAACCTGTTCGACCCCACCTGTCCGGTGCGCTACGTGATTACCGTGGATGCGCTGAAAGAAGGCTGGGACTGCTCGTTTGCCTACGTGCTGTGTTCGTTGCAAAACTTGCGCAGCAACCAGGCGGTTGAACAACTGTTGGGCCGCGTGCTGCGTATGCCTTACGCTAAAAAGCGCAAGAGTCCGGCGCTCAACAAAGCCTATGCGCATGTGATTGCCAGGAGCTTTTCAGAAGCCGCCAACTCGCTGGTAGAGAGCCTGACGCGCGGCATGGGCTTTGACGCACTGAGCGCAGCCAGCGTGCTGCTGCCGGATGACGACGACTTGTTTGGCCCAACCGGAACACTGACTGCCAACGCGCAGCCAAAGGTTTTGACACTTGAGCTTGAACTCGCCACCAGCAACGCCGCTGAAGTCACCAAAGCACTGCAAGCGCAGCCTGACGTGCAGGTGCTGCCCGGTGCGCTAGAGGGCGATGCGGTGCGCCTGCGCATCGCCGGGCCAGTGACTGAAGCCACCCGAGACGCTATATTTTCAATAGCTGGTAACGCCCGTAAACAGGCGCTTACAGAGCAGTTTGACCAGCACGACGCGCGCATTAGAGCGCTTGGCTCACCCGCAGAACGCGGCGTGGCGTTTGCTGCCATACCGCAGTTGTGTATTAGCCTGCAAGGTGAGCTGGAACTGATTGAACGCGAAACACTGGGCGAGTTGATCGAGTTTGATTTACTACAAGCAGACCCGCGCCCCGAGTTGCCGGGCTTTAATTTGGTTCAGCAAAGCGACTTGTTTGAGATTTACCTTGAAGGCGAACGCGTGCGCCTCAAACAGGGCGATGCGGCGCAACTCTCGCTCGACAGCGTGCCGACCGATGCAACCGAGCTTGACCTGGTACGCGCCCTAGAGGGCCAGGTGCGCACCGCAGGCTTCAGCCAAACCGAGACGCAAGCCTACGTACAAAAAATGGTGTCGCACCTGCTGCATGAGCGCGGCTTTACGCTGACGGGTTTGATTCGCTCACGCTTTCAGCTCGGGCAAATGATGACCAAGCGCATTGACAGCGTGGTGGCCACAGCACGCAGTCAGGGCTTTCAAAACCTGCTGTTTGGCAAAACGGATGCAACGCTGGCACACGGGCTAGCATGGACGTTTCAGTTCACCCCAGGCCGCTACCCGGTGCGCGAGGCTTATGACGGGCGCTGGCAATTTAAAAAACATTACTTTGCGCAAATCGCCAAGCTCAAAGCCAAAGGTGAAGAGTTTGAATGCGCAGTAGCACTTGATGCCGAGCCAGCGGTGAAACACTGGACTCGCAACCTGGAGCGCCTGCCCGAGTTTGCTTTTTGGCTACCCACCGCAACTGATTATTTTTACCCTGACTTTGTGGCCGAATTGAACGACGGCAAGCTGCTGGTGGTGGAGTACAAGGGCGACGGCTATGCCACCAACGATGACTCACGCGAAAAGCGCCTGGTCGGCGAACGCTGGGCGCAAACCACTGGGCAGCGTTTTGTGATGGTTGAAAAAACACTCAATGGCATGGACATGGCAGGGCAGATACGCGCGGCCACTTCTCGGCAGGCTTGATATTGATGCCGCCAACCGCCATCGAAACCCGCCAGCTAGGCCAAGTCGCCTACCTGCCCACGTTTGAGGCGATGAAGGCCTACACAGCCTCCAGAACAGCAAAAAAGGCTGATTTTGAAGGCATAAAAGACCCACAAGCCAATGAATACGGGCGTGACCAGCTATGGATTTGTGAGCACCCTCCGGTCTATACACAGGGCCTGGCGGGCAAGGTTGAGCACGTTTTAAGCCCCGGCAACATCCCGGTGGTGCAAACCGACCGGGGCGGGCAGGTGACTTACCACGGTCCGGGGCAGGTGGTGGCGTATCCGCTGATCGACTTGCGGCGTGCTGGCTACTTCGTCAAAGAATACGTTTACCGCATTGAAGAGGCGGTGATTAAAACTCTGGCGTACTTTGGCGTGACGGGGCATCGCGTACCAGGCTCACCGGGCATTTATGTGCGCCTTGCCGACCCGGCCTCCCATGCCGCATTGACCGGCCCGGCCAACCCGCTGCAGCCTTTCAACGGCCTTGGCAAAATCGCCGCACTCGGCATCAAAGTCAGCCGCCACTGCACTTACCACGGCGTGGCGCTGAATGTGGCGATGGACCTGGAACCCTTCTCGCGCATCAACCCCTGCGGCTATGCAGGGCTGCAAACCACAGACCTTTCTACAATCGGGGTATCGGCAAGCTGGCAGGACGTAGCAAGCGTGTTGAGCCAAAAGCTCGTCACCTATCTGGTACCGTGAAGTCAGCATCTCAAGAAGCAAACACCATGAGCACCACAGACATCGTTCGCGACATTCAAAGCGTTGAAGCCTACAACCCGCTGGCCAAGCAGAAGGCGGCGGCCAAGCTGTCGCGCATCCCGGTCAAGGTGGTGCAGGGCGAGGTACTTAAAAAGCCCGAATGGATTCGCGTCAAGGCCGGCAGCCCCAGTACCCGCTTTTATGAGATCAAGCAAATCCTTCGTGAAAACAAGCTCAACACCGTGTGTGAAGAGGCCAGTTGCCCCAATATCGGTGAGTGCTTCGGCAAGGGCACGGCGACATTCATGATCATGGGCGACAAGTGCACGCGGCGCTGCCCGTTTTGCGACGTGGGCCACGGTAGGCCTGACCCGCTTGATACAGATGAGCCACTCAACCTGGCTAAAACCATTGCAGCGTTAAAGCTCAAATACGTGGTGATTACCAGCGTGGATCGTGACGATTTGCGCGACGGCGGCAGCGGGCATTTTGTCGAGTGCATCCAGAAAATTCGCGAACTCTCGCCCGCCACCACAATTGAAATTCTGGTGCCTGACTTCAGGGGCCGCGACGACCGCGCACTTGAGATTTTGAAAGCCGCCCCGCCCGATGTGATGAACCACAATCTGGAAACCACGTCCCGCCTGTACAAAGAGGCACGCCCCGGCAGCGACTATCAATTTTCATTGAACCTGCTCAAAAAATTCAAGGCCTTGCACCCTGATGTGCCGACCAAGAGCGGCATCATGGTTGGCCTGGGCGAAACCGACGAAGAAATCCTGCAGGTCATGCGCGACATGCGCGAGCACAACATCGACATGTTGACGATAGGCCAGTATCTGGCGCCCAGCATGAGCCACCTGCCGGTGCGTCGTTATGTACACCCCGATACCTTCAAAATGTTTGAAGCCGAGGCCTACAAAATGGGCTTCACCCACGCGGCTGTTGGCGCGATGGTGCGCAGCTCATATCACGCGGATGAGCAGGCACATGCTGCGGGTGTGACTGTGAATAACCAAACCTAAACAGAAAAATTTGGCAACCAGGGCATCGCTGCGCAAACGGTCGATTTGCGACGGGTAATTTGTGATTTCACCGCTACTGGCAAAATCGGGCTTGAAAAGTTCAATTTCAGGCATGTTTTAGGGCTGTAGACCAATAAACACGGGCGTGACAAGCTATTAATTATGTAGCAACCAGGAACCAAACAGAGACTTTAAAGCAGCGCCGCAGGGTCTTCGCTGGCCAGCACCTGCTCGGCCCAGGCCTTGAGTTTTCCGGCATCCGAGCGCAGCACCTGCTGCTTGACCGCCAGGATTTGCGAAGGGTGCATTGAAAAGCTGCGCAGCCCCAGCCCGAGCAGCAGGCGCGTCATGCTCACGTCGCCAGCCATCTCACCGCAAACGCTGACGCCCTTGCCTTGAGCATTGCATTCGGCAATGGTGTCGGCTATCAGGCGCAGCACGGCCGGGTGGCAGGGGTCGTAGAGGTGCGACACCGATTCATCGGCCCGGTCAATCGCCAGCGTGTACTGAATCAGGTCGTTGGTGCCTATCGACAAAAAGTCGAAGTACTTTAAAAACAGCTTGAGGGTCAGCGCTGCTGCCGGGATTTCAATCATCGCGCCCAGGCGCACCGGGCCGTAGGGAACGCCGCTGTTGTCCATCTGCGCGCGTGCGTGATCGATGAGGGCCAGCGTCTGGCGAATCTCGCTGGCATGGGCCAGCATGGGCACCAGCAGGTTGACCTTGCCGTGCTGCGCGGCCCGCAGTATGGCGCGCAGCTGGGTTAAAAACATCGGCGGATCGGCCAAACTCCAGCGGATGGCGCGCAGGCCGAGCGCAGGATTCAAATGGGTTTCCAGACCCCGGTTGGCGGTCTTGTCCAGTTGCTTGTCCGCGCCTATGTCCACCGTTCGTATGGTGACCGGCAGGCCCTGCATACCTTCAACGGCCTTGCGGTACGCCCGGTACTGCTCTTCCTCGTCGGGCAGCTTGGCAAGGCCCTGCGATACACGACCCATGAACAAAAATTCACTGCGGAAAAGGCCCACGCCGACCGCTCCCGCCTTGACCGCGCCCACCGTATCCTCGGGCATTTCAATGTTGGCCAGCAACTCTACGCGCTGGCCGTCAATCGTCAGCGCGGGCGTGTGCTTGAGGCGGTTGAGCCGTTCGCGCTCCAGCTCACCCTGGCGCTGCTTGAAGCCGTATTCAGCCAGGATAATCGGTGACGGGTCAACAATCAGCACGCCCATATCACCGTCAATAATCACCCAGTCGTCTTGCTCAATCAGTTGGCTGGCACTGCGCGCACCGACGACGGCCGGA
>JBBRQQ010000051.1:0-21299 GCA_038226155.1 Burkholderiales bacterium
AATATCCTGTTAAAACCAAAAAACTCAAACGCAGCTCAGAGCACTTAAACCTGCTCTGGGCCGAGCGACCCGACGGTTCGGTGTGGCTGGAACGCAGGCCTGCCACAGGTATTTGGGGCGGGCTTTACTGCCTGCCGGTGTTTGTGGACGAAGATGCGCTCAAAGCGTTTCTTCCTGAGTCAGTACGCAAACGCCTGGAATTTTTTAAACCGTTCAAGCATGTGCTGACCCACAAGGACCTGCATTTAAGCCCGGTAATTGCTGGCTTTTCTGCAAAGCAGGAGATGCCGTCAGCGCCAGCTACCGTTTCCATTGCCTCTGAACCTGAGGTTCAAGGCTCTTGGTTTGCACCTGGCGATTGGCCGGGCTTGGGTCTGCCCGCGCCTGTCCGCAAACTACTTGAAAGCAGGGTTATTTGACAGCGTCCAGCTCACGGTGACGCTTCAGCGTTTTCCATTTTTGGCCAAAAGCCAGCGCCAGCGCTTCAACCAGATAAACTGAACGGTGCTGTCCGCCAGTGCAGCCAATAGCCACTGTTACATAACTGCGGTGATCCCGCACCAGTGCTTGTAGCCAATGGCCGATGAACTGCTCAATATGCCTGAACATGTCTTCTACCTCCGAGTGCGCGCGCAGAAAGCCAACCACGGCTTCATCTTTCCCCGTCAGTTCCCGCAGTCCTGTTTCGTAGTGCGGGTTCGGCAGCATACGCACGTCAAAAACATAGTCTGCGTCGAGTGGTACGCCGCGTTTAAAAGCAAACGACTCAAACACCAGTGTCAACTGGCTGGAGGGCGCTGAAATAAGCGATTTCACGTAAGCCTGGAGCTGTGACGAGCGCAGCATGCTGGTGTCGAGTACATGCGCCTGTTCGCGCATATCACCGAGCAGTTCACGCTCCAGTTCAATGGCCTCAACCAACGCCCGGTGCTGGTCCGAAGTGTCTGTGCGCGACAGCGGATGCAGCCTTCGGGTTTCCGAAAAGCGCCGCACCAGCGTTTCAGTGCTTGCATCCAGAAAAATCGACTGTAGAGCAACGCCCTGCGCTCGCAGTTGTTGCAATTGCGCGGGGACCAGTGGCAGCGAGGTTGCGCTACGCACATCCATGGCAATCGCCACCTTGCTTGCGCCATGCTGTTTTTCGAGCTCCGCAAAAGGAGTCAGGAGCGCGGGCGGCAGGTTGTCCACGCAGTAATAGCCCGCGTCTTCGAGCGCGTGCAGTGCCACGGACTTGCCAGAGCCCGACATGCCTGTGATCAAAACCATTTCAAGCCCGGTAGTCATTGCCCGAGCATTTCCTTGGCGTGGGCCAACGTTGTGCCGGACAGCTGCTGCCCGCCCAACATGCGGGCGATTTCAGCGACGCGCAATTCACCGTTGACAGCTTCTACCGTACTGAAGGTTTTGCCTTTTTCAGTTTGCTTGGCCACTACCAGATGCTGGTCAGAACAGGCTGCCACCTGCGGCAAGTGCGTTACAGCCATGACTTGCCGATCTTTGCCGAGTTGCTTCATCAGGCGGCCCACCGTTTCGGCAACCGCACCTCCTACGCCAGAGTCAACCTCGTCAAATATCAGGGTTTGCGCCTGACCCAGCTCGCTGGTCGTCACTGCAATCGCCAGTGCAATACGCGACAACTCGCCACCCGATGCAACTTTGCCAACAGGGCGCGGCGTGCTACCGCTGTGCCCGGCAACCAAAAACTCAGCCTGCTCCAGCCCATAGTGAGCCGGTTGCTCCAGTGTGCCCAGTGCCACATCAAACTTGCCCCCCTTCATCCCCAGCCCCTGCATGGCTTGGGTGATGGCTTTGGCCAGAGCGGGCGCAGCCTTGGCGCGCAGCTTTGAAACCTTTTTGGCTTCATCCAGATAGGCGTTGTGCGTTTGCTTCTCAATGCGTTCAAGGTTTACCAGGTCAGCTGCGGCGTCGAGTGTTTGCAGCTCGACGCGCCATCCAGCGAGCAACTCTGGCAATTCTGTGGGCGAGCGTTTGTAGCGCCTTGCAAGGCTGACCCACAGCGCCAGGCGCTCGTCCAGCTCGCTCAGGCGCTGCGGCTCCAGCTCTGCGTGGCGCGCATAGCCGTTGAGCGAATGCACCACGTCTTCGGCCTGTGCCAATGCGCTGGCCAGTACTTCAGTCAATGGTTTGAACTGCGGCTCAATATGCTCCTGGCCTTGCAGCAGGGCAAGCGCTTGTCCCAGCGCGCTGGTAGCGTTTTGCTCTGACTCCTGCAGCGCATCAAGCGCTGACTGAACCGTATCCCGCAAGGCCTGCGCATTGGAAAGCCGACTGTGCTGCGTGTTAAGTTCATTCCACTCATCAGGTGCCGGTGCCAGTTTGTCAACTTCGCCAATCTGCCAGGCCAGACGCTCACGTTCGCGCTGCAGGCTGTCTTGCGCATCCCTCGCATCCAGCAGCGTCTTTTGCGCTAAGCGCCAGTGCTGCCATTGCCGGGCCAATAGTTGCGTAGGCACCGCGCCATAAGAGTCGAGCAGGCCGCGCACGGCATCCGGCCGGGTCAGGCTTTGCCACGCATGCTGACCATGAATGTCAACCAGTTTGTCGGCGATATCTTTGAGCTGCGTTGCCGTTGCTGTACTGCCATTGATCCATGCCCGGCTCTTGCCTTGCGCGTCAATCGTGCGCCGCAGCAGTAGCGTATCGCCTGCCGTAACACCAGCTTCTTCAAACCAGTCAAGCAAGCTCGCCGGGCTGTCGAATTCGGCACTGATCTCGCAGCGTTGCGCGCCTTCGCGCACCACACCCGCATCAGCCCGCGCGCCCAGCGCCAGTTGCAGGGCATCGATCAAAATTGATTTCCCGGCACCGGTCTCGCCTGTTAGCACGGTAAAGCCGTCAGTCAGATCAAGATCAAGTTCCTTGACGATCACGAAGTCGCGTAGCGAAATACTTCTCAAGCTCATGCCACGCCTTCATTCCAGTGAAGTTTTTTACGAAGAGTGTCAAAGTAACTCCAGCCCCTTGGGTGCAAAAACCGCATCTGGTGCTCGGACCTTCGTACGGTAATCCGGTCACCGTGCAGCAGTGTGGCCAGCGACTGCATGTCGAAGTTGGCACTGGCATCCCGGCCTGCCACCAGCTCGACCGTGATCTCTCCGCTGTCTGACAGCACGATGGGCCTGTTCGATAGTGTGTGCGGCGCGATCGGCACCAACACCCAGCCCGGAATGGACGGGTGCAGCAACGGCCCGCCTGCAGACAGCGCGTAGGCGGTTGACCCAGTAGGTGACGCAATGATGAGCCCGTCAGCACGCTGGTTTGATAAAAAACGTCCGTCTACCTCTACGCGCAGCTCTACCATGCCGGCAGTCGCTCCCCGGTTGACCACCACATCGTTCATGGCGGTGGCGTTGAATACGCAGCGCCCGTCTCGCACGACTTTGGCTTGCATCATCCAGCGGCGGTCTTCTTCAAACTCGCCGCGCAGCATGGGCTCCAGAACGCTCTGGAAGACCTCAAAAGCAATGTCTGTGATGAAGCCCAAGCGCCCCTGGTTGATACCGATTAGCGGCACGCCAAACTGCGCCAGCAGCCTGCCAATGCCCAGCATGGTGCCGTCACCGCCGACCACCAGGCCCAGGTCGCAATGCGCACCTATGCCTGCCACATCAAGAATCGGGTACTGGTTAAGGCCCGTGTTGCTGGCGGTGTCTTGCTCAATCGCAACCTCGCAACCCTGGGCGCTCAAAAAATGCGCAATGCTCTCCAATGCGGAGCGCGAGCCTTGGGCGTGGTATTTGCCAATGAGTGCTACATGGCGAAATTGCGACTTCATTTTCAAATTACATCACAAGATACGCGGCAGTCTCCTTAGAATGCATTAATGCTTGATGACCGCGCACGATTGTTGTTAAAAGCGCTTGTAGAGCGCTACATTGCTGATGGTCAGCCGGTCGGCTCGCGCACGCTGTCAAAGGCTTCGGGGCTGGAGCTTTCACCCGCCACCATTCGCAATGTGATGAGCGACCTCGAAGACCTGGGGCTGATTGTCAGCCCGCATACCTCAGCCGGGCGCATTCCCACCGCACGCGGCTACCGGCTTTTTGTAGACACCATGCTGACAATGCAGCCGGCCCAGTTCTCACACGGCGGCTCCATCGCCGCGCCACATTTAGCACCCGACCAACCGCAAAAAGTTTTAAGCAACGCCGCGCACATGCTGTCCAGCCTTTCGCAATTTGTTGGCGTGGTCATGGCACCCCGGCGCAGTTCGGTGTTCAAGCATATTGAGTTTTTGCGGCTTTCAGAAAAGCGTTTTCTGGTCATCATTGTCTCGCCCGATGGCGACGTGCAAAACCGCGTCATATTCACCGAGGCCGACTACACCCAGAGCCAGCTAGTGCAGGCTGCCAATTTTTTGAACTCGCACTATGCCGGCATGGCGATTGAAGAAGTGCGCGAACGCCTTAAAAACGAAGTCGAAGCCCTGCGCGGCGAAATTGCCACACTCATGCAGGCCGCCGTCAAGGTCAGCTCTGAGGCCATCGAGTCGCGTGATGAAGTGGTTATTTCGGGCGAACGCAATCTTTTGACGGTCAGTGACTTTTCAGGCGACATGGGCAACCTGCGCAAGCTGTTTGACCTGTTCGAGCAAAAAGCCCAACTGATGCGCCTGCTGGATGTATCAAGCCGCGCCGAAGGCGTGCGCATCTACATAGGGGGTGAAAGCCAGGTGATTCCGTATCAGGAGCTTTCGGTCGTCACCGCGCCCTATGAAGTCGATGGCAAGGTCGTCGGCACACTAGGCGTCATAGGCCCGATGCGCATGCCCTACGAAAAAATGATTCAGATTGTCGACATCACATCCAAGCTCGTCAGCACCGCGCTGAGCCACAGCAAGTAGCCATCTACAATACGCGCTGGTTTGGGGCGTTAGCTCAGTTGGTTAGAGCAGAGGACTCATAATCCTTTGGTCCACAGTTCAAGTCTGTGACGCCCTACCAATTTATAAAAGAAAAGCCCCAGTCGTTTACTGGGGCTCAATGCAGCCGCAAGGGGCCAAGTTATTGAAAGCTGGCAAGAACCGCTAGCGCACTAGCGGGTTTTTTGCAGTTCCAAAAACGAATCAGGCTATTTCGCCTGGTCTGCCTTCAGTTTGGCCTTGTCCGAGGCAATGGCGTTCTTTTCGCCCTTGATGTTTTGCTTGTCATCAGCAACCTTCACGGAGTCTTTGGATTCTGCAGCCATCTTACCGGCAGATTTGTCTTTTTTCATCGCCGCCTTGTCAGCCTTGAGTTGCTTTTTGGCTCGTGCCACAGAAGCTTTGTCCGATTTCCTTTGCGCGGAGAAATATTTATCTCCACGTACGGCCTTCTTTGCGCCCTTTACATCCGCTTTGTCCTGCGCAACCATTGCGGAATCTTTCGATTCTGCCGCCATATTCCCGGACTTCGTGTCGGCCTTTAGCGTCGCCTTGTCTGTCTTCAGGTCCTTTTTAGCCTGCTCGGAAGCAGTCTGGTCGGACTTCAATTGCGCCTTATCACCGGCAACTGCGGCGGGCTGAGCCATGGCCGAAAGGGTAGCAAACGCCAGCACCGCGGTGGCGCATTTAAAAATGGATTTCATTGAGACATCTCCTAGGTACGGCACCTGCACCCCAAAATTAGGGTGCAATCTGCTTCAACGCTCAGATGGTTAAACGTTGCATTAACCAATACGCCGACCGCTCGTGCTCAAGACGAGGCAAAAGACTACAAAAATACCACGCCCTTCTTTTTTAGCCTATAAAAAAGAACCTTCACCGACTCTGCCCGTCCTTATATCCACCCGATTTCGCACCCACCGCCGCAGCCAACGCCAGCCGCTGCGTCGCCGCACCTACATGCGCGTGGGTGATCGCCAGGCCCAGTGCATCTGCCGCATCCTTGCCGGGCAGGCTGGGCAGTTTTAAGAGGCGCATCACCATTTGCTGCACTTCAGGCTTACCAGCTTTGCCGTAGCCTGCTACAGCCTTTTTCATTTGTAGCGCGGTGTATTCAGTGACTGGCAAATCGCATGACACGAGTGCCGTTACGCAGGCACCGCGTGCCTGGCCGAGCAGCAGGGTGGCTTGCGGGTTGACATTGACGAAAACAATTTCGACCGATGCGCAGTCGGGCTGGTAACGCTCGGCGATTTCGCGAATGCCATCGTACAAAACCTTCAGGCGCGCGGGCAGGTTTCTCGTGCCCAGGTGCGTGGTGGTGATGGTGCCGCTGGCCACATAGGTGAGGGAGTGGCCGTCCACGTCGATTACGCCGAAGCCTGCGGTTTGCAATGCGGGGTCGATGCCGAGGATTCTCATATCCCAAAATACCACCGTACCGAATGAAAAAACACCGGTGCTGCAAAGCACAGTGCGTCAACCCGGTCTAGCAGGCCGCTGGCCCCGGTGACAGACTGCCCTTCGCTGCCCCAGTTGGTGACGCCGCGATCACGCTTGAGTGCCTTCATCACCATATGGCCCAGCGAGCCCGCCGCGCAGGCAATCAGCGCCATGGCTACAGCTTGTGCAGGTTTGAAGGGTGTCAGGCCGGCCAGCAAGCCGCCCAAAAAACTGGCAAAAACAACTGCAATAAACCAGCTGAGCCAATTGAATGTTTTACTCAAATGTGGCGCACTGGCGGGGCGCGCCAGCTTGCGGCTCACCAGGTGCTCCACGATCATGCAGCTTTGCACCACGAACACCAAAAAGAAAACCAGAAACGCGTTCTTGCCCTGATAGCCGGGAAATTTGAGCAGCAGCAGCGCGGGCACGTGGCTCATGCCGTAGATGCACACCATGATGCCCCACTGCAGTTTGGCGTTGCGCTCCAGAAAACGCTGGGTGTCGCCCGCAAATGCACTCACCACGGGTATGGCGAGAAACACATAGACCGGAATAAATACCGTCACCAGATCAAAGCGCCGGTTAATCACCAGCGCAAACTGCACCGGCAGCACGATGAAGAAGGCCAGCACCAGGCTGCGGTGGTCGCCTTGGCGCGTGGGCGAAAGGGTGATGAACTCGCGTAGCGCAAAAAATGCGACAAAACCAAACAGCACGGTTGCAAATGTTTCGCCCAGCGCCCAACCGACCCAAAACACCGCAGCCATGCCCCACGAGGTGCTGAGCAGGTGATTGAAGTCTTTGAGTTTTTGGGTGTGTTGCTCGTTTTCTTGCTGGTCTTTGAGCGACAACATCAGCGCAACGGTGCTGGCGATCGCCAAAATACCAAAGACGATGACAAACAACAAACCGACCTGATGCGACGGCGAGAGGTTGCGTAAAAACTGGTTAATCATGGCGGCTTACGACTCGGTGGGACTCTTTATGACTCTTTGAGCGACATCACTGAGTGTCGTGCCCGTGTCAAAAATGCCCCACGCTCTTCGTCGGCCTCAACTTTGATGGGTGCGCCAAAAGTCACTGAACACAGTATCGGTACCGGCACCACTTCACCCTTGGGCATCACGCGCTGCACGTTGTTGATCCATGCGGGCACCAGCACTACATCCGGAAACTTCAGTGCCAGGTTGTACAGCCCCGACTTGAAGGCTTGCGGCTCGCCCAGGTTGCCGCGTGTGCCTTCGGGGAAGAGGATGATGGAATCGCCGTTATTCAGCGCGTCTATCAAGGGCTCCAGCGGGTCCTGGTCAGCCGTTTTGATGCGGTCTACGTAAATAGTGTTAAAAATTTTGGTGGTGATCCACCGCTTGAAGGGCGTTTTAGTCCAGTAGTCTTTGGCGGCGATGGGCCGGGTGATGGAGCGCAGCTCTTCGGGCAGTGCGGCCCACATCAGGACAAGGTCAACGTGGCTTTGGTGGTTGGCAAAGTAGATGCGCTGCTCGGCCTTGGGCGGGCAACCCTGCCAGCGTGCTTGTGCGCCCGTGAGCAAACGCACAAACCCCAATAGCAACCAACTTGTTATTTTTGCCAGCATGCGCGAGATGATAAGCGGCTACCCCAGTGGCCCTATGCGACCCTTATTTCAATCTTCAGGGCAAACTCACATCGCCCATGCGCGCAGCGATGGTGCTGGCGCGTGACGACAAGTAGCCGGAGTTGGGCCGGGTTTCAAAATATTTGGGGCGCGGCAGCATCACGGCCAGGCGCGCGGCCTCGTAGGCGCTTAACTTTGCAGCGGGTTTGCGGTAGTAGTGCTGCGCGGCAGCCTCTGCGCCAAACACCCCCTCGCCCCATTCAACACTGTTGAGATAAATTTCCAGAATACGCTCTTTGCTTAGCAGCGCTTCCAACATCAAGGTCAGCAACAGCTCCTGGCCCTTGCGCAGTAGCGTGCGCTCGCCAGACAGAAATAAATTTTTGGCCAGTTGTTGCGTAATGGTAGAGCCGCCCACAATTTTTGGCGCTTTTTTGGCAGCTGTTGTGCTTGCAGCTTTACCTGCGCTGAGCTTGTTCGTTGACTGCTGTACGCGCTGCTCAGCTTTTGCATTTTTGTCCCAGGCTTTTTCCAGCGCCTCAACATCCACGCCATCGTGCTCTACAAAACTGGCATCTTCAGACGCAATCACCGCGCTTTTAAGGTTGTTTGAGATTTGCGCGTAGGGCACCCACTGCTGTCGCCATTTGAGGCTGCCTGTGGTTATTGCCACGCGCAACACTTCGGAGCGCTGGAAGGCAGTTGACTCGGGATTGAGCACCGCCATCAAGGCAATACGGCCGACAAAATCAAGCTGCAAGGCCAACCCTGCCAGTAACACCAAACCTAAAAAGCGCAGGGCAGATTTCATTTTTGGCTAGCGATTCGTGAGCTTGGTTTCAAGCGTTTCATCACGGTTGAACTTGAAGCGCGACACCACCACAATCTGGTCGGCTTTGCGCCGCATTGCATCGGTAAATCTTGCAAACGGCCCGGTGCTTCTGACAATGCTTTGCGCGCGCCGATCTAATGTTAGGTTGCCCGATGTTTCGACCACTTCGGTGGCCAGTATGCGGCCATCGAAGTTGACGGTGACAATCATCGTTAACTCGCCATACAGCTTGCGCCCCGCCAGCTCGGGGAAGTTGCTGGTGCCTTTGTCTTCAATTTTGCGCCGCAGGCTGTCGTAGTAAACCGCGTAAACCTCTTCGCGAGTCGCCGGGCTGATGTAGCGTTTTTTGGGCCGCGCATTTTCTTCGTTGATACGCTTTTCAATCTCGGCCAATATCTTGATGAGCTGCCTGCGTTTTTCTTCGCGCTCGGCCTGCGCCGGGTCATTGGCGGGCAACTTCGGGTCTGGCGGCGGCATGGTGGCCAGCTGCTTTTTAATTTGCGCCAGCAACTGGGTTTGCTGCTCTTGCAGGGCCTCGGTTTTGCGCTGCTCGTCCTCTGCGGCTTCCCCTAAATTGGTAAAGGCCGATGGCGGCAGAGGTGAGGTGGCCCGGCCTTTTTCAAGCTCGCCACCGCCTGCCAGCGACGCCTGCGCAATGGCTTTTGCTGCATCAGGCTTTTCGTTTGACCTGGCGTTGACCAGAATCACCTCGAGCGGTGTGTCCTGAAACACCCGGTTAAAACTTTCCGGGTCAACAAAGCGCGTCGTCAGCACCACCGCGTGAACCAGGGCGGACACTCCCAGGGCGATTTGTAGTGTGCTGAAGGATTTCACAAGGAACAATTATCGCGGTTCAAGCAGGTTTATGCCGCCACATCCGCCGCATTCTCGTTCACGTCCACGGCGATTGAAATAGGGCCCGCGCTAACTTCGTCGTCAATGTCTTCGGTGTCGTCAGTCTGGGCTGCTTCTTCAACTACATCCAGCCGCTCAACCACGGTGCCCGATATGTCCAGCGTGATCTCGTCAATCTCGCCCAGCCGCACGCGCACTTTTGCACCACGCGGCAAACCTTGTGCACCAGCTGCGGGTAGCACCAGCGGCAAGTTGTCGGCACGTACCAGATTGTCTTTGAAGAAGGTTGCGGTCAGCTCGGTGATATTGTTTTGCTGCAGATATTTAAGCGTCCAGTAACGCTCAATGCCCGCTTGATAACTGTTGTATGCGCCGTAGGCCGCATCAAAGCCCGAGATGATGGCAAACAGTTCGGTGTCTTTCGGTTTGAAGGGCGCAACCAGTGCGGCAGTGCGACCATTTTTAACACAGGCAATGATTTGCCACTGGTTGACCAAATCGGTATAACGGCGCAGCGGCGAGGTAGACCACGCATAGCTTTTCACGCCCAGCCCGGCATGGGCCAAAGCCTTGGTCCCCATGCGCACCTTCACGCCGGGGGCCAGGCTGGCCTGGCTGCGGTAGATACCTGGCACGCTGTGCTCTGCAAGCCACTGACCCCAGGTGCTGTTGGCCAGAATCATGGCTTCGGCAACGATCAGATCCAGCGGCGCGCCGCGTTGGCGGGTTGTGATGGTGACTTGCTCTGTACCGACGGGCTCAGTACCGGGCGCGTTGCTGAGCTTGAAGTTGTAGTCAGGGCGGTTGAAGTTTTCAGGCTTGCCGCGCATGACTTCGCGACCCGCTTTGAGGTGCCGGGCCAGGCGGTGCAACAACACCAGCTCTGCTGCCCACTCGATACTGGCAGGCGGCGCTGCAGTTTGCGCTGCTTCAAAAAATGCTTCGGTGAAAGTGCTGTCAAGCACGTCGTGGCGCAGATTGCTGGCAATTGTTACCAGCTCAATTTTGCTGACGGATTCTTTCACCTCAAACGTCGCTTCATCCATCGTCACGTACAGCGATAGTGCGGGGCAGTTTCGCCCGGCTTGCAGCGTGTAGTTTTGCACCACGTCGTCGGGCAGCATGGTGAGCTTGTAGCCGGGCATGTACACGGTTGAAAGCCGCGAGCGGCCAAGGTTGTCAATCGGGCTACCCGGCAGTACCGCCAGGCCCGGTGCTGCGATGTGAATGCCGAGTGTGATGGTGCCCGTACCCAGGCCAGTGACCGACAACGCATCATCAATCTCTGTGGTGGCTGAGTCGTCGATAGAAAACGCCCGTACATCGGACAGCGGCAGGTCGTCTGTGTGCGTGGGTGCCTGCAACGCTGGAAAGGACGTGCCTTTGGGAAAGTTTTCAAACAGAAAGCGTTTGTAGTGAAACTGGTAGGGCGACGCAATCGCGCCCGATTTTTGCAGCAAGTCAAGCGGCGCGGTGTGCGTGGCGCGTGCGGCCTCGACCACGGCTTTGTATTCGGCGCTGTTCTTGTCGGGCTTGAAGAGTATTTTGTAAAGCTGATCTCTAATCGGCTCCGGGCATTCGCCTTTGCCAAGCGCTTCAGCCCAGGCCGTGATTTGCAGCGCGACCTGCTTTTTCTTTTCAATTGCGACCAGTGCTTGCTGCAATATTTCAAGCGGCGCTTTTTTAAACCTGCCCTTGCCCGCGCGCCTGAAGTAGTGTGGTGCGTCAAACAACCTGAAGAGTGCGGCGGCTTGCTGCTCCAGCGTGGCTGGTTTGGCCGGGTCGGCGCTGAAGTAGTCGCGCGCCAGCTCGGCAAAGCCAAACTCATCGTCACTGGCAAATTCCCAGGCCAGTTCAAGCTCGATGTCTTCTTTCAGCTTTTGGGCGGCGGCTACAAAGTCGGCGGGAGCGGGCTTTTCAAACTTCAGCAGCGCGTTGACAGCCTTGACCTTGACGCGCTTGCCCGAATCCAGCTCGACTTGCAGCGAGGAATCAGCCTCAGACAAAATGCGGCCCGCCAGGAACTTGCCGGTTTCTTCAAACAATACAAACAAAACATTGCCTTTTAATCGTGAGCGCCCAGTGTAATCAGGCCCCGAGTTCCAGAAATTCGAGGATGGCTGGCAAGTGCGCGTCAAAGTCGCTCAAGGCGTGGTCGCCGCCTTCCAGCAGGCGGATGTTGGCCCCGGCATAGCGGGCGACCATTTCGCGCCAGCTCAGTACTTCGTCGCCCTTGGCGATTACCGCCATGTAGTTTGCTGGCGTCAAGAGCGGGCCCGCGTTGAGCGCGCGCAGCTCATCAATAAATGCGGCTTGAAAAAAGAATTTTTCTTTCGGGTCGTGCCATGCGGTTTGCTCACCGATGTAGGCCTTGAGGTCGCGCGCCGGGTCAATCGCCGGGTTGAGCAGCACCGCCTTGCAATGCCGTTGCTCGGCCACCCAGGTGGCGTAAAAGCCGCCCAGCGATGAGCCTATTACCGCCATGCTCGCTGGCCACTGCGCGATGCCCTGCGTGATCTGCCGCATGGCCGCAGCGGGCGAGGGTGGCAACTGCGGGCACCACCAGGCCACGCCCGGGTAGTGCCCAGCTACTAAAGCCGCCATTTTTTGTGCTTTGGCTGATGCTGGCGACGAGCGAAAGCCGTGCAGGTAAAGCAGATGGCTGGTGGGTGTGGACATCATGGCCGCTACTGTGCCCGAATCGCCAGTGCCTGGCACCACGCAATTGAAGGCTGATCTCCTAAAAACAGCATCAAAACCATCAAAAAGTGCCGTTTTTGATGGCTAAAAATAGCCACAGCCCAACAAATACGGGCGCGAGTAGCTATCAAATATATAGCAATTGACAGGGCAACTCAAGCTTTGGTGGCTGTGGGTCGGTTGCGCAAGCTGGCAGATAATCCACCGCATGGCCGCCGTTTTTGACAAACCCTCGCTTTTCCAGCGCACTGTGCCGCTATTTGAAGACTTTGACGGCCCGCTGGCGTTTGCGGTTTTCTTGTTGGCCAGCGCCGGCTTGCTCATCATGTATTCGTCGGGCTACGACCACGGCACCCGCTTTGTAGACCATGGCCGCAACATGCTGATTGCCGGCTTCATCATGTTTGTGGTGGCGCAGGTGCCGCCGCAGCGCCTGATGACTCTGGCCGTGCCGCTGTACATCGCGGGCGTTGGGCTTTTGATTGCGGTTGCCTTGTTCGGCATCACCAAAAAAGGCGCGCGCCGCTGGTTGAATGTCGGCGTGGTGATCCAGCCGAGTGAGATTTTGAAAATCGCCATGCCGCTGATGCTGGCCTGGTGGTTTCAAAAACGCGAAGGGCAGTTGCGCCCACTCGATTTTCTGGTTGCTGGTTTGTTGCTGATCGTGCCGGTTGGCCTCATCATGCGGCAGCCCGACCTGGGTACCTCGCTGCTGGTGCTGGCAGCCGGTGTGGCGGTGATCTTTTTTGCCGGGCTGAGCTGGAAGTTAATCGTGCCACCGGTATTGATTGGCCTGGTTGCCGTGTTTTTGGTGGTCTGGTTTGAGCCGCAGCTGTGCGCCGACGGCATGCGCTGGCCCTTACTGCATGACTACCAGCAACAGCGCATCTGCACGCTACTGGACCCGTCGCGCGACCCGCTGGGCAAGGGCTTTCACATCATCCAGGGCATGATCGCGATTGGTTCTGGCGGCGTGTTCGGCAAGGGCTTTATGGCCGGCACGCAAACCCATCTTGAATTTATTCCCGAACGCACGACGGACTTTATTTTTGCGGCGTTCTCTGAAGAGTTTGGCCTGGCCGGCAACCTGCTGCTGATCGTTGGTTTTATCTTTTTGATTTTGCGCGGCCTGGCGATTGCGATGGAAGCGCCCACGCTGTTTGCACGCCTGCTGGCAGGCGCTGTGACGATGATTTTTTTCACCTACGCTTTCGTCAACATGGGCATGGTCAGCGGCATCTTGCCGGTGGTTGGCGTGCCTCTGCCTTTTATCAGTTATGGCGGTACGGCCATGGTCACTCTGGGGCTGGCGGTCGGGATTTTGATGTCGATTGCCAAAGCGAAGCGGCTAGTTCAGTCCTAGGGGGCATAACCTTGTGGCACGAGCGGCAGGCAGACTGCCTACAATGTTCCGATGACTTCACTTCGCGCCTCCTCTGCCACAGCCCTCAACACTTCCATCACATCTTCTACGGTTCGGCCCACGGCTGCATCGACTTCGGAGCGACTGGACATTGCGCAAAAACTGCTGCTCGCGCCGTTTGGCCTGACCGAAGCGCACCTGAGCCGGGCGCTGGGTGAAATCACCTCGCACGGTGCTGATGATGCTGACCTATATTTTCAATACACCCGCAGCGAAGGCTGGAGCCTTGAAGAGGGCATTGTCAAAACCGGCTCCTTCAGCATTGACCAAGGCGTGGGCGTGCGTGCTGTCAGTGGTGAAAAAACCGCCTTTGCCTACTCTGACGATATTTCTGAAGCGTCGCTGCTTGATGCCGCGCGCACGGTGCGCAGCATCTCTGCCGCCAGCAAGGGTGGCCGCATCAAAACCCCCAGCCGTAAAATCGCTAGTAGCCGCTCGCTTTACAACGACCTCGACCCTATCTCAACGCTGGGCAGCACGGCCAAGGTCAAGCTGCTTGAAAAGGTTGAAAAACTCGCCAAGGCCAAAGACCCGCGCATCGTGCAGGTGATGGCAGGGCTTGCCAGTGAATACGACGTGGTAATGGTCGCGCGCGCCGACGGCACGCTGGCCGCTGATGTGCGCCCGCTGGTACGCCTGAGCGTGACGGTGATTGCCGAGAAAAAAGTAGCTGGCAAAGTGCGCCGTGAAGTCGGTTCTGGCGGTGGTGGCGGTCGGTTTGGCCTGGCTTATTTTGACGATGCGCAGATTGCCGAATATGTGGCGGCTGCCGTCAAGGCGGCACTCACCAATCTGGAAGCGCGCCCGGCACCGGCTGGCGAAATGACGGTGGTGCTCGGCTCCGGCTGGCCCGGCATTTTGTTGCATGAAGCGATTGGCCACGGGCTTGAGGGCGACTTCAACCGCAAGGGATCGAGCGCCTTTGCCGGCAAGATTGGCCAGCGCGTGGCGGCCAAAGGCGTGACGGTGCTGGATGACGGCACGATTGCCGACCGCCGTGGATCATTGAACGTTGACGATGAAGGCAACGCCAGCCAGCGCAATGTGCTGATTGAAGACGGCATTTTGAAGGGCTACATCCAGGACTCGCTCAATGCGCGCCTGATGAAGGTCAAGCCCACTGGCAATGGCCGCCGCGAAAGCTACGCCCATGTGCCGATGCCGCGCATGACCAATACCTACATGCTGAGCGGCGACAAGGCCCCCGAAGAAATCGTGGCCAGCATCAAGAAGGGCCTGTACGCGACCAACTTCGGCGGCGGCCAGGTCGACATCACCTCGGGCAAATTTGTGTTCTCGGCCAGCGAAGCCTTCTGGGTAGAGAACGGCAAGATTTTGTACCCGGTCAAAGGCGCAACGATTGTCGGTAACGGCCCCGACGCCCTGACCCGCGTGACCATGATGGGCAACGACATGGCGCTCGACAGCGGCGTTGGCACTTGCGGCAAAGAAGGCCAGAGCGTGCCGGTGGGTGTCGGCCAGCCGACGCTGCGCATCGACGGCTTGACGGTGGGCGGAACAGCTTGAAAATGGCTGTGTCAAAAACCTGTGCTACATTGCAAGCCATGCAACGCACCTGGTTTTACTTTAGCTTTTATTTCTCGGTCCCCGGTGGACGAGAGGCAAGCGCGTAAGTAAACCGCCACCTCACTCGAACCGCCGGACTCCATCCAGGCGGTTTTTTTTTGCCCTTTTCATTTTTTCATTTTTTAGTTTCTTCAATTTTTTCAGGAGTCCACGATGACCGCCACGTCCCCAACTGCAAACGTCCGCGCAGCTAACGCCACCGATGCCTGGTATCCACCCGGAGCCAATCCCATTGACCGCACCAGCCAGACCGACGACGAACGCATCAAGGACATCACCGTGTTACCCCCTCCCGAGCATTTGATCCGCTTCTTCCCGATTCGCGGCACGGCTGTTGAGTCACTCATCACCCACACACGCAAAAACATCCACAACATCATGGCCGGTACCGACGACCGTCTGCTGGTGGTCATGGGCCCGTGCTCGATTCACGACCCGCAAGCCGCGCTTGAATACGCCAAGCGCCTGATGGAGCAGCGCAAAAAATACGCTGGTACGCTGGAAATCGTGATGCGCGTCTACTTCGAAAAGCCCCGCACCACGGTTGGCTGGAAAGGGCTTATCAACGACCCCTACCTTGACGAAACCTTTCGCATTGACGAAGGCTTGAGGATCGCGCGCCAGTTGCTGATCGAGATCAACCGCCTCGGACTTCCCGCAGGCAGCGAGTTTTTAGATGTGATTTCGCCGCAGTACATCGGTGATTTGATCGCTTGGGGCGCGATTGGCGCGCGCACCACCGAAAGCCAGGTTCATCGGGAGCTCGCGTCTGGCTTGTCTGCACCCATAGGCTTCAAGAATGGTACCGACGGCAATATCCGCATCGCCACTGATGCCATTCAGGCAGCGGCGCGTGGCCACCACTTTTTGTCGGTGCATAAAAATGGCCAGGTCGCTGTGGTGCAGACCAACGGCAACCCGGATTGCCACGTGATTTTGCGCGGCGGCAAAGCGCCCAACTATGACGCAGCCAGCGTAGCCGCAGCCTGCAAAGAACTGGCGGCAGCCAAACTCCCGGCCACGCTGATGGTTGATTGCAGCCATGCCAATAGCTCGAAGCAGCATGAAAAGCAGGTCGATGTGGCGCGCGACATTGCCGGCCAGGTAGCACGCGGCTCGCACCAGGTGTTCGGCCTGATGGTTGAAAGCCACCTCAACCCCGGCGCACAAAAATTCACGCCGGGCAAAGACGATTCAAGCAAGCTTGAGTACGGCAAGAGCATTACCGACGCCTGTTTGTCATGGGGCGACTCGCTGGCTGTGCTGGAAACCCTGTCGCAAGCCGTGGTGGCCCGTCGGGGAAAATAATTCCAGCTGGGGCGGGACGGGATGTTTTTTTGCTGGCGGCCTGCGGGCTCACCCAGCATCATCCGGCGGTGCTGTGCCTTGCAAGGCCGCTTTTGACGCTAGCAGGTGCCTGGCGTGGATGGCCGCTTCATACGCGGTCAGGCGTGCGTTGAAAAACGCATAAAGATCCGGCATGAGCAGCGTCACGCCGACGGCTTGCAGGCCTTCGTCACGCGGGTCCAGTGGTACCAGCCCGCGCAACACAAGGCGTTCGTTCTCACCGTCCTGCGTGTCGTCTGCCAGCCGCGCAACCGTGTCAAACAAAGCTTCTACCGTGTATGCGTGGTCACGCATCAGAACCATCAGGTCAAACAGGTCGCGCGAGCGCACACGGTCTTGCAGGATCAGCGTTTTAGCCACCTTCATCGCGTCTAGCGACAACACGGCAAAAGCGCAGCCGGCCTGAAAGTCGCGCGTGCAGGTGCGCCAGAACTCATAGCGCCGGGGCTTTGCAATGGGGCTGGCTGCAAAAAACGTCACCTTTACGCCGTCCACGCTGTAGTCGCGAACGTAGTCCGACAGTCGCTTGCCGGTGTTCACGGCGAAGGCGGCGGTTTGCGACGAGTCGGTTATTAACGTGGACTTGTGGCCCTGGTTGCGCAACTGCATGACGAGGCTGTCAATCCGGCCTGTTGGCAGCTTGCCGTCGGGTTGGCAAAAAACAAAATCAAGGTCGCTGCTCAGTCGGTGTGCAATGTGCAGCGCCATAGCGGTGCCGCCAATCAGCAAAAAGCCTTCGGTCAGTTCGTTACCCGCCATGGCGTTGAACACGGCCTGCGTTTCAGGCAGCAGGCTATGGGTTTTAAACACGCTGCGCGCCCTGGCGTATGCCCGGCATCAAGGCGCCCAGCACGCCGGTCGTCAGGTTAATGTTCAGGTCCCGCGCCACCTGGCTGACGCGTTCAAAGCCGTAGTGTGCAAATACCCGTGACACATCCATAAAACGCGCCCGGTCCAGCACCTTGCCAATCAAGGCAACATCGCTGATGGCGGGGTTAGACCAGTCATAGGGAAAGTCCAGGCCCAGGCGCGCTGACTTGCGAATGGGCTGGCTGGCTGACAGCGAAGACGCCAGCGCAGGGATTGCCACGGTTTCAGCTGTTTTTGTGATTGCTTTGACAGGAGCAGGTACAGGTATATGTGGGCGCGGGTTGCGTGCCCTTTTGCGCGGTGGCGCCGACGCATCGGCAGGCCGCGCAAATGACCCCGCAGTGGCCCATGCCGCCAACTGGTCAAGCTGGCCCAGCGCCAGCAAAATGGCTGCGTAGTGGCCCATGGCGCCGATACCTGTCGATTCGATTTTGCGCAGTGTGCTGTAGGCCACCCCGGCACGCCCGGCCAAGGCCTGTTGCGTCAGGTTTTGGTGCAGGCGCTCTCGACCGATGCGCTGGCCGAGCAGCAACAGCGCATGGGAGGACGCAAGCGTTTGATCACTATTCTTATTAAATGTCATATATAAAGCGTTTAAATAAATAATTGCTAACATAATAACATTTATATTCATTGCGGGTTTGCGCGAATTGCCGCTGGCCCCACAAGTGGTGACTATCGGCTTGTGAAGCACATCATCCACACAGCGGGAGCCCACCATGCGCAGCGAAATCAGTGTGACGTTCAAGGGCTTGCCGCCCGTGCGCATAGACCTGAACGAAGTCCAGCCCATGCCGCACGACGTAGCGCGCTGGTGGCTGGACGACCAGTTCACCCAGATGGGCTGCGAGCCGCTGCGGCCCACTGGCAAGCTGCTGACGGCTGACAAGGTTGTGGTCGTGGCGCAGGCGGGCGGCATGGCGAAATTCAATGATCCCAAATGGGCACAGGAATTTGCCAGAGCCACCAGCGCAGCACTGGGCAAGCCAGTGGTGCATGTGGATGTGGCTGCACTCGGTATCAGCTATTGAAAGCGCTCTTATCCGCGGCTGATTGCCTGCAAAAACCTGATTTTTGAGTGTTTCAAGCCATTTTGGAGGGCTAAAAATGGCTGCAGCCCAATGAATACGGGCGTAAGAAGCTACTAAAGTTATAGCAACTGAGTCGTTATGCGCTGCCAGGGTGAACCTGCGATTTGCTGCCGCACAGGCCTTTACACTCCTAGCAACTACACAGATTGTTTAAGCAAACAGAACCATGCAGGGGCAACTCTTTACCCAGGACTTTTTGACCCGTGGCGTGCTGGACACCCCCGTGCATCAGGAGCTGACCGACACCGCATTGACGGGTTTTCGCGCTGCGTTGCAGGGCATCTTCAAGGGTCTGGATGGCGCGTCAACCATCAACGAAGCGCAGACCGAAAAAGACGTGATCTACAAGGTGTTGGCCTTGCTGGGTTGGGCGGACGACTACATGCCCCAAGTCAACACCGACCGCAAAGGTCGTGAAGCCGTGCCCGATGCCTTGCTGTTTGCCAACGCTGGCGCTCGCGCTGCCGCATTGGCCGAGTCAAAAGACGACCGTCGCTACCGCCACGGCCTGGCTATTCTGGAGGCCAAACGCTGGCTGCGCCCGCTAGACCGGGGTGACGGCCAGGACGTGTTTGACCCCGACGCACCGTCATCGCAAATGCTGCGTTACCTGAGCCGGGTTGACGTAGCATCCGACCGCGCCGTCAAGTGGGGCATGCTGACCAACGGCGCGGTGTGGCGCTTGTACTGGCAAGATGCCCGCTCACGCGCTGAAGAGTTTTTTGAAATTGACCTGGCTCAGGCGCTGGGCCTGGCCGGCATTCAAAACGACTTTGACGATGTAGAGCCCAACCACGCGCTGCGGCTGTTTTATCTGTTCTTTCAGCGCAGCGCCTTTTTGCCGCAAAGCTGGGACAGCACGGGCCGCACCTTTCATGCCTACGCGCTAAATGAAGCGCGTCTGTACGAAGAAAAAGTATCGCAAGACTTAGGCAGTCGCGTGTTTGGCGAAGTCTTTCCGCAACTGGCCGACGCATTGGCACGCGGTGACCTGCATGCAGTCACGCAAGAAGTCGGCTACGGTCAGTTCAAGCGCCCGCAGTACACCCGTGAATACCTTGACGAAGTGCGCGAAGCCGCGCTGGTACTGCTGTACCGCCTGCTGTTTTTGTTTTACGCCGAAGACCGCAATTTGCTGCCCGTGAAGGACGAGCGCTACGCGCCCTACAGCGTGCGCCGCTTGCGAGAAGAGGTGCGCGACAAGGTGGATGCGGGGACGAGGTTTTCGAGCACGGTACCCAAGATGTGGCTTTCGCTCAGAGGCGTATTCCACATCATCAATGTGGGTGACGACGACATTGGCATGCCCGCCTACAACGGCGGTTTGTTTGACCGCGCCCGCGCACCGCTGTTAGAGCGAACCCACGTCACCGACGCGATCATGGCGCCCATTATTGACGCGCTGTCGCGCCGCACCGAAGACTTGGCTGCCGGCTGGATCAACTACCGCGACTTGTCTGTCTCGCACCTCGGCGGTATTTACGAGCGCCTGCTCGACTACAGCCTGGTGCATGAAGTGCAGGCCAAAGACGACTACAAAGACAAGCCAGAGATCAATCGCTTGACGGCACAGCCCGCCAGCTTTGCCCGCAAGGTATCTGGCAGCTATTACACGCATGACGACCTGGTGCGTTTGATCTTGCGCGAGTCCGTAGGTTTGCTGGCCAAAGAGCGGGTGGATGCTTTTGAGGCACACCTTAAAAAGCAAGCCAAAAAAGCTTCGCTCAATCCCGGCGACTGGGACGCGCTGGATGCCATTGACCCGGCAGGCCAGATTTTGGAACTCAAAATTTGCGACCCTGCGATGGGAAGCGGGCACTTTTTAGTGGCACTGGTTGATGACCTGGCAGACCGTGTGCTTGAAGCCATAGCTCACACGACGTACCAGGTCAGCCAGCAGCCGTGGGCTGCGCATCTGGTAGAAACGGGTCGCCCCTGGCAAAGCCCCGTGCTTGCGCGCATAGCGCATATTCGCCGCAGCATCAAAACCACCGCCAAAGACCATGGCTGGGCTGTGACCGACGCGCAGCTTGATGACCGCCACATCGTGCGCCGCATGATTTTAAAAAAGACGATTTTTGGTGTCGATAAAAACCCCCTGGCCGTTGAGTTGGCCAAAACTGCACTGTGGCTGCATACGTTTACGGTGGGTGCGCCGCTTAGTTTTCTGGACCACCACTTGCGTATTGGCGACAGCCTTCACGGCGAGCGCTTGCCACAAGTGCAGCGCAGCCTGCAAGACCTGGGCGCGTTGCTGCTGCAAACCGAGTTTGACCGCTTGGCACTGGCCGCTAAAAACATTGCCCAGGTGGCTGACCTGACGGATGTTGATATTGCTGAAGCGCAGCTGTCTAAAAAACTCGCGCAAGAGGCTAGCGCGCAAGTGGCCCCGATTCATGCGGTGCTCGACTTTTGGCGTGCGCTGCGCTGGCTGGTACCGGGCTGGCCGGTAGACAAAATCAGTAAACTTTCAAAAATATTGAAGGAAAAAAAGGACCAACCCAACCCAGTGCTCGATGGCCTGGTCAAGCTGCTGAACCCCGACAACAACCTGGCTGCAGTGCTGGCTGCAGGCCACCTTGATGGCAAAGATTACGCCACGCTCGCTGCCAACGACTTGATGACTAAATCGCATGCTTTATCCAAGCGCTAAAAATTCTTACATTGGTGGA
>JBBRQQ010000052.1:0-21229 GCA_038226155.1 Burkholderiales bacterium
AACGCATCAGCGCCAAACTGCTTGAGCTGCTGCGAGATCAGGTAAGCCAGCACCACACCGATCAAAAACCCCACCAGCGCAGTGATGGGCAAAGCCGTAGCGCCAATGTGATAAAGATGCCCCGACAAGTCACGCCACGGACCTTCCTGCGGGTGCTTGACGAGGCGGATGATGTCGAGCAACAACTGGCCTATCAGCCGAACCAGTGACTTCACGTGGTCAACAAAATTCAGCAGGCGGGTACCCAGGCCGACCAGCAACGCAGTCCAGTTGTATTTGTGCGGTTTAAGGGTCGCCGCCGGAAACCCGGCCACGGTTTCCAGCACTGCCCGGGTGCCTGGCTCAATCTCGATATTGGCGGGCCAGGCGCGGCCCCAGTGGCTCCACAGCAGCTGCGCGCCCAGGTAATCGAGCTTCTCGATTTGCGCCAGGTTCCAGTGCGCGCCTTTGTCTGCAGCGCCATCCAGGCTCTTGAGTTGCGCTGCCAGCGCATCCCACACAGGTTTGGCCGTCAGGCTGGAGGCCGTCCACGCTCCGTGCAGGCTCAGGCGCCGACCTTCGGGCGTATCCTCTTGCTCAATAAGCGGCGTAGATGAGTCCATGAACGTGCAGGGGGAAAATACAAGGCGCAAAGTTGTAATGTTAACTGCATGAAGCATGAATTTTGTAACCCGGCCAGGCGCTGTCGCTGATGTCCTACAGTGCGCTACGGGGTGCTGCATGAGGGTCAAGCCGCAGCTTCAGACCTGCTTTTTTTAAATGCCATTCATCGGTCATTCAAGCGGACATCCGGGCAGTAAGTCGGGCGTTAGTCGGTAAAGGCAGAATATCGGGCTGCCAGACATAAAACATCCCGATAACGAAGCCAAGAGACAACCATGCAAGACAACGCATCAGGCACCCAGCAAAACAGCGACCACGTCTTTGACTACATCATCATCGGCGCAGGCACCGCCGGTTGCCTGCTGGCCAACCGCCTGAGCGCTGATGCGTCCAAACGCGTGCTACTGATTGAAGCTGGCCGCAAGGACGACTACCACTGGATTCACATTCCCGTCGGTTACCTTTATTGCATCGGCAACCCGCGCACCGACTGGCTCTACAACACCGAGCCCGACGCAGGCTTGAATGGCCGTGCGCTGCGTTACCCACGCGGCAAAACGCTAGGCGGCTGCTCCAGCATCAACGGCATGATTTATATGCGCGGCCAGGCGCGCGACTACGACGAGTGGGCGCATTTGACAGGCGACATGGCGTGGCGCTGGGAGAATTCGCTTGCGCACTTCAAGCTGCATGAAGACCATTACAAAGGCGCTGATGCCATGCACGGCGCGCGCGGCACCGCACCGGAGTTGATGCAGAACAAGGCCGCGCCATATCAAAAAATATTGCGCCATCGTAATTCTGGCGGTGAATGGCGAGTGGAAAAACAGCGCCTGCGCTGGGACATTCTGGACTCGTTTGCCGAAGCTGCCGTGCAAGCCGGCATACCGAAAACCGATGATTTCAACCGTGGCAACAATGAAGGTGTGGGCTACTTTGAGGTGAACCAGAAAAACGGCTGGCGCTGGAACACCGCCAAGGCCTTTTTGCGGCCCGCCTGCTATGCGCGCCCCAACTTTGAGCTGTGGAATAACGCGCAAGTTTGCAAGCTGGTTATCAGCATGCAAAGCGATGGCAGCAAGCGCTGCACGGGCGTTGAGGTGTGGACAGGTAGCGAGCGCGTGACTGCGTTCAGCACTCGCGACTCGGGCGCTGACCGTGGCCTGATAGGTGAGGTGTTGCTGTGCGCTGGCAGCATTGGCTCGCCTCAAATTTTGCAGTTGTCGGGCATTGGCCCCGGCAGTCTTTTGCAGCAGCACGGCATCCCGGTCGAGCAAGATCTTCCCGGCGTAGGTGCCAACTTGCAAGATCATTTGCAAATACGCTCGGTGTACAAAATCAGGGGGGATAAAAAGTGGGGCCTGTCGCTCAACACCATGGCCAACTCATTGCTGGGCAAGGCGCGCATTGGACTTGAATATGCCTTAAAACAAACCGGCCCGATGAGCATGGCCCCGTCGCAACTGGGTGCGTTTACGCGCAGCGACCCCGGCCAGCCCTACCCGAACATTGAATACCACGTGCAGCCCCTGTCGCTGGATGCCTTTGGCGAGCCGCTGCACAGTTTCAATGCGTTTACCGCCAGCGTCTGCAACCTGAACCCGACGAGCCGTGGCACGGTACACATCAAAAGCCCGCATTTTGAGGACGCACCCGCCATTGCGCCCAACTACCTGAGCACGCCTGAAGACCGCAAGGTGGCAGCTGATTCGCTGCGCGTGACGCGCAAGATCGTCAGCCAGAGCGCATTGGCCAAATACCAGCCAGAGGAGTTCAAGCCCGGTGTGCAGTTCCAGTCCGACGAAGACTTGACAAGGCTGGCGGGTGATATCGCCACCACTATTTTCCACCCGGTAGGCACCACCAAAATGGGCAATGACGATGACGCCATGGCCGTGGTGGACTCACACCTCAGGGTGCGCGGCATCAAGGGCCTGCGGGTAGTTGACGCGGGCGTGATGCCGCTCATTACCAGCGGCAACACCAACTCGCCAACCTTGATGATTGCCGAGAAAGCGGCCGAGTGGGTTCAGGCCGGGCTTTAATACCCGTTGAACTGGTGAATTCCCCAGCAAGGGAAAATCCCGATGCACTAAGTCAGTGCCATGGCTATATTTGGTGCATTGTTGGGTTACTGGGGTCAGAGTCCAAATTCATCGCGTCCTTGGCACGCCCTCCGGGTGAGATGCTCTGCATCGCAATGAAATTGGCGTCCGACTGCAATACCCCATGAGGAGCCGAGGAGACACGAGACAAAGCAACAACACATTAAGGAGCAGGCAGGCATTCCAAAAGATGCCTGTTTTGCAAAAAGCGCCGGAAACCCCGGTGCTTTTTTTTGGCCAAATGCCTATTCGCTAGGCCAACGCCACATACGGGCTCAAGCCCATCTTCTTGGCCTGCCTTGCAAAAGCCTTATCAAAAGTCATGAAGCTTTGCTCACCCTCGCTCAAAGCCAGGTGCAATGAATCAGCAAAGCCCAAGCCGCGCTCGTAATTGCGCAGCGCCTCACGGATGGCATCTGCGGAGTCTGGTTTGAAATTGGGCAAGTCCAGGAGCGCCGTCAAACCCATAACGACTTCTTTGACGCTGCACTCACGCGACTCCAGTACCCACACCAGCTCTAGAAAAACCGTGACAGGCGCGGTAAAGTTTTGCCGGGGCTTTTTAAGAAGTGCTTTAACGCGTTGATGCTGTGCCTCGTCATCTCGCAGAAGCAAGCGAGCCAGCAGATTGGTGTCGAGTGCAATCATGGCGATGATTACTAGACGGATTTTTCGGGTTTGAATAACTTCTTGGGCTTGGCTGCGCTTTGCATGGTGACAGCGTCTTCGGCCCTCAAGCGGGCTTTGATGGTTGAACGTACTTGCGCGCTTGAGATTGGCTTACGCGTTGCCCCTGCCAGGCAACCCGCCACTTGGTCAACAGTCGAAGCTGTGGTGGGTGCGACAGCGCGAAGGCGGATTTCCCCGTTCAAATACTGCACTTGAAATTCATCGCCTGCGGTTACGTTTGCCAGCGCTCGCACTCGCTTGGGAATGACCAGTTGGCCTTTGCTGGAGAGGGTGATGGTTTGCATGAGAAAACCCCTAAAAGTAAGTCTAAAAGTAAGCTTCCTGGTTATATTAAGCCAATCTGCTTTCGTTGGCAAGCGTTCGGAGTTAGCGACAATGGCTGCCATGGACTTATTGCTTGTGTCGCTTGCCTCGCTCGTAGCCGGTTTTGTGGATGCGATTGTGGGTGGCGGTGGCCTGATACTGGTGCCCGCGTTGTTTGCAGTGTTTCCGGCAACGCCCCCTGCAACCCTGCTGGGTACTGGCAAGGGCGCCTCGATTTGGGGCACAGCCGTGGCCACCGCGCAATATGCCCGCCGGGTCGATATGCGTTGGAAAGCACTGCTGCCCGCAGCGGCAACCGGGTTTGCCGGTTCACTGGCCGGAGCCTGGCTGGTTACCGTTGTTTCAAGCGGGTTTTTGCGCAAGGCACTGCCCTTTGTATTGCTGGCCGTGCTCGCCTACACGCTGGCCAAAAAAGACCTGGGCCGCCACCACACGCCGCGTTTTACCGGCTGGTCCGAGACCTTTGCGGCCTGCTGCATTGGCCTGGTGCTGGGGTTTTATGACGGTTTTTTTGGCCCCGGTACCGGCAGCTTTTTTGTGTTTTTATTTGTACGCTGGCTGGGCTACGACTTTTTGAACGCTGCGGCCTCAGCCAAGCTGCTTAATACCGCCACCAACTTTGCCGCGCTGGCGCTTTTTGCGTACAAGGGTCATGTCTGGTGGCACTTTGCCTTGACGATGGCGGTAGCCAATGTGGTGGGCAGCTTGCTCGGCACACGACTGGCGCTCAAACATGGCGCGGGCTTTGTACGTATTGTTTTTATGCTGGTGGTAAGTGCGCTGATTTTGAAGACGGGGTTTGATGCGTTTTTGAAGTAGCGCCCAAACCAGTTTGTGCTGCAGCTGCATTAGCCGACAAAGGGGCGGATGCAGCAGTCTTTTTGGGGACCGTCGCAACGGGTACTAAGGCCGAAACAGCGGCAATCTTTGTATTGTTATTCCCACCAGCGCTGATGTTAGAGCTGCTATTGCTGCCCCCATTACCGCCCCCATTGCCGCCAGCTATCAAGCCCACCATATCAGCCACGCGGCGCGGCTTGCCGATGGGCGCACCGGCCATTCCTTTTTGCACTGCGACCATGTCTTCTTCGCTGGGGTACTGGCCGAGCAGCATGTAGTCAAACGCACGGCGAGCAATCGGTGCGGCTGACCCTGCTCCCCAGCCGGCGTTTTCAACAATCACGGCCAGCGCAATCTTCGGGTCATCAGCGGGTGCCAGCGCAATGTACAGGGCGTGGTCGCGCTGGTGTTCTTCCAGTTTAGCGCTGTTGTATTTACCCTTGGAGGCCATGCCAATCGCCTGCGCAGTGCCGGTTTTGCCGCCGCTTAAATAGCCCGCCCCGGCAAACACCTTGGCGGAGGTGCCCGCCTGGGTCACTCCCACGAGGGCCTTGCGAATGATGGCTACATTCTCGGCTTTGTAGCCCAGGTCTTCAGCGGCGGCGAGCGGCAAGTTTCGCATGGCGCGCGTGACCGGGTCTTGCGTGCCAATCACCAGACGCGGCTTGTGCTTGATGCCGTTGTTGGCCAGCACCGCCGTGGCTTGCGCCAGTTGCAGCATGGTGAAACTGTTGTAGCCCTGGCCTATACCGAGCGAAATAGTCTCGCCGGCAAACCATTTTTGCTGCTCGACTTTTTTGAAGTAACTGCGCTTCCAGGCCTGGTTGGGCAGCACGCCACGCACTTCACCGTTGATGTCGATTCCGGTGATCTGGCCAAAGCCCATCGGCTTCATGAAGTCATGCATGGTGTCCACGCCCATCTCGTTGGCAAGCGAATAAAAATACACGTTGCTCGATTCGACAATGGCGCGGTTCATGTCCATGATGCCGCCTCGCTCGTTCTCGGGGCTGCCAAAACGCCTGCCGCCAAACATGTAAAAACCGGGGTCGTTGATGAGTGTGGTGGGTGAGCGTGTACCCGTTTGCAGGGCAGCCATGGCCATGAAAGGTTTGTAGGTGGAGCCCGGCGGATAGGTGCCGCGCAATGCCCGGTTGAGCAGCGGTTTGTCGATGGATTCATTGAGAGCTTCCCAGCTCTCGGTATCAATGCCATCGACGAACAGGTTGGGGTCAAACGTCGGCTTGCTGACAAAAGCCAGCACGTCGCCGGTCTTCGGGTCCAGCGCCACCAGCGCGCCGCGCCGCTCGCCAAACATGTCTTCAACCAGTTTTTGCAGGCCGATGTCAATCGACAGCTTGACGGTGTCGCCCGGTGTCGCGGGGTTGGTGGCCAGCTTGCGCACCGCACGGCCCCCGGCCGAGGTTTCGACCTGGTCAACGCCAGTGGTGCCATGCAGTTGCTGCTCAAAACTTTGTTCGACACCGAGCTTGCCGATGTAGTCGGTGCCGCGGTAGTTGCCCTCGTCTTCGCTGCTTTCGATAGTCTCTTTTTCGGCCTGGTTGATGCGCCCTATGTAACCGACCACATGACTGCCCAGCTCGCCAAAGGGGTAGCTGCGAAACAGCCGGGCCTTGATGTCCACACCCGGAAAGCGAAAGCGCTGGGCCGCAAAGCGTGCCACTTCTTCGTCGGTCAGGCGGGTGCGTATAGGCAGCGACTCAAAATTTTTCGACTCTTCACGCAGGCGCTTGAAGCGGCGCTTGTCGCGCAGCTGGATATCGATCACCTTCTCAAGAGCGGCAATCGTTTCGTCCAGATTGGCAACCTTGGAAGGCGTGATTTCTAACGTATAGGCCGAGTAGTTGGTGGCCAGTACCACGCCATTGCGATCCAGTATCAGCCCCCGGTTCGGCACGATGGGCACAACGGCTGTGCGGTTGCTTTCGGCCTGCTCGCTCAGGTCATCATGGCGATAAACCTGCAAGTACACCAGACGCGCTGCCAGCAAAATAAAGCACAGCAGCACCACCAGACTGGCAACCAGCACACGCGCACGAAAGCGCGACAGGTCAGCTTCTACGTTTCGGAGTTCAGTCATGGCGTTGTGATTGTGCGACTAGAGTGGTCGATTGGCATCGGAGTCAGGCGCACGCCGCTGAGGCACCAACAACAGCACGCTGGCCACAGGCCATAGCAACGCTTCAGCCAGTGGCGCGAGCAAGGCAATCCAGCCGGGGAAAATACCGCCGCCGACCACGCGAATAAGCAGCTCCACACCATGCGCAACGGCAAACAGCGGTAACACCTGGACGGCTTGTGATGGCACTGTGAACCAGAGCAGACGACGGTGAATCATGGTGGCGAAAAAACTGAGTGCCGTGTAAGACAGTGCATGTTGGCCCAGCAATGACGACTGGTGTACATCCATGCCAAGGCCGAACATGAAGGCCAGGCCAATGCCTACGCGCAGCGGCTGGTGTACGTTCCAGAACACCAGCACCAGCGCCAGGAAATCAGGCATCCACGGCACGCGCCCGAGCGGCAGCATGTTCAGCAGCAAGGCTGCAATCAGGCTGCCCCAGATGAACAGCGGGTTGGCTGGCAGCAGCAGTTGCTGGCCTGGTCGCATGATCATCTCGCTGTCCCCCGTTTGGCTGGTGGCGTTGGGACTGCGGGTTCAACTGCGGGGCGGGGCGGTATCTGGCTGGATACCGGCTTGACCACCATCACGTGCCGCGCTGCAGTCACCAGCGCCTGTGGCGCGCAGTAAATTTTGGCAAACGCTGATTCGGCGCGGCGCTCGATGCGGCTGATTTTGGCCACGGGCAGGCCGGGCGGGTACACGCCGTCAACACCGCTGGTGGTCAGCAAGTCGCCCGGCTGCACGTCTGAATTGCTGCCCATAAAGCGCAACTCCAGCCCATTGCCCGAGCCCGCATTCGAGGGGTCGCCATAGGCAACGCTGCGGGCACCTGTGCGGATATTGAGCACGGGAATGGCAAGGTCGCGGTCAATCAGCAGCGTGACTTCACTGACCAGCGGGTGTACGCGCGTGACCTGGCCCAACACGCCGGATTCATCCAGCACGGGTGAGCCCAGATCAACGCCTTGCAGCAGGCCCTTGTCGATGATGACTTTGCGAGTGTAGGGATCAGCCGCGTCATACAGCACCTCGGCTGCCATTACAGCCGTGGCGAGTTGCTCACGCAGGCCCAGCAGTTTGCGCAGACGGCCGTTTTCCTGCAACAACTGCTCAACCTGCCCGGCACGCAGCGACTGCAGCGCCAGCTTTTTACTGGCGTCTTCACTATCGGTTTTGGCCTGTCTGAGGCTGGTGAAGTAGTCGGCACTGTTTTTGACAGCCCGCACCGGTTGCATGGCCAGCCACTGCACCGGGTACAAAGCGGTTGCCAGCGTGGCACGCAGCGGCTGGATGATGCGAAAGCGTGTGTCTGCCACCATTAAAAAAAGCGCCAGAGCGCTGAAAAACAGTAACTTGGACAGCGCCGACGGCCCCTGTTTGAAAAAGGACGGCGGGGTTCTGTCCAGGGTTCCTAAAGGCATGATGCAGGCATGTAGTGGGCTTCAGATCGCCAGGGCCGTGCCGCGTGGAAATCAGCGATCTGCGCTTTATTCCGACGTGAAGATGGAACCCAGGCGGTCCATGCGCTCTAGTGCCATGCCGCAACCGCGCACCACACAGGTCAACGGCTCTTCAGCCACCAGCACTGGCAAGCCGGTTTCTTCGGCCAGCAGCCTGTCAAGGTCTCTCAAGAGCGCGCCGCCGCCAGTCAACATCATGCCGCGGTCGGCAATATCGGCGCCAAGTTCAGGCGGTGTTTGCTCAAGTGCGTTTTTGACGGCACTGACAATGTTGTTGAGCGGGTCAGTAAGGGCTTCAAGAATTTCGTTGCTTGAGATGGTGAAGCTGCGCGGTACGCCTTCGCTCAAATTGCGACCCTTGACTTCCATCTCTTTCACTTCAGAGCCGGGGAAGGCCGAGCCGATGTTTTTCTTGATGGCCTCAGCCGTTGGCTCGCCAATCAACATGCCGTAGTTGCGGCGAATGTAGTTGATGATGGCTTCGTCAAAACGGTCACCGCCAACGCGAACACTGCCCTTGTAGACCATGCCGCCCAACGAGATAACGCCGACTTCGGTCGTGCCGCCGCCAATGTCAACCACCATGGAGCCGCTAGCCTCCGATACTGGCAAGCCTGCGCCAATGGCGGCAGCCATCGGCTCTTCAATCAGGTAAACATCCGAAGCGCCGGCACCGAGTGCGCTTTCGCGAATCGCGCGCCGCTCAACCTGGGTAGAGCCGCAAGGCACGCAGATGATTATGCGCGGACTGGGCTTGAAAAAGCTGCGCGGATGCACCATTTTTATGAATTGCTTGAGCATCTGCTCGGTGACGGTGAAGTCGGCAATCACGCCGTCTTTCATCGGGCGAATCGCCTCGATGTTGCCCGGAACTTTGCCGAGCATGGCCTTGGCTTCGTGGCCCACAGCCTGGATGGTTTTTTTACCCTGCGGGCCACCTTCATGGCGAATCGCCACAACCGATGGCTCGTCAAGCACAATGCCGCGGTCGCGGACGTAAATCAGGGTGTTGGCGGTGCCCAAATCGATGGCGAGGTCGGTTGAAAAATACCGACGAAATGCTTCAAACATATATTCAGAATCCGGTTGCGGCATAGGGCGGAAAACAGGTCAACGACATCCACAACCTTGCACAAAGCAATTTCAAGCGGTTTAAGGCACCTAAAAAACGCCTAAAGGATGTAATCAACCCTGATTTCACACCAAAGACGGGATAATAACGCATCCCTTTGCATGCTTTGCCCGTTTTGCACCCTCCGCGAAGGGTATCACCGGGCGTAACGTCGAGGGATTTCACCGATTTTTGAGATCCCCTTTTAAGCACCCCTGATTCATGGCTATAGATTCCAAAGAAATTGCACGCGTCGCCAACCTGGCGCGACTTGAATTACGCCCCGACGAAACCGACCGCCTGCTCAGTCAGCTCAATGGCTTTTTTGCCCTGGTTGACCAGATGGACGCGGTAGACACCACCGGCGTTGAGCCACTGGCGCACCCGGCAGCGCTGCTGGGCGAGGTGGCCCTGCGCCTGCGCGACGACATCGCCAGTGAACCCAACCAGCGCGATGCCAGCCAAGTGAGCGCACCAGCCGTTGAACGCGGCCTTTTTTTGGTTCCCAAGGTGATCGAATGAGCACGCTCTCTTCATCCACCGAACTGCACGATCTAGGCGTAGCCGAGCTTGCCGCCAAGCTGGCGACTCGCGAAATCTCCAGCGTTGAAGTTACCCAACATTTTTTGAAACGAATTGCAAAGTACGAAAGCCTGGGCGCTTTCCTGGCGACCGACCCTGACGTGTCGCTGGCTCAGGCCAAGGCCGCCGATGTGCGACTGGCCTCTGGCGAACGCACACCGTTGCTGGGCGTGCCGCTAGCGCACAAGGACGTGTTTGTCACATGCGATTTCCCGACCACGGCGGGCTCGAAAATGCTGGAAAACTACCGCAGCCCGTTTGATGCAACGGTGGTAGCCAGGCTGGCGGCAGCGGGCATGGTCACGCTGGGCAAGCTCAATTGCGACGAGTTCGCCATGGGCTCGGGCAACGACAACAGCGCCTACAAGCCTGCCCACAACCCGTGGGACACCACGCGGGTGCCGGGCGGCTCTTCAGGCGGCTCTGCCGCGGCTGTGGCGGCGCGGCTGGTGCCTGTGGCCACCGGTACAGACACGGGCGGCTCGATTCGCCAGCCTGCATCGCTGACCGGCATCACCGGCATCAAACCGACCTACGGCCGATGCTCACGCTATGGCATGGTGGCCTTTGCGTCCAGCCTGGACCAGGCCGGGCCCATGGGCCGCAGTGCACTCGACTGCGCCCTGCTGCTGTCCGCCATGGCAGGGCCGGATTTAGACCGCGACTCAACATCGCTGGACATGCCAACGCTTGACTATGCTACTGATTTAATAGCTGTTCACGCCCGTAAACAGGGCGATGTGGCTACTTTTGAGCCTCAAAAACCGCTTAAAAACCTGAAAATTGGCCTGCCAAGGCAGTTTTACGGGGAGGGTTGCGCGGCGGATGTGCTGGCAGCCGTTCGCACTGCACTGGCCGAGTTTAAAAAAATGGGTGCCACGCTGGTGGAAGTTGATCTGCCGCTCACCGAATTGTCGATTCCGGTCTATTACGTGATTGCACCTGCCGAGGCCAGCAGCAACCTGAGCCGCTTTGATGGCGTTCGCTACGGGCATCGCGCCGCGAGGTACACCGACCTCACCGACATGTACAAAAAGTCGCGCAGCGAAGGCTTTGGCGACGAAGCCACGCGCCGCATCATGATAGGCACCTACGTGCTCTCGCACGGCTACTACGACGCCTATTACCTAAAGGCGCAAAAAATCCGCCGCCTGATTGCCGAAGACTTTCAAAAAGCCTTTACGCAGTGCGACATCATTGCCGGCCCGGTGTCCCCCACCGTAGCGTGGAAGATTGGCGAAAAATCCGCCGACCCGGTCGCCAACTACCTGGCAGACATCTACACACTATCAAGCAGCCTCGCAGGCCTGCCCGGCATGAGCGTGCCCGCAGGCTTTGGCGCAGGCGGTATGCCGGTCGGTTTGCAGCTGATTGGCAACTACTTCAAGGAAGCGCAGTTGCTGGGTGCGGCGCATCAATTTCAAATGGCGACGGATTGGCATCTGCGCAAGCCCAGCGCTTTTGAGGTGATTTCGAAATGAGCCAAACAACAACCCCCACAGACACCTTTGCGCAGGCGCAAGTCGGTCGACCAACCGGCCCGCTGGTACAGGGCTACGAAGTCATCATTGGCTTTGAAACCCACACACAGCTCACCACGCAGTCGAAAATTTTCAGCCGCGCATCGACCTCGTTTGGCGCAGAGCCGAACACCAACGCTTCAGCGGTTGACTTTGCATTGCCTGGTGCCTTGCCAGTGATGAACAAGGGCGCGGTGCAGCGCGCCATCGAGTTTGGCCTGGCCGTGAATGCGCACATTGCCGAGAGCAGTGTGTTTGCGCGCAAAAATTATTTTTACCCCGACCTGCCCAAGGGCTATCAGATTAGCCAATTCGAGATTCCTGTGGTGCAGGGCGGCGTGGTCGAGTTCTTTTTGGGCGATGAAAAAAAGTCGGTGCGACTGGTGCGTGCGCATCTTGAAGAAGACGCCGGCAAATCACTGCACGAAGATTTCATAGGCATGAGCGGCATCGACCTGAATCGCGCTGGTACGCCGTTGCTGGAAATCGTGACCGAGCCTGACATGCGATCTTCCGCAGAGGCCGTGGCGTACGCCAAAGAGCTGCACAAGATCGTGACCTGGATTGGCATTTGCGACGGCAATATGCAGGAAGGCAGCTTCAGGTGTGATGCCAACGTGTCGGTGCGCAAGCCCGGCGCTGAACTCGGTACGCGGCGCGAGATTAAAAACTTAAATAGCTTCAAGTTCATGCAGCAGGCGATTGACTACGAAGTGCGCTGGCAAATTGAACAGATTGAAGACGGCAAAGCAATTCAGCAAGCGACGGTGCTGTTTGACCCCGAGACGGGCGAGACCCGAAGCATGCGAACGAAGGAAGATGCCGCGGATTACCGTTACTTTCCAGACCCGGATTTGCCACCGCTGGTGATTGGACGGGATTGGGTTGAGCAAGTGCGTTCGGAAATGTTAGAACTGCCACGCGTAATGGCCGCCAGATTTGTCACCGAGTATGGCTTGTCAGACTATGACGCGTCGGCCATGACTCAAAACAAGGCAATGGCCTTCTACTTTCTGGCAGCCATCCTTGAAGGCGGTAAGCCCAAACTGGTCTGCAACTGGATGATGGGAGAGTTATCCCGTCGGCTTAACGCGGAGGAGATGCCCTTTGCATTTTCACACCTGAATTCGCACATGCTGGCCGTATTAGTCAAGCGAATTGACGAAGGCGTTATTTCTAACAGCGCAGCCAAACAAGTATTTGAAATGTTATGGAACAGGGAAGGCACTGACGTCGATGCGATCATCGAAGCCGAAAGCCTAAAGCAGATGTCCGACTCCGGCGAACTCGAAAAAATCATCGACGACGTTCTAGCCGCCAACGCCAAAAACGTAGAAGAAGTCCGCGCGGGTAATACCAAAGCCATGAACGCTCTGGTGGGTCAGGCCATGAAGGCCACCAAAGGCAAGGCCAACCCGGCGCAGGTTAACGAGTTGCTGAAGAAAAAGCTCGGCTAAAGCTATTTCTTCAAATCAGGCCCGGCCGTTGCCGACACGCCCATCTGTGGCCACAACTGCTTGAGCTTGACCAGTTCCGTATCAAAGCGCTGGTTGACGCGTCGCCTTTCGGCGTCCTGGTCGGCGACAAAGCGTTTTTGTATCGCCACATTACTGTCGTTTTCTTCCACCCGGCGCCTCAGCGGCGGTGGTGTTTTGCTGGAGTCTCTTTTATAAAACTCAAGTTCGGCGCTGATCTGTTTACGCTGCTCGGCAAGCTCAAGCATTTTTTTGTTTGCAACCTTGCTGCCCTCCTCCACCTGGGTCAGCGCCTGCGTACGCTCGGCATCATGCGCCTGCCGGTTCGGGTAGCGCAGCAGCAGGGCGCGGTCACGGCGCTTGTCCTCACCCGCGGCCACGCGCGCCTCCGCGGCAGCTCTTTCTTTTTCTTCGATGGCCGCGTGCTCCGGTGCGGTCAACGCCGGACCTATCACGCGCCTGACGGTGCCAGAAGGGTTGATTTCGTGTTGTGTGCGGTCCATACACTCGGCAATCGCGCGGTCCGAGGTGATCTTGCGGCCCTTGGCATCGGTGCAGGTGTAAATACCCTGGGCCACAGCGCCACCCGACAGCAGCATCGTCATGGCCCAGCCCATCAATATGGTTGTGAATGCAGTCATGGAAAGCACTAGCTCCTCAATTCACGCCGTAGCGTTCTCTATAGGCCAACACCGCATGGTAATGCGCGCTCAGTGTGTCGCCGTCTTGCGTTGAAAGATATTGAAGCAAGTCCGTCAGGCGGGCAATCGCGCAGACGTGCAGGCCGAGCTGGTTGGTGACATATTGCACAGCGCTCCAGGCAACGTCAAGTCCTTTTTCGGTGGCTTTTTCCTGCCGGTCCAGCGCAATGGCCACGGCATGGGGAATCGCCCCTGCCGCCTTGATGATGGCAATCGACTCGCGCGCGGCGGTGCCGGCAGACATCACGTCATCCACAATCAGCACCCGGCCCCTGACCGGCGCACCGACCAGCGCGCCCCCCTCGCCGTGGTCTTTGGCTTCTTTGCGGTTGTAGGCAAAAGGCATGTTACGGCCCAGCCGGGCCAGCTCGATGGACACCGCCGCCGCCAGCGGAATGCCTTTGTAGGCGGGGCCGAAAATCATGTCAAACTGCAGCCCGGTCGCCTTTTCTTCAGCCAGCAACTGGCGCGCATAAAATTGCGCCAGACGGCCCATTTTGGCACCGTCGTCAAACAAACCTGCATTGAAAAAGTAAGGACTCAGGCGACCAGCTTTGGTCTTGAATTCGCCAAAACGCAGCACACCGGATTCAACCGCAAACTGCACGAACTCAAGCGCCAGGCTGCCTGAATCCGTGCTTACCGTTGCAATGCTCATTGGAAGTCCCATGTTTAAATTATCCAGCCTCAATCTCAACGGCATACGCTCTGCGGCCAGCAAGGGTGTTGAAGGCTGGCTTGCGCAGTCCAGACCAGATTGTATTTGTGTGCAGGAGCTAAAGGCACAGGCGGACGATGTTGCAGGCCGATTTGAGGAAATGGCCGGGCTCAAAGGCCATTTTCATTTTGCCGAGAAAAAAGGCTACTCAGGCGTGGCCGTCTACACCCGCCATGAGCCGAGCGACGTGATCGTGGGCTACGGCTCCAGCGAATTTGACGCGGAAGGCCGCTACGTGGAAGTTCGCTTTGACCGGCCAGCCCGCAAGCACGCGCCCAAGCTGTCCATCATCAGCGCCTACTTTCCCAGTGGCTCATCAGGCGAAGAACGCCAGGCCGCAAAATTTCGTTTTCTGGCCGAGTTTTACCCGCGTCTGGCGGAACTGAAGCAGGAACGCGATTTTGTGCTCTGCGGCGACATCAACATCGCGCATCAGGAAATCGATTTGAAAAACTTCAAGGGCAACAAAAAGAACAGCGGCTTTCTACCAGAAGAGCGCGCCTGGATGACAGAGCTGCTGCGTAGTGACGTCGCAGAAACAAATGCCGCAGCCGACAAACTAAAAGCCGGCGGCGGCATGGTTGACGTCTACCGCAAGCTCAAGCCCACCACCACCGACGAGGCCTACACGTGGTGGAGTAACCGCGGCCAGGCCTACGCCAAAAACGTCGGCTGGCGGCTCGACTACCACCTGGCCACACCCGCGATGGCTGCGCTGGCAAAAACCGAACACATCTACAAAGAACAGAAGTTTTCGGATCATGCGCCCATCACAGTGGCGTACGACTACCAGATTTGAGCAGGTAATATGACGGGAGTTGATCTAGCGCAATACCGCCTTCAACGCCGGCGCCTAGAGTTGCTTATGGTTGCGTAACGCACAGACTGAAACCACGCAGTGGGGTATCTTGACCAAAAAGAGAAATCTGTACGCCTGATGGGCATGGTCGCGCCATTCACGCTGAACTGACCCTTAAAAAATGTGCAAATCAGCTGGAGTATCGACATGAGCGCCACCTTCACTGGCAACCCAGCGGCCCGATATGGCCGGGCCTCCATCGCACTTCACTGGTTGATGCTGATCCTGATCGCCGCAGTCTACGCGTGTATTGAGCTGCGCGGAAACTTTCCCAAGGGCAGTGATCTCAGGGAGGGGCTCAAGACCTGGCATTTCATGCTGGGGCTCTCTGTTCTCTTGCTGGTCGCCGTGCGCGTTGTCCTCCGCCTGACCAGCGCTACGCCACCTATCCAGCCCGCTCCGCCACGGTGGCAGGTTGTGCTGAGCCGCCTGATGCTTGTAGCGCTTTATGCGCTGATGATAGGCATGCCCTTGCTCGGGTGGCTGACGCTTAGCGCAGAGGGCAAGGTGATTCCGTTCTTCTTCGTCCAGCTCCCGGCACTCGTCACCGAGAGCAAGGCCGTCGCCGATTGGGCCAAGGAACTTCACGAAACGGGTGGCACGATCGGCTACTTCCTCATCGGCATGCATGCAGCCGCAGCATTGTTTCATCACTATTTCGTTCGTGACAACACGCTGCGCCGGATGCTGCCATACTGACAGCTGGTTTATTGTTGGGGCTGCGGTCGTCTTCCAGCAAATTTCCAAGAGAAAGATACCCATGAAAATTCTGGTCGCCACCGATGGATCGAAGCCTGCATTGCAGGCCGTCAAGTACGCGTGCAAGCTGGTTCGCCAGCTGTCTTCGACATCAAGCTCCGTCACGTTGATCAGCGTTCATGACGATGTCAGCCTGCGGCACGCCAAGGCGTTTGTCGGCCGCGATGTGGTGGCTGACTATCTGCGCGAACTCAGCGAAAAGGAGTTGAAGCCCGCCCGCAAGCTACTCGACGCAGTCGGCGTCAAGCACGATATGGAAGTGCGCACAGGCCACGTCGCGCAGGAGATTGTCAAGTGTGCGAAGGTCGGCAAGTTCGATCTGATCGTGCTCGGTGCCAAGGGACGCAGCGCGATAGCAGACCTCCTGCTCGGTTCGGTCGCACAAAGGGTGCTGGCCACCGCCGACACACCTGTTCTGCTGATCCGCTAGGATACCTTGCCCGTACTCCAGCGGACGCGCGGGACATCACTCCCAGACAGCGCTTCTGCAAGAACAGACTCGCCGACGATCCTAACCAAGTACCGTGAACCAAGACGACTTATTCGACGATCCCGAGGACCCTCAACACACCCCGGCCGAACGCGCGCAAGCCGCCTCGCGCAGCACGTGGGTAAGCGTCGGCGTCAATCTTGTGCTGACCATCACCCAGGTGGTGGTGGGCGTGCTCGCCAGGTCACAGGGCCTGATTGCCGACGGCATCCATTCACTGTCCGACCTGGTGGCCGACTTTGTGGTGCTGTTCGCCAGCCACCACAGCAAGAAGGACGCCGACGCCGATCATCCCTATGGCCACCAGCGCTTCGAGACCGCCGCGTCGCTGGTTCTGGGCGCCTTGCTGCTCGCCGTGGGCGTCGGCATGGTGTGGTCGGCCTTCCGCAAACTCGAGGCACCAGAAACAGTCCAGCAGGTGCACATCGTGGCGCTGTATGTAGCCGGTGGCGCGCTGCTGGCCAAGGAGCTGTTGTTTCGCTATATGCTTTCGGTGGCCAAGCGCGTGAAGTCGAGCATGCTGGTGGCCAACGCCTGGCATGCGCGATCTGATGCCGCCTCGTCGCTGGTGGTCGGCCTGGGCATCATCGGCAATCTGGCCGGCTACCCCATCCTCGACCCGATCGCCGCGCTGATCGTCGGCTTCATGGTTGCCAGGATGGGTTGGGGTTTTGGCTGGAACGCCCTGCATGACCTGATGGACCGCGCCGTGGACGAGCAGGAGGTCGAGGCCATCCGCAAGACGTTGATGGGCACGCCAGGGGTGAGCAACGTGCATGACGTGCGCACCCGCAAGATGGGCGACATGATCGTTGTCGATGCGCATATCGAAGTGGATGCCGCTATCACCGTCGAAGCCGGGCATGACATAGCGGTCATCGCGCGACTGCGTGTGCTGCAACGCCACCGCGTGCTGAACCTGATGACGCACGTGGACCCCTGGAAAAGGCCTGATCTGGACCATGACGCCACTGCATGAGCACAAGAGCACGGATTTTATCAGTCTGGTATTTTTGATCGCTATTAAAAATATAGCTGCTCACGCCCGTATTTATTGGGCTGCAGCCATTTTTAGGCCTTAAAAACGGCACTTTTTGAGCTTTTCAAGCGCTCAAACGGTGGATTGCGCGCCCAACAGCCTGGCCTGATGCACCTGGTGCAGCGTGATCTTGCGCACCTCGGCCTGGCTGGTCTTTATGTGCGCGCGCAGCAGCATCGCCGCCTGGTCGCCGCGTTTGCGCTGTATGGCTTTTAAAATTTTGGCGTGTTCTTCATAGGTGGCGTCAATACGCGGCTGCTTGGTGAAGTCCAGCCGCCGGATGACGCGGATGCGGTCTGTCACATCGCTATGCACACGCGCCATCTCGGCGTTGCCTGCCGCCGCCACCAGCGCGCAGTGAAAGGCTTCATCCCATTTCGAGACCTGCGCCATGTCGCTGCTGCGCAGGTCCGAACTGACGAGCCAGATGGCGGCCAGTTCGTCCAGCATGGCCGGGTTGATTTTTACCGCACTCTCACAGAGCCGGTGTGCCGCTGTCGTCTCCAGCACCATGCGCAGGTCGTAGAGTTCTTCAAACTGGTTGAAGTCAAACGGCAGCACGCGCCATCCGCTCCTGAACAGCACTTCTACAAACCCCTCTTGCTGCATACGAAAAAGCGCTTGCCGTACCGGGGTGCGCGACACACCCAGGCGCTCACTGATTTCGGTTTCGGTAAATCGGTCACCCGGCACGAGCTTGAACTCGGACACGTCGCGCTTGAGCTGCTGGTACACCTCGTCTGCACGCGAGCGATGCACGGGCGCGGCAGCGGAAGAAGGATTAAGTCGGGAAGCAGCAGTTTGCACAAATAACCTTTAACAGCCTTGCAGCGACGCGGTGCGCTGGCGACGCGCTACTCAGCCTTGGCGCCTGTGGCTTTGGCTATTCCCGCCCAGCGCTGCGAGTCGACACGCACCATGGTGGCAAACGCTTTGCTACCGAGGTAGTTGATCTCAGCGCCGCGCTGCCACATCTGCGCGCGCATGCGTGAATCGGTACTTGCCTTTTCCACATCGGCTTCGATTTTTTTAACAATGGCGCTTGGCGTACCTTTGGGTACGAAGAGGCCATACCACTGGTCGGCGGCAAAGCCCGGGTAGCCAAAGCTGGCGATCGTGGGTACCCCGGGCAGGCGCGAGCTGGGCTGCGCGCTGGAGGCCGCCAGCAAGCGCAGCTTGCCACCTTCAATCAACGGTAGCGCCGAGACGATGATGTCCATCATCACATCCACCCGGCCCGAGATCAAATCAGGCAAGGCCTGCACGCTGCCCCGATACGGCACGTGCGTCATGCTGACCCTGGCTTGCGACAAAAACCATTCCATCGTCAGGTGCGGCAGTGAGCCGTTGCCATTCGACGCATAACTTAATTTACCGGGGTTGGCCTTGGCATAGGACACCAGATCGGGAAAGGTTTTAAAAGGTGAATTGGTGGGCACAACCACCACCAGCGGCGACGTGGCAAAGCCCGCTACGGGTAGCAAGTCAACCAGCGGGTCATAGCCCAGCCTGGGGTAGATGTGCGGCGCAATCGTCACGCCTGCCGGTATGCCCATGACCAGTGTGTAGCCATCAGGGGCGCTCTTGGCACCAAAGTCTGTGCCAATGGTCGAACCAGCACCAACGCGGTTGTCAAACACCACGGGCTGGCGCCACAGCTGCGACAGCGAGGTACCAATGGCGCGGGCGGCGTAGTCGGTAGCGCCCCCGGCAGGAAAGGGAATGATGAGCTTTGAAGCCCTGGTCGGGTAGTCGGTGGCAGGCGGCTCTAAAGCCTGTGCCGTGTTGGCCAGCCACGGCCCGGGCATCGCTGCGGCGACCAGCCATTTGAGGGAGTCACGACGGCTCACGTGTTGGCGTGTCATATGGCTATCCCTTTAAATAAATGGGCAACGGAACAAACCGTAGATAGAAGCCACCGCAATCATGATTCATGCAAGCAGGCTGACATGCGCAGCTACCACGCGCCACCCGCCCGGCGTGCGCAGCCAGGTCTGGCTTTGCCGGCCACTGCGCGCGCTGCCTGAGCGCTGGAACTCCACATTGGCTGTTGCAAAGTCATGGCCGTAAGTGGTGATGACGGTTTTTAGAATCAGGCGCTCCAGCCCTTGTGCGGAACGGCCGGCGCGAAAGGCCGCAATCGTTTTATAACCGTACAGGTTTTCAGTCGCACCGTAGCGCAGCGTGTGCGGGCTGTTCCAGAAAAGCTCGTCAAGCACCTCGACATCGTTAGCTGTGACGGCCTTTTCATAGCGCGCAAATTGCTTGGTGACCTCGGCGAGAACTTCGGGGATGTTGATGTTGGTAGAAGATGGATTCATGTTTTTACAAGTTGACGGGTTTGACACTCGCTACACCGGAACTATCAAGAAGCGCTGCCACACGAAACGCAAGGTCTTCGCGCCAGGGCGCGGCGATGATCTGTACCCCAATCGGCATGCCGCCAGTCGCTTGCAGACTCTCGGGCCACATCGGTGCTGCAACCACGGGGCAGCCCGCAAATGAGATCGGTTGCGTCAGCAGGCCCATGGCTGCACGCGACGGGTGCTGCGTGCCGTTGATGTCAAGCCACTCGGTGCCGATAGTTGGCGCGGCGCAGGGTGTGGCAGCGCAAAGCAGCACGTCCCAGGTTTCGAACAGGGCATTGACCTTGTCGCGATAAACGCGCCGAAAGCGCTGTGCGCGCAAATACCAGTCAACCGGCTGCAAAGCGCCCGCAATAAAGCGGTCTACCGACAGTGGCTCAAATTCGTCGGCACGGGTGCGCAAATCATTAAGGTGCAGGCTGCCGCCTTCGCTGGCGGTGATGATGAAAGCAGCGGCGCGTGCAAGAGCCGCATCGGGCCAGGTGACTTCAGCCTGCGCGCCCAATGTGCCGGCCGCCAGCGCCACCACCTCACGCGCAGCAGGCGTGGCATGGTCGTGAAAGAAGCCGTTTAAAACGCCGATGCGTAGGCCATGTAAGCCATCAACGCCGCCCGCCACCCTGGGCAACACGGGCTGCACCCGCAGCGCGTGGCAACCGGGGTCTAATGCGTCGGGTGTTTGCAGCGCGTCATAGGCCAGGGCCAAACCGTCCAGGCTGTTGGCCAACGGCCCGAGGTGGTCAATGCTGTACACAAACGGATAGGTGCCGCGCCGCGACAAGCGACCAAACGTGGGTTTTAAACCCCACACGCCGCATAGCGATGCAGGCACGCGGATGGAGCCATTAGTGTCTGACCCCAGCGCAATCGGCACCTGACCTGCAGCCACCGCTGTGCCCGACCCACCTGATGAGCCGCCTGCAATACACGCCAGGTCATGCGGGTTGTGGCAAGGGCCGTAGTGCGTGTTTTCAGTGGTAAAGCCGTAGGCGTATTCGTCCATGTTCAGGCCGCCCACCAGCACTGCGCCTGCGCGCTGCATTTGCGATACCAGCACGGCATCACTCGCCGCCGGTGGATTGTTGCGGTTAATTTTGGAGCCCGCCAGCGTAACCAAGCCTTCAATGTCAAACAGGTTTTTAACCGCATACGGAACACCCGCGAGCGGGCCGGGTTTGTCAGCCGCGTCGCCGCGCTGTCGCCAGCGATCGCATTGCGCATCAACGGCATCAGCCTCACGCTCGGCTCTGGCCAGGGTACGGTCTGTGAAGGCATTGACCCGCGCGTCAGTAGAGTCGATGCGCGCTACGCTGGCCGCCAGCAGCTCACGTGCACTGACGTCGCCAGCGGCAACCGAAGTGGCCATGGCCCTGGCATCATCTGCTATACTTTTCATAGCACTTTGCGCACGTATTCATTAGCCGGAAAGGCTGCAGGACAG
>JBBRQQ010000053.1:0-21113 GCA_038226155.1 Burkholderiales bacterium
CAGCAGTCCTTCCATAGGCGCGAGCAGGATGGTCATGTCAAATACTTATTTGCCACGAGCCGCCAGAGCGATGTCACTTCTGCAGCCCGTGCTGCGTGCAGTGCGTCGCTGGCATCGCTGGCTTTGGGGTGCTGCGGCTGTGCGTCCATGCGGCCCAGTACTTTCAAGCCTGCGCTTTCAATCGCCGCCAAAAGCTCTGCGCGCGTGCGCAGGCCAAGATGCTCGGCCAGGTCAGACAGAATCAGCCAGCCTTCCCCACCCGGCGAAAGATGCGCGGCAAGGCCGTTTAAAAACCCCAGCAGCATGGTGCTGCCCTCGTCGTAGATCGCATGTTCCAGCGGCGAGCCGGGGCGCGCTGGCAGCCAGGGCGGGTTGCAGACAATGAGTGGCGCCTGGCCTTCAGGGAACAAATCAACCTCGGCCAGTTTGATCTGGCTTGTCAAGTCAAGGCGCAGCAGGTTGTCGCGCGCGCAAACCAGAGCTCGCGGGTCCTGGTCGGTTGCCACGACGTGCTCCACACCGCCGCGCGCCAGCACTGCCGCCAGCACACCTGTGCCAGTACCGATGTCGAATGCCAGCGGAATATGTTTATTGCTTGACGCATGAAGCTTTTGCGTCAACGCTTCTTTGACCAGCGCAATGTATTCACCCCGCACCGGCGAGAACACACCGTAATGCGGGTGAATGCGGTTGTGCATGAACATCGGCAACTTCCCCAGCTCTGCAATCTCAACACCTCTTTTGCGCCACTCGTGCGAGCTGATAAAACCCATCAGCTCTCGCAGCGAGGCTACTGATGCAACCGACTCTGCATTGGCTGCACCCCATGCTTGAGTGCAGGCTTTTTTAGCATCGGGTGCGCGGCGAAGCGGTATGGTGTAGTCAGCATCAAAAGGAATCAGCACCATGCCGAGCACCCGCGCACGCTGCGCCTGCGCCTGGCGGTGCAGGTGGAAGGCTTCTGCGGTCATGGGCAGTGCGGCTTCAGGCTGTGGCGATGTGTCTTTGGTTTTTTTAGTTTTGACTTTTGCTGGCTTGTCGGTACGTCGAGCCAGCGCCTGCACCAGCAAGCGGGCGTTTTGAAAGTCGCCGCGCCACAGTAAGCCCGTGCCTTCACAAGCCAGACGATAGGCGCTGTCGGCACTCAGTGTGTCGTCTGCCAGCACCACACGCTTGGGCGGCGCGCTACCGCGCTCGGAATGCCATAGCGCAGAGCGCGTCTCGCCGCCCTCTGTCCAGGAAATAGTAGGAGCGGTTGTAATGACGGAAGAAGTAGACATGAAAGCTCTAAGCGGATAGTGCGGGCAAAAGACCCGTGTTTTTGAAAAACCAGCCTTTTTGAACATCAAAAAGAGCAAAAACAGGCATTTTAAGGTGCCGAAAATGGCTACAAGCCAATAAATACGGGCGTGACCAGCTACTTATTTTATAGCATCTGATAAACGGCAAAGCGCGCTGGACTGACTAGCGGGTCAGCGCAGTAGCAGTGGAGGCATCATCCTTCCAGCCACCACCCAGCGTCTTGTACAGCGTGACCTGGCTTTGCAGCTGGGCCAGGCGGGTTTGCACCACGGCTTGCTGGGCGGTAAACAATGAGCGCTGGGCATCGAGCAGATCAAGCTGGCTGGCGATGCCGTTCTGGTAGCGCAGGTCAGACAGCTTGAACCGCACGCCCTCTGCATTGGCCTGGGCCTGGGTGGCGCGCAGTTGCTCGCCCAACGTGGAGCGGCCCGCCAGCGCATCCGAGACCTCTTTGAACGCCGTTTGAATCGACTTTTCGTATTGCGCGACGGCTACGTCACGGGTTGCCTTAGCGTTGTCCAGACCGGCGCTGTTGCGGCCAAAGTCAAAAATCGGCAGCACCAGGCTCGGTGCCAGTGTCCAGCCGTAAGAGCCGCTTTTGAACAGGCCCGACAGACTGTTGCTGGCGCTGCCTGCACTGGCGGTGAGCGAGATGCGCGGGAAGAAGGCGGCACGCGCTGCACCGATGTTGGCGTTCGATGCCAGCAGCAGTTGCTCGGCCTGGCGCACATCGGGGCGACTCGTAAGCAGGTCTGAAGGCAGGCCCGCAGGTACATCCGCCATCATGGGCGCATCAGCGAAGCCTTTACCTTGGCCCATGTCGGGGAGCATTTCGACCGCCAGCGGCTGGCCGATCAGCAGTGTCAAGGTATTGAGGTCCAGTGCGCGCTGGCGTAAAAGCTGGGCCTGCGCTGCCTTGGCGGCCTCCAGCAGGGACTCGGCAAGGCGGTAGTCCAGCTCGGACGTCACGCCATTGTCAAAGCGCAGCTTGCCCAGGCGCAGGGACTCTTGCCGAGTCACCAGTGTTTGGTCTGTGATGGCGAGCAACTCAACATCTGCCAGCACACTGAGGTAGGTGTTGGCAACCAGGGCAATCAGGCTGATCTGCGCGCTTTTGCGCCCTTCTTCCGTCGCCAGGTATTGCGCCAACGCGGCTTCTTTGAGGCTGGCCACGCGACCGAAAAAATCAAGCTCATAGGCGGTGATGCCAAGGCCTGCGGTGTAGAGGCTGGTGATTCTGCCTCCCCCATTTGCATTCGCGTTGGTGTTGGGCTGGCGCAGGCCTGTAGCTTGTGCATTGAGGGTGGGGAACTGGTCAGCACGGCGGATCTGGAACTGCGCCCTCGCCTGTTCAATATTGAGTACGGCAATGCGCAGTTCGCGATTGTTTTGCAGCGCTGCGCTGATGAGTTGCTTGAGCTTGGGGTCGCTGAAAAAGCTTTGCCATTCGATGTCTGCAGCGGCTGGCGTGGAGCTTGCGCCCGTAGTGCCCGTAGCTGCATTGAGTGCAGGCCAGTCGCTGGCCACTGGCGCTGCAGGCCTCTCGTACTTTGGAATCAGCGAGCAGCCTGCCAACATGGTCGCGGCAATCGATGCACTCAAGCCGCCAAGTCTGAAAAATTGCTTAGGACGCATGGCCGTCATCTCCATTGATACCAACCGCTTTTGCGTGCTCGGTGTACATGCGTTTTTGTCGTTCACTGTCTTTGAAAAACCCGCGTACCACGACAAAAAACACCGGCACAAAAAACACCGCCAGTGCCGTGCCGGTAATCATGCCGCCAATCACTGCAGTGCCAATGGCTCGCTGGCTGGCTGAGCTGGCACCCGATGCGAGTACCAGTGGCAGTACGCCCAGCATAAAGGCCAGCGAAGTCATCACGATAGGCCTGAAGCGCAGGTGCGCTGCGGCCAGCGCCGACTCGATCACGCCTTTGCCTTGCGCCTGCAAATCCTTCGCAAACTCGATGATCAGAATCGCGTTTTTCGCCGACAGGCCGATGATGGTGATCAGCCCGACCTGGAAGTACACGTCGTTTGAATAGCCGCGTACCACGGTACCGAGCAGCACGCCCATTACACCGAGCGGCACCACCAGAATGACGGCAAGCGGAATCGACCAGCTTTCGTACAAGGCAGCAAGCGACAAAAAGACGGCCAGTATGGCGAAGGCGTAAAGAATGGTGGCCTGCGAGCCAGCAAGTTTTTCTTCGCGCGATTGACCTGTCCATTCGTAACCAAAGCCCGGTGGCAACTGTTTGGCCAGGTTTTCCATCTCGGTCATCGCAGTGCCGGTACTGTAGCCCGGTGCTGCAGCACCGCCTATGCGCATGGCCGGGTAGCCGTTGTAGCGCACCGTCTGCACCGCGCCCTTGGCCCAGCGTGTGGTGGCAAATGCCGACAGCGGCACGCTCTGGCCCTGGCCGTTACTGGCGTTGATCTTGAGCAAGTCGTCGGGCTGCATACGGGCCGGCGCATCGGCCTGCACCACCACGCGCTGCAAGCGCCCCTGGTTCGGAAAATCATTGACATAACTGGAGCCGAGCGAAGTCGACAGTGCGGAGTTGATGGCATCAAAAGTCACGCCCAGCGCATTCGCTTTTTCGCGGTCAATGTCGAGCTGCAGTTGCGGTGCGTCTTCGAGCCCGTCGGGCCGTACCTGCGCCAATATCGGACTCTTGCCAGCCAGTCCCAGCAACTGGTTGCGCGCGGCCAGCAGGGCATCATGGCCTGCACCTGCGCGGTCTTGCAGCCGGAAGGTAAAACCGCTGGCAGTGCCAAGTTCAGGAATCGGCGGCGGACTGAGCGGAAAGACAAACGCATCGCGAATACCAGAAAGCGCACCAAACGCGCGGCCCGCTAGCGCCTGCGCAGAGTGCGCTTCGCCATCGCGCTCGGACCAGTCCTTGAGCGTCACAAAAGCCAGCGCTGCGTTCTGTCCCAGACCAGAGAAGCTGAACCCCAGCACGCCGACCATGCTTTGTACCTCGGGCTGCTTGAGAATGAAGCCTTCGACCTGGCTGATAACTGCGCGTGTGCGCTCTTGCGTGGCACCCGGTGGCAACTGCACGTTGACAAGGATATTGCCCTGGTCTTCAGCGGGCAAAAACGACGTTGGGAGGCGCGCATACAACAGCGCGACCACGCCAATGATGGCGGCGTAAAGAATGAGGTAGCGGCTGGCCTTTTTCAGAATACGTGCGACCAGGCTTTCATAGCCTTTGGCAGTGCTTGAAAACTTGCGGTTGAACCAGCCAAAAAATCCTGTTTTAGCATGGTGGTGACCAGCCTCTACGGGCTTGAGCAAAGTAGCACACAGCGCAGGCGTGAGCGACAGTGCCATGAAGGCCGAAAAGGCAATCGCCGTCACCATCACGGCAGAAAACTGGCGGTAAATATTACCGACCGAACCAGAAAAGAAAGCCAGCGGCACAAACACCGAAATCAGCACCACCGTCACGCCGATGATGGCACCGGATATCTGGCCCATCGCCTTGCGCGTTGCCAGCAGGGGGCTAAGCCCCTCTTCGCTCATAATGCGCTCAACGTTTTCAACCACCACAATCGCATCATCAACCACGATGCCGATCACCAGCACCATGCCAAACATGGTCAATACGTTGATTGAAAAACCCAGCGCCAGCAAGGTTGCAAATGTGCCCAGCAGGGCGATCGGCACCACGATGGTCGGGATGATGGTGTAGCGGAAGTTTTGCAGAAAAACAAACATCACCAGAAACACCAGCACGATGGCTTCGATCAGCGTCTCGGCCACTTGGCGAATTGAGATGCTGACAAAGCGCGAGCTGTCATAGGGGATGGTGTATTTCACACCTGCCGGAAAGTACGGTTTGAGCTGCTCCATGCGGGCCCGCACGGCCTTGGCCGCCGCCAGCGCGTTACCACTGGGCGCCAGCTGCACACCAATACCCGTTGCAGGCACGCCATTGAGACGTGCAGAAGTCGCATAGGTCTGGGCACCGAGTTCGATGCGCGCGACATCTTTCAGCCGCACGGTCGAGCCATCGGTGTTGGCGCGCAGCACCACATTGCCAAACTGCTCTGCGCCCGAGAGCTGGCCGTTAACGATGACGGTGGCGGCAATGCCCTGCCCGGCTATGTTGGGCAAGTCGCCAATAGTGCCAGACGAAACCTGCGCGTTTTGAGTGCGTATGGCGTTGGTCACGTCACTCGATGCCAGACGGAAGCTGCTCAGCCTGGCAGGGTCAATCCAGATGCGCATGGCACGCTCGGTACCAAAGAGCTGAACTTGCCCAATACCCGGCAGGCGCTGTATCTCGGGAATAATGTTTCGCGACGCGTAGTCACCTAGCGCGATCGGGTCAATGGCTGGGTTATCCGACGACAACATCGTAAAGAGCAGAAAGTTAGAGCGCGACTTGTCAACCCGCACGCCCTGCTGCGTAACGGCCTGCGGCAGGCGGGGCGAGGCTCTGGCCAGCCGGTTTTGCACATCGACCTGCGCCAGGTCGGCGTTGGTGCCGGGCTCAAAACTCAGGGTCAGGTTGCCCGAGCCATCGGCCTGCGCAACGGCTTCCATGTAGATCAGACCGGGGGAGCCATTCATCTCGCGCTCTATCACGCTGATAACGCTGTCCTCAAGTACTTGGGCCGAAGCACCGGGGTAGCTGGCAGATACAACAATCGACGGTGGTGCCACCGGCGGGTACTGGCTGATGGGCAACTGTGTGATGGCGACACTGCCCAACACTACGATGAACAGCGCAATCACCCACGCAAAAATCGGACGCTCAATAAAAAACTTGGCCATGTGGATGGCTCCTTACTTCGGGGCCGCTGATGCAGGCGAAGATGCGGGCGCACCAGCAGCAGGCTTGCTACCCGCTGGCTGCCATGGCACCGGCTTGACGCTTGCGCCTGGTTGCAATTTCTGGAAGCCATCGACCATGACTTTTTCACCCGCCTTCAGGCCGCTGAGTATCACCCACTGTGAGCCCTTGGCTGAACCAATTTTGACCGGGCGCGGGCTTACCTTGCCGTCGTCGCCCACCACCATCACCGTATCGCCCTGGGCGGTGCGCGTCACCGCCTGCTGCGGTAGCGTAATGGCATCTTTCGCCTGGGCCTGCTCAAGCCGTACGCGCACATAAAGACCAGGCAACAATTCGCCCACCGGGTTGGGGACTTCGGCGCGCAGGGTGATCTGTCCCGTCGTTGAATCAACTGTCAAATCCGAAAACAGCAGCCGCCCCGGGGTGGCGTATTCGCTGCCGTCTTCCATCACGATGCGTACGCTGGCGGCCTGGGCGCCAGCAGCCTTTTTGAACTGCCCGCTATCCATCGCGCTGCGCAACTTCATCACATCCGAGGCGGACTGCGTGAAGTTGACATACATCGGGTTAATCTGCTGCACCACGGCCAGCTGCGTTGCTTCGCCCTGGCCAACCAGCGCGCCCTCTGTGACCAGCGCCCGGCCAATACGGCCGGCGATGGGCGAGGTGACCGCTGCATAGCCGAGATTGATACCGGCAGTCTGCACATTCGCCTTGGCAACAGCTACATCGGCTTCTGCCTGCTTTTGCGCAGCGACAGCGTTGGCGTATTCCTGCTTGCTGACGGCATTGGCCTCGACCAGTGTTTTGTAGCGCTCGGCCAGCACCGTCGTCTGCGACACATTGGCTTCAGCACGCGCCAGGCTGGCCTTGGCGCTGGCAACCTGGGCCGCATAGGGCGCAGCGTCAATCGTGAACAACGCCTGCCCCGCCTTGACATCACTGCCTTCGCGAAACAGCCGTTTTTGCAGGATACCGGCAGCACGGGCACGCACCTGCGCCACGCGTGAGGCCTCGAGCCGGCCAGGTAATTCAGTCACCAGGCCTACATCGCCCAGGCTAACGGTCACCACACCCACCTCAGCGGGTGGGCGAGCACCAGCAGCGCCTGGCCCACCAGCCCCATCGGCGCCCCTGCCGCAGCCAGCGATGACAACCGCCATCAAGGAGATCCACAACGTGCGCTGGGTGGTTACAATTTTTTGCATTGGCTTGAACACGAATTGAAAAGGATTGATGCCGTGAGTGACAAGAAAAAACACTCAGGCGAGCAAATGGCCGACACACCCTCCAGCTTAAGGGTTTTTACCAGTTATTGCTGAAGACGATAGCACTGGGTAGCCGAGACACAGAGCCTTGGCGCTCCGTGTTTTGGATGGCTAGTGCAGGTGCCGTGGCTTGCGTCCGCCACCGTGGCCGCCTCCAGAAGAGCCGCCCAGCCCGCGCGGTGGCCTGCCCAGTTGCATGGAGTTAACAAGGGCGTCAAAGCGCTGTGCAAACAATTTGTCGATGGCTGCGACAACCTCGCCCAGCTCGGAGCCATCAAAGTGACGCTCCATCAGGCCTATCGTGTCCTGCACCAGCAAATCGCGCTGCACCTGCATGATGGCCGCTGGCGTAGGGCCCACAAAATACATGGCGAAATCGTCCCTTGCATCTTCGTCATCGCTACCTTCTTCGTCGTCATCGTCAAAGTCGGCATCGTAAAACGTCACCTCAATCGGGGCGCCGTCCTGCGCAAGCTCGTTCAGACCCATGCACATCTCGTCAAGCGCGTGGCGAAAATCGTCGTCGCCTGGCACTGTCCAGCACATCTGCAGCAAATGTTTTTGTGCATCGAAGCGAATGCCGGGCTCTTCCTCATAAGCGCTCTCGGCGGCGGCAGCCAGCGACTTGGCACCTGAATACTTCCACAGCGGCTTCAAGGCCTCCTGCAACTGCTCAAAGGTCACATCTTCGCGCAGGGGAACTTCCCCATGCACGTGGATTTCAAAAGGGGTGTGATGACTCGCCATAAAACTATCTTAACCAGTTGCGGGACGATTTAAATGAGCAGGAAGATGGTGCCTGGAACGGGAATCGAACCCGTACGCCCGCTATGAACGAAGCGGCGGATTTTAAGTCCGCTGTGTCTACCTATTTCACCATCCAGGCGCTGGACTGATTGTCAAACAAAAAAGGCCCTTATTCAGGGCTTTTTATCGGGGCTCCTATCGGGAGCGTAAAGGGAAATACTGGGGGCTTTAATAACTGACACTGGAGGCGCGGCCCGGAGTCGAACCGGGCTAGCCGGATTTGCAATCCGGTACATAACCGCTTTGTTACCGCGCCGCATTCTCGACAAAGCAAGGCGTGGCCATGCTTGAAATATTCAAAAAATCCAATAAAAAAGGACAGCATTTTCAAGTGCTGCCCTTTGAATTGGAGCGGGAGAAGAGTCTCGAACTCTCGACCTCAACCTTGGCAAGGTTGCGCTCTACCAACTGAGCTACTCCCGCGATAACAGCCTCAAATTATAGCGTACTTTTCAGAACCTCCGGCACGGCCAGCCAAAAAGTCTGTCAGTGCTTCACTGTCCCCGCAATTTCTGCTGGCACCACCACCACTCCTGGCGCCGCCACTACCGGTACGGCCAGCGCGATCTCTTCATCGGTCAGTGGAACCGGTTGGCGCTCCAGCGCGACCTTCAGCACCTGGTCAATCCATTTGACGGGAATGATCTCGAGTCCGTTTTTGACGTTGTCCGGGATTTCCTGCAAATCCTTGGCATTTTCTTCGGGGATCAACACCGTCTTGATGCCTCCGCGCAGAGCAGCAAGCAGTTTTTCCTTCAGCCCGCCAATAGCCGTCACCTCGCCTCGCAGCGTGATTTCACCAGTCATGGCCACGTCACCACGAACCGGAATGCCGGTCATGGCAGACACAAAAGCGGTCGTCATGGCAGCCCCGGCGCTGGGGCCGTCTTTAGGCGTGGCACCGTCTGGTACGTGAATGTGAATATCACGCTTTTCAAACATTTCGTCCTTGATACCGAGCATTTTTGAGCGACTGCGCACCACCGTGCGTGCGGCCTCCACGGACTCCTTCATCACGTCACCGAGAGAGCCCGTGCGCGTGATGACACCCTTGCCGGGCATCATGGCGGCCTCAATCGTCAGCAAATCACCACCGACCTCGGTCCAGGCGAGACCAACCACCTGACCAACCTGATTTTGCTGCTCGGCACGGCCATAGTTGAATTTACGGACACCGAGAAATTCATTCAAATTGTCTGGTGTGACCACCACCTGCGGTGTCATCTTTTTGAGCTGTATCCCCTTGACGACCTTGCGGCAGATTTTGGACAGCTCGCGCTCAAGAGAGCGCACACCAGCTTCGCGCGTGTAGTAGCGCACGATGTCGCGCACCGCCTGTTCCTGCACTTCCAGCTCTTCAGCTTTAACGCCGTTGTTCTTGACCTGCTTGGGCAGCAGGTAGCGCATCGCAATACTGGTTTTTTCGTCTTCGGTATAGCCCGACAGACGGATCACTTCCATGCGATCCAGCAGCGCAGGCGGAATGTTCATGGAGTTTGAAGTCGCCACAAACATCACATCACTCAAGTCGAAATCGACCTCAACGTAATGGTCACCAAAGGTGTGGTTTTGCTCCGGGTCAAGCACCTCCAGCAACGCACTTGACGGGTCACCCCGGAAGTCGGTGCCGAGCTTGTCGATCTCATCAAGGAGGAACAGGGGATTGCGGGTACCGGCCTTGGCCAGGCTTTGCAACACCTTGCCCGGCAGCGCGCCGATGTAGGTTCGGCGATGGCCACGGATTTCGGCTTCATCACGCATGCCGCCCAGCGCCATGCGAACATACTTGCGGCCTGTAGCTTTGGCGATGGACTGCCCGAGCGATGTTTTACCAACGCCCGGTGGGCCGACGAGGCAAAGAATCGGAGCCTTGAGCTTGTCAACGCGCTGTTGCACCGCGAGGTATTCAACAATACGGTCCTTGACTTTCTCCAGGCCAAAATGGTCTTCGTTCAGCACGTTTTCGGCGTTGATGAGGTCGTGTTTGATCTTGGTTTTTTTGCTCCATGGCAAGCCGGTCAGAACGTCAATATAGCTTCGCACCACCGTGGCCTCCGCCGACATGGGTGACATCAGCTTGAGTTTTTTAAGTTCGCTCTCGGCTTTTTTGAGCGCTTCTTTCGACATTTTGGCCGACTTGATCTTTTTTTCGATCTCTTCAATGTCGGCACCTTCCTCACCTTCGCCCAGCTCCTTCTGGATCGCCTTGACCTGCTCGTTCAGATAAAAATCGCGCTGGTTTTTTTCCATCTGGCGCTTCACGCGGCCACGGATTTTTTTGTCGACGTTAAGGATGTCAACTTCGCGCTCGAGCTGCTCGAAAAGGTTTTCAAGACGCTCCCTGACTCCGGACAGGTCAAGAATCACCTGCTTGGCATCGAGCTTTAGCGGCAAGTGCGCCGCGATGGTATCGGCCAGGCGGCCCGGATCATCAATGCTGGAAATAGAGGTGAGGATTTCAGGCGGGATTTTTTTATTCAGTTTGACGTAGTGGTCAAACTGCTGCATCACGGCCCGGCGCAGCGCTTCGATTTCGCTGGTCTTGTCAGCTGCAATGGCAGCCGTTTCAATCGGCGTGACGTTGGCGCTGAAGTGCTGCTCGCCGTCTTCAATCTTGTTGACCTTGGCGCGCTGCTGGCCTTCCACCAGCACCTTGACGGTACCGTCGGGCAACTTGAGCAATTGCAATATCGTGGCAACGCAGCCGACTTCAAACATGTCTTCAACCGAAGGCTCGTCTTTGGCAGCAGCTTTTTGCGCTACCAGCATGATGCGGCGCTCGGACTCCATCGCCGACTCAAGCGCCTTGATGCTCTTGGGGCGACCAACAAACAGTGGGATCACCATATGCGGGAAGACCACGACGTCGCGCAGCGGCAGCAGCGGCAGGTCGATGGGCGTGGAAGGCAGTGAAGTTTGTCCGGACATATGAGCCTTTGTAAGACCTTAGAACATATGCCCCGAGACAAGGCTCAGGGCTGGATGGGATGGGTTTTTGGGGTCAGAGCCCAAATTCGCCGAGCCTTTGGCTCGCCCGCAGGGCGCAGTGCTTGCACCGCAGCGAAATTGGTGTCTGACCCCAATAACCCACCAATAACCCAAAAGACTTGGGGGGCAAGTACAGCTTTTCAAGGATTGCGCCCCGCCATTCATGGAGATCAGGCCTTTCACGCCTTTTTGGCGGCTTCGCGGTAAACCAGTAAAGGTGGCTTGTTCTCTTCAATGGTGGACTCATCCACCACCACCTTGTCAACATTGCTGGTGTTCGGCAGATCAAACATGGTGTCTATCAGGGACTGTTCAAGAATGGAGCGCAAACCCCGCGCACCGGTCTTGCGGGCCAGCGCCTTGCGGGCAATCGCCTTCAGTGCTGACGGGCGGATCTCAAGGTCTACACCCTCCATCGACAGCAGCTTGCTGAATTGTTTGACGACTGCGTTTTTGGGCTCTGTCAAGATCCGCACCAGCGCGTCTTCGCTCAGTTCAGCAAGGGTTGCCACCACCGGCATACGGCCTACCAGCTCGGGAATCAGGCCAAACTTGATTAAATCTTCCGGCTCCACTTCCTTGAATGATTCGGTCAGGCTGCGGGATTTTTTGCTTTTGACGGTAGCGCCAAAACCAATGCCAGACGCTTCAGTACGGTTTTCAATGACCTTTTCAAGCCCCGAAAACGCGCCGCCGCAAATAAACAGGATATTGGTGGTGTCGACCTGTAGAAAATCCTGGTTCGGGTGCTTGCGGCCACCTTGTGGCGGTACGGACGCCATGGTGCCTTCGATCAGCTTGAGCAAAGCCTGCTGAACACCTTCACCCGACACATCACGCGTGATAGACGGGTTGTCGGACTTGCGTGAAATCTTGTCAATCTCGTCGATGTAAACAATGCCCTGCTGGGCACGTTCCACCTCATAGTTGCAGCTTTGCAGCAGTTTCTGAATGATGTTTTCGACATCCTCGCCAACGTACCCCGCTTCAGTAAGTGTCGTGGCATCAGCCATTACAAACGGTACGTTAAGCGTGCGTGCCAGTGTCTGGGCCAGCAGTGTCTTGCCAGAGCCAGTTGGGCCGATCAACAGAATATTGCTTTTCGTCAGCTCGACATCATCCTTTTTCGCCTTGTCCTTGTGGCGCAAGCGCTTGTAGTGGTTGTAAACCGCCACGGCCAGCGTGCGCTTGGCCGGCTCCTGGCCTATGACGTAACCGTCCAGCGTGGTCTTGATTTCCAGCGGCGTTGGCAAGTCGCTGCGGGTTTCGCGTACGTCGTCGCCAGCGGGCAGTTCGTCACGGATGATTTCGTTACAAAGATCTATGCATTCATCACAGATAAAAACCGAGGGGCCGGCGATGAGTTTTTTAACCTCATGCTGGCTTTTACCGCAGAAGGAGCAGTACAAGGTTTTTTCGCTGGAAGAGCCTTTTTTTTCGGCCATTTGTTGACTTGCCTTGTGAAGTGGCTGGGGAAAAACCGTTACTGACGGTTCGCCAATGATAACCAAATAAAAACGGCGCTCTCTGCTGAAGAAAGCGCCGTCCGTCGGGTTAGAACCGCGTCGAGTCTGCTCAGGGCCGCTTGGAAATCACCTGATCGACCAGGCCGTACTCTTTGGCATCATCGGCAAACATGAAGTAGTCACGTTCGGTGTCACGTTCTATTTTTTCAACGGTCTGGCCAGTGTTGGCGGCAAGAATACGGTTCAGCTGGTCACGGGTTTTAAGAATGTCACGGGCATGGATCTCGATATCGCTTGCCTGACCTTGCGCGCCACCAGAAGGCTGGTGAATCATCACGCGGGAATTCGGCAAGGTGAAACGCTTGCCTTTGGCACCTGCCGACAGAAGAAACGCGCCCATGCTGGCCGCCATACCGACGCAAAGCGTGGATACTTCCGGCTTGATGAATTGCATGGTGTCGTAAATCGCCATACCCGCGGTCACGGAGCCACCGGGGGAGTTGATGTAGAAAGAGATGTCCTTGTCAGGATTTTCGCTTTCCAGAAACAGCAACTGCGCCACTACCAGATTGGCCGTCTGGTCATTGACCGGGCCAACCAGAAAAATAACGCGCTCCTTGAGCAGCCGCGAATAAATGTCATACGACCGCTCGCCGCGCCCTGACTGCTCGATCACCATGGGCACCATGCCCAAGCCCTGAGTTTCCATGGCGCCGCCGTAAATACTGCTCATACTGGTTCTGGACATCAGTTTTTCTCCAAAGATTGCGTTGCGTTGATTTGCATTAATTTGCATTGACTTCTACTGTACCCAAAAGAAATGGGGCTTGCGTCGCGGACTTCAAGCCAGACACAAACCCCAATTCACGGCAAAGCCGCAAAAATCTGCTTCGATTTAGTTTTGAGCCATCAGCTCGTCAAATGACACCGACTTTTCAGTCACTTTCGCCTTGGACAGGACAAAGTCGGTGACGTTGTTCTCAATCACCACGGCTTCGACTTCAGCCATGCGGCGGTTGTCGCTCAGGTACCAGCGCACCACATCCTGCGGTTTCTCGTAGCTGGCGGCCAGCTCTTCGATGTGCGCCTTGAGTTGCTCGGGCTTGGCCTGCAATTCATTCGAGCGCACCAGTTCAGCAACGACCAGGCCCAGGCGCACGCGCTTTTCGGCTTGGGGACGGAACACATCGTCTGGGATCGGAGCCTTGTCGGCATCCTTGACACCACGCTGCTTCAGGTCAGCCCGGGCAGCTTCAATCATGCGGTCGAGTTCGGACTGGACGCTGGAGTTGGGCAGGTCAAGCTCTGCGTTGGCGATCAGCGCGTCCATCACTGCGTTCTTGTTGCGGGCCAGCAGGCGGAACTTGACTTCACGCTCGAGATTTTTCTTGATATCGGAACGCAGACCGTCAACCGATGCATCGGCAATGCCCAGCGATTTGGCAAGCGCCTCGTTCACTTCAGGCAGATGCGCAGCTTCGAGCTTTTTGACCGTAACCAGAAAATCGGCCTGTTTGCCGGCAACGTCTTTGCCGTGGTAATCCGCGGGGAAGTTCAAGGGGAAAGTCTTGCTGTCGCCGCTTTTCATGCCGCGCACGGCTTCTTCAAATTCCTTGAGCATCTGGCCGTCGCCGATGATGAACTGAAACGCTTCAGCCTTGCCGCCAGCAAACGTTTCACCGTCAATCTTGCCTTCAAAATCAATCGTGGCGCGGTCACTGTCTTGTGCAGGCGCATCATGGGCACGCTGGGCAAATGTGCGCCGCTGTTTGCGCAGGATATCTATGGTCTTGTCTATAGCCGCGTCGCTGACATCAGCGCTCACTTTTTCGATTTCTGCGCCCGTCAAATCCTTGATTTTCACATCTGGATAGACTTCAAAAATCGCATCAAACTGCATGTCACCTTCGGGCGCGCCTTCTTTTTCGCTGATACGGGGCTGGCCTGCTACGCGTAATTTGGCTTCGTTGGCTGCGACTGAAAACGCCTCGCCGACCTTGTCATTCATGACTTCGTAATGCACCGAATAGCCATAGCGTTGGGCCACAACGTTCATCGGTACCTTGCCGGGACGAAAACCGTCCATCTTGACGGTGCGTGCGAGTTTTTTCAAACGGGTATCGACTTCCGACTGGATGGAGCCAACCGGCAGGCTCAGGGTGATTTTTCGTTCCAGCTTCTCGAGGGTCTCAACAGTCACAGCCATGGTATTTCCTAATCCTAAACAAGGTCTATTATTCAAACAGCCCAGTGCCGTGCGTTGCTATTGCAAAGCCCGGCAAATCTGCATATCTTCAAAGGTGGTGCGCGGGGCGGGACTCGAACCCGCACAGTATTGCTACCGTCAGGACCTAAACCTGGTGCGTCTACCAATTTCGCCACCCGCGCGCCTGAAACAAGAAACGGGGCAAGGTAAAAGTCAGATCCACCTGACTTTTGCCGTCCCCGCCTAAAATCGGTCAACTTTTTATTTTAGCCTAGGTTAGCGCTGGATTCTGAACCAAGCTGCGTACATTGCAGGCAAGGCTAGTAGCGTTAGAGCAGTTGCCACAATCAGCCCGCCCATAATCGCCACCGCCATCGGCCCCCAGAAGACGCTGCGCGACAAAGGGATCATGGCCAATACTGCAGCGGCAGCTGTCAGCACAATCGGCCTGAGGCGGCGCACAGCCGACTCCACAATTGCGTCCCATGCCGGCACACCGCGTGCCCTGTCCTGCTCGATCTGGTCAATCAGGATGACCGAATTACGCTGGATCATGCCCATCAGTGCAATCACACCCAGCAGCGCTACAAAACCAAAGGGTCTGCCCAGCACCAGCAGCGCACCGGCCACTCCGGCAATGCCGAGTGGCCCGGTGATGAATACCAGCAGCGCACGGCTAAAGCTGTGTAATTGCAACATCAGCAAAGTAAAGGTGAGAAAAAGCATGATTGGAATACCGGCAACGATGGACGCAGATCCCTTGCTGCTTTCTTCAACCGCGCCTGCCACCTGTATCCGGTAGCCGCTTATGCCAGCGTCACGCCATTTCTTTTCAAGTGCATCCAGCTTGGGGCGTAGTTCGCCCGTCACCGTAGCGCCCTGCAGGCCCTCCACAATGTCGCTTTGCACTGTGATGGCGTAGTCACGGTTTTCACGCCACATCACACCGGGCTCCCACGTAAAAACGGGCTTGGCAATCTGCGTCAGCGGGATGGATTTGCCGGATGCGGTTGGCAAATAAGCATTGGCGAGGTCACTAATGGCGTTGCGCTCATCAGCTGGCTGGCGCAGCACGATGTCGATCAGCTTGTCGCCCTCTCTGAACTGCCCGACCGACGTGCCCGACAGGATGGTACGGGAACCCTGCGCAATCGACTGGCTGGTGACACCCAACGCTCTGGCCTTTGACTGGTCTACTTCCAGGCGCAGCACCTTGACGGATTCGTTCCAGTTGTCGTTAACGCCGCGCGTGTTGGGGCTTTGCCGCATGACGGCCTTGACTTCGTCGGCGCGCTCACGCAGCACCAGAGGGTCAATGCCGACCACGCGGAACTGAACCGGGTAAGGCACCGGCGGCCCATTGGGCAACAGCTTGACGCGGCCACGCACTTCCGGAAATTCTGTCGCCAGCAGTGCTGGCAGTTTGATGCGCAGTGACTCCCGCACCTTCAGGTCTTTGGGCAACACGATCATCTGCGACACATTGGTCTGCGGAAAGACCTGATCCAGCGGCAGGTAAAAGCGCGGCACGCCTGACCCCACCCAGGTGCTGACAGACGTTACGCCCTCCTCTTTGAGCAAGCGCGCCTCAACCCGCTTCGCCGTTACCTCGTTGGCAGCAAACGATGTGCCTTCGGGAAACCAGATGTCCAGCATGATCTCTGGCCGGCTGGAGTCAGGAAAAAACTGCTGCTGCACCTTGCCCATGCCGGCAATGCCCAGCGCAAAAGTCAGTACGGTGGCGCCAATCGTTATCCAGCGGTATTTAACGCACCAGTTCACCGCCTTGCGAAAGGTGTTGTAGAACGGCGAGTCAAACATCTCGTGTTCGTCCGCAACTGCATCATCGCCATGCGCTCTTTCCTGCACATGGTCGGGTTTTTTGAGTAGCAAGGTGCCAAGGTAAGGCACAAAGTACACCGACACGATCCAGCTGAGTACCAGCGCAATCACCGTCACCGCAAAAATCGCATAGGTGTACTCGCCCGTGACAGACTTCGCCAGGCCAATTGGCAAAAACCCAGCCGCTGTAATCAGCGTGCCCGTCAGCATGGGCATGGCTGTTATCTCGTAGGCAAAAGTAGCGGCACGTACCTTGTCGTAACCCTCTTCCATCTTGCGCACCATCATCTCCACCGCAATGATGGCATCGTCAACCAGCAGTCCGAGCGCGATGATGAGCGAGCCCAGCGAGATTTTGTGCAGGCCAATGCCAAGGTACAACATCGCCAAAAACGTGACGCTCAAAACCAGCGGAATCGTGATGCCCACCACCAGCCCGGGGCGGATGTCGATGTAATAGCGCTTCCACCACGGTAGCGGGTGCCCGGCTACGCGAGGTCGGGAATGAAAGCCCAGACTGATAAAACTCACAGCCAGCACAATCACCACCGCTTCAATCAGCACCCGGACAAACTCATTGACCGACGTGGCTACCGCGGTCGGCTGGTCCTGAATTTGCACCAGCGTGATACCCGCCGGCAGGGTTTTGCTGATATTGCCTGATAGCGCCTTAAGCGACTTGCCCAGCGCGATGATGTCGCCACCCTTGGTCATCGCCACGCCCAGTGCGATCACCTCTTTGCCCTGATGCCGCACCTTGACGGCTGGCGGGTCAACATAGCCGCGTTTGATCTCCGCAATATCGCCGAGACGGAACTGATTGCCTCCGGCGCTTGTGCCGACACCATAGCCGGTGCCTCTAATCGGCATGGCACGCAACTGCTCGACCGCCTGAAACTGGCCCGCCACCCGCACCTGCACCACGTCCAGCGGTGTCTGCACCGCGCCAGCCGACTCCACCGCATTTTGCTGGGCCAGTTGCGCCAGTACCTGGTTGAAGTCCATGCCCAGTTGGGCCAGCCGTTTTTGTGAAATTTCTATGTAGAGTTTTTCGTCCTGTGCGCCAAACAGCTCGACCTTTGATACGTCTGGCACACGCAGCAATTGCTGGCGGACATCGTCGGCAAACGTCTTGACCTCGGCGTAGCTGAAGCCATCCGACTCCAGGGCATAGATCACACCATAAACATCGCCAAACTCGTCGTTAAAAAACGGCCCCTGAATGCCCCCGGGCAAGGTGCCCCGCATGTCGCCAATCTTTTTGCGCACGCTGTACCAGACATTGGGCACATCAGCCGCTTTTGAAGAGTCCTTGATCTGGAAAATAATCTGCGACTCGCCGGGCTTGGAATAGCTGCGTATTTTGTCGGCGTACGGCACTTCCTGCAGCGTGCGCTCCAGCTTGTCGGTGACCTGCTCGGCCACCTGTTGCGCAGTGGCACCTGGCCAGTAGGTACGAACCACCATGGCCCTGAAAGTAAATGGCGGGTCTTCATCCTGCCCCAGCTGGAAATACGAGGCAAAACCGAGCAGCATCAGCACCACCATAAGGTAGCGCGTCAGCGCCGGATGATCCAGCGCCCATTTGGACAGGTTGAAACCTTTTTCAGGCGCAGTGTTTGGGGTGGGTGTCATGACGGCCTTACTTCGCCGCTGAAGCCGGTGCAGGTATGGGCGCTGAGGCAGCAAGCTTGACTGCCGCAGCATCACTTGCACCCGGATTGATAGCAGTCTGCGCAGGATTGGCGGGGGCCGGGACTTCTTTTGCCTGGTAAATACTGACCTTCTGACCCGGCGACAATACATGCACACCGGCGCTAACCACCAGCATGCCCGGCTGCAGGCCTGCGGCAATCACCGCATCGTTACCGTCAGCCGTAGCGATCTGCACAGTTTGAGATTTAACGGTCATAGTGGCTTTATCCACCACCCATACTGCGCTGGCCTTGCCGTCCTGACGCAACGCGCTGGTCGGGAGCTTGATGACCTGCAGACCTTCAGCACCAGCGCCGCCGAGGCCTTGCGGCAACACATAAACCGTAGCACCCAGCGGCGGCGGCGCGTCTTTGCCATCCAGAGCGACCTTGACCTGGTAGGTGCGCGTGATCGGGTCGGCGCTGGCCGACACTTCCCGCACTTTGGCGGATAGTTGCCCTTGCTGCTCCGGTTGTGCCCAGCCGCGCACCTTCACCGCCATGCCCGGTTTGATGGCGGCCACTTTGTCTTCAGGCACCGAGAACACCACATCGCGCGCGCCATCGGCAGCAATACGTACAACTGGCGTACCCGCCGCAACCACCTGGCCGGGGTCGGCATCTATGGATGTCACCACACCAGCTACGTCAGCCACCAGCGACGCATAACTGGCCTGGTTGCCCTGCACCGCCACTTGCGATTGCACCTGATCGTATTGGGCCTGCGCGGCCTTGAGCGTGGTTTCGCGGCGCTCCAGATCGGCACCGCTGATGAAGTTCTGGTCTTTCAGCTCTTTGTAGCGCTTGAAGTCTGCGGCTGCCAGATCACGATTGGTGGCTGCTGCCTGCAACTGTGCACGTGCGGCGCCAAGGGCCAGCTTGTAGTCTTGCGGATCAAGCTGCGCGAGCACCTGCCCGGCCTTGACACGCTGGCCCAGTTCGGCCTGCCGTTTGATGATTTTGCCGCCAACCCGAAAGCCCAGACGCGACTCAACCTGCGCCCTCACCTCGCCTGCAAATTCGTAGCCAGAAGAAAACGCGTTCACACCAACAGTGAGCACCTTGACGGCCCGTATCGGCTCCTCAGGCGGCGCAGCGGGGGCGCAGCCGGCCAGTAAAAAGGTGACGCCGGCGAGGGCAAATATTGTTTTTTTCATGATGTAGGCAGCGCTAATGGCTGAAAAGAAATCACTAATGACTGACTGGTTAGTAATCTAGGATAAAGCTCTTTACTTGTCAAGCGACAATTCAGCCCATGAGTCAAGGACCGCCCCAATCGCCCCCGAAAAAGTTCGATCTATCGACCGGCACGTCGCCCGGCACTTCGATACCGACCGGCGTGAAAGGGGTGAGTCACTACGAAAACTTTCCCGTGGCCTCATGGCTATGCCCGCCGCGCCTGCGCCCACCCATCGCCGCCATCTACCACTTTGCACGCACCGCTGACGACATCGCCGACGAAGGCAACGCGCCCGCCGCGCAACGTTTAGCCGATCTGGAAGCCTTTCGCGCCGACCTGCACGCCATCGCCCAAGGCCAGCCTCACAGCGGGCGCTGGCCTGTGGTGTTTGAGGCACTGGCCCCGCAGCTACGCGCTTTCGCCCTGCCCGTGCCTTTGCTGAACGACCTGCTCAGTGCCTTCACGCAAGATGTGGTCTACAACGAGTCTGGCCGCTGGTACGAAAACGATACGGAGCTGCTCGATTACTGCGCCCGCTCGGCCAACCCGGTGGGCCGCTTGCTGTTGCACCTGTACGGCATCACCAATGCTCGCAGCCTGGCGCAAAGCGACGCGATTTGCAGCGCCTTGCAGCTGATTAACTTTTGGCAAGACTTGAGTCGGGACATCCCGCTTGGCCGCTACTACCTGCCGCTGGACTCCCTGGCCGCTCACAACGTTCTACAGCAAGATCTGCTGGCCCTGCGCCAAACGCCAAACGCTATTAAATTAATAGCTTCTCGCGCCCATTCTGCTTGGGTCATGATGCAAAATGGCTTCAATTTACCGCTGCAAGTGCCGGGCCGAGCCGGCTGGGAACTGCGCCTGGTGGTGCAAGGGGGTTTGCGCATTTTGGAGCGTATCGAGCAACAGGGCTACACCACACTCAGCACCCGCCCCAGTCTGGGCAAATGGGACGTGGTGGTGATGCTGTGGCGAGCGCTACGGATGGGCGCCAAACCGTCACGCGCAGATGGGACAATCCCGTCATGAGCCCCGAGCAATACGTTCAGCAAAAAGCAGCGGCATCCGGCAGCAGTTTCTACTACGCTTTTTTATTCTTGCCTAAAGAGCGGCGCGCCGCCATCACCGCGTTTTATGCCTTCTGCCGCGAGATTGATGATGTGGTCGATGAAGTAGTTGACCCTGGCGTCGCGCACACCAAACTGGCATGGTGGCAGGGCGAGGTCGCCAAAGCTTACGCGGGCCAGCCCAGTCACCCGGTCATGAAAGCGCTGATGCCTTTGGCCGCCAGCTACAAAATCGAAGCACGCCACCTGCAGGCGGTAATCGAAGGCTGCCAGATGGACCTGGCGCAAAACCGTTATCTCGACTTTCCCAATTTGCAGCGTTACTGCCATCTGGTTGCGGGCGTTGTGGGTGAGGTGGCTGCGCAAATTTTCGGCCAGACCGAACCCATCACCACCGCCTACGCCCACAAGCTGGGCCTGGCTTTTCAGCTCACCAACATCATCCGCGACGTGGGTGAAGACGCGCTGCGTGGCCG
>JBBRQQ010000054.1:0-21030 GCA_038226155.1 Burkholderiales bacterium
AATTTGAAGCGTGCTCATCTTGTGACTGCTATTTCCGTTGACACTCAGGCAGCCTCGGCAAAGCCAAGCGCCGCTTCCATGTCGACTGCCACGATACGCGAAACGCCTTGCTCCTGCATGGTCACGCCTATCAACTGCTCTGCCATTTCCATGGCGATCTTGTTGTGGCTGATGAATAAAAACTGCGTCTCCTTGCTCATGCTGGCTACCAGCTTGGCGTAGCGCTCGGTGTTGGCATCGTCCAGTGGGGCATCTACCTCATCAAGCAGGCAAAACGGTGCCGGGTTGAGCTGGAATATGGCAAATACCAGAGCGATCGCTGTCAGGGCTTTTTCCCCGCCCGACAGCAAATGAATGGTTTGGTTTTTCTTACCCGGCGGCTGAGCCATCACCTGCACACCAGCATCCAGGATTTCCTCGCCCGTCATCATCAACCTGGCGTTGCCGCCGCCAAACAGTTCGGGGAACATCTTTCCAAAGTGCTCGTTGACAGTGGCAAACGTGCTGGCCAGCAGATCGCGTGTTTCAGCATCAATCTTTTTGATGGCGTCTTCAAGCGTTGTCATGGCCTCATTCAAGTCAGCCGACTGTGCATCCAGAAATTGCTTGCGTTCGCGCGCAGTGCTCAACTCATCGAGTGCCGCCAGGTTGACCGCACCGAGTGAAGCAATCTCGCGGTTGATGCGGTCTATGTCGCCCTGCAAACCGGTCAAACGTACATTGCCTGTTTGGATCGACAACGCCACGGCTGCCAGGTCAGCGTGCGCGTCAAGCAGTTGCTGCTCGTACTGCTCAAAACCAAGGCGCGCAGCCTGCTCTTTCAACTGGAAATCGGTAATGCGCTGGCGCAACGGATCAAGCTCGCGTTCCAGTCCCAGACGCCTTTCGTCGCTGGCGCGCAGCTTGTTCGTCAGGTCGTCGTACTGGCTGCGTTTGGCCCCCAGATCGGCTTCGCGCTCCAGCTTCACGCTCAATGCTGACTGCAAGCCCGCCTGTGCGGCGGCATCCGACAAGCGCGACAGTTCTTCTTTGGCGCGCCGCTCCTCAATAGCGATTGTTTCAGCCTGCTGGGCTGCGATGGTGATCGATCGGGCCAGCTCTTCACGACGCGATCCCAAACTGCGCAGCGCAAACTGCGCCTCCTGCGCCTGACGTTCCAATGCGCGGTGCTGCTCGCGTGATTCGTTTAATTTGCGTTCAGCTTCAATCACGCGGTCGTCCAGCTGGGCGTGGCGTTCCTGGCTGTCGGCCAGTTGCATGTCCAGTTCGTCAAATCGGCCCTCGGCTGTCACCTTGCGCTCTTGCAGGTCGCCAAGCTGGGCATCAATTTCGCCGATGTCGGCCTGAATCTGTTGGCTGCGGGCTCTGGTTTGTTCGGCCAGTTGTGTCAAGCGCAGCACTTCAACCTGTAGCTCATGCGTGCGGCTTTGCCCCTCGGCAGCCTCGCGCCGCGCGCTGCCCAGTCGCTGCGCAGCATCGGCATAGGCAGATTCGGCCCTCACCGATGCAGTTCTAGCTTCGTCGCTGATCAGCGCCTGGGCCTTGAGCTGCTTGTGGAGATTTTCAATTTCCTGTGCACGAGCCACCAAACCGGCTTGTTCGGAATCGGGTGCGTAAAAGCTAACGCTGTGCTGCGCAACGGCGTGCCCGCTTTTGACGTAAATCACTTCACCGGCTTGCAGCTTGCCCCTTGCAGCAAGTGCATCGTCAAGCTTGTCTGCGGTATAGCCGCCGTGCAGCCAGTCGCCCAACACGGCTGACAGGCCAGCGTCGTTCAAGCGCAGCAGATCGGCCAGAGGCTTGAGGTTGATGGTCGAGCTCAAACGCGTGGGCGTGCCGCTGCTTGGGGCTGAATAGAACCCCAACTTGGCAGGCGGTGTGTCCCTGCCATCAATGCCTGCAAAGCCGCGCACCATGTCGAGCTTGCTCACAGGCAAGGCGCTGAGGCGCTCGCGCAGGGCCGCCTCGAGCGCATTCTCCCAGCCTTGCTCAATGTGGATTTGGCTCCACAGTCCTTGCAAGCCATCAAGCCCATGCCTGGCCAGCCAGGGTTTGAGCTTGCCGTCGGTTTTGACTTTTTCTTGCAACGCTTTGAGTGCCTCCATGCGGGCCGAGAGGTCTGCACGTTTGGCGGATTCAAGGTTTACAGCCTGCTGCCTGGTGCGGCGGTCTTCGTCGAGTTGCGGCACGCTTTCACTCAATTCGTCCAGCCGCGCTTGCGCATCAAGCTGGGCCCCTTGCGCGCTGTTGAACTGGCTAGTGAGGTTGACGAGACGCGCTTCATCAGGCGCATTGAGCGCGTTGCGGTCGGCCGTTAATTTTTCAAGGCGAAGATTGAGTGAGCGCGACTGCTCTTCAATGTTGCGCTGGTCAGCGGCCAGCACCTGTATCTGCTGCTGCACCTGCACCACGCCGGTGCGCTGCTCATTGGCTTTGGCCTGCGCGCTGCGCAGCAACTCCTCCAGTGCGGGCACCTGACCTTGCTGCTCTTCGCTCTGCGCTACCAGCAGCTCAGACTTTTCTTCCGCTTCAATCGCTTGTGCGGACAAGCTCTCGGTTTCAAGCGCAGCTTCTTCCTTGCGCGTGGCCCACTGGTCGGTCTGCTCCTTGAGCTGGGTCAGACGCTGTTCAACACGGATGCGACCATCGACCACAAAGCGGATTTCGGCTTCCAGCCGCCCGACTTCAGCGCTGGCCTCGTACAGCTTGCCTTGCGCCTGGTTGACATGGTCGCCCGATGCGTAATGGGCCTGACGAATGGTTTCCAGATCAGCCTCAATGTGGCGCAAATCGGCCACACGGCTTTCCAGTTCATTGACGGCGCTTGAGGCTTCAACCTTGACCTTGGCCTGGTCAGCTTCGGCGTCAGCGCGTTTTAAAAACCACAACTGCTGCTGTTTAAGCAACCCATCTGCCTGGAGCGTGTTGTAGCGCAGTGCAACCTCGGCCTGCTTTTCCAGCCTGTCCAGATTGGCGTTCAGTTCGCGCAGAATGTCTTCAACGCGAGTCAGGTTTTCACGCGTGTCAGACAAGCGGTTGGCCGTTTCGCGGCGGCGCTCTTTGTACTTTGAAACACCCGCCGCTTCTTCCAGAAACAGGCGAAGCTCTTCGGGTTTGGATTCGATGATGCGGCTGATCGTGCCCTGGCCAATGATGGCGTAAGCGCGTGGCCCGAGGCCAGTGCCCAAAAAAACGTCTTGTACGTCACGGCGGCGTACTGGCTGGTTGTTGATGTAATAACTTGAAGTTCCGTCGCGCGTCAGCACTCTCTTGACAGCAATTTCAAGAAACTGTCCCCACTGCCCGCCCGCCCGGTGGTCCGCGTTGTCAAACACCAGTTCGACGCTGGAGCGGCTGGCCGCCTTGCGGGTCGTGGTGCCGTTAAAAATCACGTCTTGCATCGACTCACCACGCAGCTCAGATGCGCGGCTTTCACCCAGCACCCAGCGCACCGCGTCCATGATGTTCGACTTGCCGCAACCGTTCGGCCCGACCACACCCACGAGCTGGCCCGGAAGCACGAAGTTGGTCGGCTCAGCGAATGACTTGAAACCTGCTAGCTTGATTGAATTGAGACGCACGGCTTACCCTGGATTCTTTTGGCGCTAAGCTATTGATTTAATAGAACTAATTGCAATGCGAGTACGCTGCCAAAAGTGAAGCGCAAGGGTGCTAATGTTACCCGACACAAAGCCAAATGAATCGGCGGTGGATTCCTACAAATATCCGGTGTGTTGGCATACAGGCAAACAACGAGGAGTGCGTCATTGTCATCCATACATAACTCTCATGGTTTGGCACGATGCGCCAAGCATCGGCGACTCGTTGAACCCTCAATAGCTACTTGGGCACTTAAGGCATTCAACATGCAACTTTTCCGAATCGAACACAGCACATGGGCGTACCGAGCCGATTTCGGGGTGTACATGGTGGCCTCTGTTGGCATGGCGATGTTATTGCTATTTGCCAGCCCATCCCGGCAATGGCCCCTGCTGGTCGCGCTGGCAGCAGCGGGCCTGCTCAGTTGGACCTTTGTCGAGTATGTTCTGCACCGCATCGTTCTTCACGGCATTCGGCCTTTCAGCACCTGGCACGAGACTCACCACCAGCGCCCTGTCGCCCTGATCTCCACGCCCACCCTTCTAAGCGCTTTTTTGCTGAGCGTGCTGGTGTTCTGGCCAGCCATTCTGGTTGGCGGCCTGTTTAAGGGCGGTTCGTTCGGTTGCGGCCTGTTGATCGGTTATCTGCTCTACACCGTCACACACCACGCAACCCACCACTGGCACAGCCGCAACGGCTGGCTGAAAGCCCGCCAGCGCGCACATGCCCTGCACCACAGCGCTCGATTCGCACCCGCCAACTTCGGCGTAACCAGTCTCTTTTGGGATCGTGTGTTTGGTAGTCTTGTGGTGCGTACAAGTCGCGACTAGGGCGTCTGGGCAGAACTCCCTGCGCAATGCAACCAAGGCGAGATAATCCCTGAATGAACCCTTTGCTTTCACGCCTGCAGCCCTACCCTTTCGAGCGGCTCAGGCAACTCCATTCCCATATCGTCCCCAATCCGGCTTACAGGCCCATCAGCCTCGGTATAGGCGAGCCGCGCCACGCTACGCCGGAGATCATCAAGGACGCGCTGACCGGTAGCCTGGCGGGCCTCGCAGGCTACCCTGGCACGCAAGGTGAACCGAAGCTGCGGCAAACCATCAGCGACTGGTTAAAACGGCGCTATGCACTCACGGTTGACCCTGCGACGCAGATATTGCCTGTCAATGGCTCGCGTGAGGCGCTGTTTGCATTGGCGCAAACCGTCGTTGACCCGAACAAGTCGAGGGCCATCGTGTTATGCCCCAACCCGTTTTATCAAATCTACGAAGGCGCGGCGTTACTGGCCGGTGCCGAGCCGTGGTTTGTAGCCAGCGACGCCAAGCGCAACTTCGCAATTGACTGGGCCAGCGTCCCATCTGACGTTTGGACCAACACCCAGATGGTGTTTGTCTGTTCGCCCGGCAATCCGGCTGGTGCCGTGATGGACCTGGCCGAGTGGAAGATGCTGTTTGACTTGAGTGACCGTCATGGTTTTGTGATCGCCTCGGACGAGTGCTACAGCGAAATTTATTTTCGTGACGAAGCACCGCTAGGCGGGCTGGAGGCTGCAGCCAAACTTGGTCGCCATGACTTTAAAAACCTCATTGCATTGACCAGCCTGTCCAAGCGCAGCAATGTGCCTGGCCTGCGCAGCGGTTTTGTAGCCGGTGATGCGGCGCTCATCAAACCGTTTTTGCTCTACCGCACCTACCACGGTAGCGCCATGAGCCCCATCGTGCAGGCAGCCAGTGTGGCGGCCTGGGCTGATGATGAACACGTTGTGGCCAATCGCGCCCTGTACCGCGAAAAATTTGCAGCCGTCACGCCCATGCTTGCGGCTGTGATGGACGTGGCCTTGCCCGATGCGGGCTTTTATCTCTGGGCGGCTATACCGGATGTGTTTAACGGTCAAGATGCCGACTTCTCGCGCGAACTTTTCGCTGCCTACAATGTGGTGGTTTTGCCGGGTAGCTATCTGGCCAGAGATGCCCGGGGCAGCAACCCCGGTGCGGGGCGAATCCGTATGGCGCTGGTAGCGGAAACCGCCGAATGCGTAGAGGCCGCAGCGCGTATCGTTCAATTTATCCAGTCAAAGTAACTTTTTTCCCTTTCAATTTCAACACCAATCTCATGACACTAGACAACGCGAACCTTCAAGCCACCATAGATGCAGCCTGGGAAGACAGGGCCAAGCTTTCGCCCGCCGCGGCACCCAAAGACATTCTGGATGCCGTTGAGCAAACTATCAGCCAGCTAAATAACGGCACGCTGCGCGTTGCCACGCGAGAAAGCGTTGGTGTGTGGACCGTGCATCAGTGGATTAAAAAGGCCGTGCTGCTGAGTTTTCGCCTGCACGACAATGAATTGATGCGGGCTGGTGAGCTCGGCTTTTTTGACAAGGTCAAAACCAAGTTCTCACACCTGAGCGAAGCCGAGATGCGCGCCACCGGCATCCGCGTGGTGCCGCCCGCCGTTGCGCGGCGTGGCAGCTTTATCGCCAAGGGTGCCATCCTGATGCCCAGCTACGTGAACATTGGCGCGTACGTCGATGAAGGTACCATGGTTGATACTTGGGCGGCTGTAGGTTCGTGTGCGCAAGTCGGCAAAAACGTGCATTTGTCCGGCGGCGTGGGCTTGGGCGGTGTGCTGGAGCCCATGCAGGCCAACCCGACGATCATCGAAGATAACTGCTTTATCGGCGCACGCTCTGAAGTGGTTGAAGGCGTGATAGTAGAAGAAAACTCCGTCATTTCAATGGGCGTTTACATCGGCCAGAGCACACCGATTTATGACCGAGAACTCGACACTGTGACGTATGGCCGCATCCCTGCAGGTTCGGTTGTTGTGTCGGGCAACCTGCCAAAAGCAGGCGGCAAGTACAGCATGTATTGCGCTGTCATCGTGAAAAAAGTTGATGCAAAAACCCGCGCAACTACCAGCCTCAACGACCTACTCCGCGACTGAACACAGCCTCACAACCGAAACCTGAACGGACAGCGACTATGAGCACCATGGGCACGATGGAAAGAATTTTACGTTTGATGGCTGACAAGAAAGCCTCGGACGTTTACCTGTCAGCCCACTCCCCGGCCCTTATAAAAATCAACGGGCAGGCGCTGCCGATAAACAGCCAGGTGCTGCCACCCGAAGCACCGCTTAATTTGCTCGCTGAAGTGTTGCCAGCAGAACGCATTGAAGAGCTCAGGGAGCTAGGCGAGCTGAATATGGCTTTGCCACTTGCCGGGGTTGGTAATTTTCGCATCAGCGGCTTCCGTCAACGCGGCAGCTATGCGGCCGTCATTCGCTTTGTTCCGAACGAAATCCCGCCGCTTGAAAGCCTGAATGTGCCACCCATTCTGGCGAATCTGATCATGGAAAAGCGCGGCCTGCTGCTAATGGTGGGCGCAACTGGCGCTGGTAAAAGCACGACTCTGGCTGCCATGATGGACCATCGAAATGCAACCACCCTGGGCCATATCCTTACGATTGAAGACCCGGTCGAGTTCATATTTACCAACAAAAAATCCGTCGTCAACCAGCGCGAGGTCGGCACTGACACCCAGTCAATACAGGTGGCGCTTAAAAATGCCCTGCGTCAGGCGCCTGACGTGATCTTGATTGGCGAAATCCGCGACCGTGAAACCATGTCCGCGGCAATAGCCTATGCGCAATCGGGCCATTTGTGCCTGGCCACCATGCACGCCAACAACAGCTACCAGGCACTCAATCGTATCCTGAGTTTTTACCCCGTGGAAGTCCGCACCACCATGCTGGGCGATCTGGCCGCCGCCCTGAAGGCGGTTGTGTCGCAGCGCCTGCTGCGCAATCAGACGGGCGGGCGCTCCCCGGCGGTCGAGGTCATGCTCAATACCAAACTGATTGCTGAGCTGATTGAAAAAGGCGACTTCTCGGGCGTGAAGGAAGCGATGGAAAAATCCATGGCGGAAGGCTCGCAAACCTTCGAGCAGGACATCGCCAAATTGATTGCTGATGGCACCGTCACCCGCAAGGAAGGCATTCTGCATGCCGACTCGCCCACCAATTTGATGTGGCGCCTTGAAAACGATTTTGCAGTCGCCAAAGCCGCAGCAGAGCCTGAAGAAGACCCGGATGACGAACCTTCGTTTACCGAAATCACACTGGATGTGAAGCATTGAGCCCTGCTCCGCTGCCGGGCGCCTCACTGTCAGTCATTGATCTGATCGAGCAAACCGCCCGCGCACTTGAGCGAGCTGGTCTTAGCCTTGCAGATGGTTTTGGTCACGGCACGCTGAACGCTTTTGACGAAGCAGTATGGCTGGTACTGTGGAGCCTTCAATTACCGTTAGATGACCTAGATTCGGTAAGAAAAAAGCCTGTAGCTTCGGAAGAACGGGCGCGAGTAGCTACGCTTTTAGGAGCACGCGTCAACACCCGCAAGCCGCTGGCCTACCTGACGAATGAGGCCTGGCTGCAGGGCGTGGCGTTTTATGTAGACGAGCGCAGTATCATTCCGCGCTCGTTGATTGCTGAATTGATAAGCGATGAAAGCATTGACCCATGGCTAAACGAGGATACGCGCCATGTGCTCGATTTGTGTACCGGCAACGGCAGCCTGGCCGTACTGGCGGCGATGGCCTGGCCCGATGTCACCGTCGATGCGGCAGACATCAGCCTGGACGCGCTGGCCGTCGCCCGCATCAACGTCGACAAACACGCACTGGACAGCCGCATCACCCTGCTGGAATCCGATGGCCTGGCGGCCTGTACCGGCCCATATGACCTGATTCTCTGCAACCCGCCCTATGTGAACGCCCAAACCATGGCAGCCTTGCCCGCTGAATTTCTGGCCGAGCCTGGCCTTGCTTTGCATGGGGGTGAAGACGGCATGGACTTTATTCGAAGCCTTTTTCTCACAGCAGCGGTCCATATGAGCGAAAATGCCGTCTTGGTGCTGGAAATAGGCAATGAGCGCGCAAATTTTGAGCGCGCCTTCCCCGACCTTGAACCCCTGTGGTTTGAGACCAGCGCCGGCCCTGACCAGGTTTTGCTACTCACGCGCCAGCAGCTGGTTTGAGATTTGCATCTGGCCCGGCAGCGATAAAACACGCTGTCAAAATGATTTTCCTGAGTTTGTCTGTATTAAATGATTACCCTTAAAAACGTGGTGCTGCGTCGCGGTGCCAAAGTGATTCTCGACAGCGCGTCTGTCACCATCAATCCCGGCGAAAACGTTGGCCTGGTCGGGCGCAACGGAGCGGGCAAGTCTTCGTTGTTTGCCATGCTCAACGGCACGCTGCATGAAGACGGTGGCGAGTTTTATATCCCAACCCAGTGGCGCATGGCGCAGGTTGCGCAGGACATGCCCGAAACCGAGCAAAGCGCCACCGACTACGTGATCGAAGGCGATGTGGTGCTGCTGGCGGCACAAACCGAGGTTGAAGCAGCTGAGGCAAGTGGCGACGGCGATCGAATGGCGCACGCCTACATGGATCTGTACGACTGCGGCGCGCACGATGCGCAGGCCCGCGCACAGGCGCTGATTTTGGGCTTGGGTTTCAAAGTCAGCGAGCTCGACAACCCGGTCAACAGTTTTTCAGGCGGCTGGCGTATGCGGCTGCAACTGGCGCGCGCGCTGATGTGCCCGTCGGATTTACTGCTGCTGGATGAACCCACCAATCACCTGGACCTAGACGCATTGGTGTGGCTTGAGGCCTGGCTTAAACGTTATCAGGGCACCATGCTGGTCATCAGCCATGACCGGGAATTTTTAGATGCCGTGACTGACGTGACCGTGCACATCGAAAGCGCCAAGCTCACGCGCTACGGCGGTAATTACAGCAAGTTTGAAGACTTGCGCTCGGAGCAGATGGCGCTGCAGCAAGGGGCCTATTCCAAGCAGCAGGACAAGATTGCCCACCTGCAAAAGTTCATTGCCCGCTTCAAGGCCAAAGCCAGTAAGGCAAAACAGGCACAAAGCCGCGTCAAGGCGCTGGACCGCATGGAGAAAATCGCGCCGTTGCTGGCCGAAGCTGACTTCACCTTCGAGTTCAAAGAGCCCGCCAATCTGCCCAACCCCATGCTGTCGATGCAGAACGTCTACTTTGGCTACCCTCCGCCGGAGGGTTCGCTTTCTGGAACACCGCCCACAGTCATTGTGCAAAACGTCAGCAAGTCGGTGCTGGCCGGCCAGCGCATCGGCATTCTGGGTGCCAACGGCCAGGGCAAGTCAACGCTGGTCAAGACGGTGGCTAGGGCTCTGGCACCGATTAGCGGCGAGATGATTGAAGGCAAGGGCCTGAACATCGGCTACTTCGCCCAGCAGGAATTGGATGTTCTACGCCCAGCGGACAACCCGCTGGAGCACATGATCCGGCTGGTCAAAGAAGTTACTGCTGCCGGCAAGTTGGGCAACCAGCCGACGCGCGAGCAGGACTTGCGGAGCTTTCTGGGCAACTTCAATTTCAGCGGCGACATGGTCAAGCAGTCCGTCGGCAGCATGAGCGGCGGCGAGAAAGCGCGGCTGGTGCTCTGCATGATCGTCTGGCAGCGTCCTAACCTGCTGCTGCTTGACGAGCCGACCAACCACCTGGACCTTGCCACGCGCGAGGCGCTGTCGATGGCGCTCAATGAGTTTGAAGGTACCGTCATGCTGGTTAGCCACGACCGCGCCCTGCTGCGCGCCGTGTGTGACGAGTTCTGGATGGTCTCGCAGGGTGGCGTTGCGCCGTTTGACGGCGACCTTGATGACTATCAAAAATATTTACTGGATCACGCCAAGCGACAGCGCGAAGAAGCCAAAAAATCTGGCCCGGCGGTTGTGCCGCCGGTCGTTGAAGCAAAGGTTGATGCTATTAAATCAGTAGCTGGTCACGCCCATAAACAGGGCATTTCAGTCACTTTTGAGGGTAAAAAATCCCCAAAAACGACCTCCCAGAGCACGCCAGAGCAAAAAAAACTCGAATCACAACGCCGCCAGCAGCAATCGGAGGCCAGCAGGCCTTTGCGTAAGGAACTGGAAAAAATCGACGAGAAAATGCAGGTTCTTGGTAACGAAAAAAGCAGCCTGGAAGCCCTGCTGAGCACCGTAAAAGCACCCGCCGAAATGGCCCAGACCGGCAAGCGCCTCAAAGCCATCGAAAACGAAATAGGCACACTGGAAGAGCGCTGGCTGGAGCTGACCGAGCAGTTAGAGGCCGCGGCGGTGTAGAGTAGGTGCAAAGGTTGTCGAATCATGCCCACAGCACTCCACATGGCCGCCCGTGAAGCCGCAAATAACGCAGCGCTAGAAGCGGCCGTCAAACGCAGCCGCAAACTACTCAACAAACGCGCTTTGGTAGCCGCAGCAGCCAGCGCCGTGCCTGTGCCAGGGCTTGACTGGGCAGTCGATGCCGCCCTGCTGTCAAAACTCATCCCAGAGATCAACAAAGAGTTTGGCCTGACCCCTGCACAGCTCGATCAGCTGGATCCGAAAAAACGCGATCAGGTACAAAAGGCCGTCGCCATGGTCGGCTCGGTCTTGATCGGCAAGTTCATCAGCCGCGATTTGGTTCTCAAGGCCGCCACAAAAATCGGCGTGCGCCTAAGCACCAAACAACTGGCCAAATATGTGCCGTTTGCGGGGCAGATTGTTTCAGCGGCTGTGGGCTACGCGGCGATCCGCTACTTCGGTGAAGAGCACATGAAGGACTGCATCCGGGTGGCGCGTAGTGCGCAGTTGGCGCTGCCACCAATGAAACAGTCGGCTTAAATCACTACTGCTTCTTAAATAAAGCTTCCCGGTAATCAGTAGCGTGAGACCAAGCAACTCGCGACACACCCCACGGATGAAAGCTGGAATCGTCCTACAAGCTCACGCCGTTTGCCAAGTGTAACGTTGCCTACTACTCAAAATGTACCCAACACTATCACAGCGCTGCACCGGACATGCCCCATTCGTTTTCATTTCTTTACCGTCAAGCAATCCAGCTTTCATTGCTACTTACCTGCGCAGGGGCCTTCGTGGACGCAATTGCGCAACAGGACAAAAGCGGCCCGGCGTTACCGTCTGTCACCATCTCGGCCAAGGCCAACCGCGACCCGGTCGAAAAATCCTATCGCAAGATGATCCGGGGAATGGATCTTTTCGAGAAACAGCACAGCATGTCGCCAAACGGAGTGCTGCGCTTCAAGCTGTTACCACGAAAGCGCGAGACGGACCTGGACGGTATCGTGCTGGAGGTCATCGGATCAAACATTGACTTTAAGGTGCCCATAGCACCAGATCACACATTTAGTTTGCAGCGCAACCAGCAGGCATCTGATGACAATGCGGTGGTGATACCGAATCGCAGGGCGCAGAGCATGACCTGGCGCACCGATATCCGGACACCCGGCCTTCCACCCAATACCCGTCGCCTTGGGGATTTGCGGCTGGAATGCGAGGTTGGTCTGGAAGCGGGCCTGGTGTCCAACGACCGCAGCATCGTGGGCCGGATTGCCAGCGCAATAGCGGACATAGGCTATTGCGGCAGAAAGGATGCCCGCTATCTTTTCTTTGCAGATCGGCCCTTGTTCAGCGTCGCCCTGCTCGCAGGCCAGCGCCGCAATATCCTGCCAGTCGGCAAACTCTACGCCGCCGCAAGCGATGACCCCAACCTGAAAGCAGACCTGCCCTTTTGCGATTGCGAGGTTTTGATAGATCGCACCTACTTTCTGCCATTGGGTGATAGCAACTGGCCGGATGACACGCTGGTCGAGTTTGAATATATGGAGGGCGAATGATGTTGCGCACATCGTTTTGTGGCCGCGGTCTAGCGGCTCTGTCCTGCATCTGGCTTGCGGGTTGTGCCGGGCCTTTTGGGGCTTTCAGCGCGGCAGACTCTGGTCCAACATTCCGCGACGCAAGCCTGTCCATGCAGGGTGCCAGAGACGCGATTGTGATTGGCAGCGCTACCAAAGCTGACGTACTTACAGCACTTGGCAGTGGTAACGTCGTGAAGTTCGACAGCGGCTTTGAGGTCTGGGTCTACAAAGGCAGAACTGCAAACACCACTGCAGACAGAGATGAATTTGTAATCCTTTTTACGCCCTCCGGCATTGTCAAAAAGACTCGTATTCGTCCAGTCTATGAGACAAGGCGATAACACGGCGCACAAGCCTGAGGTTCAATAAAAAAGCGTCTGACTTTTCAAATCAGACGCTGGAGGGATCTGTTGCCTTGCGCCTATCCGAACAATCCCAAATTACATAAACGTAACCACACTAACCAAATGTTTCGTTAGGGCGCGACTTGCGCTCCCCGCTCGGTCAGCAGTACAGGGTGGCCATACGTTGTATAGACCTCCAAGTAATTATTTAAAGGACGAGTATGCGTAAATATTTCATTGCAACTTTGATTTCAGTTGCTACATTGGGTTCGGCCAATGTTGCACTCGCTGCAGGCCAGTCCGGTGGCGCACCTTCTGGCGGAAATGGATCTCACGCAGTTACTAATTCCAACGGTACTAAATCTGTAGACCGAGATTTAGGTAAAGACCGCGCGGCAGACCGTGCGGCAACCAAAAGCAAGTCGTTCTTGAATTCAAACGGCATCAAGTCTTTGGACCGCGACAAGGGTTTAGCTCGGGCGGCAGATCGTCGCCATCGTGCTAATCGTAAGACTCAACCGCGTAAATAAGAACGAGCTGCTTATCTTTTCAGCCTAGGCGGGTGAAACGGTATCCAGGCAAGATCAGCGTGTTTGAACGATTGGGAAAGGCATCGGTTTTCCACCTTTTCGATCACCTTGTCAAAACGAATGGCGCGCAATAAAGGAGACCGTAATGGCTAAAAATTCTCATCAAAAAATCGCAAAATCTTTCAAAGTCATCTTCCTGCTGACCGTTGTGAGTACATTTTTACCGGTGTTGGGGGGCAGCAATGCCTATGCCGACCCACCCCCGTGGGCTCCTGCGCATGGGTATCGGGAGAAACATCAACACGATAGAAACCATCAGCGCGAAGAAGACGATGATGATGACGAGGACCGAGGTAAACGCGTGAGGGTCATACCTGCCCAGCCGGTGTATGTCGCCCCTTACGGTATTTCACAGGGGACCTGCAACCGGGCGCTACTCGGCAAAGTTTTGGGTGGAGCAGCAGGTGCCGCCATCGGCTCACAGATCGGCCGAGGCAATGGAAACACAGCGGCCATCATTGGCGGTACCATCCTCGGCGTGATCGTGGGTGGCAATATTGGACAGTCAATGGATCGTGTTGACCAAGGCTGCGTGGGGCAGATTCTTGAACACGCTCCTGATGGCAGGCAAATCGCATGGACCGATACCAATAATGGTGGGCGCTACCGGGTGACGCCCGACAAGCCGTATCAAACAAGTCAAGGGCAGTATTGCCGTAAATACATGACCAATGCGATCATTGACGGATATGACCGTCAGGTCTACAGCACAGCCTGCCGTCAACCCGATGGGGCTTGGCAAATGGTCAATTAAATATTGACGGCAGGTAGGTGCTCCTCGTGCTTCGGCAGGAGCTGCGCAGACCATCTTTAATTATCGCGGCCAATTCTTGAGAAGGAGGTTGGGCTCAAGCACCCTTGGACATTGGCTAACGGCTTGCCTGACCCACCTGCTCATGTGGACTCTGCGCAAGAAATCCGCTGCCCAGTAATCCTTGCACCTGGGTTTGGGCGCGGAGGTTCGGCAACCGGAGCACCGGGGGCAGAAGCGCGTGAAATGTACGGCTACTTGTGCTTACGCAATGCAAAGCGGTACTGGCTGCATGGTGGCTACACGCACCAGAAAATAAAAAACCCCACTACAAATTTAGTAGCAGAGTTCCCTTCGATATATTGGTGGGGCCTGCGGGGGTCGAACCCACGACAAACGGATTAAAAGTCCGCTGCTCTACCAACTGAGCTAAGGCCCCGAGGCACTAACTCTCGGTAGTTCCCGGTCTGCGCATTACTTGGTTTACTTAGGTAACAGCACAGCCTTAAATTATAGCGTTATTTTCAGCGGCTTCTTAAAAACTCAAGTGGCAATTTCGGTGAGCAGCCAACCCGCAGCACAAATACCGAAGGTGGCTGTGACACTGACGACCGAGCCGTAACCATGGCAGTTGAGGCTGCCATCGGCTTGAGCGCCACTTGACGTTGGTTGCATCACGGCTTCGCGGCTGAAAACGCAGGTGATGCAGATTTTCCCCTTGCGTGCAGCGCCCTGCTCTTTGCGTAGACGATACCGCAGTTGGGATAAAAGCGGGTCGTGCGTGACCAGCGCGAGGTCTTCAATGTCAACCATGTGTGCGTGGCGCTTGCCGCCGGCTGCACCAACGCTGAGAAAATTGATTTTTTTCAAGCCAATTCCTTTGACGTTTTGCTGCAGTGCCCACGCGGCCATCGCCGTTTTTGCCCTGACCTGATCACAGGCGTCGATGATGGAGACCGCTTCGTCCGCAGCCCCATTCAGACCAGCAACAGAAGGCCAGTTGTCCGCATCCACGAACTCTTCAACGCAGCGTACATCGCATTCGGGGTTGATGTGGGCAATGCGCTCACGCATGGCCTCTACCTTCGCCTGGCCCAGCGTGATGTCAAGCGCATGAACCTGCCGGTTAATGTTGGACTCGGCAATGTGATCAAGGTCAATCAGCGTCAAGCGGGCAACGCCGCTGCGTGCCAATGCCTCTGCAGCCCATGAGCCGACACCGCCAAGACCAACCACAACCACATGCGCAGCCTGGATTTTTTTTGCGCCGTCGTCGCCGTAAAGCCTAGCAAGTCCGCCGAAGCGACGGTCAAGGTCTGCGGACAAGAAACTGGACGTTTCCGCAACGGCCATCAGAGGCTTTTTTCCAGATGCCAGATCTGATATTTAAGAGCAGCGACGCAGCCCGCAATGATGGCCGCTACCGCCACTATGCTGGTTGCGCTAAGGGTCGAAATACCCGATAGGCCTTGCCCCACGGTACAGCCCATTGCCGCCACGCCGCCCACGCCCATCAGCACGGCGCCGACCAGGTGGTTGGCCGTATCTTCTGCATCGCGAAAACCTTCCCAGCGAAAATTTCGGGTAGCGAGCGAGTAGATGGCGGAACCCACCACAACGCCAAACACTGAGACGATACCAATGGTCAGCAGCTTGCTTTTGTCACTGAAAAACATGAGCCAGTCGATGGTGTAGGCCACTGGGGACACAAAACTCAGAGCCTCGGCCCTGCCGGAGTTGGTGGCCAAAAAGGCATCCTGCAAGGTTTCAGGGTGTTCTGCTACATGACCTAGGTGGCCGCTCACCCACCACATCGCCACAATCACTGCACCAAGGCCACAACCTGCCAGTAAATTGTCAAAGCGCACGAAGTCGCGTCCCACTAATGCCCAGATGATGAGTGCCAGCCCCAACACTAATGCCAGGACGAGTCCGGCACCGGCCACATTCAGGCCGGCAGCAGCAGACAGCCAGTTGGGCAAGGAAGCGTTAGCTGCAAAATCAATGGCTACGCGGTCTACCGTAGCAACTCGGACAACCGCAGTGATCCCTTTAAGCGTAGCAAACGCAGCTACACCCATAACGACAAACACTACTACAGACTTGAGGTTGCCACCGCCGATGCGCACCAGCGTTTTGCTGCCGCAGCCTGATGCCAATACCATGCCAAAACCAAACAGCAAACCACCAACCAGGGCCGACAGCCAGATGAAGCGGCTGGAGGCATACAGTGTCTTGGCCGGGTCGATCAGCCCGGCAGCGGCAAGAGTATAAAACCCGATCATCGCAACACCTATCGCCATACCCCACATGCGCATACGAGTCCAGTCGCCCATGTTGACGATGTCGCTCACTGCGCCCATGGTGCAAAAGTGTGTGCGCTGTGCAATGGCACCAAAAACGACGGCAAGAATAAAAGCAGCCCACAAAACCTGGGTTGTGAGCGCGTTGAGTGCAGAAATGTCCATGCCGCAATTTTAAATGGGAATAAAAAAGCTGTGGGTACGACCGGCGCACCCGCAGCGACAACCGACTCGCCGCTATCTGAGCTTGGTCAGGCGGTCTTTAGCGACCGAGGCAGCTTCGGACTGCGGGTACACCTTGATAAGGTCTTCCAGCGTTTTACGGGCTGACCGGGTGTCCTTCAATTCAAGCTGGCAATTGGCAATCGACAGCGAAGCCTCGGGCGCTCGCAAATGTTCTGGTGCAAGCGTTATCAAAGCCTTGAAGTTGATGATGGATTCGCGGTAACTGCGTAGCGCATACTGCGCATTGCCAAGCCAAAATAGCATGGAAGCTTTGTAGCCGCTTTCCGGGTAGTGCTTGTAAAAATCAAGAAATGCAGTTTGGGCCGTTGAAAAATCACCCTTGCGCATGGTGGCCAGGGCTGCATCAAACTCGCGGATTTCAGCTGGCTGCGCGACAAACTCCACACCGTCAACCGTGACCTTTGCGGGCTCAAACTTCCTGAGTCGGTCATCAACCCCCTGGCTAAGGTCTTTTTGCCTGCGCTGCATCTCAGCAACGTCACGCGCAAGCTGCTCGTCCTGGCCGCGTAGTTTGGCAAGTTCACTGCGCAACGCTTCTATCTGGTTAGACAAGTCCAGCAGACTGCGGCGCAGTTGCAGATTGTCGTCGCTGGTTTTACGCAGTTCAATCTGCGAGGCTTCAAATCTTTGCCGAAGATCAAGTATGGCGCGCCTGGCCTCATCATCATCAAACAATGCTGCCTGTGCGTTGAATGCCAGCAGGCAAGCCACCGAAAACCCCAGTAGCTTCCGGAAAATCCCAACCTGTTGAATGCTCATGGCGCCTTCCTTGACTTGTCTGCCCGCCCCGGATGAGGCTTATGGATTTTCACCCGTTTTAACGGTAGTTCATCTCAGCGCGACGGTTTTTGGCGAAGGCTGCCTCGTCAGAGCCCGTGTCCGCAGGCTTTTCCTTGCCAAAGCTCACAGCCTCTACTTGCGCGTCTGTAACGCCCAGCAGGCCCAAGGCGCGGCGTACAGCCTCAGCCCGTTTTTGCCCCAAGGCCAGGTTGTACTCGCGGCCACCGCGCTCGTCGGTGTTGCCTTCTACAGCCAGCTTGCGGACCTTGTTTGCCGCAAGATAACGGGCATGCGCTTCAATGGCTCCCTGAAATTCGGGCTTGATCGCAAAGCTGTCGTAGTCAAAATAAATGACCTTTGTCACACCAGAAGGGCCGGTAGCCAGAGAGTTGGATCCGGCAATTTCTACCGGGGCGACGCCTCTTACTGAAACATCCCCCGTATTGCCCTTGTTGCCTAGAGCGTTGGCGGTTCGGTTTTCAACCGGCACATCGTCAAGCTTGACGTTTGAGCCACAGGAAATAACTGCCAGTGACAGCGCCATGGTGGAGACTACAGACAGAAAAATGCGTTTCATGAATAACCCCTGCTAAAACAAAAATGGATAAATGAGAGTGTTACTGCGATTGACTTGCAATGGTGTAGGACTTCACAGACAGCTAACGAAAAAACTAGCGCGTGAATGGTCCCCAGTCAGGCTCGCGAATGTCGCCGGTGGCACCTGCCAGCCTGGCCTTGATCTTGCCGTCCAGCGTGGTTGTCATCAGGGCCTCACGACCTTGCTGGCGTGTTGCATAAACAATCAAGCGGCTATTGGGTGCAAAACTGGGGCTTTCGTCTGCTGTGGTGTCGGTGATTTGAGCAACGCTTCCCCCAACAAGCTCCATCACCTGCAGCTTGAAAGCGCCACCCACGCGCGAGACATAGGCCAGCCAGCGGCCATCAGGACTGACGGCTGGCGATATGTTGTACGAACCGGTAAAGGTCACGCGTTCGGGATTGCCGCCCGTCGGGCTCATGCGGTATATCTGCGGCGCACCACCCCGGTCACTGACGAAATAAATGTATTTGCCATCGGGAGAAAAAGCCGGCTCAGTATCAATGCTTGACGACTGCGTGAGGCGGCGAGGCTCACCGCCATTGGCATCGAGTGCATACAACTGTGAGCCACCATCACGACTAAGCGTTGCCACAATCTGGCGGCCATCGGGTGACCATGCAGGCGCGCTGTTGGAGCCCCGGAAATTTGCCAGCAGGCGACGCTTGCCGGTTGCGACGTCGTGGGCGTAAATCACCGGCTTGCGGGACTCAAAGGAAACATAGGCGATTTGCGAACCGTTGGGTGACCAGGCGGGCGAAATAATCGGCTCGGGACTGGCCAGGGCCGACTGTGCGTTTTCACCGTCAGAGTCGGCCACCCAGAGCGTGAAGCGCGTTGAAGCCTTGGTCACATACGCGATACGAGTCGAGAAAATACCTTTCTCGCCAGTCAATTTTTCATACACAAAATCTGAAATACGGTGCGCTGAAAGCCGCAAGTCAGCCAATGTCACCGCATAGCTTTGTCCACCCAAATCCTGGCCGCGCACCACATCCCAAAGCCGCAGACGGACATCGAAACGACCATCAGCCAGCGGCGTAACGCTGCCTGTCACCAGCGCATCAACACCCTTCTGCCGCCACGTACCAAGGTCTGGCCGGGTACTTTCGTCAGCGACAAGCCCTACAGTATCCACGGCACGAAAGACACCGCTGCGTTCCAGGTCAGCAGTGACAATGGCAGCAATTTTTTGCGGGGCCTGTGTCTCGCCACGAAATGCGGCAATTGCAATCGGCATTTGTGTCAGGCCCACGCCTGACACCTCGACACGGAACTGGGCCAGTGCAGGCATCGCGGCGGACAATGCACCAGCGCTGGCCAGAGTGATAAGGGTTCGTCTGTGGAATGAAGGTGTCATGCGTATTGAAAGTGGGATTTTAAAAAACGGAAAAATGTCTCAAGTGTTTTCAAAGCTTAATACAGTTTGGTGACCTTGCAAGATACGTTACGGCCAATTTCACGAAGGCCTTTTTCAGCCACTACCAAGTGGGTTTGAATGCGTGCGAGAACCTTCAACCTGTTGACAGATTCCCGGTCGCGCTGGTTTTCACGGTGCCACAAATGGTAGACCTCTGTGGCCCAAAATCCATTTTTCCGGTGTGCGCCCAGATGACTGAGGCGCAGCACCAAATCTGCATCTTCGTGGCCCCAGCCCTCAAAAGTCTCATCAAACCCGTTGACGGCTACAAAATCATCGCGCCAGATAGCCATGTTGCAGCTACGGATGCCAATCCATTTGAAGCCCTGTTTTACCCTGAATAAAGACCATGGCCAGTAAAGCATGTGCAACAGTTTGTTGCTGTCGCCTTGCACTCTGGCCTTGAGCCAGAAGAACAGTGACTGCCTGAGCAAGTCTATTTCGCGGCTGACCACCTTTGCGGTGAGGCGTTCATTGAGCAATACGCGGCTGCCGTTCACAAAATGAGATCTTTGCGCAAGTCGTGTTTGCGCCTGGACAAAGGACTTGTTCGGGACGCAGTCACCGTCAAGAAAAACAAGGTAGTCGCCGCTTGCATGATGGGCCGCCAGATTGCGTGCGGCGGCGGCTGTAAAGCCAGTGTCCGGATGCCAAACGTGGCGCACCGGGCACTGGAATACCGGGCAGTTTTGATACAGCAGATCAACTTCAAGAGCGTTTGAGCCATCGTCGGCGACCAGGACTTCATGGCCTTCACCGCACTGCTCTGCCAGTGAGCGCAGCACGGGCAGCAAGGTTTCGGTACGGTTGTAGGTCAGGACGACAAAGCTGATCTTCATTTTTTTGAAGAAGACGATGTGGAGTACGCCGCATCCTTTACCTTCGGACGGCTTAATAACCAAAGCTTGAGATAGCGATAGTAAGTGCCTTCTGCATTTGAAATAGCCAAAACCAGGCCCATGCGGCCATCGAGAAAACCGCAGCGAAGTACATAGGTGCGAAAAAACGCCCAAAATCCACGCCCGATTGCCTTTCCAACGGACGATGTCTTGCCGCGCGCCAGCAAAACTTGTGCACCTGCTGTGGAATACCGGTTGGCTTTGTCCAGCACAGCCTCAAAGCAGGTGAAGCTTTCATGCATCAAGGGCGCAGCAAGCTGGCCGACCTTGCTGAAGGTAACGAGCCTCTCATGTACCAAGTCATCTGAAAACCAGGCCGCATCGCGTCTGAACAGACGGGTTACCCTGTCCGGATACCAGCCGGAATGACGCATGTACTGGCCACAATAGCTGGATAGGCGCGGGAAGTCATAAACATCATGCACGTGGTTTGCAAGCACGGCCATAATTTCAGCCCGCAGCGCCGGAGTGACCCGCTCGTCAGCATCGATGGAAAGCACCCAGTCTGAACGGGCCAGCGCCAACGCACGATTTTTTTGCGTGCCGAAACCTTGCCAGTCGGGGGTTTGGCTCACCTCCGCACCGAGTTTTTGTGCAATCTCCAGCGTGCGATCGGTGCTGCCGGAATCAAGCACTACGATTTGATCAGCAAACAAAACAGACTGCAGGCAAATCTCAATATTTTGAGACTCATTTTTTGTAATCACGATGACGGACAAACTTGTCAACGGTTGCCTTCCATGCATTTCAC
>JBBRQQ010000055.1:0-20866 GCA_038226155.1 Burkholderiales bacterium
CCGCTGCAACTGGCGACTACTCGCGGCTACGCGGAGATGGTGAAAATGTTGTCAGCGACCGCCCCGCGGTAAATACGGTTGCCGGGTTTTGAGGGTTGTTACTGTGGCCCGCTCGAGGGCAGCGCCGCTAAGATGAAATGTGTGCAAACTTGACTTGCACGCCATACGCCCTATTGATTCAACCGACGGAGACAAATCCATGAACTTTCACAAACGCGGCGCTACCCTTATTCTTGGCGGCTTGCTCACGCTGGCGGCTGGTGCCATTTTTGCACAGGCATCAGGCCTGACCCGCACCATGGTCGGCAAGGCCGATGTGTCCGTTCCTGGCCGGGAAGCCGTGATTGCCCGTGTCGAAGTTGCACCCGGTGCAAAAGCCGGTCGCCACACACACCCTGGCGATGAAATAAGTTATGTGATGGAAGGCGAAGCTACTCTGCTGGTCGACGGGCAGCCGCCCAAACAGGTCAAGGCCGGAGAGTCGTTTGTGGTACCCGCAGGTGTTGTGCATGACGCGCACAACAATGGCACAACGCCCATCAAACTGGTTGGCGTGTACGTGGTTGAAAAAGGCAAGCCGCTGGCATCGCCTGCGCCTTAATCTGTACGCCCCCTATGAGAACCTTTCGGCTCTCCCCCCCCACTGGGGGGCACCACTGGCGGCCCGGCAAAGCCGGCTCAGCGGTGGCCTTCTAAGGATGCTTCGTTTTAACTTAGCGTCACTCTTGCAAACTTGCGCTTGCCGACTTGCACCACATAAATCCCCGCGTCCAGTTTGAGCGCCTTGTCGCTGACCACGCTTGAGTCAACCCTTACACCGCCGCCTTCAATCAAGCGGCTTGCGTCACCGCCCGAGCTGGCGAGGCCAGTCGCCTTCAACACCGCACCTATTCCCATGGGCGCACCGGATAAAGTGACCTCGTCAATTTCATCTGGCAAGCCGCCCTTGCTGCGATTGATGAAGTCCTGCTCCGCCGCATCTGCGGCAGCAGCTGAGTTAAAGCGCGCGGTGATTTCTTTTGCCAGCGCGACCTTGGCATCTTTCGGGTTGCGCCCCGCCGCTACTTCGGCTTTGAGGGCGGCAATATCCGCCTCGCTTTTAAATGACAGCAGCGTGTACCACTTCCACATCAGCACATCGGAAATGCTCAATACCTTGGCATACATGCTGTTGGGCTCTTCTGAAATGCCGATGTAATTGTTTTTACTCTTGGACATTTTCTCAATGCCGTCCAGACCCTCCAGCAGCGGCATCGTCAAAATACACTGTGGCTCCTGCCCGTATTCGACCTGCAAGTGACGCCCCATCAGCAAATTGAACTTCTGGTCAGTACCGCCTAGTTCCAGGTCGCTCTTGAGGGCCACCGAGTCATAGCCCTGCATCAATGGGTACAGAAACTCGTGCACGCTAATGGGCGTACCCGCCTTGAAGCGGTCGTTGAAGTCATTGCGCTCCATCATGCGGGCCACCGTGTAGCGCGAGGCCAGCTGGATCATGCCGGTAGCGCCCAGTGGCTCGCACCACTCGCTGTTGTAGCGGATCTCGGTTTTGGCCGGGTCCAGCACCAGGCTGGCCTGACGGTAGTAGGTTTCTGCGTTAATCTTGATCTGCTCTGGCGTGAGCGGCGGGCGGGTGGTGTTGCGACCAGACGGGTCGCCAATCAGGCTTGTGAAGTCACCAATCAGGAAAATGACGGTATGCCCCAAGTCCTGCAACTGCCGCATTTTGTTCAACACCACGGTGTGGCCAATATGGATGTCGGGCGCGGTGGGATCAAGCCCCAGTTTGATGCGAAGCGGTACGCCTGTAGCCTCGGCTTTGGCGAGCTTTTTGACCCACTCGTCCTGGGGAATCAACTCTTCGCAGCCGCGCAGGGAGACGGCCAAAGACATCTTTACACGGTCGGTCACGGGGTAATTTGTAACAATCGCTTGATTCATAAAGGTTTTTTACATTTCGGACTGGCATCCAAAGGGTTGTCGGGCTGTTGTCCGACAGATATACTGGCCGCTTGCCTGCATTAGCCTGCCATTTTAATGGTCTTCAAATTGCAGCTGTGGATATGGAAATTTTGCTGGAAGTATGTTTTGAGCCTGACGCCTGTTTTTCAAGTTCTTTCCCGCGTGCCTACATCCGTTGCTCAAAGCCTGAGCCGCCACCCGAAACGAGTTGCCACCAGCCTGGCCGTGCTGTTGCTTGGAACAGGCGTGACGGCGTTCGGTGTTGTGCCGCTGGCACCCGATGCATCCAACTTGCCAGTGCACGAGGTCCTGGAGGCCGTACAGGCGCTGCCAACGCAGACGCAAACCGAGGCACTGGCAGACTTTCGGTTCAAGCTTTTCCGCACCGATAGCACTCGCAGCAGCGACACCTTCGATGCGCTGCTTAAACGCCTGAATATTGACGATGCTGCAGCTGCCGCCTTTTTGCGCAGCGATGCCAATGCGCGCGTGGTACTCGCGGGCCGCCCTGGCAAAAACGTCACGGCTGAAGCCAGCGACAGCCAGCGGTTACTCAAACTCAGCATGCGCTGGGCCACCGATGACGATGCGCTGTTCAAGCGGTTGGTGGTAGAGCGCACGCAGGCAGGCTGGACTTCACGCGTGGAAACCGCGCCCTACGTTGCCACATCCCGACTGGCCAGCGGAAATATCCAGACATCGCTGTTTGCCGCGACTGATGAAGCGCGCATACCGGACGGCGTGGCCGTGCAGGTAGCAGAAATTTTCTCAAGTGAGATTGATTTCCGGCGTGCATTGCGCAAGGGCGACCGCTTCAACGTGGTCTATGAAACACTGGAAGCCGACGGCGAGGCGCTGCGAACCGGCCGTGTTCTGTCGGCAGAATTCGTCAACGCAGGCAAGGCTTTTCAAGCCATGTGGTTCCAGCCTCCGGGCAAGGACGCCGGCGGTGCTGCCAACAGGGGCGGTTACTACACGCTGGACGGCCAGAGCCTGCGCCGCGCCTACCTCAGCTCGCCAGTCGAGTTCTCGCGCATCAGCAGCGGTTTTTCAATGCGTTTTCACCCGATTCTGCAAAAATGGAAGGCCCATTTAGGCACTGACTTTGCAGCAGCTACTGGCACCCCAGCGCGTACCGTAGGTGATGGCGTGGTTGAATTTGCAGGTAGTCAAAACGGCTACGGCAACGTCGTGTTTATCAGGCACCGCAATGGCAACGAAACGGTGTATGCGCACCTGAGCAAAATCTCGGTGCAGCGCGGCCAAAATGTCAGTCAGGGGCAAACGGTGGGTCTGGTTGGCTCTACCGGCTGGGCGACCGGCCCACATCTGCATTTTGAGTTTCGCGTCAATGGCACACAGCAAGACCCGATGACCATTGCCAAGCAAAGCGAGACGATTCCGGTTTCGACAGCCGCATTGCCGCTGTTCCGGCAACTGGCTGCAACTGTGAAAACCGAGTTTCAAGCGGCGGCTACGATAGGCCAGACAAGGGCAGAGTAGTTAGCCCACACGTCGGAAAATTGTCCTTGCTCATGTAGCAAAATAGTTGCATGAAAGACTATTACATTGGCTTGATGTCAGGCACTTCGCTCGATGGTGCGGACGGCATTCTGGTTGATTTCTCAGATGCAAAACTCAAAGTTACGGCCTTTGTAAGCAGGTCGTTTAGAGCCGATTTTCGGGCCGAATTACTGGCGCTTAACTCGCCTGGCCCCAACGAATTGCACCGAGCCGCCGTTGCCGGCAACACCATAGCGGCAATTTATGCAGAGGTGGTTCTTGATCTTCTCAACCAGGCAGCAGCGCAAGGCATTTCAAAATCAGGCATCAAAGCGATTGGTGCGCACGGCCAAACGGTTCGTCACCAGCCACAGAGAACTTCGAACGATGCGCAGGGTGCGGGCTACACACTGCAACTCAACAACCCCGCTTTGCTGGCCGAGCTGACCGGTATTGATGTGGTGGCAGATTTTCGCAGCCGCGACATTGCAGCAGGCGGTCAAGGCGCCCCGCTGGTACCGGCGTTTCATCAAAGCGTATTTGGCGGGTCAGACCATGGTGTGGCCGTACTCAACATAGGCGGTATTTCCAACCTGAGCGTGCTGCCACCCAGGGGGATCAATGCAAATGCCGTCGCGGGCTTTGACTGCGGCCCCGGCAACGCGTTGATGGATGCCTGGTGCCAGCAACACACCGGCCAGCCCTTTGATGCTTACGGTGCCTGGGCTGCCAGCGGCAAGCTGCTACCCACGCTGTTGGCTTGTCTGCTGGATGAACCCTACTTTTCCAAACCGCCACCGAAGAGCACCGGACGGGACTTGTTCAGCCTGCAATGGCTGGCCACAAAGCTGGCCACGTCTTCCAATGCCGCTCCCGAAGATATCCAGAATACGTTGACCGAATTCACCGCTAGCGCTTGTATAACGGGCGTGACTAGCTATGCGAAAGATAGCAAACAGTTAATTGTTTGCGGTGGCGGCGCGTTCAATAGCTATCTGCTAAAGCGTTTGCAGGCTGGCCTTGCAGGTGTGCGTGTCAGCACTTCGGATGCGCATGGTCTGCCTGCCCTGCAGGTTGAAGCGGCTGCATTTGCATGGCTTGCGCGCCGGACTGTGCGCCGCGAAGCTGGCAACTTGCCAAGCGTTACCGGGGCCAAAGGGCTGCGGGTGCTGGGGGCAATTTATTCCGCCTAGCCTTTAGCTTGAACATAAAAAAAGCCGCCAAGACTTCCCGTCAGGGCGGTTTTTTAATTTGAAGATCAGAGTGAAAAATCAGGCCGAGAAGCTGGAGCCACAGCCGCAAGTGCTGGTGGCGTTTGGATTTTTGATCACAAACTGTGCGCCTTCGAGGTCGTCTTTGTAGTCGATTTCAGCGCCGACCAAGTACTGGTAGCTCATCGCATCAATCAGCAGCGACACACCGTTTTTGGTCATGGTGGTGTCGTCTTCATTGGTGATTTCGTCGAAGGTAAAACCATACTGAAAACCGGAGCAGCCGCCACCTTGTACAAAAACGCGCAGCTTCAGGTCGGGATTGCCTTCTTCGGCAATCAACTCTGCTACCTTGCTGGCAGCGCTGTCAGAAAAGACAAACGGGGCGGGCATTTCGGTCTGGATATTTTCAGCAACTGCACTCATGGGGAACTCCGTAATTCTGAACTTGACATGGAATAGTACAGCAAATTGATCAACCATACCGGCCTCATGTCTTTACTCCGGTGCAAGCATGTTAGCACTTACTATCCTACAACGGCCAATGGCTGTAGGGTGTTATCAGCTGCGAGTGTAAGCAGAGGTTTTTCTTCCATACCTTGGCTGGTCGGCCTTAACTGTCCAAAGATGACGGCACCCTGGTGCATTTCAAGCGCCTTGTAAGACACGTCACCCTCAATCTTGGCTTTTGGCTGCAACTCCAGCAGTTCCGAGGCATGAACAGGCCCCATTACACGGCCATTGATGATGACGTGGTCGGCAAAAATACGCCCGGTAACGGTGGCCGATTCGCTGATCACAAGAATGCTTGAGCTGACCTCATTGGCACAAATATCGCCAATGACTTCGCCGTCAATGCGCAGCCCGTCCGTGAACTTGAGATTGCCTTCAATGCAGGAGCCTTGGGCGATCAGGCTTTTGATGGGAGGCTGCTTTTTTTTGCCGAACATGAGTCAATCCTGTGTGGTTTAGCGCGCACTATTTGAGCTTGAAGGTCTGGACAGAGCGGGTAACCGTTCCCTCCAGAACTTTGGCAGTTACGGTTTGTACCACGGCTTGAGGTGGCAAATCGAGCACCCCTTCAATCCGTCGGTATTGCTTGAATTGCAGGGCTTGCGCTCCGCCCGGCAAATTGACCATCCACGGCTTTCCTGCAAGAGTGCCGTTAATGGTCATATCCAGCTTACCATTGAAATCAGGTGCGCCCTTGACTGGCTGAATCACCAGCACCTGCCATTTGAGCTGGGTTGCCGACAGTTTTTCAGCTTGCAGACTGCGGATAGATACGCCGTCTGCACCTGCTGCAGGCAGCAGCTTTTCAAAAAAACCAAGGTCATCGCGCAACGCCAGGTTGTCAGTCTCCAACTGGCGTATTTGCCCCGCCATCTTCTCCTGCGCGGCTTTTTCAGCCGTCAGCAGGCTGCCAGAAGTGTTTGCAACTGACTTGGCCTTCTCGCCCTCACCGCGCAGTTGAATGACTTCCGCACGCAGCGATTGAAGCTCTTCCTTCGAATGAGTATCCAGACCGGCAATACCCTTGCCAAACTCAAAAGCCCACAAGGCAATGGCGGCTGAAAACCCGAGCATGACAGCGCCCAGCATCCAGCGCACGGGCCACGGCAGGCCGCTGCGCACCGACATGCGGGGTGAGCTGATCGTCAAACGACGTCGAAACAGGCGAAATTTCAAAAGCGGGTCTGCGGTTTTTCTAGTGGGAACGGCATTGTGCACTCAAATGAGGCCCAGGCAGCCCCGCACCGGGTAAAGCGAGGTAACACTGTAGAGCCACACCCACAGCGCTCGCGTTCATGAAAAAAGCCGCCAGGCTTGCACCTTGGCGGCTCTTTTGGAGTCCACAAACGAATTAACGCTTGCTGAACTGCTTGCGACGGCGAGCTGAACGGAAACCGACTTTCTTACGCTCGACTTCACGTGCATCACGCGTTACAAAACCAGCCTGGCTCAGGGCCGGCTTGAGTGCTGCGTCATAGTCAATCAGGGCACGGGTAATACCGTGGCGCACTGCACCGGCCTGGCCGGACTCACCGCCGCCGTGGACGTTGACCATGATGTCAAACGTCTCGACGTGGTTGGTCAGAAACAGGGGCTGGCGGCAGATCATGATCGAGGTCTCGCGACCGAAGAACACCTGGATGTCACGGTCGTTGATCGTGATTTTGCCAGTGCCTTTTTTGATGAACACGCGGGCGACGCTTGATTTGCGGCGGCCGGTGCCGTTGTTCCATTCACCAATCATTTGGCTGACTCCCGTTGTGCGTTGGCTGAAATGCCTGGAATATCAAGCACTTTGGGCTGCTGTGCGGTATGTGGGTGCTCTGCACCACCATAGACCTTGAGCTTTTTGATCATGGCGTAGCCAAGAGGGCCTTTTGGCAGCATGCCCTTGACGGCTTTTTCCAGGGCTCGGCCCGGGAACTTGGTTTGCATGTCACGGAAATTGGTGGCACTGATGCCGCCTGGATAACCGGAGTGACGGTAGTAAATCTTGTCGGTCGATTTGGCACCGGTCACACGCAACTGGGATGCGTTGATGATGACGATGAAGTCACCGGTGTCGACGTGAGGCGTGTAAATGGCCTTGTGTTTGCCGCGTAAACGGAGAGCAACTTCGCTGGCTACTCGTCCGAGGACCTTGTCGGTCGCGTCAATCACAAACCACTCGTGCACCACGTCAGCGGGTTTTGCGCTGAAGGTTGTCATGAGTTTTCTCTTTAAAGGGAACGGTTTGTAGGGTTCTTTTCCACGGTCGGCGTTCCTCTAGTGAGAACCTCTTAGGTGGGGATCCGCGCACCAGGCAAGCTGGTTTGCTGCTCCGCCGCGGAACCACTGGTGCGCTGCAGAGCCTTGGATTATATGAAGAATCGGGGGCTCGCGTCAATACCAAGGGAGATATCAGCATCCATGCGGGTACGATACCCCTATGTTCTCCTACCGTCACGCCTTTCACGCTGGTAACCACGCCGACGTGCTCAAACACACCACCCTGATCGCACTTTTGAAGTATTTGTGCGGCAAAGATACCGCCTTGAGCGTCATTGACACCCATGCAGGTGCCGGGCTGTACCGGCTCGATGGCGACTATACCGAGACAAGCGGTGAGGCAAAAGAGGGTGTTTTCAGGCTGTTTTCAGCCCCAAAAACGGCTGAACCTCAATCAATACAGGCACGACCAGCTACTAAAAAAGTAGCAAGCGCGGCACCCCTCGTCCCGGCCTTGGAGGCCTACGCCAACGTATTGCGCGGCCTGAACCCGCAGTTTGCCGAAACTGGCGATGCCGCACACCTGAAAATCTACCCTGGCTCACCCTTTATAGCCCAGCAATTCCTGAGCGGTCGCGACAAGCTAAAACTGTTTGAACTGCACCCCACTGACTTCAAATCACTGACTGGCAACATTGAGCAGCTCGGCGTGGGACGCCAGGTGTCGGTTTCGCGTGAAGACGGTTTTGAGGTGCTGAAAACCTTTTTGCCACCGCCCTCCCGCCGCGCGCTGGTACTGTGCGACCCGAGCTACGAAATCAAGTCAGATTACCCGCGCGTTGTGGTCTGCATGACGGACGCCGTCAAACGATTTGCGACCGGTACCTATGTGGTCTGGTACCCGGTTATTCCAAGGCCGGAGGCACATGACTTGCCGCGCAAGCTCAAAACACTTGCAGTAAAAAGTTCCAGGAGCTGGCTAAATGCGGTGTTGACCGTCAAATCAAGCAAACTGACGACGGATGCCGATGGCGAGGTGGTTCGCCCCGGCCTACCCGCCAGCGGCATGTTCATCATCAACCCGCCGCACACCCTGAAGGCGGAGCTTCAGGCGGCACTGCCGCAGATGGTTGCGTTGCTTGGGCAAGACCGCAACGCCAGCTTCGCGCTGGAGCATGGTGGGTGAGGCTTGTTGTCTCGAGCCTGTTTGCCTAGTATTTCAGCGCAACGCTCTTGCCCCAAAACACCCGGTACGCAAACACTGTATAACCCACAATTACCGGCAGCACCACCGCAGCGCCCGCAAAGATCACCGTCATCGCTTCTGGCGATGTAGCGGCTTCCCAGATGTTGATGCGGTCTATTACCAGCCACGGAAACAGGCTGTAGGCCAGCCCATAGAAGGCGAGGATGAACACACCGACCGTCGCGCCAAAAGGTACCCATGCGCCGTACTCATTGCCTTGCGCTAGCCGCACCGGCAGGCGCTGCAAGCTGCGGTAAATGACCCAGAACAACACGCCGGTCGCCGCAGGAATTGGCAGCAATAAAACAATGAACGGAAACGAAAACCACTTTGCAAAAATCGCCGGGCTAATCAATGGTGTGGCAATCGAGATGGCAGCAATACCTGCCATGGTGAATAACAAGCTGCCGCGCGCCCAGCGTACGGCTTGCAATTGCAACGCGCCTTCGGCCTTGATGATGAGCCAGCCTGCGCCCAGCAGGCAGTAGGCCGCGACCAGCGCCAACCCGATCACCGCGTTAAAAACAATCGTCCAGCCGGTCGATGCAAACCCCGTGATGAGCGAGCCCAACATGTAGCCCTGGCTCCAGCTTGCCAGCAGTGAGCCACTGTAAAAAACCCGGTTCCAGAGTGGTTTGTGCGCAGCCCGCGCCTTGACCCGGAAATCAAACGCCACTCCGCGCAGCGTCAAGCCAATGAGCATCGCGGCCACCGGCAAATACAGCGCGCCCAGAATCACGCCATGCGCCATGGGAAATACGGTGAGCATGATGCCAACGCCCAGCACCAGCCAGGTTTCATTCGCGTCCCAGAACGGACCTATGCTGGCAATCATGGTGTCTTTGTCGTCGTCGCTGGCGCGGCGCATCAGCACACCCACGCCGAGGTCATAGCCGTCAAGAACCACATAAGCCAGCATGGCCAGGCCCATGACAACCATAAAGGCTATCGGCATCCAGCCAGCAGCGGAGCTTAGCGCAGGCGCGCCTGCAAACAAGGCTTCAAGCATGGGCTGGCCCGCCTATGGCTGGAGGTGCTTTATCTTCTTTCTGTTTTTCTCTCAGACCCACTTTTGCGGGGTAGTTGGCCACGTTGAGCTGGTCTTCAAGGTCAGCACCAGCGCCTCCTACGGCATCGTCACCAAATGGTTTGTAGGCATGCTTTTTATGCCGCGCCAAATAAAATACCACCGACACATAGGCGGTAATCAAGGCTACGTACAGGGTCAAATACATCACCAGCGTGATGGCAATTTTGGGTGCTGTGACGGCTTTGGAAGCTGCGTCAGCAGCCGTCAATATGCCAGATACCAGCCACGGCTGCCGTCCAATTTCAGTGGTGTACCAGCCAGCAATCAGGGCCACCCAGCCCGCAAATGTCATGCCGACCAGAACCCTCGCCTGCCAGGTTTGAAGCGTGCGCGTGGAGGTTTTTTTCCATGGTGCGAAAGTGAAAGCCGTGCTCCAGCTGACCGCCAACATCAGAAGCCCCACGCCCACCATGATGCGAAAAGCCCAGAACACGGGCGCCACCGGTGGGTGCTTGCCTTCAAACTGGTCGAGGCCTTTGATTTCGCCATCAAGGCTCTCGGTCAAATAAAGCGAGGCCAATTTCGGGATGGCTATTTCATAGCGATTGGATTTAGTTTTTTCATCAGGCAACGCGAATAACACGGCAGGCGCACCTTTTTCAGTCGTCCAGATGCCCTCCATTGCAGCCAGCTTTGCGGGCTGATATTGCAAAGTGTTTAACCCGTGTGCGTGGCCCGCCACTATCTGCAGTGGTATTACAAACGCAGCCAGATATACCCCAGTTTTAAGCGCGGCCATTACTTCTGCACCTTTGTCGCCGCGAAGCCAGCGGTAGCTTGAAATGCCCGCCACAAGAAAGGCCACCGTCAAGCCCGAGGCCAGCATCATGTGCGTGAAGCGATAGGGAAACGAGGGGTTGAAAATAACCTCAAGCCAGCTGGTGACATGCGCTTGTCCGTTAATCATTTCAAATCCGGCAGGGGTGTGCATCCACGAATTTAAAGCCAATATCCAGAAGGCCGACAGCGTGGTGCCGCCCGCTACCAGCAGCGTAGCGGTCGTGTGCATGCGCTCGCTCACGCGCTCGCGGCCAAACAGCATCACGCCCAGCATGGTGGCTTCCAGAAAGAAGGCGGTGAGAACTTCATACGCGAGCAGCGGACCAGCGATGTTGCCCACAGTCTGCATAAAGCCTGGCCAATTGGTGCCAAACTGAAAGCTCATGGTGATGCCGCTGACCACGCCAAGCGCAAAAGTCAGTGCAAAAATCTTTACCCAGAACTGGTAGGCGTCCATCCATTGCTGCTGCCCGGTTTTAACAAAACGCAGCTTGAAAAACAGCAGCACCCAGCCCAGCGAAATACTGATGGTCGGGAACAGTATGTGAAACGTCATATTAGCCGCGAACTGAATGCGGGCCATGACCAAAGCGTCCATCGTGGCGAAGAGATCCATGTCTAGCTCCTGTTATCGGTGGGTGCATCAATCGGCACATGAAGGGCGGCATGCGCACCTGCGTTATCTTTGGTTCCGGCGAGTACTTTGGGCGTGGCCTGGCCCGTCAACTTGCTGGTGATCTTGCCCTTAACTTCCAGCAGCTTTTGTACCTTGGCGCCCATCTTCATCAAGCTCATCAAGGTACTGGAATCCATCTTCTGCACATCGGCCAGCCAACCCGTCATCAGCTCGATCAAGTCATGCATCTGCTTCATACGCGCTTGCGCATGAATGTCGTCACCGACCACGGCCTGCTCCATTAGCGCGTCGCGCAGCATCGACAGCGTGGGGTCAATCTCGCGCTTGCGGCGTTCTTCGGCCAACGTACGAAAAATCGCCCACACATCTTCCGGGGCTTGAAAGTATTCGCGCCTGTCGTTGGGCAAATGCTGCAATCGCACAAGGTTCCACGACTGCAATTCCTTCAGCCCCATACTGACGTTGGATCGGGAAAATGCCAGCGCCTCACCAATATCGTCAGCATTCAGCGCCCGGGGTGACACGTAGAGCAGCGCGTAAATTTGCCCAACGGTGCGGTTAATACCCCAACGGCTACCCATCTCACCGAAATGGAGCACAAAGCGCTGAGTCAAGGGAGCAAGATTCATGGTTGGATTTATCGAATTTTCAGGAATTACTGAAATTATAGGAAATAAGTAATGCGCTGTCATCCAGTGCTTCGGTGCGGAATGTTACAAACAGGGTTTCTTTTTAAGGCAACCCGCATGACCAGGCAACGCATCTCATCAGGCTCAACGTTTGAAACCCAAATGGCTTACTCGCGCGCCGTGGTGGCTGGTAACTGGGTGTTTGTGTCGGGCACAACAGGGTTTGACTACGCGACCATGACCATCGCTGAAGACATCGCCGCGCAAGCCGATCAATGCTTCAAAAATATTGAGGCCGCTTTAGTCGAGGCGGGCTCAGCTTTGGCCGACGTGGTTCGCGTGACTTATGTGCTGCCCGACGCTTCACTTTTTGAGCAGTGCTGGCCGGCAATGCAAAAATACTTTGGTGATGTGCGCCCGGCTGCAATGATGATTTCCGCCGACCTTGTAGATGCGCGTATAAAGATTGAAATTGAAGTTACGGCGATCAAGCAACGTTGATGACGAGCGCAACACCTCACGCCACTCCAACGATCAACGGCTGGGCTGTTTGCGCACCGGCTGCCGCTTTTTAACCGGCACTCTTGGTGGCGGCGTGTCGATGGCCAACGATTCGGCCACAAACAGCGCCACCTCTTTGACACCTAAACCCATCATGTCCAGCTCGACAGCGGCTGCGCGGCTGACGTCGATGATACGGTTGCGACCCTCTGCGCCCAGGGCATAGGGGCCGCGGTCAGTGATACGGACTTCAACCTCGCGGCCATTAACGAGGCTGCGCACCCGTACCAGCGTGCCGAACGGCAAGGTACGGTGCGCAGCAGTAAAGGCCTGCTGGTTATAGCGCTCGCCACTGGCGGTTCGCCTGCCGTGAAAACGGGGGCCATACCACGAGGCAGTACCGCGCTGTAACTCGCGCTGTAGTTCGCGCTGCGGATCGCCTGGCGTATCTTGCACTTGTAGTGGCGGCACTTGCAGCGGCGGCATCAACTCAAACCTGCTGCTGGCAGGCGCGTCGACTGGATCGGTTTTAGATACCGTCGAGGCTGGTGGTTGAGCGCTCGGCACCTCACCAAGGGGTGCGGTGACACAGCCCGACAGCCATGCCGCGACGGCAAGCACGACTGCCCACTGTAAGAGACGAGACAACACCGCAGCCCCTCGCACTTAACCCTGCTGCAGGCGTTTACAGAGCTCCAGCGTGGCTGCGCTCTGGTTCATGGTGTAGAAATGAATGCCGGGTACGCCGCCGTTTTTGAGTTGCTCGCACAGGTCTGCAATCACATCTAACCCAAAGCTTTTGATTGAGTCCGTATCGTCACCAAAACCTAGTAAGCGCAAGCGAATCCAGCGCGGAATTTCTGCACCGCAGGCATCAGAAAAGCGCATGAGCTGCGAGCTGTTGCTGATCGGCATGATGCCCGGCACCACGGGTACGTCTGCGCCTAACTTGTAGGCGTCATCTACAAATCGAAAATAAGCGTCGCTGTTGAAAAAATATTGCGTGATGGCCGAGTTGGCTCCGGCCTTGACCTTGCGCACGTAGGCTTGCAGGTCGGCGTCTGCCGACTTGGCCTGTGGGTGAATTTCAGGATACGCCGCGACCTCAATGTGAAAGGCGTCACTCATCTCGGTACGAATAAATTCAACCAGATCGCTGGCGTAGTGAAACTCACCGCCTGCGCCGTAGCCGCTGGGCAAGTCACCACGCAATGCGACCAGGCGTCTGACACCCATGGCCTGCAGTGTGGCGAGTTGCTGGCGCACGGTGGCCTTGGTTGCGCCTACGCATGAAAAATGGCTCGCAGCCTCAACGCCCTCTGCCAAAATTTCGCTCACTGCCGCAAACGTACCTTCCTGCGTCGAGCCGCCCGCGCCAAACGTGACCGAACAAAACTCTGGCTTGAGCGCATACAACTGCTGACGTACAGCGCGCAATTTCACCGCGCCTTCAGGCGTCTTGGTGGGGAAAAACTCAAAACTGATGGGCAATTGACTGGTGTTCATTCAGCAGCATCCTCTTGCATGTTCTTTTTACTTTTTTTGGACTTGGCGCGCGCCGGGCCATGTTGGCCTGCGTGGGCTTCTTCTGAATCTTCATGCGCCGCGTGCAACGCCCGTTGCTCGCTGCGGGGCGTGCGCTTGGGCAGACTGCGTGCAGGTGCGGCAACCAGCGGCTGGTCTTCGCCTTCTACGTTGTGGCCCTTTTGTGCGTGAATGAAAAACTCGCGGTTGCCGTCGCCGCCGGCGATTGGAGAGTCCATCCAGCCCAAGACTTTGAGACCAAGGCTGGCACAGGTGTCACGCAAACGCTTTTCGACAAACTCAAATAGCGCCGGCTCACGCACAATGCCGCCCTTGCCAATTTGACCGGGCTGCAACTCAAACTGCGGTTTGACCAGCATCAGCAAATGGCCGTCGGCCTGCAGCAGGCGCACCACAGCAGGCAGTACCAGCGTTAAAGAGATAAAAGACAAGTCGCCAGTCAGAAAATCAAACAGCGGGTTGAAGTCACCTTCATCGTCAGCCTCATCATCCAAATGCACCGCTCGCGCATAGTGCTCGACCAAGTCATCTGCCGTAAGCGACCGCGCATTCACGCCTTCAATGCAGACCACACGCGCATCGTCACGCATGGTCTCGTGCAACTGGCCGTGACCGACATCGATACCGACCACTTGTGCAGCACCGTGCTGCAACAGGCAATCGGTAAAGCCGCCGGTGGACTGGCCGATATCGAGGCAGCGCAGGCCAGAGACATCAACACCCGCAACTTTTAACGCGCCTTCAAGCTTGAGCCCGCCACGCGAGATGTATTTGGCTTCAGTGTTATCCAACACCTCCACTTCAGCCGCATCAGGAATTTCGTCACCGTTTTTTGCCACCCGCTTCCATGCGGGCTGAACCCCGGCATCGACCAGCACGCGCCACTGCACACCCGACGAAATCAAGCGCTGGGCTTGGGAGCGGGTGGTGGCAAAGCCGTGTTCGACAAGGAATAAATCAGCGCGCATGTATTTCTTCTCCTCCTGCAGGCGGCCTCAAGGGCGTAGCGAGCGGTTCGATGGCAAGGCGCGGGTGCCGGGCAACCGGAGTGCACTTCAGGTGCATGAGGATTGCTTGGTCGGGACCCGCAACGCCGCCAGCGGGCCGCTCGGTAGCCACTAACTCAATAGCGGTAGGCGTTGGCCTTGTATGGGCCAGCTTTCGACACACCGATATAAGCGGCCTGCTCTTCACTCAACTCGCTCAGCACAGCGCCAACTTTTTTCAGGTGCAAGCGCGCAACTTTTTCGTCCAGGTGCTTCGGCAGTACATAGACCTTACCCACTTCATAGTCAGCTTGTTTTGTGAAGAGTTCAATTTGCGCAATCGTTTGATTGGCAAAGCTCGACGACATCACGAAGCTCGGGTGGCCGGTGCCACAACCCAGGTTTACCAGGCGGCCTTTGGCCAGCATGATGATGCGCTTGCCATCCGGGAAAATGACGTGGTCAACTTGTGGCTTGATCTCTTCCCAGGTGCATTTCTCCAGTGACACCACGTCAATTTCGTTGTCGAAGTGACCGATGTTGCAAACGATAGCCTGGTCTTTCATGGCCGCCATGTGCTCATATGTAATGACGTTTTTGTTGCCGGTGGCCGACACAAAAATATCGCACTTGTCTGCGGCGTATTCCATGGTGACAACTTTATAGCCTTCCATTGCGGCTTGCAGGGCGTTGATCGGGTCGATCTCGGTCACCCACACTTGTGCGCTCAGTGCGCGCAGTGCTTGTGCCGAACCCTTGCCAACGTCGCCATAGCCAGCCACAACAGCCACCTTGCCAGCAATCATCACATCGGTGGCGCGTTTGATCGCGTCAACCAGTGACTCGCGGCAACCGTAGAGGTTGTCGAACTTGCTCTTGGTGACGGAGTCGTTCACGTTGATGGCGCGCAGGGCCAGCGTGCCCTTGGCCGACATTTCATTCAAACGAAGCACGCCAGTTGTCGTTTCTTCAGTCACGCCGATGATGTTTTTCAGGCGGCGGCTGTACCACGTAGGGTCAATTGCCAGCTTGGCCTTGATGGCGTTAAACAGGCAAATCTCCTCTTCGCTGCCGGGCTTGGAGATCACCGACGCGTCGGTTTCCGCCTTGGTGCCCAGGTGCATCAACAGCGTTGCGTCGCCGCCGTCGTCCAAAATCATGTTTGGGCCTTCTTCAGGCGTACCTTTGGCGCCAGAGAACTCAAAAATGCGGTGGGTGTAATCCCAATAATCGGTCAGCGTTTCGCCTTTGATTGCAAACACGGGCGTACCGACGGCGGCCAATGCTGCAGCGGCGTGGTCCTGGGTTGAAAAAATATTGCACGATGCCCAACGCACGTCAGCGCCGAGTGCTTGCAGGGTTTCAACCAGCACACCGGTTTGAATAGTCATGTGCAGCGAGCCCGTGATGCGTGCGCCTTTGAGCGGCTGGGCTTTTGAAAACTCTTCACGAATAGCCATCAGGCCAGGCATTTCGGTTTCGGCAATTTTGTATTCTTTGCGACCCCATGCGGCCAAAGAAATATCAGCAATCACATAGTCAGAAAAGGGGGCCACGGCGGCAAGGGTTGGTTTAAGGACAGCGCTCATACAATTCTCCAGATAGACATCAAACATCAATTCGGCAAAATAGCCACGGGCAAGATTTGTCGCGTAAATGAGTGTTTTTTGACTCCACTCACCCGGCATCAAAGCATTGCGGGTGAGCGTGGTTGCAAGTAGAAATCCTGAGCCTAGACCACATGCCGTGGGTTGCAACGCTCCTCAGGAAGGCCATATTGTAGCGAAGCCCGGCTCAAGCTGCAACATGCGAAAATTTCACATGCGAAAATTTCACATGCGAAAATTTCACCATGCAGCTACTACGCGAATGGCCCCTGGCAGACCGCCAACGCATCAAAGGCGTTTTCACTGACATTGACGACACCCTCACCACTGACGGCGCGATCACGCCCGATGCGCTGGCTGCGTTACACAATTTGAAGGCAGCAGGATTTGAGGTCATTGCCATCACAGGTCGCCCGGCTGGCTGGAGCGAGCCTTTTGCAAATGATTGGCCGGTTGATGCCATCGTGGCTGAAAATGGCGCCGTTTTGCTTACGTTTAGACCTGAAAAAAATCTGACGGCCAATGAATACGGGCGCGGGCAGCTATCAAAAAAATATCAGCAAGACCTTGATACGCGAACCGCCAACTCCGCAAGAATGCAGAAAATCGCCACCGAGGTGCTGCGCAAGGTGCCTGGCGCACAGCTGGCGCAAGACAGCGCCGGGCGCGAGACTGACATGGCGATTGACCACAGCGAGTTCACACACCTTGCACCAGAACACATTGCAGCCGCAGTGCACATCATGCAAGGCGAAGGCATGAATGCGACCGTCAGCTCCATCCATATCAACGGCTGGTTTGGCGACCACAACAAGCTGCACGGCGCACGCTGGGCAGTACGTGAGCTGTATGGCCGCGAACTGGACACAGAGATGAATCAGTGGGCGTTTGTGGGCGACTCGACCAACGATGTGCTGATGTTTGAAGCCTTTACGCAGTCAGTGGGTGTGGCAAATATCAAGCGCTTTGAGGCGCAACTTGGCTACAAGCCGCGCTACGTCACCGAAGGCGCACGCGGCGCGGGGTTTGCTGAAGTGGCCGCAACGCTGATTGCTGCAGGGCACGCCTGAAAGCTCAAGACGGCTTGGCCAGCCCCAGCTTTTCAACCAGTGCCTTCTCACGCACAAAGGTGTCTTGCGCAAACTTGGTATAGCCGCTTGAGCTCATATACATGGGCACCATGTCGTAACGCGCTAAAACCGTTTTGTAGCTGGCCTCTTCCATCGCTTTTTTAAACGCATCGTGCAGACGCTTGACGACTTCTGGCGGCGTACCACGCGGTGCGCCTATGCCAAACGGCGAGTTTTGCACCAGGCCTAGCCCCAGCTCTTTCAGCGTAGGCGCGTCGGGAAATTTCTCCAGCCGCTGTTCACCCCAGGTGTTCAACACGCGCAGCTTGCCGGCGGCCACCTGAGGTGCAAAGCCGGTCGAATCAGCCGCTGACATGATATTGCCGCCCAGAATCGACTGCATCAACTCAGCGCTGCCCTTGTACGGCACATGCAGCAGTTCAAGCCCCAGTTTTTGTGCAATCAGCTCCATCGTCAGGTGTGGGCTGGTCATGGTGCCGGTCGAGCCGTAACTCAGCTTGCCGGGGTTGGCCTTGGCCCAGCCGACAAAGTGCGACCAGCTTTTTAGTGGCGAATCAGCCGGCACGACCAAGCCAAACGCATAGCCCGTGACATTGAGCACGTAGCTGATGTCCTTGATCGGATCCCAATTGATTTTGGTGGTGTAGGGCAAGCGAAACACCCCCAGCGGAATCTGCGCCAGCGTGTAGCCGTCAGTCGCTGCGCCCTGCAATTGCTGCGCAGGCAACGTACCGCCCGCACCGGGCTTGTTCTCGACGACGACCGCCTGACCCAGAATTTTTGAAGCGTTGTCAGCTAGAACCCGCATGGTGATGTCAGTCGGGCCGCCCGCCGGGAAGGCAATCAACAGTTTGATCGGCTTGTTGGGGAAAGCCTGCGCGCTGGCCTGCTGGACCAAGCTGGAAACCGCCAAAGCGGCAGCGGATTGAATGAGGTTGCGGCGTTGCATGTTTTGTCTCCGACTAGTAATTCTGTGAGACCCATCATCCGTTGAACGGGGCAACGCCGCATCAGGGGAATACCTGAATCGCGGCCAGCCAAAGTCAATTTGCTATTTATTTAATAGCTACTCATGCCCGTATTTATTGGGCTAGAGCCCTAGAATACTGCTGAAAATGGCTCAAAAACTGGTTTTCAAGGCGTTTTGAGGCAAATCAGCCGAAAACAGCCGCTGGAAGCTAAAAAGGTGCCTTTTGGAGTCTCAAAAATAGCCACAGCCCAACAGATACGGGCGTTAGCAGCTCCTATATCTGTAGCATTATCTTTACCGCAAACCCACCTAAAACCGCATCAGCGCCCCTGCACGGCAATCGTGACTGGCTTGGCTTTGCTGCTGACGCTGTCGTCGGTGTTGCTGATGAGCTCAAGCTGCAGCTTGTAGTCGCCCGGCGGCGGGTTGATCCAGGTCTCGGTCTGCCCGCCTGAAAAATTCATGACCTCGGGTTTATGGCCCGCACGGTCCATCGTTAATCGAAAGTGCCCGGTCTCTGGTGCTTTGGGGGCAGCGCTTGATATGTTGTAGCCGCTGGCGTGAAACTGAACACGTAAGGGCCGCGACACCGCGTCACCACTGGCCGGGCTCAGAATCTGCACGCCAGGGGCGCCGAGCACGCTAGCAGGCAGCATGCCTTTGTTTTGTTTGCTGACGGTTATTTTCACAGGCTTGCTGTACACAAAGTACGGAATATGGCCCTGGTCTGCCAACAGCAAACGCAGTTCGTAGGGGCCAGGTGGCAAGTCAACCAGCGCCTCCATCTGTCCCTTGCCGAAGTGAATGTACTTGTCGTTAAACGGCAAGGGCTTTTTAAAATCAAGCGGCAGCGATTGATTGATAAGCAAGTGGTGGTGCCCGGCACGCCCTGCCGATTTACCCGCCGGTACCAGGCCGCGCATGGACAAACCCATACGCGCCACAAAGGGTGACTCGTATACCCCACCGTCTTTGAGATTGGTGAAGTAGCTTTCAGCCTCGCGCGGCGCAGGTATCACCCAGGGGTGAGCGGGCAATTCGGCCACAGCCGCTGGGGTGGAAGGGGCTTGCGCGAAGGCAGACGCACCTGTCAACGCAAGCAAACCAGCGAAGGCGGCGCCTGAAAACGAACGAAGAACCGGGGGTGGTAATTTTTTTGACACAGTGACATCTAAATGATTGATCAGCTGGATTAAAACCTCAAACCCGGGCCAACACACTTTTGAGGGCCTTTCCGGTATGCGTACCGAGCTTGACGACTGTTTCTGGCGGGGCAGACGCCACCACGCGGCCGCCGGCATTGCCACCGTCTGGCCCGAGGTCTATCACCCAGTCGGCTTCAGCGATTACATCGAGGTCGTGCTCTATCACCACCACGCTGTGGCCGCCGTTAACCAGGCGGTGCAGTACATGGATGAGCTTTTCAACGTCGGCCATGTGCAGACCTACTGTCGGCTCATCCAGCACATACAGCGTGTGTGGCGCTTTCTGGCCACGCCTGGTAATGTCGTCTCGCACCTTGCTGAGTTCAGTCACCAGCTTGATGCGCTGCGCCTCGCCGCCTGACAGCGTGGGTGACGGCTGGCCGAGCGTGAGGTAGCCGAGGCCCACGTCTTTGAGCAGTTGCAACGGGTGACCTATGGCGGGCATGGATTTGAAAAACTCTACCGCTTCATCGACTTCCATTTTCAACACATCGCCAATACTTTTGCCGCGCCAGGTAACGGCCAGCGTTTCGGGATTAAAGCGAGCGCCGTGACAGGTTTCGCACAGCACTTTAACGTCAGGTAAAAAGCTCATGCCTATGGTGCGCACGCCTGCGCCTTCGCAAGTGGGGCAGCGGCCTTCGCCAGTGTTAAAACTAAAGCGCCCTGCTGCGTAACCGCGTGCGCGTGCTTCCAGCGTATCGGCAAACAGTTTGCGAATCGTGTCCCAAAAGCCGATATAGGTGGCAGGGCATGAGCGTGGTGTTTTGCCGATAGGGGTTTGGTCTACTTCGAGCACGCGGTCAACGACGCGGTAGCCTGCAATGCTTTCGCAGCCCACCCAGCTTGGGTGTTTGCCGGCATCGTCTGCATCGCGGCCCGCTTTGGTGGACCGCTGCATGACGGCGGCGTGGACGTTGGTTAGCAGCACGTCTCTGGCCAGTGTGGACTTTCCTGAACCGGATACGCCCGTGACGGCTACCAACCTGAAGAGTGGCACCTGGACGGTGATGTTTTTCAGATTGTGCAGGTTGGCTTTTCCAACGGTTAGCCAGGAGGTGTTGGCGCTAAGCGCTTGTGGGGCTGCGTTGTGCAGGGCGCTGGCTGTGGCTGCTGCGGCTTTCAGGGCGGCGGCTTTTAAGAGCGCTTTGGTTTTTTTACCGACTGGTTTCTCTTGGCCCG
>JBBRQQ010000056.1:0-20769 GCA_038226155.1 Burkholderiales bacterium
ACGCAAGGGCTTGATCGAGCGTGATTTTGTACATGTCAAACCGACGGTGCGCGGTTTTGATTTTTTAAACGATTTGCAGTCGCTGTTCCTGTAGCTGGCAACTCCAGCAATAACTCCATCAACAACCCCCACATCTGCCATGGAAACTTCAAGCGTCATTCTTCTGGTAGTCAGTGCGTCCATCAGCTTTGCTCTGGGCCGGACCATCCTGCATTTTCGCAACAAGAAAAAGCAGGCAAAAAAAGACCAGGCCCTCGCTTTGCAGGCCAAGGCCCTGCGCGATGCGCCACCTGGCCCCGAGTCAAAAAACAAAAGCAAACGCAAACGGGAATCGCAGCTCGCCCGGCGCTGAGTTGAATCCCTGAATCCCTGCCCTCTTCAGATACTGGAAAAAACATGACTTTTGAACCCCTTGTCGAGCACACGCGCGGGCCACTGACTGAAATCGTTCACGCCGGTGCCGTGGCGGTCGTGGATGTGACGGGCAACGTGCTTCAAAGCGCAGGTGACCCGTACGCCATGACGTTTACCCGCTCCACCATCAAGCCGTTTCAGGCCTTGCCTTTCATGGAAGGCGGTGGTGCGGCGCATTTTGGCTTTGCACCCCGGCATATCGCCCTGCTGTGTGCCAGCCACAACGGCGAGGATAGGCACGTTCAAGGGGTTGGGGAAATGCTCGAAAAGGTGGGCCAGCCTTTCTCAAGCCTGCAGTGCGGCTGCCATGCGCCGCTGCGCTTCAGCTACGGCGGGCTGACACCGCCACCCGGTGCAACATTTGACGAGCGCTACAACAATTGCAGCGGCAAGCACACAGGTTTTCTGGGTTACTGCGTTCAGCACGGCTTGCCGCCGGAAGACCACCTCGCACCCACGCATGCGTTGCAAAAAGTCGTTCGGACCCATGTAGCGCGTGCCGCCCGGCTCGACGAAGAACAGCTGGTCGCTGGCACAGATGGTTGCTCGGCACCCAACTACGCCATGCCGCTGTCACGCCTGGCCCTGAGTTTTGCACGCCTGGCCAGTGGCGGGGTAGACAGCGAGTTTGGCGAGTCGTTTGAAATTCTGGGTAATGCCATGAGTGCGCATCCTGAAATGGTGTCCGGCACAGGCCGCAACGACCTGGCCTTCACCCAGGCCGGGCGCGGTGACTGGCTGACAAAAATTGGTGCCGACGGCGTGCAGGTCATCGCCAGCAAAAGCCGCCGTCAGGGCATCGCCATCAAGGTGATCAGCGGCCACATGCCGGCGCTGTACAACGCTGCAGTATCAGCACTTGACCAGGCGGGCTGGCTCGATGACCAGCAACGCGCCTTGCTGGCACCATGGGGCGATCAGCAGATCATCAATGCCCGGGGGCGGTCGGTGGGTGAAATCCGTGCGACGTTCAAGCTTGTGTCGAGTGCTGTGACCGTTTGAAAGAGGTATGAAAAAGCCCTGAACAAATTAACTGCTCAGGGCTTTGTTTTTGGCGGAAGCTGTGAGATTCGAACTCACGGAGGACTCGCATCCTCGGCAGTTTTCAAGACTGCTGCATTCAACCGCTCTGCCAAGCTTCCAAGCCCAATAGTTTAACCGCTGTAAACCTCTGCCTTTGAAGGGTGGCTCAAAAAAACGTTTTCAGGCCGCTTGCAGCATGCCTTTGGTCTCGATAAAAGCCACCACTTCGGCCAGGCCAGCGTTGGTTTTGAGGTTGGTCATGACAAACGGTTTGAGGCCTTTGGCGGTGGTGCGCATGCGGATGGTGTCTGTCTCCATCACCTTCAGGTCAGCGCCCACGTAAGGTGCGAGGTCGGTTTTGTTGATGACGAACAGGTCGCTTTTGGTGATGCCAGGGCCACCCTTTCGCGGGATTTTTTCACCGGCGGCCACGTCAATCACATAAATCGTCAGGTCGCTCAGCTCGGGACTGAAGGTGGCGGCCAGGTTGTCGCCACCGGATTCGACAAACACCACATCAGCATTGGGGAAATCAACCAGCATGCGGTCAATTGCTTCGAGGTTGATGGAGGCGTCTTCACGGATGGCGGTATGTGGGCAGCCGCCGGTCTCGACGCCCATGATGCGGTCTGCATCCAGCGCGCCACTGACGGTGAGGATGCGCTGGTCTTCCTTGGTGTAGATGTCGTTGGTAATCGCCACCAGGTCATATTTGGCCTTCATCGCCTTGCAGAGCATTTCGAGCAAGGTGGTTTTGCCCGAGCCTACGGGGCCGCCTATGCCGACGCGCAGGGGCGGCAGTTTTTTGGTGCGGTTGGGAATGTGGTGCATCGGTGATGTGGCGGTCATGGTCATGATCTGAACAGCCTTGAATATTGTGTTTCGTGTTGCGATGAAAGAATCGCCAGCATGGGGGAGAACGCCTGGCGTTCGTCGTCTGAAAGGCTGGTTGCCAGTTCTACGGCTGCCGGGATGCGCTGGCTCAGTCGTGCCAGTATGCGTTGCCCTGAGCTTTGTCCCAGCGGAACTGACTTGAGCGCGGCCTGCACCATATTTTCTGCCCAGCCAAAGGCATAGGCCAGCAGGCAGTCGCGTACACCTGCGCCGGTTTGCGACGCGGCCAGTGCAAACGCTACCGGGTAGGTCGGTGGCAACTCGGCGCACGCTTGAATGTGGCTGGCGTTGGCACCGTCATGGTTGCCCAGCCAGACTACCAGCGAGCGCCCCATCTGCTCGGTTTGGGCGCGCAGCTCGCTGGTTTCGCGGGTTTGCAACACCCAGTCGTTGAGCTGCCTGATGCGCGCTGGCTGATTTTGCCGCCAGGCCGCAATCGCTTGCGCAATGACCGCGAGATCACCCCGGGCGAGCGTCAGCTGCAACTGATCGTCAAGCCAGTCGGCTGCTATGCTTTCAGTAGCTACTCCCGCACGTTCTACGGCGGCTTCCAGCCCTTCCGAGTATGAAAACCCGCCTACGGGCAAGGCTGGTGAGGCCAGCCAGATCAACTGGATCAGGCTGGCTGCAGAAAGGGCCTCGGCGGGCTGGGCCAACATGGTGTGCTGCAGGCTCAAGGGCTGTGCGGTTTGTGTTTGTGGATTTGTATGGCCACTGGCTTGATGTCTTTGGCGTGGTCATGGCCGTGATTGCAATCAGGGCCATGAACATGCACTGCCTTTGCAATGGGTGCGGATGCGGTCACAGGCTCGTGTGGGTGGCCATGTGCATGCCCAGCTGCGCTGTAGGCACCGCCCTCGGGTTCAAACGCCTCCAGTACTTCATTGACTGTCAGGTGCATGGACCGAAGCATGTCGGCCAGCACATGGTCGGGCTCGATTTTCAGGTGATCGGGTTTGAGCTCAATTGGCACATGGCGGTTACCCAGATGGTAGGCCGCACGGGTCAGGTCAAAGGGCGAGCCGTGCGATGTGCAGGCCGTGATGCGCAATACCGATTGCGGCGCTGCAATGACCCTGACCATGGAGCCATCCTCGGCCAGCAGCACATCACCGCCGCGCACCAGCGTGCCGCGTGGCAAAAAAATGCCGAGGCTGCGGCCCAGGGAGTCGGTGCAGTCAAAACGGCTTTTCTGGCGGATGTCCCAGTCAAGCTCGATAGTGGAGGCGCGTTTGACGAGGACGGGTGCCAGACCTGTGCCTTGAGAAATGATTTTTGAAACAGCGATCATGCAGGCTGTACTTTCAGATGAGAAAAATGAAGGTCTGGCGCAGGCATTGCTTCAGGCTTTCTGTACAAGCCATTCAGCCCGCACTGAACTCTACTGTTGCGTATAGATCGTCAATGCCGAGGGTCAAAGGCAGGCAGAGGAATTTGACGGACTCTCCAGCTCTGAGCTGACTGTGACCCCATTCGCGCAGATTAAGCCGTGCGTAGTGGTCAACGCACATCTCGTCTTGCGAAACGATAAGGTATTCACGCAGGCTTGCGAGCTGGGTATAGGCGGCAAATTTCTCCCTCCGGTCTATACCCCCGGTTGAAGGAGATGCAATCTCGGCAATCATGCAGGGCTGGGTTTTAAACATCGGATCAGTGTCTTCCGGGTTACAAACCAGCATGACGTCAGGGTAGTAACAAGTTTTTCCACCCTCAAGGCGCAAGCGCATGTCACCTATGAAGGGGCGGCAAATACCGCCTTTTCTGGCAGCGTGGCAGGCTGCAAACAGGTTGCCAGCAATGGTGTTGTGGCGCTCGCTGGCCCCGGCCATAGCGTACACAATCCCGTTCACAAACTCGTGCTTGACCTGTGACGGATTCTCACGCGCCAAATAGTCGTCTTCAGACAGAGGTTTTACCAATGCGTAGCCCATCGGGAGAGCATACCCCAAGCTTTTTAAAACAAAAAATACCGCTGCGCCATCGGCAAACTCGTCGCCGGCTCGCAGGTCAGCAGTTGCCCGTCAGCCCGAACGGCGTAAGTCTGCGCGTCAATGTCCATTTTTGGCAGATAGGCGTTGTGCACCATGTGCTGCTTGCGCACGCCACGTATGTTTTTTGCAGCGCTGAGTGTTTTGGCCAGACCAAATTGCGTCTGAATGCCTGCTGCCAGGCCAGCCTGCGACACAAAGGTGAGTGAACCCTTGGCAATTGCACCACCAAAGGCACCAAACATGGGGCGGTAATGCACCGGCTGCGGCGTCGGGATGGACGCATTCGGGTCGCCCATGGCGGCCATGGCGATGAAGCCGCCTTTGAGGATCAACGAGGGCTTGATGCCGAAGAACGCAGGTTTGAAGACCACCAGGTCAGCCCATTTGCCGACTTCAATCGAGCCGACGTCATGCGAAATGCCGTGGGCAATGGCCGGGTTGATGGTGTATTTGCTGATGTAACGTTTGACGCGGAAGTTGTCGCACCTTGCCTCGTGGTCAGCCGTACTTGGCTGACCACTAAAAGCTTCCCTCGCCCTCTGGGAGAGGGATGGAGGGTGAGGGGCTGCGGTGGCCATTGAAGGTGCAAGCCAGCCGCGCTGCTGTTTCATCTTGTGCGCGGCCTGCCAGGTGCGGATGATGACCTCACCCACACGGCCCATGGCCTGGCTGTCAGAGCTCATCATGCTGATCGCGCCCAGATCGTGCAGCACGTCTTCAGCGGCAATGGTTTCCTTGCGGATGCGGCTTTCGGCAAAAGCGAGGTCTTCGGCGATTGAAGGGTCAAGGTGGTGGCAGACCATCAGCATATCGACATGCTCGTCGAGCGTGTTGACGGTGTAGGGCATGGTCGGGTTGGTCGAGCTGGGCAAAAAGTTGGCCTCACCGACGACTTTTAAAATATCCGGTGCATGACCGCCGCCTGCGCCTTCGGTGTGGAAGGCACACAACCCCCGGTTTTTGGCTGCGGCAATCGTGTTTTCAACAAAACCGCTTTCATTGAGCGTGTCAGAGTGCAGCGCCACCTGAATATCGGTCTCGTCGGCCACGTCCAGGCAGTTGCTGATCGCTGCAGGCGTGCTGCCCCAGTCTTCATGCAGCTTCAGGCCAATCACCCCTGCGTTGATTTGCTCATGCAGCGCGGCAGGCAGGCTGGTATTGCCTTTGCCGAAAAAACCGAGGTTCATGGGAAAGGCATCTGCGGCCTGCAGCATGCGCTCGATGTTCCACGGGCCGGGCGTACACGTGGTGGCAAACGTGCCGGTGGCCGGGCCGGTGCCGCCGCCCATCATGGTGGTGATGCCGCTGCTAAGGGCTTCTTCGATCTGTTGCGGGCAGATAAAGTGAATGTGGCAGTCAATGCCGCCAGCAGTGACGATGCTGCCCTCGCAACTGATGATCTCCGTGCCAGGGCCAATGATGATGTCCACACCGGGCTGCACATCGGGATTGCCCGCCTTGCCAATGCCGACGATGCGCCCGCCCTTCAAACCAATGTCAGCCTTGACGATGCCCCAGTGGTCGATGATGAGCGCGTTGGTCATCACGCAATCGACCGCGCCCTCAGCCCGGGTTTTTTGTGACTGTGCCATACCGTCGCGAATGGTTTTGCCGCCGCCAAACTTGACTTCTTCGCCATAGCCACCGGCGCGTAATGTGTAGTCGGCTTCGACTTCGACCAGCAGGTCGGTATCGGCCAGCCGCAAGCGGTCGCCCACAGTGGGGCCAAACATTTCTGCGTAAGCACGCCTGCCAATGGTTGCCATTACAGTTTTTCCTCGACATGCCTGTCGATTCGTCCCTCGACATGCCTGTCGATTCGTCCATTTACAAGGCCACGAAAGCCGTAAACCGTGCGTTCGCCGGCAAATTCAACGAGTTCCACCGTGCGCTGCTGGCCCGGCTCAAAGCGCACCGCCATGCCTGAGGCAATATTCAGCCGCATGCCGCGTGCTGCATCGCGCTCAAAGCCCAGTGCCGCGTTGGTCTCGGCAAAGTGGTAGTGGGAGCCGACCTGAATGGGGCGATCTGATGTGTTTTGAACCACGAGGCTAACCGTACGCCGCCCCGTATTGAGCATATGGTGGTCCGCGTGGGGGCCGTCAGTGAACAATTCGCCGGGTGTCATACGCGCTTCACTTTCTGCCGCCTGGCCGGCCAGCGATGATCCACGCAGCGACCGCGATCACCAGCATGAAACCCCAGGTGTCGGTGGCGTGCCAGTGGGGTCCGTTCATGCCGTGGCCTGCATGGGCAAGTACGGCGCTGCTGCACATGCTGCCTAGGCCAGCTGCTACTAATTTAAGAGTGTTTGAATTTTTCATGGCAGTTTGATATCAAACAATGGGCTGGTGAACGGTGACCAGTTTGGTGCCATCCGGGAAAGTGGCTTCGACCTGGATATCGGGAATCATCTCTGCAATGCCATCCATCACGTCGGCGCGGCTCAAGATGTTGCGCCCCTCGCTCATGAGTTGGGCCACGGTCTTGCCGTCCCGTGCGCCTTCCATCACAGCGGCACTGATCAGCGCCACGGCTTCGGGGTAGTTCAGCTTCAGGCCACGGGCCCGGCGGCGTTCCGCCAGCAGGCCAGCGGTAAAAATAAGCAGCTTGTCTTTCTCGCGCGGGGTCAATTCCATGGGCTGGCTTTCGGGAGTCTTTTACGGGAGCTTTCAAGCTTTTTATTTGTCAATGGCACCGATCGCACCGGCATCCATCGAGACAAGCATGACTTGCAAAAACAGTGCCATCCATGCCGTACAGACTTTGTTCTTATCGCGCAGCACCCTGCTTGCACAGGATTTCACGGCGCTACAAATAGCATAGCTGCTTGCCCATGAACTGATTGCCCTGGAGGCATATTCGGTATGGTTTATTTGACATAGACACGCTGAATTTTTCAGCGCACTGAATGCGGCGCACAAGCTTTGGCTGAAGAGCTGCAGCTCGTATTTTGACCATGGTGGCACTCTCTGGAACACGGTGTGCAGCACCCATCCGTTCGCCTTCCTCTGGTGCAGGGTTTTGGTGCGCATTGTCTGGCTGACATCGCCTGTCAACGCTACCCGCCAGATAAAGCACTGTTCTGGTGAAAAAAGGGCGCCCATAAATTAGGATTGCACTTTTCTGGTGCAAATTCAAAGTCCGGCACCTCATGGACAGAGGAAGAGCCTGTCAGACTGGGGGACGGAACGCGCACGGCTGCGGCAGGCAGGACGGGAAACCACCACCGGAGGCCTGGCGCGCCTTTTCAAGGGACAGCGGTTATAATTCAGTCTTCAGACACGCAACAGCGTTTTAAATCAAAAGTTTCCTGCTTTTTTGGCCCACACAGCCTCAAAGCCTACAAACACCAACCACTTTTCCGGACTGTAAAGCCCACAGCTTTGCGCACAATCGTGGTTTATCCAGCATGGCATTACCCTGTAATCCAGTGCTGTTGAGTTGAAACCCCCTCACCGTTGATGAAACCGCACGACTTGCGCTATTGCCAAGTCGTTTATTCACATGCGTTCATGATGGACGCACCTGCCTTTCTGCCAGATACACACCAGGTATCCACCAGATATTTAAAATCTGGCGAAGGCTCTTTAGTATTGATTTTCATGATGATTTCCCACGACCAAACCGCCAAAATTGCGGTAGGCAAGTACCTTGTTTCTCCCCTGGCCAAGCCGCACGGCGAAGGCCGTTATGCCGCTTCAGTGTCTATCCGCTCAGGCAAAGGCAGTGCCACGCATGACCGCGTGATGCGCTTTTCCGGTCTGTTTGACAGCGCCGCTTTGGCTTTGCAATATGCCACCGAGCATGCGCTCGGCTGGATCAATGAACGCAATGCCCCGGCCTGTGCCTGAAGTGGCTCCGCTTTGAGCTTTCTGATGGTGTTTTTAAATTCAGTTTTTAATTTTCGAGGACAATACCCGCATGGCTAAAGAAGAATTAATTGAAATGCACGGGCTGGTGGATGAGGTCTTGCCCGATTCCCGTTTTCGCGTCACGCTGGACAACGGTCACAAACTGGTGGCCTACACGTCTGGCAAGATGCGCAAAAACCACATCCGCATTCTGGCGGGTGACCAGGTGTCGCTGGAGCTGTCACCCTACGACCTGAGCAAGGGCCGTATCACCTTCCGGCATATTGCCGGTCGCGGACCTGGGCCCGGTGCAGGTGCACCGCAGCGCGGCGCACGATAGATATAGGTCACACGGGGCAGGTGCGTGCACAGCCAGACATTAAAAAGGCCCTGAAAAGGGCCTTTTTAATGTCTGGCATAGTGTCTGCCACACGGCCTCAGTGCCGGCCTGCCATGTGTTCGGTCTTTTTATCCAGCATGACTTCTGGCTCCTGGGCTTCAATCCAGGTTTCGTTATTCAGGCCCGCGTTCATGCGTTCAACGTCAAGATCGCCCGTCCATTTGGCGACGATCAGCGTCGCGACGCCATTGCCGATCAGATTGGTCAGCGCCCGTGCCTCTGACATGAAGCGGTCAATGCCCAGAATCAGCGCCAGCCCGGCTACAGGCACGGTCCCTACTGCAGACAGTGTCGCAGCCAGCACAATAAAACCACTCCCCGTGATGCCCGCTGCACCTTTGGAGGTCAGCAGCAGCACGCCCAGCAGCGTCAGCTCCTGCGTCAGGGTCATGGGGGTATTGGTGGCTTGCGCAATAAACACGGCGGCCATGGTCAGGTAAATCGCGGTGCCATCCAGATTGAACGAGTAACCGGTAGGAATCACCAGCCCCACTGTAGTCTTTTTGGCACCCAGGTTTTCCATCTTTTCCATCATGCGCGGCAGCACAGACTCAGATGACGACGTGCCCAGCACAATCAGCAGCTCTTCCTTGATGTACTTGATAAACTTCCAGATGGAAAAGCCATGAAAGCGCGCAATCAGGCCCAGCGCTACAAAGATGAAGATCAGACAGGTCAGGTAAAACGCCCCCATCAGTTTGCCGAGTGAAAACAGGCTGCCTACGCCGTATTTTCCGATCGTGAAAGCCATGGCACCAAAAGCGCCAATCGGTGCCAGCTTCATGATGAACCCGACGATGGTGAACAGTACGTGCGACGTCTTCTCGATGAAGTCAAACACCAGCGTGCCGCGACCACCAAAACGGTGCAGTGCAAAGCCAAACAGGACGGCAATCAGCAGGACCTGCAAGATTTCGCCTTTTGCAAAGGCATCAATAACCGTTGCCGGAATAATGTTGAGGATAAAGTCGGTTGTTCCCACCAGCTTGCCAGGGCCGGTGTAGGCGGCAATGGACTTGGTGTCCAGCGTGGAGGCATCGATATTCATACCTGCACCGGGCTGAAACACATTGACCAGCACCAGGCCAATGATCAGCGCAATCGTGCTGACCACTTCAAAGTAAAGCAGTGCCAGACCGCCGGTTTTACCGACCTTTTTCATGTCTTCCATGCCCGCGATGCCGATCACCACCGTGCAAAAAATGATGGGCGCGATGATCATCTTGATCAGCTTGATAAAGCCATCGCCGAGAGGCTTCATGTCGGCCCCCAGGGCAGGGTAGAAATGCCCCAGTGCCACGCCGGCAATGACAGCACACACCACCTGAAAGTAAAGTGAGCGATAAAGAGGTGGTTTTGTTGGGGTGACCATAGTCTTACTGTGTCATAAATTAAATCTCTGACCACTCCAGCTGCAGTGTGGGCAGTGGCCCAGGGTTCTTGCGAGCGCTGCACTCAAGCGCAGGCGCAGTGTCGTGATCGAGTCTGCCACGTGGCGCTGTGCGCGTTGGGCTGCCCCGAGGTGCGTAATCTTCGGGAACGGCAGGGTTTTGGCGTTCAATGAAGTTTTTTTTAATCTTGAGCTCTTCGCTGGTGCTGGTGTCTTTGCCAGAGCCTTGCAGCCGTTGCGCCATCAAAAATGCGTAGGCCGCAATGCTCAGTGTGGCGTGGTGGTGAAACCCACGCCAGCCTCGGCCCTCATAGTGGCCCAGCCCAAAGTCCTGCTTCAAGTCCTGGTAGTCGCGCTCAATGCGCCACCGGGTTTTGGTGACAAAGACTATTTGCGCCAATGTGGCGTCCTCTGGGGCAGTGCTGAGAAAGTACTTTGCAGGCTCGTCCTGGCCTTCGGGCCACTCGATCAGCAACCACTCCTGGGCGCGCATTTGAGTCTGCAGGTAATCGTGATGCGCGGGACGCACGCGCAGTGCTGCAAAACGCCCGCTGAGTTCTGTGTTGCTGCCTTCGCGCCAAGTCACGCTGTGCCATGCAGACGCGGGCAAACTGCAAGCCAGTGCTTTGACGGTGACGGGCTCGTTGCCGGGCGCTCGCCGCAGCTTCGTGGGAGGTCTGCCTCTGCCCGTCCAAGCCTTCGGGGGCAGCGGCTCAGTGCCTGGTGCCCACACCGTGGTGCCGGGGCGAATGCCCACAGCGTAGAGCATGCACATTGCAGTGATGCCGTCTCTGAAGGCGGTCTCGTCCCCATAGCCTGCGTCAGCCAACACCACGCCTGTGGGCACACCCTGCTCGATGGCACGGCGCATCTGCTGCAATGCCATCTCGGGCTTGGTTGCAAACGTGATGTCCTCAGGCACGCCTGCCTTCTGGCGGCGCTTGGCATCGCCCGCCCAGTCTCGGGGCAGGTAGAGCCGGTAGGCTATCGGGATGCTGCCTTGGCTGCTGGCCAGTGACAAGCTCACCGCCACCTGGCAGTTGTCCTGTTTGCCCAACTGGCCGCAGTACTGACGCGCTACGCCTACAGAGTGTTTGCCCTTCTTGGGAAACCCGGTGTCGTCGATGATCCAGTAGCGGCCACTGTCCAGCCCCAGCTGAGGCAACACCCACTGGAGGCTGCTCGCCATGACAGCCTCATCTGACCAATCGGACTTCGCGACAAAGTGGTGCAGCGCCTGGTGGCGGGCGCTGGCGTGAAGCGGGTCAAGCCGTGCGGCCATGGGCTCGACGCTTTTGCGCGACAGCGGCAGCATTAAAGCCGTGCAGTAGCCGCTCAAGCCTGCATGGCGATCAGCGTGACCGAGCCCTTGGCATAAATGGGCAATGTAGCGGTTGAACTCACCGGATATGTCCATAGCGTTTGCTGTCAACATGCACTTTATCAAAAATAATTTATTTTATGACACAGTAAGACTAAGCTCCTAATGTCAGCCAAACAGGACAGAAAGCCCGCGCTATGGAGTCACCCACATCCATGCAAAATACGAGCTCTCCAAACTGAAGACGCACCAACATCACCCTACTGCTGCTGGTGTGACATTGCTCTGTACTAAGCTTGCGGCTGTGAGCGCTTGCTCCAGGCTCTCAGTTAAAAAACCGGCGACCGAAAGAAAACCACATGCAGACTTTTGACTTTGACTTATTTGTAATTGGCGGTGGCAGCGGCGGTGTGCGCGCCGCGCGCATGTCGGCCCAGCGCGGCGCACGCGTGGCACTGGCCGAGGTGGCCGATATGGGCGGCACCTGCGTCAACGTGGGCTGCATCCCGAAAAAGCTCTACAGCTACGCGGCGCACTATGCCGAGGCGTTTGAAGAGTCACACGGCTTTGGCTGGGAAGGCGAAGCCCCCAGGTTCAACTGGGACACCCTCAAGGCCAACCGCGCCAAAGAGATCTCGCGCCTGAACGGCATCTACATCAACCTGCTCGACAACGCCGGCGTAAAAATCATCAAAGGGTGGGCGCGCCTACTGGACGCGCACACTGTAGAAGTTGGCAGTGAAAAATTTACGGCTAAACACATTCTGATTTCTACCGGCGGCACAGCGCTGGTGCCCGCAGTAAACGGCCATGAGCACGTTGTGACCTCTGACAACATGTTCGACCTTGACCCCTTCCCCAAGCGCTTGCTGGTGGTGGGGGCTGGCTACATCGCCTGCGAGTTTGCGTCCATCTTCAGGGGTCTGGGCAGCGAGGTGACGCAGCTACATCGGGGCGAGATGCTGCTAACGGGTTTTGACGACGACATACGCAGTTTCATTGCCCTGGAAATGGGCAAAACAGGCATCAACCTGTTGCTGAAAACAGAGGTTGAGTCCATCACCAAAACAGCGGGTGGTCTGGTCGTGAAAGTCAAAGGCAACGTACAGGACTTCACGGTAGACACGGTGCTTTATGCCACGGGCCGAATTGCGAATGCCAGCGGACTGGGGCTGGATGCTGCTGGTGTAGCGGTCAATGCCAAAGGTGCAATCACTGTGAACGCGCACTACCAGACATCGGTGCCGTCCATCTACGCAGTGGGCGATGTGACGGCACGCATGCAGCTCACACCCGTGGCGCTGGGCGAGGCGATGGTGGTGGTTGACCAGCTGTTTGGCCCGATGGCGGGCAAAAAGCCGCGCAGCATGAGCTACGACTTCATTGCCACAGCCGTTTTTACGCACCCCAACATTGGCACCGTGGGTTACTCTGAAGCGGCAGCGCGAGAGAAGTTTGGCAAGGTCAGCGTTTACCGCAGCGACTTCAAGGCACTCAAGCACACACTCAGCGGCAGTACGGAGCGCACGCTCATGAAGCTGCTGGTAGACGACAACACCGACCGCGTGGTGGGCCTGCACATGGTCGGCGCGGATGCGGGCGAGATCGTGCAGGGCTTTGCCGTTGCCATGAAAGCGGGCGCTACCAAGGCTGTATTTGACAGCACCATTGGCATCCACCCGACCATGGCAGAAGAGTTCGTCACCATGCGTGATCCTGTCAAAAATTAAAATCCCATGCCCTACCTGTCCGCCTTTATTGCTCCCACACGCTACAGCGATGCCACTGCCGCATTGGTCCAGGTTCGCGCCATTTACGACCAGCAAATCAGTCATCTGCGCAATGCCATGCAGCGCTATGTTGCCGGGGAAAGCCTGCCCGGACATGTGCGTGCGTGCTATCCGTTTGTACGCATCCATACCGACACCGTAGCGCGTGCGATGGCTGTGCCAGACATGCCGCTGCTGAGCTACGGCTTTGTCGCTGGCCCTGGCCGCTTTGAAACCACCCTGACACGGCCAGACCTGTACGGCGCGTACTACCTTGAGCAATTCCGCCTGCTGCTGCAAAACCACAGCGTTGAACTTGAAATCGGCACCAGCACGCAGCCCATACCCGTCCACTTTTCATTTGCCGAGCATGACCACATTGAAGGCAACCTGAGCGCCGGGCGCCGCACGTTGATGCGCGATGTGTTTGACCTGCCTGACCTGGCTTCCATGGACGACGGCATTGCCAACGGCACGCATGAAACACGCCCCGGCGAGCCGCAGCCGCTGTCACTTTTTACAGCGGCTCGGGTTGATTATTCCCTGCAGCGCCTGCGTCACTACACCGGCACATCCCCCGACTGGTTTCAGAACTTTGTGCTGTTTACCAACTACCAGTTTTATATTGACGAGTTTGTCCGCCTGGGCCACGCCGCCATGGCCGATACAGACAGTCCATACACCTGCTTTGTAGAGCCTGGAAATGTCGTTACGCGCCGCGTGGGCTTGCCTGCGAGCGAGTCTGATGCACTCGGGGCGCAACCACCGCGCCTGCCGCAAATGCCCGCCTACCATCTGATGCGCGCTGACCGGGCAGGTATCACCATGGTCAATATTGGCGTGGGCCCGGCCAATGCCAAAAACATCACTGACCACATCGCCGTGCTGCGCCCGCACGCCTGGATCATGCTGGGCCACTGCGCCGGTCTGCGCAACAGCCAGCAGCTGGGTGACTACGTGCTGGCCCACGGCTACGTGCGTGAAGACCATGTGCTCGATGAAGAACTGCCGCTGTGGGTGCCAATACCGGCGCTGGCTGAAATTCAAAAAGCGCTGGAGCAAGCCGTCGGGGATGTGACAGGCCTTGAAGGCCCCGCGCTGAAAAACATCATGCGCACCGGCACCGTCGCCTCCACAGACAACCGCAACTGGGAGCTGCTACCCGGCAACCAGCCACAGCGCCGCTTCAGCCAGAGCCGCGCGATTGCGCTGGACATGGAAAGCGCCACCATTGCCGCCAACGGCTTCCGGTTTCGCGTGCCCTATGGCACGCTGCTGTGCGTGAGTGACAAGCCATTGCACGGTGAGATCAAGCTGCCCGGCATGGCCAACCACTTCTATCGCGAGCGGGTGGACCAGCACCTGCGCATCGGCATGCGCGCGATTGAGCTGCTTCGCGCTGAAGGTGTGGACCAGTTACACAGCCGCAAACTGCGCAGTTTTGCTGAAGTGGCTTTTCAATGAGGCCCGATTCCAATATGCCTTTAAATGGCGGACTCTTCGGTTGAGGAAGGCTCGCAACAGGAATTAGCCCAATTCCTGCTGTCTCAAAAGCTGTAAGTTCGCCAGTAAAGACGGAGTGTCAGTCTGCACAATGCTCCACAGAACGTCATCATCTATGCCTGCGTAACCGTGAATCAACTGGTTTCTGGTGGCGATCATCATGCGCCATGGAATCTCTGGATACTTTTGCCGAATCTGGTCGGGTACGTGGGTGGCGGCTTCGCCAACGAGTTCAATATTGCGAACCGTGGCATCGTAACGCATTGAATCCTCAGGAAGTTCGGCTCTGCTCGTTGCCTTTGTGAAGGCCAGAACGCGCTCGCAGAAACCAATCATGTCGGTGATATAAAAACCCCATTCTCGCTGCAGTACCCCGTCAGACATGCACCGCCTCGCGCTCTACATAAGGGCGAATTTCTTTTCGGAGTGCCTTTTGTGTCACCAAATCAACAGCGCATCCCAGCACATCTTCCAGGTAGAAGCGAACCCCAAAATACTGCGCGGAAGAGGCTGGGCCGTCGAAGCTGACCAAAATATCAACGTCACTGCCATCACGTGCTGAATCACGCACAGTTGATCCAAATAAAGCCAGCTGATCGACACCAAAGCGTCTGACCAACGCGGGTTTATGGGCTGCAAGTAGCTGTAGAGCGGTCTGACGATCCATCCCCGGAGTATAGCGACGCAGCCTGAAATGACGGCCATCACCAATGGCAGCAGCCTCATGGTCAGATAATCCAGATCATGACAGCTCCACACCTATTGACGCCACACCCAATGCTCGTTCGCATCACCGAGCAAACCCACGACGTCCGCATCGACATGATGTATGCCCGTGCCGACAACTTCACCGGCCATGTGCTGTATCCGAATACCGATTGCTTTTTGCACCCGCTGGCAGAAGCGGGCCTGCGCAGGGCGGTCATCGGGGCGAAGACGTTAGGATTCAGACTCAAGATATTTGACGCCTACCGGCCCCAGCAGGCGCAAGAAGCCTTATGGGCTGTTTTGCCAGTGCCCGGCTATGTGGCTGATCCGGCCAAAGGCTCAAACCATACGCGCGGTGTAGCGGTTGATCTGACGCTGCTGGACGGCATGGGCAATGAGCTGGACATGGGCACACCGGTTGACACCATGACACCTGCATCGCATCACTTTTATGCCGATCTGCCCAAAGGGGCTTTGATCAACCGCATGGTTCTGCTGACCATCATGCTGGAAGCTGGTTTTGTGCACCAGCCTTTTGAGTGGTGGCATTACCAGTTGCATGATGCGAAGGGTTTTGCATTGCTGGAAAATCCGGTCTAAAGCGCTACTTGAAAGCCCGACTCAAAATCCGGCTGGGTTTTCAGGCGGCACGCGGCTTGACCAGCGCCGCCGCCTTTTTGGCATTGACACGCGCCATCTCAACATCCGCATCAAAAGCCAGCGCCACGCCCATGCGGCGCTTGGCAAAGCTCTCGGGCTTGCCAAACAGCCTAATGTCCGAATTGGGCACCTGCAGCGCCTCGGCTATACCGTCAAAAACAATCCCTTTGGCATCCACCCCGCCGTAGATCACGGCGCTGGCACCTGGTGTACGCAGCGCGGTGTTGACGCTTAAGCCGAGGATGGCTCGGGCATGCAGCTCAAACTGGGTTTGTACCTGCGTACACAGGGTCACCATACCCGTGTCATGCGGGCGCGGGCTGACCTCGCTGAACCAGACGTCATTGCCTTTGACAAACAGCTCCACGCCGAAAACACCCTGACCACCAAGGTTGTCGGTCACGGCTTTGGCAATGTCGCGGCTTTTTTGCAGGGCGGCGCTTTGCATGGGGTGCGGCTGCCAGCTTTCCACATAGTCGCCGCTGACCTGGATATGCCCAATCGGCTCGCAAAAGCTGGTTTCAATGCCGCCGTCTGCAGCGACGGAGCGCACCGTGAGCTGCGTGATTTCGTAGTCAAAATCAATAAAGCCCTCAACAATCACCCGGCCATGGCTTACGCGGCCACCGGCCATGGCGTAATCCCAGGCTTTTTTCACGTCGTCCGGGCCAGCGATTTTGCTCTGGCCTTTGCCGGAGGAACTCATCACCGGTTTGACGATGCAGGGGTAGCCGATTTTCGAGTCAATCGCGGCTTGCAATTCTTCAAGGGAATCACAAAACACATAAGGGCTGGTCGGCAGGCCCAGTGTTTCGGCAGCCAGTCGGCGGATGCCTTCGCGGTCCATTGTCAGCCGTGCGGCGCGTGCAGTAGGAATCACGCGCACTGTGCCAGCGGCTTCAAGCTCTTCAAGCATGGCGGTGGCAATGGCTTCAATCTCAGGCACCACCAGATGCGGCCTTTCCTGCTCGATCAGGCCTTTGAGCTGCGCCGGATCACTCATGGTGATGGTGCGTGCGTGGTGCGCCACCTGCTGGCCGGGGGCGTTGTCATAACGATCCACAGCAATGGTTTCAACGCCCAGGCGCTGCAGCGCAATCAGTACCTCTTTGCCCAGCTCGCCGGAGCCGAGCAGCATGACTTTGAATGCGTTGGGGGAAAGGGGCGTGCCGATGGTGGTCATGGGGTGGGTGATGAATGAATGAACGAACGAATGCTGTTGATGAACGAAGTCTTGTGTCAGTCTCAGGCTACGGCCTCAATGATGCGGATATCGCGTTTGGCCCCATTACCCAGTGCCTTCAGTGCCTCCTGGTAGCCGGGGCTGTCGTGGGCAGCAACGGCTTGTTCAACACTTTCAAACTCAATCAGTACAGCGCGTTCCTTGAGACCTGCCTCATACACCACAGAAGGCAGTCCGCGTGCCAGAAACTTCGCCCCTGCAGCCGTCAGCGCAGGCCCTGCGAGCTTGGCGTATTCGGCAAGAGCTGCCGGGTCGCTGATGGCGTGGTAGGTGGAAATCCAGTAGGCTTTGGTCATGGTTAATTTTCTCTTCAGGTTAACAATTTCAGGGCTTGCACCCTGATGTGTCTTGCGCGAAATGCGCCAGGCTGCAGGCAATGTTACTAAACTGCGAGTCTGGCAGGCAGTAGCCCGATGCTAGACAATCGCCCGATGCATGATGCGACCGCACCCCCTCTTTTTTCTGTCCAGAGCCTGAGCAAACGTTATGGCGATGCCACCGTTGTCAACAAGCTGTCGTTTGACATCGCACCCGGCGAATGCCTGGGCGTGATTGGCCCCAATGGCGCAGGCAAAACCACCACCATCCGCATGTGTCTGGGGCTCACCGCGCCAGACGCGGGCCAGATTGCGTTTTACCCGCAACCAGGGCAGTCCGCCCTGTACATGCCGCAAGACGCGCTGGCAATCAAGGACAAGCTGGGCATTGTCAGCCAGTTTGACAGCCTGGACCCGGACTTTTCATGTGCTGAAAATCTGCTGGTGTTTGGCCGCTATTTCGGCATGAAAGACGCGCTGATCAAGGAACGCATTCCCAAGCTGCTGGAGTTTGCGGCACTCACAAACAAGGCCAATGCCAAACTCAGTGAGCTGTCGGGCGGCATGAAGCGCCGATTGTCTTTAGCACGCGCGTTGGTCAATGACCCCCAATTGTTGCTGCTCGACGAGCCCACCACCGGGCTGGACCCGCAGGCCCGGCACCTGATGTGGGAGCGGCTGCAGCGGCTGGTGCAGCAAGGCAAGTCCATTTTGCTCACCACCCACTTCATGGACGAGGCTGAGCGCCTGTGCAACCGCCTGCTGGTGCTGGACCACGGCCAGAAAATGACCGAAGGCACACCACGCCAGTTGATTGCCGACAACCTGGAGCCGGATGTGGTCGAAGTCTATGGCGCAGGCGCCCTGGCCCTGATGGATTCACCCTTAAAGGCCCTGGCCGCACGTACCGAGGTCAGTGGTGAAACCGTGTTTTTCTATACGCAAGACTCCAAAAGACTGCTGGCCGCCCTGACCGACTACCCGCAATTGCGCACCTTGCACCGTCCTGCCAATCTGGAAGATTTATTCCTCAAACTCACTGGCCGCCAGATCAGGGAGGATGCGTGATGTCCAAAACCTCGACCAACTGGGCCAGTCTTTTTCGCCCGCCACAGATCAGCTGGCGCTGGCTGCCAGTTTTTCGCCGTAACCTGCTGGTCTGGAAAAAACTGGCCATTCCCAGCCTGGTCGGCAACATTGCCGAGCCGCTGATCACGCTGGTGGCTTTTGGCTACGGCCTGGGGACGCTGATTGGCTCGGTTACCTTGAATGGCGTGCCAGTACCTTACATCCTGTTTTTGGCGAGCGGCTCGATTTGCATGAGTGCCATGCAGGCTGCGTCGTTTGAAGCGCTGTATTCGGCTTTTTCACGCATGCAAATCCAGCGCACCTGGGACGGCATCATGAACGCGCCGGTGCAGCTTGACGACGTGGTATTTGCCGAAATGCTTTGGGCCGCCTTCAAGGCGCTGTTCACCACCACCGTGATTTTGCTGGTCATGCTGGTGCTGGGAATCAGCCACAGCCCAATGCTGCTGCTGGCCTGGCCGCTGCTGGGTCTGGTCGGTATTACTTTTTCGAGTATTGCGCTGATATTTAACGCTCTGGCCAAAGGCTATGACTTCTTTACCTACTACTTCACGCTGTTTTTAACGCCCACCATGTTTTTAAGCGGCGTTTTTTTTCCGCGAGACCAGTTGCCGGGCGTGCTGCGCGTGATTTCAGACTGGCTGCCGCTGACAGCGGCGGTCGAGCTGATTCGCCCACTGTTTATGGGCCAGTGGCCAGCATATGGCTTGCAGCATTTGGCAGTGGTGGTGACTTACGCTGTGGTGGGCTTTTGGGTCGCGCTGGCGCTGACGCGTAAGCGGTTTCAGGGTTGAACGGCGAGCCCGGCAAAACGTGTCGTCAATTCAGCCAGCCCCAGCTCATCGAGCACCTGCTGCAGCCGCACCTGGGCCGCTCTGGTTTTGGCCACATTCGCAACCGCAGGCAGGCTGGCCAGAATCAGCTCGTTTTTCATCGAATGCTCCCAGCCGACCAGCTCGGTCACCGTGACCTGGTAGCCGTGGGCTTCGAGTTGCAGGCAGCGCAATACGTTGGTGATCTGGCTGCCAAATTCGCGGGTATGTAACGGGTGTCGCCAGAGTTCGGCCAGCGGGCTTTTGGTCAGGTTCAACGCCCGGTTTTTCTTCAGGACTCCGGCCACCTCGGCCTGGCAGCAGGGCACCAGCACCATGTGCTGCGCGCGCTTGGCCAGACCGAACGCAATCGCATCGTCGGTGGCCGTGTCGCAGGCGTGCAGGGCGGTGACGATGTCCACGGTGGGCGGCAAGTCGGGCGAGGTGGTGGCCTGCTGCACGGACAGGTTTAAAAAGGACATGCGCTCAAAGCCCAGGCGCGTTGCCAGCGCGCGAGACTTGTCCACCAGCTCGGCACGGGTTTCAATGCCGTAAATATGACCAGCCGTTTTTTGGCTTTTATGCGCCACATTGAAAAACAGGTCGTACAGAATAAAACCCAGGTAAGACTTGCCCGCGCCGTGGTCCGCCAGCGTCGGGGCTGCTTTGGCTTTTGACACCTCATCGAGCAGTGGCTCAATGAACTGGTACAGGTGATAGACCTGCTTGAGCTTGCGCCGGGTGTCCTGGTTGAGCTTGCCGTCACGCGTGAGAATGTGCAGCTCCTTGAGCAGTTCAATCGACTGGCCGGGGCGGATTTCTTCAATCACCTGCGCAGCTTTTGGCTGGCCAGGCTTCAGAGGGTTTGGTTGTGATTTTTTTTGCATGCATCCAGAGTTTAGCGGTAGATTCTGGCAGGCTGCTTTTGCAATTCTGGCTCATTGTTTATAAACATTGCACGCAATTTAATTGCTAGCTATAATTCAGCCATGTCAAACAAAACCAACGCGATGCTCGAACTGGACAACCAGCTGTGCTTTGCGCTGTACTCGACATCGCTGGCCATGACCCGGGTGTACAAACCCCTGCTGGACGAGTTGGGGCTGACTTACCCGCAATACCTGGCCATGCTGGTGCTCTGGGAGCGTGATGGCCTGATGGTCTCCGAGCTTGGCGAGCGTTTGTTTCTTGACTCCGGCACGCTGACACCTCTGCTCAAGCGGCTGGAAGCCTCTGGTTTTATCACCCGCATTCGCGATGTTCAGGATGAGCGCCGCGTTCACATCACCTTGACTGTCGCAGGCCGAAAGCTCAAAGTCAGAGCGGCCAAAATTCCGGGTTGCATCTTGCAGGCCAGCCAGTGCTCGATACCGGAGCTGAT
>JBBRQQ010000057.1:0-20717 GCA_038226155.1 Burkholderiales bacterium
AGAGCAGTTGATAGGCGTGACCATGCAGGAGCAAGGCGTTTCGCGTATCGTGGCAGTCGACATGGAAGCGGCGCTTGGCTTTGCCGAGGCTGCCTGAGTGTCAACGGAAATAGCAGTCACAAGATGAGCACGCTTCAAATTAGTCTGGCAATCGCGGGGGGGCTCATCCTCGCCGGCATTGTGGCGCACAGCACCTGGTCGGCACGCAGAAATCAACCCAAAAGAGCCACACTGGAAACCCAACCAGAAGCCGAGGCCGCGGAAGGTACGGGGACGGATCTGCTTGCGGAACGGCAAGAACCGCGGTTCGAAAATGACGGCTTTGGCGATGCCGGCCTAGCTTCATTAAGCTCGATGATGGCGATTGAAAAAAAGCCGGGTCTCGATGCCCTGATTGACGTTATCGCGCCTGTAGTGGTTGAGTCGGTGGTGTCTGGTGAGGCGGCGCTTGCAGCGATGCCCGCGACCCGTCGCGCAGGCAGCAAGCCCTTTGGCGTTGAAGGACTGAATGTGGCGAATGACGAGTGGGCGCTACCGGCTACGGGCCAGCGTTACACCGCTTTTCAGTGCGGCGTGCAACTGGCCAATCGCGTGGGTGCGCTGAACCAGATCGAGTACTCTGAATTTGTCATGAAGGCGCAGTCTTTTGCCGATGCGATAGCCGGCGAGCCGGAGTTTCCCGAAATGCTTGAGGAGGTGGCGAGAGCCCGTGAACTCGACCAGTTTGCTAGCGCACACGACGCACAACTGAGCTTTACGCTACGAGCCATCAACACTGCCTGGAGCCCCGGTTATGTGCAGCAAAACGCCGCCAGGCTGGGATTCGTGGCAGGTGTGATCCCTGGCCGCATGGTGCTTCCTGCCGCCATCGCAGGCAGCGCACCGCTACTCGGACTGGCGTTTGATAGCCAAGCCGCGATGGCTGAAGACCCTGAGCAGACTGCGCTGCGCGAAATCACCCTTTCACTTGACGTACCTCAGGTAGCGCGCAGCGAACAGCCATTTGCACGCATGTGCGAATCAGCCTTGAGTCTGGCCGGTAGCATGGATGGTGCCATCATCGACGATAACGGCAAGCTCATAAGCGCCGAAGCCATGGATGTGATTGCTGCAGAGCTGGAGCAGCTCTACGACACGCTGGACGGGCGGGATTTGGCGGCGGGGTCAGTGCTGGCGCGGCGGTTGTTCAGTTGAGGCTTCTGTGACTTCCGATTTGTTTGGGGATGCGGCGCTCGGCGACAACAAGGCCGCGAAACGCGTAGCCGTTTTGCACAGGCAACTGCATGAGCACGCTCACAGCTACTACCTGCTTGACGAGCCGAGCATCCCGGACGCCGAATACGACAAGCTCTTTCGCGAGCTACAGGCGCTGGAAGATGCAAACCCCGTACTCCTGAGCCCCGACTCACCCACTCAGCGCGTGGGCGGCAAACCGCTGGACCAGTTTGCCAGCGTGCGCCACAAGGTGCCCATGCTGAGCATTCGCACCGAGACCGATACTGAACCGACAGGCGCGCAGAATTTCGATACCCGTATTCGCAAGGAACTCGGCTTGAAGGAAGGCGATACGCCCGTGGAGTATGTGGCAGAACTGAAGTTCGACGGCCTGGCCATGAATCTGCGTTATGAAAACGGTGTGCTGGTGCAGGCCGCCACACGCGGGGACGGGGAAGTCGGCGAAGACGTCACGCAAAACATGCGCACGGTCAATCAGATACCACTGCGTCTACCTAGCGATGCTCCAAAAGTGCTTGAAGTGCGCGGCGAGGTTTACATGCGGCGGGCCGACTTTGAAGCGCTGAATGAGCGGCAGCGCGAAAAAATTGCGCAGGGCATGAAGGGGGGAAAAACTTTCGTCAACCCCCGCAACGCAGCAGCAGGTGCAGTGCGCCAGCTAGACCCGGCCATTGCAGCCAGCCGCAAGCTCAGTTTTTTTGCCTACGGCCTGGGCGAGAGCACATCACCTGAATCAGGCGGGCCAGCCTTTGATACCCATTTCGAACTGCTTCAGACCCTAAAAAAATGGGGGTTTCCGGTCGCAGCCCAAATAACACTGGCGCGAGGCGCTACGGAATTAATAGCTTTTCATAAAGCGATGGGCCAGCAACGCGATGCCTTGCCTTACGACATTGATGGCGTGGTTTACAAAGTCAACAGCCTCGCCTTGCAAAGGCAGCTTGGTTTTGTCACGCGCGAACCACGCTGGGCGGTGGCTCACAAATATGCGGCACAAGAGCAACTCACCACGGTACTGGCAATTGATGTGCAGGTCGGCCGGACCGGCAAGCTGACACCAGTCGCAAAGCTTGCTCCGGTATTTGTAGGTGGCGTAACCGTGACCAACGCCACCTTGCATAACGAAGACGAAGCCCGCCGCAAAGATGTACGTATCGGTGATACGGTGATTGTTCGGCGCGCGGGTGATGTGATTCCAGAAGTCGTCAGCGTATTGCTTGAGAAACGTGTGCACGATGCGTCAATATTCACTATGCCGCGCAAATGCCCGGTTTGCGGCTCGGATGCCATACGAGAAGAGGGCGAGGCCGACTACCGCTGTACGGGCGGCCTGTTTTGTGGCGCGCAGCGCAAGGAAGCAATTTTGCATTTTGCGCACAGGCGGGCAGTAGAAATTGAAGGGCTGGGGGACAAGCTAGTCGAGCAACTGGTGGACGCCAATGTCATTCGCAGCTTGCCCGATCTCTACAAACTTGGCCTGGCCGCGCTCGCCAGCCTGGATCGTATGGCAGAAAAATCAGCCAATAACCTGATTAAAGCGTTGGAAAAGTCCAAACAGACCACCTTGCCACGCTTCATCTTCGGTCTGGGCATTCGCCACGTCGGGGAGGCCACGGCCAAGGCTCTGGCCAAACACTTTGGCAAGCTGGACGGCATCATGGGCGTGACTGCAGAAGATGCACCATCAACTGAACGTCTGGCAGAAGTGGATGATGTCGGCCCCATCGTTGCCGAGAGCATTCACACCTTTTTTCAGCAGCCGCACAACCGCGAAGTGGTCGAGCAGCTACGTGCCTGCGGCGTGACTTGGGAAGAGGGCGCGCCCGCTGCACGCGCGCGTCAGCCCTTTTCTGGCAAGACCTTTGTCATCACCGGTACTTTGCCGTCACTCACCCGCGACGAGGCCAAAGACAGGGTGGAAGCCGCTGGTGGCAAGGTGGCCGGTTCGGTCAGCAAAAAAACCGACTACGTGGTCGCTGGTCTCGATGCCGGTAGCAAGCTGACCAAGGCGCAAGAACTGGGCGTGGCGGTCATCGATGAAGCGGCCTTGCTGGCACTACTTTCTCGGCCACAGTATTGACCACCTTGCGTTTGTAAAGTTTGCAGCGCTCTACATCGCGTTACCACACTTTGCATTGTAGATGTCCGTACTGATACGCAGACGAACGTTAATAAGCTCTAAAGGAGCTTTCTATGAAAACTATCCGTCCACTCGCTGCGCTGGCAACTGCCGGCTTTGCAGTCTTGCTCTCGGGCTGTGTGGTCGCACCGGTTGGCCGACCTGTCACTTATTATCCGGCCCGTCCGATCTATGTCGAACCGGCGCCAGTTGTGGTGGTACCTGCGCCGGGCTACTACGGATATCGAGGCTACTATGGGTATCCAGGTTATTACGGACGTCGACACTGGCGTTATTGACCGGGTTTGGTGCGGCAGCTACTGCGCCGCGATAATCGGCGCATGACAATCCGCGACATCCTCAAAATGGGCGACCAGCGCCTGCTGCGCGTTGCCCAGCCCGTCCTCGAGTTCGACACAGATCATTTGCATCTGCTGATATCGGATATGTTTGACACCATGCAAGCGGTAAGCGGTGCTGGTCTCGCTGCGCCGCAAATTGGTGTTGATCTGCAACTGGTGATTTTTGGCACCAACGAGGTCAACCCGCGCTACCCGGACGCGCCTCTCGTGCCGCGCACCGTGCTGCTCAACCCCGTCATCACGCCTGTGAGCGACTATGAAGAGGATGGCTGGGAAGGCTGCCTGTCGGTGCCCGGCCTGCGCGGCGTGGTGCCGCGTTTATCCCATATTCGTTACACAGGCTTTGACCAGTATGGCGACCCGATTGACCGCACGGTGGGTGGCTTTCATGCCCGTGTTGTGCAGCATGAGTGCGATCATCTGATTGGTAAGCTTTACCCGATGCGCATTCGGGATTTCTCCCAGTTTGGTTTCACCGAGATTTTGTTTCCCGGGCTTGACGCATCGGCTGACGACTAGCGGCTTGCCCCCTATTCAAAACATCAACCTGCCACCGTTGACATACAAAATCTGACCGGTCATGTATCGCGATGCCTGCCCCAGCAGGAACAGTATTGGCCCGACGACTTCTTCGGGCTGGCCGACCCGGCCCTGCGGAATCGTGGCTTCGATAGCCTTGCGCCCAGCAGCAAACCAACCGTCCTTGTTGTTCACGTCGCCGCCGCGACCTGTGCCGCCGGACAGGAAGGCGGTTTCAATGGGGCCTGGCGCGACCGCATTGACCCGTATGCCAGGTGCATTTTCTTTTGCCAGGTTACGCGTCATCGCGTTGATGGCGGCTTTCGCGGCTGCGTACACCCCCACGCCCTTGTCAGCGGTGACCGAAAGGCCGGAAGACGTCAGCACGATGGCGGCATCCTTACCCTTGTCGAGTAGCGGAAGGGCCGCGCGTGCGCTCAGGAAGGCGCCGCGTGTGTTGACGTTCATGACCTCGTCCCAGCTTTGTTCGCTGGTATCGCGCATCGCAGACGGCGGCGGCGTGAAGCCTGCAAGATGAACCATTCCGTCCAGCGCGCCCCATTTTTCGTCAATGGCTGCAAAGGCGCTTTTGATGTCTTCGGCTTTGGATGCGTCGCAAGCGATCTGCCATTCACCCGGCAAGGCAGGGCGTTTGAGCATGGAAACGGCCAGGTCAAGGTTGACGACCTGCATGCCTGCGGCCAGTGATGCATCGACCAGACGCGTGCCTATGCCGCCGCAACCACCAACAATGGCAAGCCGCATGCCGGGCGGAGGCGGAAGGCGCAAAAGATCGATAGTCATGCGGAAACTCCAAGCCTGCGAATAGGCATTTTGTCGATGGCGACCATGGTGGTTTTTTCTTCGGTGTAGAGCGCCATGCAGCCCTTGCCGCCTTCTCGGCCTATGCCAGACTCACGATAACCCCCGAAAGCCGAACGCAGGTCGCGCACGACGGGCGTATTGACCCAGACCGTGCCGGTGCGCAGCTTGCGCATGGCCTGGTTGGCCTTGTCGAGGCTGGATGTCCAGACGTACGCGACGAGGCCAAAGGAGCTGTCGTTGGCGATGGTGAGTGCCTCTTCAAAAGTGTCGAAGGTCACAAACGTCGCGAACGGGCCAAAGATTTCTTCCTGGCAGACACGGGCTGCATTGCTCGGTGCGCGCACTACCGTCGGTTCGATGTAGTAGCCCTTGCCCATTGACTCGACACGCTTGCCGCCAGTCAGAATTTCCGCACCGTCGGCCCCGGCAACTTCCGCATACGAAAGCACACGCTCCATGTGTGCCCTGGATGCCAGTGGGCCCATTTCGCTACTCATCTGCGAAGGGTGGCCTATCTTGATGTTTTTCACGCGCGCCACAAATGCCGCGGTGAATTTTTCAGCAATCGAGCGCTCTACCAGAATACGCGAGCCGGCGAGGCACTGCTGACCATTGCCGCCATAGATGCCCAGCAAAGCTGCATCCAGTGCGCGTTCAAAGTCGGCGTCGGCGCAGATGATGCTGGCCGACTTGCCGCCCAGCTCCATCGTGCAGGCTTTCAGGCCCTTGGCTGCAGATGAGAGGATGGCGCGTCCTGTTGTGGTGCCGCCAGTGAATGAGACCACATTGATGTCCGGGTGTTCAACAAGTGCCGATCCGGTGATGGGGCCGCGACCGTTGACAAGATTGACAACGCCGGCTGGCAGGCCAGTGCTGTGCAGAATTTCCATGAAGCGCTGCATGCCGGCAGCGGCTATTTCAGATGGCTTGACGACACAGGTATTGCCGAACGCTATCGCTGCAGCAATTTTCATCGAACACAGTGTTACCGGCGCGTTCCAGGGCCCTAGCAGGCCTGCCACACCGACAGGCTCGCGGAATACGCTGGTCACGTAGCCTGGCTCCTGTGTGTACAGATCACCGCCAACCTGACCGATGAACTCTGCAAAGAACTTGAAGTTGTAGGCAGCACGCGGAATATAAAAACCCTTGACCTGTGCTAGTGGAATCCCGGTAGTGGCGCTTTCAATTTCCGAGAGTTCTGACTGTCCCGCAATGACAGCATCGTGAATTTTCATCAACACGTTCTGGCGCTGCTCAACGCTCAGGCCCGACCAACGGCCATCTTCAAAAGCTTCACGGGCTGTGCGAGCTGCGAGATTAACTTCTGCTGAATCAGCTTCCAGCAGGTCGCCCAGCCTTTCGTCGGTCGCAGGGTCATACACCGGTACGCGGTTTTGTTGCCCTACGGGCACAAAATTCCCGCCGATAAAACTAACCTGTTCACGACGCAAAAATTTGTCCAGCTCAAGCGAGCGTTGAATAGCGTGATCAGACATGGTGTGATGCGATTCAATTGGTTAAGTGGACTGCCAGTTGTTCGATGCAAACCCTTTACATCGAACAACTGTCAGCAACTGGCTTTGAAAAATCTCAGCCTATTTCCTCACGAATTTCCAGGTGCTGGATGCAGGGTCAACCTGGAGGACACCCGTACGGCTGGATCCATCGCCCTTCTCGGTAAATGCGATTTCGTTCATGCCTTTGAAAGTTTTATAGGCATTGATACCGTCCCGCACCTTGTCACGGGCTGCGGCAATCGGGGTCGTGCCATCAATCCCCTGCTTGCGCGCCGTCTCTGCCACCATCATCAGTGCGTCGTAGCCAAGGCTGCTGCTGGAGACATTGGGAGGCTGGAACTGATTGAGCGCGCTGTCTTTAGAGATGGCCGCAATGTAGCGCTCTACGTAAGACTTGTACTTGACCGGATCGCCCGTCGAGTAGTCATTGGTTGCTGCACCCACGGTGTACCACTGGCTGGCTTGAGCCCCAACACTTTTGCTGACAATCTGTGGGAAGACACCAGGGTAGACCAGCTGGTTGCACAGGATTGGCATGGTGACGGCCTGGATCTGAAGATCACGCGCAAGTTTTGCTGCGTCACCCGACAGAATGGCTGCGAGTACAAAGTCAGGTTTTAAGTCCTTCAGTTTGATGGCTACTGGAGAAAAATCCGTCTGCCCGGATGTGAATTCAAGGGATCCCACCACTTCCAGGCCCTTGGCTTTTGCCAGTTTGGTGAATTCTTCTGCTGCTGCCTTGCCCGCTGCTTCGCGCACATCGGCCAAAACTACAACCCGTTTAGCCCTCGGAAATAGTTTCACAAACTCGGCAAAGCCTTCTGGCAACGCGACGTCGTCCGGTGTGTTGAGGCGGGTGCCGTAAGGCCGGGCAGAGATGCCGGGCTTATTGGAGTTCATGTTGATCGCGGGGATCTTCAACTGATTGAGCGTTGCCGCGACGGTTTCCCATTGCGTGGAAGACATAGGACCCAGTACCGCCAGAGCGCCCCCCTGCTCAGCCTCCCGCACGCGTAGTACGCCCTGGTCAGGCTTTAGCTGATCGTCAAAGCGCACGATTTCAATCATGCTACCGTTGATTCCGCCGGATTTGTTGATGTCCTCAGCAGCAAGGTCGATAGCAATAGCTTGCAACTTTCCAACCGACGCCAATTGGCCGGAAAGCGGCGCGGTATGAACAATCTTTATAGGTGGTTTGGCTTGGGCAAAGGCTGCGCCAGCTATAGCTAGACTGATGGCGGAAAGCGCCAGACGACGTGAAAACTTGGGTGACATGCAAAGCTCCTTAGGTTGGGGTGAGGGTTGATTTAGGCGCCGAGATAGTGGGAAAGAACAGAGTTGTCAGCCAGCAGGTCCCCTGACGTATCTTCGTGCACCATGCGGCCCTGCTTGAGAACATAAGCCCGGTGGGAGAGCTTGAGCGCCGCACGGGCGTTTTGTTCAACGATCAAGATGGTCATTCCGGCATCGCGCAGTTCACGCAGAACGGAAAACACGGTCGATACCATGACTGGCGACAGACCGAGCGAGGGTTCATCGAGCATCAACAACTTGGGTTTTGCGAGCAGCGGGCGCGCCATGGCGAGCTGCTGTTGTTCGCCCCCGGACATGCTACCTGCGGCCTGTTTCAGTCGATCCTTTAGCCGGGGGAAACGCAGGAACACATGTTCACAGACTTGTTCAAACGATTCTGCGGCGGCTGCCGAAGGATCGCGGTCATAGGCAATGCGAAGGTTCTCTGCTACTGTGAGCCGACCTAAAGTACCCCGACCTTCCGGGATATGCAGCAGGCCGCCCTGTGCAATCTTATGCGGTGCAGCCTTACCAAGGTTCATGCCATCAAAGTCGGCGCTGCCTGCGACGGGTCTGAGCAGGCCCGACAAGGTGCGCATCAGCGTTGACTTGCCGGCACCGTTTGCGCCGATCACGGCGACGGCTTCACCAGGTTCGACATTCAGCGTCACGCCGCGCAGCGCGCGGATGGCGCCATAATTTACTTCCAGATCTTTCACGGACAGCAGGATGCTCATGCTGCAATCCTTTCTGCTGCTGGTGCAGACTCTTCGTCAGGTCCAAGGTACGCCTCGATGACCTGCGGATCGGATAACACAGCCCCTACGCTTCCCTCGGCCACTTTCATGCCTGCAATCAGGGCGATCAGGCGGCTCGAGAGCGCGCGTATAAGTGACATGTCGTGTTCAACCAGAAGAATGCCTTCGACGCGCTCCCGGGCCTTGCCAATGTCTTCGACCAGCGCGGCAGTTTCTTCTTCGTTCATGCCTGCAGCAGGTTCATCCAGCAGCAGGAGCTTTGGGCCCGTGGCCAGTGCGCGGGCGATCTCCAGCCGACGCGCTGCACCATAGGGCAGGCTACCCGCCACCTGATCGGAGAGATCCGTGAGCCTCATCAAGTCAAGCAATTCGACCGCACGATCCAGACGGCTCTTGCGTGAAACAGCGCTGCGAAATGGTGAGACGGTGGTCAGGGGGTCGGCTACCAGCACGTTCTCAAGAACTGTCATGCGCTTGAAGAGCCGGATGTTCTGAAAGGTACGGGCCACCCCACTGCGCGACATTTTCAGTCGCGAGAAGTCTGTGGCGTCATCACCGGCAAACTCCAGCGTTCCGGCAGTGGGGGCGTAGAACTTGGTGATCAGGTTGATCAGCACCGACTTGCCAGCGCCGTTGGGGCCAACGATGCCCAGGATTTCACCGCGCTCAACCGTCAGCGACACATCGGAAAGCGCTTTAAGCCCGCCGAAAGACTTGGATAGCCCTTTGGCAATCATGAGAGGGGAACTCATGACGGCCTCCTTGCGAGTTTGATGGTCAGGACCCGGCGGGTGATCAGTCCCTGTGGACGGAACAGCAGAAGCACGATGATGGTCAGCGCAAACACGCTAGGGCGCCATTCGCGCATGAAGGTGACCTGTTCAGGCAGGATGGTCATGATGGAAGCACCTAGCGCTGCACCCCAAAAATTATTGGTGCCGCCCAGAATAACAAACATCACGGCGTAGATGGAAATCAGTACGTTGAAGGTGTCTGGCCGTACAAAGGTGATGTAGTGCCCGTAGAGACCACCGGCAAAACCGGCAACCGCCGAGCCGATGGCAAAGGCCGTGAGTTTGACGAACACGACATTCATGCCCAGTGAGGCAGCGACTTCGTCGTCTTCCCGAACCGCGTCCAGCACCCGTTGCAGCGGCGAGCGCGATACCCACCACAGCGCTGCGCCCACCATCAGCACGGCACCCACCCCATGCCAGACGGTCGAACCCGCCATACCGCCCAGTCCGACGGTGCCACCGACAAAGTCGATGTTCTCAAGAATCACCACCATAGACATGGCGATGCCGATGGTCGTGAGGATGAGGTAAATGCCGCGTACCCGCAGGGCCGGGAAGCCAAAGGCAAAACCCAGCACGCCGGAGATCATGGCGCCGGACACGCAGGCGGGTAGCAGGGGCCAGCCGGCCTTCACAGTCAACACACCTGCGACGTAGCAGCCGATAGCCATGAAAGCGCTGGCACCAAATGTCAGCGCGCCGGCAGACAGCGCTATGTAAACGCTCCATGCCATCAAAATATTGACGGATGTGAAAAACAATAAATCCGAGCTCATGCCCTGGCTCCGGCGCCATGGAAGACGCTGCCGAACAGGCCCTGCGGGCGAACCAGCAAAACAATAATCATGAAACCCCAGACCAGCAAATCGGCCAGCGGGCCAAAACCAAATTGCACGGCCATGGCCTCCAGCAGGCCGACCAGCAGGCCACCGACAACAGCGCCCCACAGGTTGCCCATACCGCCGATGGCTGTAACTGCCAGGGCCTTGAGCGCAAACGACATGCCAATGTCGGAGTTCACCGTACCGACGCGCAGTGCGAACAGCAGGCCGGTCAGGGCGGCGAGGGCGGACGAAATAAAGAATACCTGCTGACCTACAAACTTGCCCGGAATGCCCAGCAGCGCAGCGTTGGTCGCATTGTCTGAGACCGCACGGATGTTTCGGCCAGTTTTTGTTTTTTCGATAATGAAATAAAGAGCCAGCACCAGCACCAGGGTCAGGCCTACTACCAAACCCTGCACCGGCACAAATCGCACACCGAACATCTCAAAACTGCCGGAACCCAGGGCGTTGACCAGGGGGAAGGACAGCGGCTCGGAGCCCCACTTGTGATGCACCAGGTCCAGTATCAGCAAGCCGACAGCCATCGACGATAAGGCGGCGGTGATGGAGGCTTCTTCGGAGTTGAGGTTTCTAAAGCTGATGCGCTCAACCACAATGCCGAGTACACCGCCAGCCAGGAAGGCTGCCAACATTGCCAGCGGAATCGATGGCACCAGTTGTGCCGACACCAGGCCGACAAAACCGCCGACCATAAAAACCTCAGTGTGCGCAAAGTTGATGCGGTGGAGAACGCCCACGATCAGCGTGAAACCGACGGCGACCAGCGCGTAAAGCCCGCCCGTCATCAGTCCGTTGATTAATTGACCGGCAATCATCAGGCGACGTCTCTTTTCGTTTAAAAGTGAGACAGCAGCTTGCCGAAGCCCTGCAGCTTGTCGTTGATGCCGCAGGCTCGCAGCGCGTGCCAGTAGGTGGCTGTGTTGATGGCAATCACGGGCTTGCCGAGCACCCATTCGGCGGCGGCCGCGAAGCGGACCATCGACAGGTTGGTGCCAACCTGCACGATGGCGTCCACGTCGTCGCCATCAAGCTGCTTAAGGGCGTCACGGCACATCTCATCGGTGGTGTGGGCGATCTGTACCGGGCTGGGGCGTTGCAGGCAGAGGTCGCGCACAACGGTGAAGCCGCAGTCCTGGTAGAAGCGGCGCACCTGGTCGTTGGCCACCGGGAAGTAGGGCGACACAAACGCAATGCGTTTGGCCTTGTAGATGTTGAGTGCCGCTTCGGTGGCAAATGATCCGCAGGAGACTCCGACGCCGGCACGCTCGCGCATCATCTTCAGATACGCTTCGGCGCCCTTGCGGCCATCCCAGAATGTGGCTGCCGACATACCCATCACCAGGTACTGCATCTCGCAGCTTTTCAGCACATCCACGGCATGCAAGGTGTTGCCCTGGATGTTTTGCACTAATTGCAGGAAATCTGCGTCGGTGTTGACCGGGTTGTTGGGAATCTCGATGCGGCTGTAATGGTTGGTGACGCCGACCGGGCGCATGTCGTCAAAGTCGGGCTGCACGATGGTGTTGGTGGAAGGGCCGATGGCCCCGAACTTCATGCGGTAACCAAGGTGGTCCATGTTCAGGCTTTCGAAAGTAGTTGAAGGAAGGCGTCACGTGGCATCACGTCCGCGTATTTCTGGCGCATGTCAAAGAGGTTTGCGTCATGTGGCTCGATAGCGCGGTCTCCTACGCAGTCCTCGATCACGACAGTGCGAAAGTTGAACTGCATGGAATCGATGACCGTGGCGCGCACACAGCCGCTGGTGGTGCAGCCAACGACCACAGCGGTATCCACGCCGCGCAGGTGCAGCCACTCCGAGAGGCCAGTGGAAAAAAATGCCGATGCCGACACTTTGCGCAGCACCCATTCGCCGGTGATGGGCGTGAGCTGGGGCACGATCTGCGACACATACGCGTTTTCGGTCAGGCTCAAGAGCGGTGGCACCTTCATGCAAAACACGTTCTTGTTTGCGCCGTCATCGGCAAACACCACGCGCGTGTGAACCACGGGCAGGCCTGCCTTGCGAAAAGCTGCCAGCAGGGGCACAGTCGCTTCGACTGCCGCGGCGATGTGCGGGCCGCCAAACTGCGTTTCATCGACAAAACCGTTTACAAAGTCCACCAGAATAAGCCCGCAGCGTGAGCCTATGCCGGAGGCATTGCCCATGTTCTGCTTGCGGTAAATGTCTTCCTTACTCAAGATTTGGTCCCTTCACCGACGGCGTGCCGATTGTCGAAGTCAACGACCCAATCAAAGCCCAACAGTTTGGAAAACTCCTGGAAGTCATGGAGTTCCTGTTTGACGTTGGCGCTGGAGCCGGTTGCCTTGATGTGGCTGTAAACGTTCTTGAAGGCAGCCCCTGCGGATAGAAATGCAGCCGACGGGAAGATAACCAGGCCGAAACCGATGCGCTGTAGTTCTTCCTTGGTCAGCACTGGGGTGCGACCGGTTTCAACCATGTTGGCCACCAGCGGCAGGTCGAAAGATTTACCGATTTTTTCCATTTCCTCGATGGACTCCGGGCTTTCGATGAAGAGAATGTCTGCCCCTGCCCGCGCATATTTCTCCATACGGCGCATGGCCTCATCCAGGCCATGCACGGTGCGGGCGTCGGTGCGTGCAATGATCTGGAAGTTCTTGTCTGTGCGGGTTTCTGTGGCAACCCTGATCTTGGCGACCATGTCTTCAACGGGCACCACCCGCCGGCCGAGCATGTGGCCGCATTTCTTCGGGAATTCCTGGTCTTCGAGTTGGATCGCACAGGCACCAGCGGTTTCATAGCCGCGCACGGTGTGCATGACATTCAGCAAGCCGCCATATCCCGTGTCTCCATCGCAAATCAGGGGCGTGTCGGTGATGCTCGCGTACTGGGTGACGCGGTTGACCATGTCTGTGTAGCTGGCCAGACCGGCGTCGGGCAGGCCCATGTAGGAAGCGACGGTGCCGTAGCCAGTCATGTACAGGGCTTCAAAGCCCATATGGTCCGCAATCTTGGCTGACACCATTTCGAAAATACCGGGGGCTACGACAAGGTGACCTTTGGTGAAGCGCGCTTTCAGCTCCGCACGTTTCTGGGTGCCGGTTTTAGTGCTCAGACCTTGTTTCATGCTATCGACTCCGCGCGTTCCAGCGCATCAATCATGGATGTTTTACGAAGGTAATCCTTCGCGGCGGCAGGGCTTGCGGCAATCGCGCGCAACTCTTCCTGGGTTTTGCGGCGCGCTTCCGGGTCGCGCTCTTCAAGGGCTTTTTTGTTGCGTGCAGTGTTGGCGTTGATGTATTCAATGGCTACGGCGCGGCGCTGCCTTTCGTAGCGGCTCAGCAGGTCCGGGGATGCACCGTTGTTCAGGATATCGACCAGCTTGTCAGATAGGTTGAAAGCGTCCTGCACGCCGCCGTTCATGCCCATGCCGCCTAGCGGGTTGTTGATATGTGCAGAATCGCCGGCCAGCATGACGCGGCCGCGGCGGAATTCTTTGGCAACGCGCTGATGGACTTTATACAGCGTGCGGTGCATGGTGGGGTAAGGGGTGTCCTTGGGCAGCAGGTTCTGCAGCCGGTTCTGGATGGACTCGTCGGTCATGCAGTCTTCATCAGACTCTTCGGGTCGCGTTGGGAACAATACTCTCCAGAGCGTAGGCACACGCAGCAGCACGCACCACTCTTTAGGGTCTGATACATAGTTCACATAAGACAGGTGGGGGAAATGATCTGCAAACTCGAAGTCGGTGGAGACAACCAGAAACCGTTCGGGGTAGGTGAAGCCTTCAAACTCGATACCGAGCGACTGGCGTACGGAGCTCCACGCGCCATCTGCGCCTATCAGGTAGTCGCCGCTGAAAGTTTCCACGCCCTCTGCGTTTTTGACCATCAACTCGACATGGCTGTCATCCTGCATCACCGATTGCACTTCGGTACCCAGCAGAATTTTCGCGTGGGGCAGCTTTGCGAGCTTGTCGGTCAGGAGCTTGTTGAGTTTCCACTGCTCGCACTGAAGGCGAAAGGGATGCTGTGTTTCCCCTTCCAGCAGCGACATGTCGAACTCCGCGATAAGGCCTTCCTGGCGGTCGCGCTGTTGTGTGTATCTCGCGATAAGCCCCTGCGACACTAACTCTTCTGTGATCCCAAAGCGGGCCAGCATATCAAGTGTGGGGGGGTGAAAGGTCGAAGCGCGCAGGTCTTGAGGCGCTGTCATGTTCCGCTCGAAGACTGTCACCGCTATGCCGGCCGTGGCCAGCGTCAGGGCGCTGACCAGACCCACCGGACCGGCACCGGCTATCAATACATGAGGCGACGTCATGGGACCTTTCCAGTTGATTTAATGTTGAATGATTACTAGATATAGGGTTTTATACAAGCCCATGGAAATCGGTGTCATATCTGAAATTTATGAAGGCATACGTATTTAATAATGACTGAAACTGAAATTCGGGGTCTGCATGTCCTGCGTTTGCAAATAACTTCGCACATTGGTGCGTCAGCAGCCTTCTGGGAGGGGTGTTTGGACTGCCTGCAGTCGCATCGGCGCAAGCGAAGTGCGAATCAGTGGACTGATGTGCGGCAATAGTGCGCATTACGATCGCTGGTGGAATTGCGGTAATTTGGCCATATCACTTACTTTAGGAGCGTTAGCGTTTAACTGCTGGCGTGCAGCCGCAGGCCTTCCATGAAGGCCTTGAGCATGGGGGATTCCGTACTTTCGCGCCTACGGATCACCCCAACACTTCCTTCGCGCAGGTAAGGCAGTGGCAGCGGTACAACCTGCTTGAGGCCCTGGAAGTAGTGCATGAGCCTTGCGGACATGGGCGCTACCAGGTCGCCGTCCTGCAGCATCGTAACAATCACAAGGGTAGAGCCTGTTTCGACCCGGTAGCGGGGTGAGGGCTGGCCGGCGAGGGCCAGTTCGTGCTCGAGTTCCCGCCGCAAGGGACTGACCTTGGGTGGGATGATCCAGGGGTAACGCAGCACATCAGGCCAGTCTACCTTGCGCTTTTTGGCCAGCGGGTGATTGGTACCGACCACCACGCGGATTTGTTCGGGGTGCAGGATGTCGCAGCGCACACCTGCATCCAGCCGTGCCTGGTCGGTTCGGGTGATAACAAGATCCACCCGGCCTTCCTCAAGTTGGGGGAGCAAGGCGTCAAGCCGGTTTTCGATGATGTTTAAGTAGGCGTCAGGAAAACGCTTCCTAAAATAACCTGCGGCTTTGGGAACCAGGCCGGTGGCCACAGTCGGAGTCGTACCCACCACCAAGTTGCCAGATGCGCCGATGGACATCAGGCGGATGGTGGCTTGCGTACGATCCAGTTCCCCGATGATGGCGCGGGCATGCGATACCAGCGCGGTACAAAACTCGGTGGGTGTAAGCCCGCGTGAATTACGTTTGAAAAGCTTGACGTTGAGGTCTTCTTCCAGCTCGCTCAACCATTTGGACAAGCCGGGCTGCGTTACCCCCATCTGCAACGCCGTGTGACTGACGTTGCGGGTTTCGTAGAGGGCGACCAGCAGGTAAAGCTGGCGCATCCGCAGTCGCTGTGTCCACTCCATTTTGATATGTCCTTAATAATATGGAATAAGAAAATAATATCATTTTAAAGAAATACCATTGCACAGCACAATTGCTGGAGAAAGTGCCTGAAGATGTATTGAACAGGCCTGAACCATCCGGCAAGTTAAGTGCTTTCTGCAACGACCTTGTTTCTTGTTCATCAGGAGTTTTTATGCGTCGCCTTTTTTTGCTCGCAATGTTTCCCATATGGGGTGTTTCGGCTGTCCCGTTCAGCGCGCTGGCCCAGCAGTTTCCGAGCAAACCCGTGCGCATCATCGTGCCTGCGACACCGGGCGGCACATCGGATATTTTCGCGCGCGCAATTGCATTAAAGCTGCAGGAATCCCTCGGCAAGCCAGTGATTGTTGAGTACAAGCCGGGCGCAGGCACCAACATTGGCAGTGACTACGTTGCAAAATCGGCGGCTGACGGCTACACCCTGCTTATCAATGGCATCACCTTGGCGGTAAACCCGTCGCTGTACGCCAATATGCCGTTTGATCCTGCCAAGGACCTGACTCCCATTATCGAAATTGCAGAGATGCTCAACGTAGTGACGGTGCATCCAAGCATTCCTGTCAATAACTTGAAGGAATTGATTCAGTTAATCAAGAAGGATCCCGGTAAGTTCAATCATGGAACACCTGGCGTGGGTAGTTCGGGTTACTTGTCTGGTGAATTGCTGGCGATGAAAACCGGTGCCAAAGTCACCCACATTGCCTATCAGGGGAATGCGCAAGCGACCACCGATCACATTGGGGGCACATTGCAGGTTGGGTTTGTCAACTTGCCGGTGGCACTGCAGTTTGTAAAGACTGGCAAGCTTAAAGCACTGGCCGTGACGTCTGCGAAACGCTCCCCATTGCTGCCCGATGTGCCGACCGTGGCAGAAGCGCTCGGCATTCCAGATTTCGAACTAAACGGTTGGTTTGGGTTGCTTGCCCCCGCAAAAACGCCATCCGATGTCTTGACACGCTTACAGGCCGATACCAGCCGGGCCTTGAAAGACCCGGCGCTGATTGATGTGATTAAAACCGCGGGTGGTGAGGTCATTGGTGGAACGAGCGGTCAGTTCGATGCCCGCATTAAAAAAGATACGGAGCGCCTGACCGAGTTGCTTCGAGCTTCGGGCGCGGCAGTTGCTAAATAATGGCTGATAGTCTGACGTCGACTGACAAGAATTTCACACAATTGGCTGCGTTGGCGCTGTTACAGGCGCTTAGGCGGCACGGTGTCGAGTATTTCTTCTGCAATCCAGGAACTGATTTTCCAGCCATCATCGAGGCTTTTTCCCTGGCTGATGCTGACCCCGCACTTAAGGAATCTGTTCCCAAACCAATCGTAGTGCCGCACGAAAACGCGGCTGTGGCGATGGCGCATGGGGCTTACCTCGTTACCGGAAGTCCACAGGCTGTAATGGTCCATGTCAACGTGGGAACCGCCAACACGGTTAACGGTGCGGCCAATGCAAGCCGTGATCAGGCGCCCATACTCCTGCTCGCCGGGCGGACACCCATCACCGAGACCGGGTTGCAAGGTTCGCGCAACCGCAGCATTCACTGGGCGCAGGACATGTTCGATCAGGCAGGTATGTTGCGTGAGTTCGTTAAATGGGATCACGAGCTCAAGCTTGCGTCCGAGACGCAATCGGCTGTTACTCGTGCAATGGAGATGATGCTGAGTTCGCCGCGCGGCCCGGCTTACCTGTCACTGCCGCGTGAAGTTCTCGGCGGTCAGGTGCGCGTTTCGGCAACACTTGCGCGTACCCGTGCGGTTGCCGCTGCGCCATGGCCCGATCCCGGAGCGATTGACACACTGGCGGACTGGATTGCCAGTGCAAAACAGCCATTGGTCATAACATCGGCATCCGGACGCACCAGCGCTGGTTTTAATGCCCTGTCATCCCTTGCGCAGCGCTTTGCCATACCGGTTGTCGCGGTCGGGGGGCGCTATGTGTGCCTTTCCACCGAGCACGAAATGCATATGGGCTTTCAGCCAAAGGATTTGCTGGAAAAAGCAGACCTTGTCATTGTGCTGGAGTGTGACGTACCCTGGCTGCCTTCGCTGGAGGGGCCGCCTGCGGACTGCCGCGTCGCACACATTGCAGAAGATCCTGCATTTGTCCGCTACCCGACGCGTGGTTTTGCGGTTGACCTGTCTATCAAGGCAGACTGTTCGGTGGCGCTATCGGCTCTGGAGCAAGCTTTGATGGGGCGTTTGGTAATAAACAATGAGGACATGCCGGGTATTACTGCACGGCGAGCGAGCCTTGCAACGCAGCGCGAAAAGCTGCGAACTTCATGGCAAATCCAGGGCGATGCGGCCGCAGCCGATAGCCGCATCAAGCCTGAATGGATCAGCCGCTGCCTTGACCATGCGGTAGGCAAGGATGCCATCATTGTTAATGAATACCCGCTGCGTCTGGAGCATTGCAGGCGTGAAAAGCCGGGCACTTTTTTTGGCCTGAGCCCCGCTGGTGGCCTGGGCTGGGGACTTGGCGCAGCGCTGGGTATAAAGCTGAGCGCACCAGACGCTTTGGTGGTGGCTACCCTGGGTGACGGGGCCTATATGTTCGACAACCCGACCGCCTGCCATTGGGTATCCTGCGTGCAGAAGCTGCCGATTCTCATTCTGATTTATAACAACCAGATGTATGGTGCGGTTCGTAATTCGACAGCCGCCATGTACCCGGATGGCGCGTCAGCCAGCAGCGGCTTTACCTTGCTTGCAGACTTGGGCCCGTCACCTGCGTTCGAGAAAATTGTTGAAGCCAGTGGTGGCTACGGTGAGTGTGTGACTAACCCTTCGCAGTTGCCCGCTGCCCTACAGCGCGCGCTACACGCCGTCACTCAGCAAAAGCGGCAGGCGCTCCTCAACATCGTTTGCCAATACTGATTTCTGCCTCAAAGCTGTCGATTGCCATGCACGCAATATTTGAGGAATACCTTCTTTTTAAAAGGATGACGCATGTCTGAATCACAAGATCAGTCTCTGCTGGATCGGGTTGTCATCGTGACCGGTGGCGCTCGCGGACTGGGACGCGAGATGGCCCTCGCTCTGGTGGAGCGCGGTGCAAAGCTGGTGTTGACCGGCGCGTCAGAATCTGCTGCACTGCGTGAAACCGTTGCCGACGCCAAAGCTGTGGCCGGTCCAGGCAGGGTGATCGGGCTGGCTTCGGATGTAAGTGACTTCTCTGCGTGTCAGGCTGTAGTTGCGGCAGCCATTGGTGCCTTTGGTTCGCTGCATGTGCTTGTCAACAACGCCGGCCAAGGCATGCGTCTGATTAGCGAGACCTTCAATACAAAACCTGTTCCGTTTTGGGAGATAAACCCCGAACATTGGCGCAGCATCATGGCTACCAACGTAAATGGAGTCTTCAACATGAGCCGGGCGTCAGTACCTCACATGCTGGCCCAGGGCTTTGGCAAGATCATCAATATTTCCACCAGTGACCCGACGATGGTGAGAAGAGGCTATTCGCCCTACGGTCCGTCAAAAGCGGCAGTGGAAGCCATGTCCCGTGTCTGGTCGCAAGATCTTCAAGGCAGTGGTGTTGATGTGAACGTCTATTTACCGGGCGGTGCGGCCGATACCGACCTGCTGCCGCCAGGTGATAGCAGGCGCGGAGCCGACGGTAACCTGCTCCCGGCAGCCATCATGCGGCGCGGCATCACCTGGCTATGCTCGGATGCTTCTAATGGTCAGTCGGGTGGCCGCTACATTGCCCGCCTTTGGGATGAGGCGCTACCGGCAGCACAAGCCGCAGCAAAAGCAAATGCGCCCGGACACTTTCTGGCTCCATAAACCCAACCGCCACTTCCTTGCGTTTACACTGCTTTTTCAACAAACGCGTACCCCAAACGCTGGAGACAACCATGAAAAAATTGACAATCACCTTGTTTATTGCAACTGCCTTTGCGAGCAGTATTGCCGTTGCGCAAAACGCGCCTGGCCTCATAAGTGAACGTAGTATTTCAGCCAATGCGGCTATGGAACTGGCCAACACTGCGTTGGAACGTTGTCGAGCCGATGGTTATAAAGTGACCATTACGGTGTTGAACCGCCATGCGCGCACTGCGGTGGTTTTAAGTGACGATGGCGTTAATCCGCACACCATTGAAAACAGCATGCGCAAGGCCTACACAGCGTTTACGACCCGCAACCCCAGTGTTGAAATGGCTAAACGTACCCAGCCTGGACTGGCTGGCTTTATGCAGCTTGAAAAAATCACCACTGTCGAAGGTGGGCTTCCAATATTTTCCGGCAAGGAACTGATAGGAGCTGTGGGCATTTCTGGCGCCCCAGGCGGTGAAAAAGATTCAGCCTGCGCGCAGGCTGGCATCGACAAAATCGCGAAATCGTTGGGTAACTAGTGCCTGCTCAGGCATTGAGCGCCTGCAGCAATTCGGTTTCAATAGCGATTTGTGCCTTGTTGTGCTGTAGCTCCGGCCCGTCAATCAGGAAGGTATCTTCGACCCGCTCGCCAAGTGTTGTGACCTTGGCAAGCTGCAGGTTGACATGGTGGCGGGCGAGGACGCGGGCAATCAGGTAAAGCAAGCCGACGCGGTCACTGGCCGACACACTGAGCAGCCAGCGCTGGGCTTTTTCGTCAGGCCGCAAATCCACTCGAGGTGCAATCGGAAAGCTTTTGACGCGACGCGACATGCGGCCCCTGCCGGGTGTGGGAAGTGGGCCTTGCTCTTCAATGGTGCGATCCAGCTCGGCCTCAACCATTGCCGCCAGCTCGCGGAAATGCTCAACCAGGTCCGGACTGACCACCTGGAACGTGTCTAACGCATAACCGTTTTTGGCGGTGTGTACCTTGGCATCAAGAATGCTGAAACCTGTCTGGTCAAAGTAACCACAGATGCGCGCAAAAAGATCCGGCACATCAG
>JBBRQQ010000058.1:0-20454 GCA_038226155.1 Burkholderiales bacterium
CCCACCATCAGCACCTCGCCATGGGCGAAATTAATCAGGTTGATGATGCCGTACACCATGGTGTAGCCCAGAGCGATCAGGGCGTACATGCTGCCCAGAACCAGGCCGTTAATGACCTGTTGCAGGAATACTTCCATCAATGTCTCTCCCGTGGACTGGTAAATCTTTTGCCCCGCGCCTCGTAAGCTTGCAAGTCGCTCAAATTGTAGCCAGCGGTCACTAGCGAGAATCGGGCCAGAGCGCCCTATTTCGCGGTGTTTACCCTTGAGATGGGTTTTGGAGATTTTTCAGCTTGAGCTCTTTGAGCTTCTCGGCAATCCTGATTTCCAGCCCCCGGTTAACCGGCTGATAAAACGCTGGCGTTTCCATGCCTTCGGGAAAGTAGTTTTCACCAGCAGCAAAGCCTCCCTCTTCGTTATGGGCGTAATGGTAGTTCTTGCCGTAGGCTAGCGTCTTCATCAACTTGGTAGGGGCATTGCGCAGGTGCAGCGGTACTGGTCGTGTGCCGTCATTTTTGATAAACGCCTTGGCTTCGTTAAAGGCCTTGTAAACCGCATTCGACTTGGGCGCGACCGCCAGGTAGACCACACACTGCGCCAGCGCCAGTTCGCCCTCGGGTGAGCCGAGCCGCTCATACACCTCGGCTGCATCGAGCGCCATGCGTAGCGCGCGCGGGTCGGCCAGGCCAATGTCTTCGCTGGCCATGCGTATCAAGCGGCGCGCCATGTATTTCGGCTCGGCACCGCCGTCCAGCATGCGCATAAACCAGTAGAGCGCCGCATCCGGGTCAGAGCCACGGACGGATTTATGCAGGGCTGAAATAGTGTCGTAAAACTGCTCACCACCCTTGTCGTAGCGGCGCATGCGTTCGCCCAGTACCTTCATCAGCCAGGCATCGGTGACTTGGGTCATTGGCATGCCGGACTTCTCATTGCCAGCAGCAACACCCAGAGATTCGAGCGTGTTGAGCAGGCGCCGTGCATCGCCATCGGCATAGGCAACGAGCCGGTCAACAGCCTCTGGCGCTATTCTTTCAATAGCTTGCAGTGCCCGTCTTTCAAGCGCTACAGCCACTATTGTCTTTAAGTCATCAGTTTGAAGCGGTTGCAATACGTAAACCGCGGCGCGCGACAGCAAAGCCGAATTGACTTCAAACGAAGGGTTTTCAGTCGTCGCACCAATGAAGGTGAACAGCCCGTTTTCGACATGCGGCAAAAACGCGTCCTGCTGGCTTTTGTTGAAGCGGTGGACTTCGTCAACGAACACGATGGTGCGCTTGCCAGTACCGGTTTCAAAGTCTCCAGCCCCGCGCCAGATACTGGCTTGCTCCACCGCCTCGCGAATTTCCTTGATGCCGCCCAGCACCGCTGAGATAGTGATGAAGTGCGCATCGAAACTGCTGGCCATCAGGCGGGCGATCGTGGTTTTGCCAACGCCGGGTGGCCCCCACAATATGCAACTGTGCGGCTGGCCAGACTCGAATGCAATGCGTAGCGGCATGCCGTCGCCCAGCAAATGTTGCTGGCCGATGACCTCGCCTAAGGTTTGCGGGCGCAGGCGTTCAGCGAGGGGAGTTGCAATGGAATTGGGGACAGGAACATCAACCACCAGCAACCGCCTTACTGCCGAATCACGTCACTGCCAGCAGGCGGCTTGAATTGAAAACTGGCGGGGGCTAGCGTGGGGTTGATCTCGAACTGGTTGAAGGTCATCACAGAGCGCTGGCCAAAACTATCCAGGATTTCAAGTGCTGCCAGCTCGCTACCCTTGTCAGTCACTTTGAAACCAACGATGATGTTTTGCAACTGCCCGTCTTTGGTTTTTGGCGTGGCCTGCACCCATTGCAAGCCGGTTTTTGGATCAGCCTTCTCCGTCTTCTCAGGCAGGGACGCAAGATTGAAATCAGCCTGCAAGCCCTTGAGGTCAGCCGCAGCAGCAATCACCGCCGCCGGCGTGCCATTCAAAACCTGCGCCAGCTTGCGGGAGGTAGTCTGGTTCAAGTCTGCGTCGTACAGCCAGAGCGTTTGCCCGTCAGAAACGATGGTTTGTTCAAACGGCTTTTTATACAAAAATTTGAACCGGTTAGGGCGCAAAAATTCAAACGTACCGCTGGAAGTTTTACTTTTTGCCACCTGCCCTTCTTTGGCCGGGCTGGTAACGACCTGCGTGAACATGGCGCGGCCTGATTTGGTGTGTTTGACAAAGTTTTCGAGGCTTTGAAGGCCATTTTGAGGCACATTTAGGCCTGTAGCGCCCTGTTCCTGAGCGTGACCAGCTACTGAAATAATAGCAACTAAAGTCACCAAAACAAGTTGAAGCAAAGGCTTGAGAAGAGTTTTCGTCATAAATGTAGTGTGATGCGGCGTGTGGCCCTGGCCTGTGGTCATTCAGCCCGAACCGGTACCAGAATCTCGCGCTGGCCGCTGCCTGACATGGCGCTTATCAGGCCGGCTTTCTCCATTTCTTCCAGCATACGGGCCGAGCGGTTGTAGCCGATCTTGAGGTGCCGCTGCACCAGCGAAATAGACGCTTTGCGATTTTTCAAGACAATCTCGACCGCCTGGTCGTACATCGGATCTTTCTCATCACCCTGGCCACCATTGGCACTAAGGTCACCACCTAGGTCTCCGCCCTCGCCATCGACCGTGCCGCCTTCAAGCACGCCGTCAATGTAATTAGGCTCGCCTTGAGACTTGAGATAGGCCACCACCCGGTGCACCTCGTCATCGCTCACAAAAGCACCGTGCACCCGTATGGGAAAGCCGGTACCGCTGGGCATGTAGAGCATGTCGCCCATGCCGAGCAATGCCTCTGCCCCCATTTGGTCAAGTATGGTACGGCTGTCGATCTTGCTGCTGACCTGGAATGAAAGCCGCGTTGGAATGTTGGCCTTGATAAGGCCGGTAATCACATCGACGCTGGGCCGCTGCGTGGCCAATACCAGATGGATGCCGGCCGCGCGAGCCTTTTGTGCGAGGCGGGCGATCAGTTCTTCAATTTTTTTACCCACCACCATCATCAGGTCGGCCAGCTCATCAATCACCACCACAATGTAGGGCAGGCGCTCCAGCGGTTCGGGCTGGTCGGGTGTCAGACTGAAAGGGTTGTAGATGAATTCACCTTTGGCCTTGGCATCGTCAATCTTGACGTTGTAGCCCGCCAGGTTACGCACGCCGAGGTTGCTCATCAGCTTGTAGCGCTTTTCCATCTCGGCAACGCACCAGTTCAGGCCGTGCGCAGCTTGCCGCATGTCGGTGACCACCGGGCACAGCAGATGCGGAATGCCTTCGTAAACGCTCATTTCAAGCATCTTTGGGTCTATCAGCAGCAGTCGTACGTCGCGCGCATCAGCCTTGTAAAGCAGGCTGAGTATCATGGCGTTGATGCCGACCGATTTGCCCGAGCCAGTCGTGCCGGCCACCAGGCAGTGCGGCATCTTCGCCAGGTCAGCCACCACGGCGTTGCCGCCTATGTCTTTGCCAAGGCCCATGGTCAGCAGCGACTTCGCCTCGTTGTAAACCTGCGAGCCCAAAATCTCGCTGAGCTTGATGGACTGGCGCTTGGCATTGGGCAACTCCAGCGCCATGAAGTTTTTCCCGGGAATAGTTTCAATCACGCGGATTGAAACCAGGCTCAAGGCCCGCGCCAGGTCCTTTGCCAGATTGACAACCTGCGAGCCCTTCACGCCAATGGCGGGCTCGATTTCATAGCGGGTAATAACAGGCCCTGGCGCGGCAGCCACCACGCGCACTTCAACGCCAAAGTCTTTCAGCTTTTTCTCAATCAGGCGCGATGTCATCTCCAGCGTCTCGGGCGCAACGGTGTCCTGCTTGAGCAGTGCGCCGTCGAGAAGGTCAACCTGAGGCAGCTTGGAGTCGGGCATTTCACTGAACAGGGGTTTTTGCCGCTCTTTAGCGACGCGCTCGCTCTTGGGAATATCAGCCAGCGTGGGCTCGATCAGCACCGGCACCGGGTGCTGCTCTTCGATTTCGATACGCTCGTCGATCAGGGTTTCTTCACGCTCGCGGGCTGCCAGTTTGCCGAGCGCCAGGTCTTCTGCCATCTCACGCTTTTCGCGCCTTGATTCGATCAGGTTGGCTATCCATTCTCCAACCCGCTGGGATGTGTGCGCCCACGAAAAGCCAAATACGCTTGAGACGGCAATCACGCCCAGGGCAATCAACACAAGGCCCGACCCTGCAAAGCCCAGCCATTTCACGCTGCTGCTTCCTACCAGATAGCCTAGAGCACCCCCGGCAGCATCGGGCAGCCGGGACTCAAAACGGTAAAGACGCGACCATTCAAGGGCGCTGCTGGCCGCCAGTAATAGCAGCAGGCTTAACCAGAACTTCATGCGGCTTGAATGCAGCGTTGTGGCGCTCGCCAGCGTATCCCCACGCAACCAGTGGGCCAGCGATGCCAGCCACACCCGTGAACCTGCCGCCAGCATCCACCAGACAGAGAACCCGAGGAAAAAATAACTTGCATCGGCCAGCCAGGCACCTAACCGGCCGCCCCAATTGCGAGTTGCCCCTGGCAACAAACCCGCAGCTTGCGCGGTGCCAGAGGTTGACCAGGCGGCGTCCTGCTGCGAATAGCTGATCAGGGCAACCAGCCAGAAAACCAACCCCAGCAAGCCAAGGATCAACCCGACTTCGTGGGCAAAGCGCCTGACACCACCCGGTACATCGGTGGCCTGGGAATTTCGGGAACTAAGTGTGTCGAGTGAGTAAGTCATAAACCAACTCAGAGCTTACCGCAGTTGGGTTGCCGGGTAATTGGATTGCCAGGTCAAACCACCAAAGCGGCGGCAGTTATTCGAGAGTGCCTAGCCGCTCTTTGACAAGCATGGATCCGTTGCTGCGGGTTTCGATAAAACCGCGTTCTTCCAGGTCTTTCATCACACGGCTGACCATCTCGCGAGACGCGCCGACCATTTTGGCCAGATCCTGCCGGGAAACCTTGTCGCGGATCACGGAGTTGCCATCTGCATCAGGCGACGAAAACTCCAGCAAAGCCCTGGCTACCCGGCCATAGACATCCATTAATGCCAACGACTCAATCTTTCGGTCTGCGTGGCGCAGCCTTTGCACCAGGCCCTTCATCACGGCATACGCCATGGAGCTGTTTTCAGGCAGGCAGCGCGCAAATTCCAGCCGTCCCAGCACCAGCACGTCGGTCTGGACCTCTGCGCGCACGGTAGCTGAATGCGGTTCGTTGTCGATCAGGCTCATCTCGCCAACGTAGTCACCTGGCTGCATGGTTGCAAGAATGACTTCACGACCGCGCTGGTCAGTGGTGATGACGCGCGCGCGTCCCGTCAGGATGATGTAAAGCGCATTGGATTTTTTGCCTTGTTCGACAATCGCTTCGCCACGTTTGAAGCGGCTTTTAATGACCGCATCCGACACGGATTCAGCCTGCGCAGCAGTCAACATCGAGAACAGAGGTACCCGGCGAATTAATTCAAGATTGGACACCATGGTAGGCATATCTAAACTCCTTCTGACCTCACCAACAACAAGACTAAAGCGTATTCATACAATCAAAGTTTCTCGAAACCAAAACGCTTTGTGCACCAGGAAATACGGCCTCATAATTTAACGCGACTGTAACCGACTTGCAACGAGCTACCCAACCCTGTTTTCCCTCAAATGAAGCATTCAAAAGTTCTTATTCTTGGCTCCGGCCCCGCTGGCTACTCTGCAGCTGTATACGCAGCGCGCGCCAATCTGGATCCAGTATTGATAACCGGTATCGCACAAGGTGGCCAGTTGATGACCACCACTGACGTGGACAACTGGCCCGCCGATGTGCACGGCGTGCAGGGGCCCGAGCTGATGCAGCGCTTTTTGGAGCACGCAGAACGCTTCAAGACTGAAATCATTTTTGACCATATCAACAAGGTCGATTTCAGCAAGCGCCCCTTCACGCTGACGGGTGATAGCGGGGTCTACACCTGCGATTCGCTCATCATTGCAACCGGCGCGTCAGCCAAATACCTGGGTCTGCAATCGGAGACCGATTTCATGGGTCGCGGCGTATCGGGTTGCGCGACATGCGATGGTTTTTTCTACCGCGAGCAGGAGGTCTGCGTGGTTGGCGGTGGCAACACGGCGGTTGAAGAAGCGCTGTACCTGTCCAACATTGCCAGCAAGGTTTACCTGGTTCACCGCCGCGACAAATTCAAGGCAGAAGCTATTCTGGTCGACAAGCTCCATGAAAAGGTAGCCGCGGGCAAGATCGAGCTGAAAATTCACAACACCCTGGAAGAAGTGCTGGGTGACAAGGGCGGCGTGACGGGTGTGCGGCTGAAAAGCAGTTTGACCGGGGCCACGCATGACATCGAGCTCAAAGGCTGCTTCATCGCCATTGGCCACCAGCCCAATACCGAAATCTTTGAAGGCCAGTTGGAAATGAAGGGCGGCTACATCATTACCAAAACTGGTCTTGAGGGTTTTGCCACCATGACCAGCGTGCCGGGTGTTTTTGCTGCCGGGGACGTTCAGGATCACGTTTATCGCCAGGCCATCACCAGCGCAGGAACCGGCTGCATGGCGGCTCTGGATGCCCAGCGCTTTCTGGAGCAAAGTAGCTGATCAAGCCTCGAACCACCCTGCTGTTAATTTCAGATTGAAGGATGGCCATTTTCGGGCTATAATCAAAGGCTAAGCTGAATTCCCCAGCATCAGTTGAGTGGGGCAATTCGCATCCGATTTCTTATTTTTTTACGGAGAGTGCTCATGGCACGCGTCTGTCAGGTAACGGGCAAAGGCCCGATGGTAGGGAACAACGTTTCTCACGCCAACAACAAAACCAAGCGTCGGTTCATGCCTAATCTGCAGTACCGCCGCTTCTGGGTCGAGACCGAAAACCGTTGGGTGCGCTTGCGCATTACCAGCGCTGGTTTGCGTTTGATCGACAAAAAAGGCATTGACGCGATCCTGGTGGATCTTCGTGCCCGTGGTGAAGTCTAAGGAGAACAATCATGGCTAAAGGCGCACGCGAAAAAATCAAGCTGGAATCAACCGCCGGCACGGGTCACTTCTACACGACCACCAAGAACAAAAAAACCACGCCTGACAAAATGCTGATCATGAAATTTGATCCCAAAGCACGCAAGCATGTGGAATACAAAGAAATCAAGCTGAAGTGATTCAGCTGTGACTTTGCAGCCTCAAGCTGCCCATTAAAAAACCCGCTCACAGCGGGTTTTTTAATGTCTGGTGCTTTCGCCCAAAGACTTTAGGGCACTTCAGGTGCGGGCTGCCCGCAGCTTCATCGAAAACTCACGCAGCGCAGCAATGCCGCTTTCTTCAGCCCGGTGACACCAGGCGGCCAGATCAGTTGCCAGTTGCTCGCGCGATGCCGAAGTGCTCATCCACATCTGGCGCAGCTCTTCACGCATGGTGACCATCTTGTCGAGCACCGGATGTTCGGCACGGGCTTGCGCAAGCTTGGGGCGAGCAGCAGCAGGCACCTTGTCATCGTCGCGATGCAGCCAGCGGTTGGCAGCGCGCAAGATTGACACATCACCCTTTTTGGCCTTGATCAATTCAATCTCGGCTCGTCCAGCACGGCGCAATTCGCGTGCATAACCAGCCATCACCTCATAACGGTGAGCGATCAGCGCTTCGAGCGTCTTCTCGTCAGCTACGGGCTGGATGGTGCCAAGCTGAAGCTTTGGCGGCACCTTTTTGACGGTTGCCAAGCCGAGGCGCTCAAGCCCGCGAATGTAAATCCAGCCAATATCAAACTCATAGGGCTTGACCGAGAACTTGGCTGACGTGGGATAGGTGTGGTGATTGTTGTGCAGCTCTTCTCCGCCAATCATGATGCCCCATGGCGAAATGTTGGTGCTTGCATCAGGTGCCTCGAAGTTGCGATAACCCCAGTAGTGACCGATGCCATTAACGATGCCAGCTGCGGTAACCGGAATCCATATCATCTGCACAGCCCATACGGCCAGGCCAGCCGCACCAAACAGCGCCAGGTTGATGATCATCATCAGGCCCACGCCTTGCCAGCTATAGCGGGTGTACAGGTTGCGTTCAATCCAGTCGCCTGGCGTGCCGTGACCGTACTTGGTCATGGTTTCCTTGTTTTTGCTCTCGGCGCGGTACAACTCTGCACCTTGCCAGAATACTTTTTTGATGCCGTGAGCCTGCGGGCTGTGCGGGTCTTCGACGGTCTCGCATTTGGCGTGATGTTTGCGGTGAATCGACACCCATTCTTTGGTGACTTGCCCGGTACCGAGCCATAACCAGAGCCGGAAAAAATGCGCCGGAATGGCGTGCAGATCCATCGCACGGTGCGCCTGGTGGCGGTGCAGATAGATGGTCACGCTGGCAATTGTGATGTGCGTCGTCACCAGGGTGTACAGCACAATTTGCCACCAGCTCGCTGCCAGCAAGCCATTGGCAAGCCAGTCAAGAGCTGCATCAAAAAACAACATAAAAGTCCTTTAATTAATCTGCGGTAGCCGCCTGCCAACATGGCGTCATGCAACTGCCGCTAGATGCTGCCAATTGTAGACGGGTCAGTCTGAAAAACATAGCCCTCATGAACCCCTAAACTAGGTACGCGCTCACACCAAAAAACTGTTCAACATTCATCAAAAAGTGGCAACGAACGTTAAAAAATTCCTATCCAGCACCAAAATTACATCGACTTCTGCCAAATAGCTGCAAAAAATCCGTCGGTCTGATGCAGATATGGCCACAGTCGTAGGTACGGGCCGCTAACCAGTTTATCTGCATGTTCAACACCCAGATGGGTCAATAAGGGTGCTGTTTCAAGCACGTTGAAGTCTTTATTTGCATTTGAAAAAGCTTCAGCTATTTCTTCATTTTCTTCACGTAAAACGCTACAGGTGGCATAAACCAGTCGCCCGCCGGGCTTTAAAAGCCGCGCTGCGCTCTGCAAGATGGCCGTTTGCTTGGCCACCAGTTCGGCAATCGCTTTCGGGTTTTGCCGCCATTTCAGGTCAGGGTTGCGCCGCAGCGTACCCAACCCCGAGCATGGCGCGTCGACCAGTACCCGGTCAATTTTGCCGGCCAGGCGTTTGACGCGGTCATCACGCTCATGCGCAATCGCCACCGGATGCACATTTGACAAACCGCTGCGCGCCAGTCGCGGCTTAAGCGCATCCAGCCGGTGGCCCGAGGTGTCAAATGCATACAACCGCCCGGTGCTGCGCATGCTGGCACCAAGGGCCAGCGTTTTGCCGCCTGCACCAGCGCAAAAATCAACCACCATCTCGCCGCGCTTGGCATCTACAAGCAACGCCAGCAACTGCGAGCCCTCGTCCTGCACTTCAATCGCGCCGCGTGTAAAGGCATCAAGTTTGCCCAGCTGCGATTTGTCGGCCAGCCGCAAGCCCCATGGCGAGTAAGGCGTAGCGACAGTCTTCAGCCCGGCTTTTTGCAGCTCTTTTTGAATATCGGCGCGCTTGTCTTTGAACGTGTTGACGCGCATGTCCAGACCAGCAGGCGCATTGAGGCTTTCAACCAATGGCCAAAAGTCGTCACCCAATTGCGTCTTCAAAGGCTCAACCAGCCACTGCGGCAGGTTGTGGCGGTGCAGTTCCATCAAGTCGGCGGGTTTCACCTGATCGCAGCGCTTCAGCCAATCGATTTCCTGATCGGTCAAAGCCGCCATCAAGAAATCACGCGGTGCAGTAAAACCCAAAATCGCGAGGCGGCGCTCTGGCGGGCCGCTGCCGTGCTGCGCCAGATAGGTGAAGAGATTTTTTTTGCGCAGCACGCCGTAAATGGTTTCAGCCACTGTGGCCCGCTCACGCGGCCCGAGGCGAAACTCACGGAAATAGCGCGACAGAACCATGTCTGCCGGATGGTCAAATTTAAGAACCTGCTTGAGAAGCTCGGAACAACTGTCTAGTAAGGCTTTAGGATGCATAGCCCTCTATTGTCCCACTGTGCTTTCACTGAACCCAAAACCATGCTTGACGAAACCATGCCGCCGCTTGTCATCACGCCGCCCGGGCGCTACCGCCACTACAAGGGCATGCTGTATGACGTGATTGGCACCGTACGCCACAGCGAGAGCCTGGAGCCCATGACGCTGTACCGCGCGCTGTACGGCGAGCATGGCCTGTGGGTACGCCCTGCCTCCATGTTCAATGAAGTGGTGGTGATCGATGGCCTGCAGCAGCTGCGATTTGCCAGAGTTGCCGCCAACACACCCAGCGCCTGAATGGAGTCACCGATAATCGTGGGTTATGTCCACAGTTATCCAAGCTCCTTCCGTCGCGTCTTTAGCCAAGCCGGCCCTCACTGAAATTGCCAAGCAGGTCAAACGCCGCCGCACGTTTGCCATCATCTCCCACCCCGACGCGGGTAAAACCACGCTGACTGAAAAGCTGCTGCTGTTTTCGGGTGCAATTCAAATCGCCGGCAGCGTCAAGGCGCGCAAGGCCGCTCGCCATGCGACGAGTGACTGGATGGAAATTGAAAAGCAGCGCGGCATATCGGTCGCCTCATCGGTCATGCAGATGGAATACCGCGATTGCGTGATCAACCTGTTAGATACGCCCGGCCACCAGGATTTTTCTGAAGACACCTACCGTGTGCTGACCGCCGTTGATGCGGCGCTGATGGTGATTGACGCAGCCAATGGCGTAGAGCCGCAAACCCGCCGTCTTCTGCAAGTGTGCCGCGCGCGGGGCACGCCCATCCTGACTTTTGTGAACAAAATGGACCGCGAGGTGCAGGACCCGATGAGCGTGATGGACGAGATCGAGCGCGAGCTGGGCATGGCCGTGGTGCCCTTCACCTGGCCCGTCGGCATGGGCAAGCTGTTCCACGGTGTGTATGACCGGCGCGAAGACCGCATGCGCGTGTTCAGCCCCGGCGAAGAAAAAGCTGGCGGCGATGACGAAATCCTCGTCGGCCTTAACAACGCCGAGGCCGCCAAACGCTTTGGCGCTGAATACGCGCAAGCCCAGGGCGAGATTGAACTGGTTGCTGGTGCCACGCCAGAATTCAATCGGGAACTGTTTTTAGCGGGCAAACAAACGCCGGTGTTTTTTGGCTCGGCGATTAACAACTTCGGCGTGCAGGAAGTGCTTGATGCACTGGTTGATTTGGCCCCTGCGCCGTCAGACCGCGAAGCGATTCAGCGCGTGGTTCACCCCGAAGAAAAGAAATTCTCCGGCGTGGTTTTCAAGATCCAGGCCAATATGGACCCGGCCCATAGGGATCGCATTGCCTTCCTACGCGTCGCCAGCGGCGAGTTCACACGCGGTATGCGGCTGAAGGTGGTGCGCAGCGGCAAAGAACTGCGGCCCAACACCGTGGTGAGCTTTATGAGCCAGCGACGCGAACTGTTAGATACCGCTTTTGCGGGCGACATCATCGGCATACCAAACCACGGCGTGCTGCAACTGGGCGACACGCTGACTGAAGGCGAAGCGCTGCAGTTCACCGGCCTGCCATTTTTTGCGCCAGAAATGTTTCGCGCCGTTGAAGTCGCTGACCCGCTGCGTACCAAGCAGCTGCGCGCTGGCCTGACGCAGCTTGGCGAAGAAGGCGCGATTCAGGTCTTTCGCCCGATTGCAGGTTCGCTGCTGTTACTCGGCGCGGTCGGGCAGTTGCAGTTTGAAGTGGTCGCCCACAGGCTGGAGCATGAGTACGGCGTGAAGGCCCGCATCATGGCCAGCAATTTCAACCTGGCACGCTGGGTTACCTCTGAAGACCCAAACGAGTTGAAAAAATTCATCGATGCCAACGCGCACCGCGTAGCCCTGGATGCCGTAGATGCGCCCACCCTGCTGGTCGATCACAGCGCTACCTTGCGTGCAGTCGAGCAACAATGGCCCAAAATCAAGTTTCACGCGCTGCGCGAGCACGCCGGGCTTGTGTTCCAGTCAAAAATGTAGTTTTGAAGCCGAAAACCGGCTTTTCAGGCCATTTTTTGGTGCCATTTCTGGCTGTAGCCCAATGAATACGGGCGCGAGCAGCTATTTAATTTATAGCGTTTAAATTTCAACGAACAGCCTCAACATGGTTTCCAAGCGCGCATTGCGCGGCACTGAACCGCTGGGTTACGTAGCACCCGTCGGCCCCAGCTTTTGTCCGCTGTGCGGCAGGCTGCTAGAGCCTGGTCGCAGCGTGGACGAACACCACCTGCTACCGCGCAGCCAGGGTGGAAAAATAAAAACCGCCATCCACCGCATTTGCCACCGAAAAATTCACGCCACCCTGAGCGAGCGCGAACTGGCCGCAGGATACGACAACTGGGCCGCGTTGCTCTCACACCCGGAAATCGCTACGTTTGTAAAATGGGTAGCCAACAAGCCACCGGCTTTCTACGACAACTCTCGGCGGCCAGCGCGGCGGCGTTAACGTACCCTGCTCTTTACCTGGCCTTCAAGAGCGCGCCCATGACGCCTCGGGTGCTGCTTTTTTGCAATAAGCTATATGCAGTCGTACTGAAAGACAAGCTTGCGAGGTTTTTTATTCATGCTGATGTGTGCTGTCCTTGGCCCAGCCCATGCACAGGTCTTCGACCGCCTTTATGAGGACAGCCCACAGCCGGTGTTGGCCCAACCACTGTCGTGGGTGGCTGCGCCCATAGGCTCTGTCGCCTCGCCCGATGCATTTGCAGACACCCGGAACTGGAACTTTCAGCCTTACGGTGCAAACACCATCCTGCCAACATCCGCCACGCAGGAGGCATGGGCCAGGTTCGCACTGCCCGCTACTCAAATACCGCAAACCTGGTTTATCCGAATACCGCGCCAGACCGTCGTCAAGGTAAGCCTATACGCACGCGACATGCAGGGCAACTGGAGCTACCAGTCTGCTGGTGAAGCCATCGCGCCAGCGCAGTGGGCGATACGCACGCGCGTACCGAGCTTTGAGCTGCAAACGCGCAGCGAAGCCGAAAAGGTTTACTACCTTCGGTTTGAGCATCGTATAGCCATCACCGAACGGCCCATGCTGCTGTCACCGATCGACTACATCGACGGGTCCTCCCGGGTCGGCCTTGTCATCGGCCTGATGTGGGGCTTGTTCGGGCTTTTGGCCTTACTGTGCGTGGGCGCATTTGCCGTCGCGCGCAACAAGGTGTTTCTGTGGTTTGGCGCATTCGTGGTGATGCTGCTGCTCACACAACTGGTGTTTATCGGCTATGGCGGCTGGCGCCTCTGGCCACAAAGCGCGTACGTGAACCAGATCATGCCCTGGGTTTCTTCGGCGCTGGCGCTGGCCACCGGTGCCTGGTTTTGTGCCCAGGCCAGTTACGCACGAGACAGCCACCCCCACATCTACCGACTGCTGGCCACTGTGGCTGCAGGCAGCCTGCTGCTAGCTTGCCTGACGGCGGTTAACCCGGACCTGGTGCCCCGGCCGTTGCGAAACCTCTGGGCAGCCGGAGCAGCGCTTTCCTTGATTGGCAGCCTGATCTGGTTGTCGCTGCGCGGGCAAACCTGGAACCTGCTGCTTCTGGCCGCCTTGGCTCCCATCGTTCTGGCTGCTCTTATGCGCCTGTCTTACAACGTAGGCTGGGTCATGCATGTCGAGGCCGCGCAGACGGCGAGTGTGTTGTCTGCCCTGGCAGGCTTGTTGTGCACCTTCCTGGCGCTCATCTGGCGCGGCCGCGACGGCTTGCTGGCGCGGGAGCGTGCTGCCGCACTGGCCACTTATGACCCGGTAACCGGCCTGATGCTGCCCCACATCGTCGACCTGCGCCTGCCGCAAATGCTGCTTCGCTCAGCTCGCCTGAAGCCAGGCTGCGGTGTACTGCTGCTGCGCTGGCTGGACTATTCGCAAGCCCCGGGCGCGCCAGGTAACGACAGGCGCAGCGCCGCACTTGCATGTATCGGTGCCATCCTGCGTGGTGTCTCGCGTGACGTTGACACCGCAGCGCGCTACGGTGAGGATGAATTCATCATGCTGGTAGAGGGACCTGTGAGCCGCAATGCACTGTCCGAGGCAGCGACACAGATTCTTGCTTCTTGCATCCGCTTTTCTGAAAAATCCGACACCGCGACTTCATTGAACATACACATCGCCATATGGCACGGCGGCACTGGCATGCACATCACCCAAACGGTGATTGACATGCTCAAGGACCGCTTGCTGCAGATGTCGTCGGGAACCAGACGGCCGGTTCAATTTGTGGATGCAACCGAGCCCATCACGTTGCCGGACAAAGATGTGAACCAGCGGAAAAAGGATCTCCTTGCGAAAATCGACGCACTGGAGACCTCGCACCCCGAACCGGTCGCCTCCATACCCGGATCCGAACTCACCGGTGAATCCGTGGCGACAAAATGACCTGGGGACACTCTTGCTTCAAAGAAGCGGGCCGATATGTGTTGGCACTGCTTTTTATAGCGGCGGGTATCAATCATTTCTGGCACACCCGGTTTTACGTGGCGATGATGCCGCCCTACCTGCCCTGGCACCTGTCACTGGTTTATATCAGCGGTATTGTAGAAATAGCCCTGGGCACGCTGCTGCTCTTCAGGCGCTGGCAGGCGGTCGCAGGATGGGGAATCATTGCACTGTGCATTGCCGTGTTTCCGGCCAACGTCCACATGGCCTTGAACCCTGAACTCTTTGGGCAGTTTTCGCCGCAGGGGCTGTGGCTTCGACTGCCACTGCAAGCCGTGGCGATTGCGTGGGCTTGGTGCTACACCCGTAAGCCCGGCGTCAAATAAGTTTATTCTCGAACGATTCAACGGTATTCGGGTTCCGGCTTTCCAAGGCCTTGTCCCCTTTTGGTTCAACTGATTCATTTGTTCCCCTTTTCTGAAAAAACCATGAAACCCGGAAAACAATACAAAATTGAAACACTGGCGGTGCATGCGGGACACTCCATTGATGTCGGCACCGGCGCTGTGACGGAGGCCATCCACCTTTCAACCACCTTCGAGCGTGACGCGGACGGGGGCTATTCGCGTGGTTTTCTCTACTCGCGCAATCACAACCCGAACCGCAATGGGCTGGAAGCCGCACTGGCCGCGCTTGAAGGCGGCGCTGCAGGTGCTGCGTTCGGCTCTGGTTTGGCAGCCGTTACCGCGATCTTCCAGGGTTTGATGCCAGGCGACCATGTCATCGCACCGGTCGATATCTACCACGGCACGGCCAATGTATTGAAGCATCTTTTCGCCAAATGGGGCGTCACGGCCTCGTTTGTCGACATGACGGATCTGGACGGCGTGCGCAAGGCCCGGACCCCGCAAACCAAAATCATCTGGATCGAAACGCCGTCAAATCCTCTCCTGCAATGTGTCGACATCAGCGCCATCGCAGAGATTGCCCACCAGCACGGCGCGCGTGCCATTGCCGACAACACTTTTGCCAGCCCCGTGCTTCAGCAGCCGCTGGCGCTGGGTTGCGACATGGTGATGCATGCCACCACCAAGTACCTGGGCGGGCGCAGCGATGTGCTCGGCGGGGCCGTCGTGTCGCGGCTGGATGACGAGCATTTTGCGCAGTTGCGTACGGCCCAGCTTTATGGCGGCGCAGTGCCTTCGCCGTTCGACTGCTGGCTGGTCATGCGCAGCCTGCCCACCCTGCCTTACCGCATGCAGGCGCATTGCGCCAATGCGCAAAAAGTTGCCGGTTTTTTGCAGGCGCACGCGAAAGTCAGTGTGGTGCATTACCCTGGCTTGCCAGACAACCCTTTCAATGTCATTGCCAGCCGGCAGATGTCGGGCTTTGGCGGCATGCTGTCGTTCGAGGTCAAGGGCGGCAGGGACTCGGCGATGGCGCTGGCCGCCCATGTTGAAATTTTCACCCGTGCCACCAGCTTGGGCGGCGTCGAAAGCCTGATCGAACACCGCGCATCGATTGAGGGCCCCGAAAGCAAAACGCCGCAAGGCTTGCTACGGGTTTCCGTCGGACTTGAAAACGCCGATGACCTGATCGACGACCTGAGCTCGGCGCTGACGCACTGCTGATGCTGTTCACAGAATTTTATGCCGCGCAAGATAGATACTCCACGATATTGAAGCAGCACCTTTTGCGTTGATTTACGTAAAGTATTTACGACCATGAACGATTCCACTGCCCCCAACCACCTCGCCCATCCAGCGTCTTCATTCGAAAATTTGGCTGACCCTGACCCGCAAGAAACCACTGAATGGCGCGAAGCGTTTGAAGCTCTGGTCGCCGTCCAGGGCCCGGCACGCGCAAGGCACATGCTGGGCGAATTGGCCCGGCTTGCGCGTCTGCATCGCATAGGCTGGCAGCCCGAGCTTTCAACGCCCTACCTGAACACGATTGCGGTCGATGAGCAGCCGGTATTCCCCGGCGATCTGGCCATGGAAGAACGCCTGGCCTCGCTGATGCGCTGGAACGCGCTGGCTATGGTGGTGCGCGCCAATCAGATCGAGACCGGAGGTTCGGCAGAACTCGGCGGCCACGTGGCCAGCTATGCAAGCGCTGCCGATTTGTTTGAAACTGGTTTTAACCACTTTTTTCATGCCCGCGAAGGCACGGCTGAAGGGCAGCACCGGGGTGACCTGGTGTTCTTCCAGCCGCACAGCGCGCCTGGCGTGTATGCGCGTGCTTACCTCGAAGGTCGCCTGCAAGAAAAAGACCTGGCCTGCTACCGCCAGGAGTTAACCGCCAAAGATGGCGCGCAAGGTTTGTGCAGCTACCCGCACCCGTATTTGATGCCGGACTTCTGGCAGTTCCCCACGGGGTCCATGGGCATTGGCCCCATCAGCTCGATTTACCACGCGCGCTTCATGCGCTACCTCACGCACCGCAACTTGCTCGACTGCACCGGCCGCAAGGTGTGGGGCGTGTTCGGTGATGGGGAGATGGACGAGCCCGAATCCATGAGTGCCCTGACGCTTGCCGCACGTGAAGGCCTGGACAACATGGTCTGGGTGGTCAATTGCAATTTGCAGCGGCTGGACGGCCCGGTGCGCGGCAATGGCCGCATCATTGACGAGCTGGAAAAGCTGTTCGCAGGCGCCGGCTGGAATGTCATCAAACTGGTCTGGGGTAGCGACTGGGATGGCCTGTTTGCGCGTGACGTGAGTGGCGCATTGGCTAAAGCCTTTGCCAACACGGTTGACGGCCAGATGCAGACCTTTGCCGCCAAGGACGGGCGCTTTAACCGCGACAACTTCTTCGGCCAAAACCCCGAGCTGGCCCGACTGGCGCAAGGCATGACCGACGAGCAGATTGACCGCCTCAAACGTGGTGGTCATGATCTCGTCAAAATCCACGCCGCCTACGCCGCAGCAGCCGCACACAAGGGCCAGCCCACGGTGATCCTCGCGCACACCAAAAAAGGCTACGGCATGGGCAGCGCGGGCCAGGGCAAGATGACGACGCACTCGCAAAAAAAGTTTGACGAGACGGACCTGATCGAATTCAGAAACCGCTTTAACTTGCCATTGACAGACGAGCAGGCCAGGCAAATCGCCTTCTACAAACCAGCGCCCGACAGCCCCGAGATGCAGTACCTGCACGCCAGGCGCAAGGAATTGGGTGGTTACCTGCCCAAGCGCGAAACCACGGCTGAAGTCATCGCCATACCGGCGCTACCCGCCTATGCCGGTTTTGCACTGAATGCCGATGGCAAAGAGATGAGCACCACCATGGCTTTTGTGCGAATGCTCGGCGGGCTTTTAAAAGACGGCGCACTCGGCGCCAAAATCGTGCCCATCGTGGCCGACGAAGCGCGCACCTTTGGCATGGCCAATCTGTTCAAGCAGGTGGGCATTTATTCCAGCGTTGGCCAGCGTTATGCACCTGAAGACATTGGCTCGGTACTAAGTTACCGTGAAGCGCTGGATGGGCAGATTCTGGAAGAAGGTATCAGCGAAGCCGGCGCATTGGCCAGCTGGACGGCCGCCGCGACGAGCTACAGCGTGCACGGGCTGGCGATGCTGCCCTTCTATATTTACTACTCGATGTTCGGCTTTCAGCGCGTGGGCGACCAGATCTGGGCCGCCGCTGATCAGCGAGCGCGCGGCTTTTTACTGGGTGCAACATCGGGCCGCACCACGCTGGGTGGCGAAGGCCTGCAACACCAGGACGGCACCAGCCATTTGATAGCCGCCACCATTCCCAACTGCAAGGCCTACGACCCAGCGTTTGCCTGCGAGCTGGCTGTCATCATCGACCACGGCATGCGCGAGATGATGGTGGCGCAAAAAGACGTTTTTTACTACGTCACGATGATGAACGAGAACTACGCGCAGCCCGATTTGCAAGCGGGTAGCGAGCTTGAAATCATTCGGGGCTGCTATAAAATAAGTAGCTACTCACGCCCGAATTCAGGCGCGTCTGGCAAAAAAATGCCTCCAAAAACGGCTCAAAAGGTGACTTTGATGGGCTCTGGAGCGATTTTGACGGAAATCATCAAGGCAGCAGTGCAACTTGGGGAGATGGGCATTGAGGCGAGCGTGTACAGCGTGACCAGCTGGAGCGAACTCGCGCGCGATGGCGCTGCGTGCCAGCAGCAAGCATTGAATGGCAAGGAACCTGGCGACACGTTTGTACAAGCCCAACTAGGCAGCAGCGAAGGCCCCATCATTGCGGCAACCGACTATGTGCGCGCCGTGCCGGAAAGCATTCGCGCCTTTTTGCCAGCAGATCGAAGTTACCTGACGCTTGGCACCGACGGCTTTGGCCGCAGCGACACGCGGGCTGCGCTGCGCGAATTTTTTGGGGTTGATGCGGCGAACATCGTCAAGGCGGCGCTGCTGCAACTCCAGTCAAGGTAATCAACTCAAACAAAAGCCCCGCATGGCGCAAACCATGCGGGGCTTTTTTAACGTAGACCCTACAAGAAAATTACTTCGGCAGCAGGACTTTGTCAACCACGTGGATCACGCCGTTGGACTGGTACACATTAGCAATCGTGACAGTGGAAGTGCCGCCTTTTTCGTCCATCAACATGATTTTGCCGCCAGCAGTTTTAGCCGTCAGCGTACCGCCAGCGACAGTCTTGAGTTCGGCGGAGCCCTTGCCCTTCTTGATCGCTTTGATCAGCGCCTTGGAGTCCATCTTGCCGGCCACAACGTGGTAGGTCAGGATACCAGCCAGCATCGCCTTATTTTCAGGCTTCAGAAGAGTGTCAACCGTGCCAGCTGGGAGTGCATCAAAGGCGGCGTTGGTAGGCGCAAAAACGGTGAAAGGGCCAGGGCCTTTCAGCGTATCAACCAGGCCAGCGGCCTTGACTGCGGCGACCAGCGTGGTGTGGTCTTTGGAGTTGACGGCGTTGTCGATGATGTCTTTGGAGGCCAGCATGGGCGCGCCGCCCACCATGACTTTTGCAAAAGAAGAAGCTGCGCCAAGGCCCAGCATGACAGCCATCGTGACCGCAACAAATTTGCGAGAGATTTTCATATAAAGTCCTGTGAAGTTGAGTTAATAATAATTGGGCAAGTTAAACAAAAGCCGAAATCAACATGGATTCAAGCGGCTGTTCTGAATACGGCGCACTGCCGCAACCAGATTCAATTTATTTTCAATATCCTTTAGTGCCTGTCAGCTTTCCCCGGGTGAGTTTGTAAGCGCTTGTAGCAAGCCGCGCAACGTCTGCGGGTAGAGAAGGTGCTCCTGACTCAGCACACGAGCAGCCAAAGCTTCAGCCGTGTCGCCCGCAAGAATGGGCACCACGGCCTGCGCGAGCAGCTGACCGCTATCCAGGTCAACCGTTACCCTGTGTACTGTCGTTCCCGCCACCTGGCAGCCCGCGTCAATGGCGCGTTGGTGCGTGTCAAGGCCAGTGAAGGCGGGCAACAGCGATGGGTGGATATTGATAAGCCTGCCGGCATAGTGCCGCACAAACCCGGTCGTCAGGATGCGCATGAAGCCAGCCAGCACCACCAGGGTGGGCCTGTAGGTGTCAATACAGCTGAGCAGCGCGGCATCAAATGCATCGCGCGATGTAAATAACTTGTGGTCAACCACCGCAGTGGCTATACCCTGCTCTGCAGCCGATGCCAGACCCTCTGCATCAGGTCGGTTGCTGATAACGCAGGCAATACGTGCGTTAAATTTATCGTGCCAACTTTGTTGCCGGGCTGCTCGAACAATGGCCTGCATGTTGGAGCCGTGGCCCGAAATCAGGATCACGATATTTTTCTGGTGGCTTTCCATCGCTATAGTTTATGGGAACGCCCGCGCGCACGGGGCAAGCTGAAAGCCACACACAAGTCACAGCCTTGACAGCTCAAAAAGCACATTCGTGCTAAAAACACTGGTCAGGAAGTGTCAATCTGACACCAGAACACCCGGAGATAACCATGGATTTAGCCTTTACCCCCGAAGAGCAGACCTTTCGCGAAGACATTCGCGCGTGGGTCAAAGCCAGTCTGCCGGCAGACATATCGCACAAGGTGCACAACGCCTTGCGTTTGAGCCGTGACGACCACCAGCGCTGGGCCAAAATTTTGGGGGCCAAAGGCTGGTTAGGTCACGGCTGGCCAAAAGAGTTTGGCGGCCCCGGCTGGAA
>JBBRQQ010000059.1:0-18982 GCA_038226155.1 Burkholderiales bacterium
AGATGTCTACCCCCACTCGCGGCGCCCAGTTGGTGACCGTGAAGATGTAGGGGTCGGCCACGCCGAATGCGTCGCCCATCAAATATTGCTTGCCAGCCAGCTGGCCGTCCACCCATTTCAGGCGCGACATTAGCTTGTCGATGACAAGCGGCTTGTAGTCGGCCGGCGTCGCGGGATTAAACAGCGGGCTGAAGCCCTTGTGGATTTCGGTGCTGATGAAGTTGAGCCAGGACTGCAGGTGCGCGCGCGCGACGGTGCCGTTGGTCGGGGCGAGTTTTTTCTCGGGCACCTGGTCGGCGATGTATTGCACGATCGCCGGGCCTTCGGTGATGCGAGTGCCGTCGTCAAGCTCAAGCAGCGGCACATAACCCAACGGGTTGATGGTGTAGTAGTCGGTGCCATCTTCGAGCTTGTGTGTCTTGGTGGGGGCCGCCACATGCTCGAACGTCAGTCCGGACTCATGCAGCGTGATGTGAGGTGACAGCGAGCAGGCGCCGGGGGAGTAATAGAGCTTCATTGGTTTTTCTCCTGGTGATGAAGTGTGGGCATAGGCTGTGGACCGATAAGCATCGACCGACAAAGCATGGTCAACATGGTAATGGCTAGCTGCTTTTTATGCAGGACTCGCCATTGACGCTCGCTATTCGAGCGGCTGTTTGCCACAAACACCGGGTGACAATAATTTTCAATTGGCTGTTTTTCACGGCCCTTGTACTGATGGTGCTGCTTCTGATGGCGGTGAGCGGCTAGCTGAAAGCCCTGTTTGGCAAGTAAAGCCCCTTGCAGGCCGCTCGAACGGCCTGAAAACACCCTGTTTTAGGGCTGCAGCCCAATCATTACGGGCGTAAGCAGCTACTAAAATAAGAGCAGGTAGCGTCAGTCGTGTTGTCCTACAACGTGATGCGGGGCAAGCTGATTCGAAGCTCAAGGCGAAACTTTTAGCATCAAACCTGTTTAATTTTGTAATGCTCAGGAGAACATCATGCTGAAGTACGCCATCATTTTTGCTGTCATCTCACTGATTGCCGGTGCCCTTGGATTTGGCGGCATTGCGGCAGGTTTTGCCGGCATTGCCAAAATTCTTTTCGGCTTGTTCCTGATTCTCGCGGTTCTGTTCATAGTTCTCGCTGCCCTGGGTATCGGCGCTGCAAGAAATGCCCTGAAGTAATGTTGCAGCCCCCTCGTGCGCGAGACCTGACTGACGCTGCGCCCGTCGACGAGCGGGCAGGCCCCGGCGTGCTTGCCAGACTGAGACAAAGGCTGCTGCCCCGGCGTATCACTTTCACCCCAGGTATTGCGCAGTTGCTGCTAATAAACCGGCTCAAGGCTCACGACTTGCGCAAGATGCTGGATGCCGATGTGCTCGAGCGCGCGGCCCGAATTGTTTTTGTGACCTGCAAAAACTGGTTTTCTTCGCCTGCCGGCAAAATCCCCTCGCAGCGCAAGCCCCTTTGAATACACATCGGGCGAGAACTTACTTTTTTTAAGACCTTCAATGCACACCGCTACTGTTGACCTGCTGCTCGACTACGAAGTCACGCACCCCGCGCATTTTCTGTTCCACATCGAGACGGCTTTTCACGACTCGAACCAGATAGTTGAAGAACGCTTGACCATCACGCCCAGCATGAAGGTGCGTACGTTTTGCGATGAGCGCAACGGCAACCGGTTCGTCCGGCTTGATGCGCCCAAAGGGATCTTGTCGGTCAACTACCACGCCTCGATTGAGCTGGTTGGCGCCAGCATACCGCTGCACCTTGAAGAGGCCGCCGTGACCAGTGTGCCGGACAGTGTGCTTCACTACCTGATGCCCAGCCGCTACTGCGAGTCCGATGTGATGAGCCGAGTTGCGCAGCAACTGTTTGGCCATTTGTCACCCGGCTTGAGCCGTGTGCGCGCGGTTGAAAGCTGGATTCACGAGTCGATTCTTTACCTGCCGGGTTTCAGTAATTCAACCACCACCGCGCAGGAAGTGTTTGTGCAGCGCGCCGGGGTCTGTCGTGATTTTGCGCACCTGGGCATCACGCTGTGCAGGGCGCTGAATATTCCGGCGCGGCTGGTAGTAGGCTATGTGCATTTTGACGAACCACCGCAGGATTTTCACGCGGTGTTTGAGGCCTGGCTGGACAACCAGTGGGTGCTTTTTGACGGTACCAAGATGGCACCGATTGACAGGCTGATACGTGTGGGCACTGGCCGCGATGCCAAAGACGTAGCGTTTGCCACAATCTTTGGCGGCGTGCAGATGCTGCGTAAAGAGCTGGTAGTTGACGAGGGTGACAAGCTTTCAGCAGCCAGCCCAACCGCCGCTCCTGCGTTGTCGCTGGTCGGTGTTTAATCTATCGAGACAAGCCTGAAACCGGCGGAAACCACGCCGAGGCCACGCTGACAAAGATGCGGGATTGTTCGGCTAGATGGAGCTGGGGTAACGCTGTTCTTTAGTCTTTTCAGCTTGATGGCGGGAGAGCAATCCACTCTTGCTGCGCCAGCCTATCCCACGCAGCCCGCACATGTACCGGCTGCATCAGTTTTTTCTTACGCGCATTCCAGGCACCCACGGCGGATAACGCCGCCTCTGGTGACTTTACTCCGGGCTCATGGCGCGCCACCCAATGCACCGTAGATAGAAGCTCCATCCCATATGGTGATTGAAACCCGTCAATTAGTGCCTCCAGTCGGGCTAGTCGCTGATTGATCTCAAGGTTTCCGTTCGTAGTCAGGAAAGCATTGGCTTCCGACAAAGCATCGGCGGCAGGCTCGATCTCGGAATCGACCGAGCCGTCACCCAAACCTACGATGAAGTGGCCCTCCATACGATTAAGTGCGTGCCGCAATTGCTCTGAATAGGGGCCATAAAGATGCTTTTCAAATTGCAGGCCTAAATCATGCCCAGACTCTTGCAGGAAATACCCAAGCTTTTGAACTTCGATCCGGGTTAAGCCGTAATTTAAATCGCGATAGGTTTCAATCGATTTCAAAATAGCTGCCCGGCCCAACGTCATTTTGGGACGCGCCGTACGCACAACCATCGACTTGGGGCTGGGTGCCATACCGGGCTCGAACAAGTGCACGTCCACGTCTGGCAACTCTGCAAACGCGGCTTCAATGAGCGGTTTGACCTCACCCCAAGCCAAACCACCGTTGCCGCAACCCAAGGGGGGAATGGCAATTGACCGAATATCCAACACCCGCAGCTGTGCAATCAAATCCTGCAGACCGTCTTGAATAAACGAGAGCTTTGAATTACCGCGCCAATGGTCTTTAGTAGGGAAATTGATGATGAAGTGTGGCTGCGCGTAAGCTCCCGCATCAAACACCATCATCTTGCCGGGCCGCACTTCGCCAGCCTTGCAGGCTGCTTGGTACTGGGTGAAGTTGTCAGGCCACTTGTTCTTGAACTGCAAGGCAATGCCCTTGCCCATGACACCGACGCAGTTCACCGTGTTGACTATGGCGTCAACATCGTCCTGCTTCAATAAATCGCCGTGGGTTAGGTGGATGCTCATGGTCACTGGCCCAGAAAGTACCAGTCGGTTTTCACTTCAACTGGTAATGGTACTCCCTCGGCTTGAAGCAGGGCCTGAACCACTTGCGCCTGCTCCGCGTTACACACACCCACGCGGGTGAAATGCTGTAGTGGCACATGCCCTTTGACCAGAAACTCTGCCATGCGCCGTTCCATGCGATCTACGTAGCGCTCTTCCTGATGGCGATTCTGAAAGTACTTACAGAAGCCATCCAGTCGAGGCACCTCGGTTATCAAATCCCACGCCACTGCGTCCAGGTGGGTCAGGTCGATATAGGGCTTGCTGTAGGCCAGAGTGGCATTGCGGTCATAAAACACAAACGAAGCCTCGTTCGCAGTCACACGATCTACTGTCGTTTCCAAGTGAACAATGTCCTGCTGACGTAGATCGCACCCAGCCACCTTCCCGTTATGGACGGCAGACAACATGGGCGAGCGTGGCGCAAAGTAAAAAGGCACAAAGTCGTGTACCGTGCCGCCCGGGGGATTGGGCAATAACCTGGCAGCCCGTGCACCTTGCGCACCACCGTGGGCAATGTTCTGGTATGCCAGTCCTGTAGCGGCTCCCTGGTTTTTTGACAGCAAAGCACTTGCCCGGCAAATCGCTTGCAAATTGCCAATGGCAGTGATGTGAAACAGACGAACGGGATTCGGTACGGCCATAGTGACTCCTCACGCAGACACAGTTTGCACCAACACCTCCGCCAGCAGCGCCTGCTGGGTGCGGGCGGTGCTGAGGCGCTGGCGCAGGTCGGCGCACAGGGCGCGCAGGGAGGCTACGCGGTCGACGATGCGGGATTGTTCGGCGAGGGGTGGCACGGGCAATAACAGCACATCCCACTTGCCCTTACTGATGATTGGCGTTGCGGAGCCAGTAGCCGCACGAATAACTGCACCCATGAAATCGCTTGAGGACATGGCGATCAAAACGTAGGCACTCGAAGTCAATACTGGGTGAATGCTGTTGATCTGCTGATTGAATGCAGTGGCAAAGGTCGCTGCAGCACATTTGCCAATAGAACCACCGATGCACACCATCAGAACATCGCCAATTTCGGCAACTGCTGATTCCAACCTACCGCGTTCCGAAATGAACTTCTCGGCAGAAAGTATGTTTCCCCTCGGGGTAATTTGGCCTGGGCCAATAAACGGAAAATCGCCGTCGAAGTATTCCCGCCGATTGGATGCCGGGGTGCCGCCCGTCTGCGTCGCGCCAATGCTGCCGACCCTTGCCCACTCCCACCTTTTCGGCAAATCAAACGGCTTCTCATCCTCCGCAATCGGCGGCAGGGGTTTGTCGCGTTTGATCTTGCCTTCGGCGATGAGGCGGTCTTTCTCAAGGCGGATTTTTTGCAGGAGGGTGCTGGCGGGTTCGTCTTGGGGGTCTTGGGGGACGAGGAGGCCGCGCACTGCGAGTTGGAGGATAGTTTGCTCCAGGGCGTCTACGGCTTCGGGGCGGTCTAGCAGCAGGTCGAAGTGGGTGGCGACGCGGTGCCAGTTGTCGGTCAGCTCTTCGGGCGTAGTGCTGATGGTGAGGGCGCTTAGCAGGGTGCGAACCAGCTGTTCGTGTTGTGTGGCTTCGAGGCGAGTCTTGGCCTCTAGCGCGTCGCACAGGCGCATGAGCTCTTCGACGCGGGTGACGATGCGGGATTGTTCGGCGAGGGGTGGCAAGCCAATAACAGTGGCGATAACTTTCTCGCGTGAGATGTTGGGTTGTGCGCCACCCGCACCGATGCTGATGAAGTACGGCTTCAACGCCTTCATAAGCAGCAGCAAATACGTGTTCAACAAACCTGCGAAGGGCGTACAAGCGCAGACCGCTTGGTTAGTAGTAGCAACAACGGACAAGATTGCAGTTTTGCCAATGGTTGCGCCATACATAGCAACCAACACATCTCCGACTTGATTTAGACGAAGGGAGCAATTGCGCAATGCCGCATCGGTCACCGTTTCTTCTGACTCAGATATGAAGTCTGCGTTTAATTCGCCGGATTTGAACCAAGGAATATCACCGCCGTAGTAGCTGCTGTTTGATCGCGAGGGCGTTGCGCCAGCCCCCCAGTCGCCAAGATTGCCGAGGCGCTCCCATTCCCAAGAACTTGGCAAAGCAAACCCGGTTTCACTTTCGTCAATCGGATCAAGCGGCTTTAAGCGCCGAATCTTCTTTTCGGCAATCAGCCGGTCTTTCTCGGCACGAATCTTCTTCAGCAGCACGCTCGCCGCCTCGTCCTTGGCGTCTTGCGGCAGCAGTTTGCCCTGCACGGCCAGGGTCAGAATCAGCTCGCGCAATCTCGCCACGCCATCAGGCGCGGTGGCCAGTAGATTCAAATTTGATAGCAGCATGCGTACATTCAAAGCGGGCTAGCGAGCGATTTGGCCAATATGTCGCGCAGTTCATCGCGCAGCGCATGGGCCTCACCCTGCAGGCGCTGGTAGTCGGCCAGCAGGTGTTCGGGGTTGTGGTCTTGCACCTCGCCCACATGGGGGTTTTTCTGGTCGAGGTTGTAGTTGGCGGCTTTGATTTGCGCAATGCTAACCTTCCAGGCGCGTTCGTTTTCCACGCGGCTGGCAAAGCCATCGGCCTCGCTACCCCACCAGGCCTTCTCGGCATCGAACTCTTCGATGCGGATGGGTTTGGTTTTGTTGTAGTTCTTCACGCCCGCCGGGTAGGGGTGCTCGTAGTACCAAACGTCGGTAGTGGGCTGGCCTTTGGTGAAAAAGAGCAAATTGGTTTTGATGCCGGTGTAGGGCGCGAACACGCCGTTGGGCAGGCGCACGATGGTGTGCAGCTTGCACTCATTCAGAAGCTGCTCTTTGATGCGGGTTTTGACGCCTTCGCCAAACAGGGTGCCGTCGGGCAGCACCAGCGCGGCGCGGCCACCGGGTTTAAGGATGTGCTTGATGAGCACCAGGAACAAGTCCGCCGTTTCTTTGGTGCGCACGTCTGCAGGGTAACCGTGCTCGATGCCCGGCTCTTCGGTGCCGCCGAAAGGCGGGTTGGTCAACACGATGTCCACACGCTCAGCCGATGTGTATTCCCTCAGCGGACGGGCTAGGGTGTTGCCGTGCACGATCTGGCTGGGCACGGGGATGCCGTGGAGCATGAGGTTGGTCACGCACAGCATGTGGGGCAATTGCTTTTTCTCTACGCCGCCGACACTAATTTGCAGCAGCGCTTCCTGGTCAGGCGTGTGTACTTGCTTGCGCAGGTGCTCGATCGCGCAGACCAGAAAGCCGCCTGTGCCTGTGGCGGGGTCTAGCAGCTTTTCACCGAGCTGCGGGTTGATCTGGTCGACCATAAACTGGGTAACGGCGCGTGGGGTGTAGAACTCGCCTGCGTTGCCAGCACTTTGCAAATCACGCAGGATTTTTTCGTACAGGTCGTTGAACTGGTGGCGCTCGGTCTGGCGGTTGAAATCGATGGTGGCCAGCTTGTTGATGATCTGGCGCAGCAGGTGGCCGCTTTTCATGTAGTTGAAGGCGTCTTCAAACACGCCGCGCACCACAAACCCGCGCGGGTTGCGCACAGGGTCGGCGCTCAAACCTTTAAGGCCAGGAAAAAGCTCGTTGTTGACAAAGTTCAGAAGCGTATCGCCAGTAATGCCCTCTGCATCAGCAGCCCAGTTGCGCCAGCGCAATGCCTCGGGAACAGGGCTGGTGTAACGGTCGCGTGTCAGCTCCAGATCTTCTTCAAGCGCGTCAAACACTTTAAGAAACAACAGCCAGGTGAGCTGGCTGATGCGCTGGGCATCGCCATCGACGCCGCTGTCCTGGCGCATGACGTCCTGGATGGATTTGATGGTGGGGGTAAGGTTGGACATGGGGTAATTTTGGAGCTTATTTATGAGAATTTGGGGGCTCTAACGTCCGTAGAACGTGCGTGAGCAGCTACAAATTTAGTAGCAAATTGGGCTTATGGAATGGCGGTGTAAAGCTCGCGCTCCAGCGCTTGCAGGGCGGCCAGGTACTGTGGGCGGCCACCAAAGCTTTTGATCAGTTCTACCGGGCTGCCCAAGGTGTTGAGGGGCTGCACGCGCAGCACTTCGTCGCTTTCCATGGCGGCAATGCCTTCGTCGGCGTATTTATCCAGCAGGGCTTCGAGCACCTTTCGGGCGATGGGGCCGTAATGAGTGAAGACATTGCGCTTTTGTACGCGGCGAGCACGCTCACGCCGGGTCAGGGCAGGCATGTTCCAGGCCACGTGCAGCAGAAGGTCAAACGGGTCCAGCCCGGTGAGGCCGGTAGCGGCCACCTCTTCTGCCAAGGCCTCTACCAGCACGCCGTGCTTTTCCAGTTCTTCGAGTAGCGCGGCCTTACGGTCGGCGGCGCTCCAGGCCTGCAGGAACTGGTCAAGCGATGCATATTGCTTTTGCAAGTTGATACGGGTGTAGTCGCGCAGGCTCTCGGTGATGAGCTGACCCTGGGCGTTGAGGTACTGCACGCGCTCGCGCGCAACGGACACTGTGACCTGGTTACCGAGCACGTATTTGACCGGGGGCTCACTGCAACCGCCGAAGGGGCCGAGGGGATTGAATGGGTCATCGGGCTGGCCTTCGACTGGCTCAGGCTGAGCGGGGTTGGCTGCGTCCAGCGGATCAGGTGGAGCGTCTGGAGGTGCAATGGGATCATCGCCTTTGGGTTCATAGATTTGTTCTGGGGGGCCGTCAAATTTCTCGTCGGCAAACAATTCCGTGGCGCGTTTGAAGTCCAGTATGGTGAACCAGCTTTTGCCAAGATCTTCGCGCAGGCGGGTGCCGCGGCCAATGATCTGCTTGAACAAGGTCATGGACTTGATGTTCTGGTCGAGCACGATGAGCTTGCAGGTTTGTGCGTCCACCCCAGTGCTCATGAGCTTGGAGGTGGTGGCGATGACCGGGTATGGCTTTTCGGGATCGATGAAGTTATCGAGCTCGCGCTTGCCTTCCGGGTTGTCGCCAGTGATCTGCACCACGTAGTTGGGCTGGGTGGCGCACAGGTCGGCATTCGCATTGCTCAAGGCCTGGCGCATACGGGCGGCGTGGTCTATGTCTTCGCAAAACACGATGGTCTTGGCCATACGGTCGGTGGCCGTCAAGTACGCGGTGATGCGCTCGGCGACCAAGGTGTCGCGTGGCTCCAGCACCAGTTTGCGGTTCATGTCCCGCCCTGTGTACACGCGGTCATCAATCAGTTGCCCGTTGTTGTCGGTCATGCCAACGGTGGGACGCCAGCCGAAGGTGTCTTTGTCCAGATCGACACGAATTACTTTGTAGGGCGCGAGGAAGCCGTCTTCAATGCCTTGCTTTAGGCTGTAGGTGTAGATGGGCTCGCCGAAGTAGAAGGTGTTGGAGGTGTCTCTGGTTTCTTTGGGCGTGGCCGTCAGCCCCACGTGCGTGGCGCTTGAAAAATAGGTAAGGATGTCGCGCCAGGCGGAGTCTTCGTTGGCGCTGCCACGGTGGCACTCGTCCACCACGATGAGGTCGAAAAAATCGGGGCTGAACTGCTTGTAGATATTGGACTCCTCCTCGGTACCGGTGACGGCCTGGTAAAGCGACAAATAGATTTCATAGCTCTTGTTGACGGCCTTGGTGGTTTTGTCTACGGCCAAGTCCACATCGTCCAATTCCAACTTTCCCTGAGCATTGATGCGCTCCACACCTTTCGCGTTGGCGCTCAGCTTGGCCATTGCACCCTTGAACGGGCGGAAGTCGTTGACCATGGTCTGGTCGATCAGGATGTTGCGGTCCGCCAAAAACAGGATGCGCTTTTTGGCTCCACTCTTCCAGAGCCGCCAGATGATCTGAAAGGCGGTGTAGGTTTTGCCGGTGCCCGTAGCCATGACAAGCAGGGCGCGCTGCTGGCCCGCTGCAATGGCTTCTACTGTGCGGTTGATGGCGTTGATCTGGTAGTAACGCGGTGTTTTGCTGGGGGAATAGTCGAAGGCGGCGACGCGCCGTACCTCAGGCTGCCAGCCCTTCCAGGCGCAATAGCGCGCCCACAATTCAGCCGGACTGGGGAATTCCTTGAGTGTGAGGTTTTGTTCCCGCACACCGCTGGCCAGGGTTGCGTCACGAAAGACAAAGCCGTCACCGTTGCTGGAAAAACTGAAAGGAACCTCGAGTAGCCGGGCGTAGTTAATGGCTTGAGCCATACCCGCGCCCATCGCATGCTGGTTGTCTTTGGCCTCTACTACGGCCAGCGGAATGTTCGGCTTCAAACACAAAACATAGTCAGCAAAAAGCACCGTGGACTGGTCGCGGTGCGCCTTGTTGCCTCGCACCACCATGCGGCCCGCCCGCAGAGGGAACTCACGAAAGATCTGGTCCATGCCGTGCCATCCGGCTTGCTCCATTGCCGGGCGGATGAACTTGTCGCAAATGTCGCTTTCAGAAAGCTTTTTCTTGTCCAAGGCCATTTCCTGCTCCGTTGTGGAACTCCCTCTTTGCGCGGGAAGGGCGATGTCATCGCCAAAAGGAGTGCCCTCCCGGATTGGCTGCCGGAGATGATTGTCGCTGGATATGGCTGAACTGCGGCTTTTGCGTCGTGCGCGCAAAAGCGCTTATGAGGCGTAGCTGTTGTCGGTGCGGTCCAGCTTGCGAATCAGCGAAGGCCAAACGAACGCGCCGCCCATGCCGCCGGTTTGTACGCGCAACGCTTCAGCTACGCCTTTGACGACGAGGGGGTTGACCTGTGTCAGCTCGCCACCAGCCTGGGCATCAATCTGAATGCGGCAGGTGTTTTCGAAGGTGTACATGCTTAAAAACGCATCGGCAATGGTTTTGCCGACTACCAGCAAGCCGTGGTTGCGCAGCATTAAAAAATTGGCTTTGCCGAGGTCAGCTTGCAAGCGCGGTTTTTCGTCGTCTCTAAACGCCACACCTTCGTAAGCGTGATACGCAAGCGAGCCCAGCACGAAGGTAGACTGCTGGCTGATGGGCAGCACGCCAGCTAATTGCGCACTGACCGCCACACCGGCCCGAGTGTGGGTATGGAGTACGCAACCAGCGTCAGCGCGTGCTTCATGTACGGCACTGTGAATCACAAAACCCGCCGGGTTGACAGGAAAGGGCGAGTCAATCACCTTGTTGCATTTATCGTCAACCTTGACCAGGCTGGACGCGGTGATTTCGTCAAACATCAAACCATAAGGATTGATGAGAAAGTGGTGCGCCCCCGCACCCGAAACCGACTCTGGCAGCTTGGCGCTGATATGGGTAAAAACCAGGTCGCTCCAGCCGTACAGCGCCACCAGACGGTAGCAGGCAGCAAGGTCACAACGCAGCTGCCATTCTTCAGCGCTGACGACTTCTTTCAATGAGGGGATGTGCATGTGGTGTCTCCTTGCGGTTGGTTTTCTGGCTGCGTCAGATACGGGTACCTAGACCCTAGACGATACGCCGTTAGCTTGAGATCTGCAGTCCGCTAGTAGACAGTGGCTGCTTCAACCAGGCAACCACACTGGCGCGCAGCTCGGTCAGCTGGTTCATGGCATCTACCCGCAACACGCCGGGCTCGCCAACGGGAGATTCCAGTGTGTCGAACTGGCTGTCAATCAGACTGGGTGAAAAAAAGTGCTTCTCGCCACGTGCGGCAACCCGCGCCAGTGTGTCGGTCCTGGATATGTCCATGAAGACAAAGCGCAACCCGGGGCAGGCCTTCCGTAGCCGGTCACGGTAGCTGTTTTTCAGGGCCGAGCAGGTCAGCATCAGGCCATTCGGGTGGTTGCGCAGCTGTTCGCCAAGTGCGCTTAGCCAGCCGTCACGGTCGGCGTCATTCAAGGCAATCCCGTTTGTCATTTTGACCCGGCTGGCGGCGCTGTGAAAGTCGTCGCCTTCAACCAGTTGCATGTCGCAGGCATGGGCTATGGCCGCGCCCAGACTGGACTTGCCGCAACCGGCAACGCCCATGATGACAAGTGAATTTTTCATGGCAGTGGTTTGGCCGTCTTGGTTGGACTCAAAGAGCTTACTTCAATCTGGTTTGATTTTGGCCCGAGCGGCTACCAGCTTCCAGCGGGCTTGCTCAGTTTTGATGAAGGCGGCGTACTGCGCTGGTGTGTCGCCCACTGGTAAGGCCGTGTCGCCGCGCAAGCGCTCGGTGGCCAGCGGGTTCTTCATGGCTTTGCCGCAGGCTTCGGCGATTTTGTCGATGGCGATTTGTGGCATGTTGGCGGGGGCATTCAGGCCGTACCACTGCGTCATCTCAAAGCCGGGGTAGCCGCTCTCGGCCACGGTGGGCACCTCGGGCAGCTGGGCCAGCCACTCTTTGGTGCCCGTGGCAATGGCGCGCAGCTTGCCAGACTTGATGTGCGCCAGAATCGCCGGTGCGCCCACGCTGGCTGCATCCAGCCGACCCGCCAGCAGGTCGGTGAGTTGCGGGCCAGTGCCCCGATAGGGCACATGCAGCACGAATATATCGGAGACCATTTTTAAATACTCAAACGCCAGGTGCCCGGCGCTGCCGTTGCCGGCCGAGCCGTAGTTGAGCTGGCCGGGTTTGGACTTGGCCAGCGCGACAAATTCTCTGAGCGTTTTGGCGGGCACGTTGGCATTGACCGCATACAGGCTGGGCACCTTGGCCAGCAGCGAGATGGGTTTGAAATCTTTGTTGGTGTCGAACGGCAGTTTGTCGAAGATGAAGGGGTTCACAGCCAGCGTACCGACATGGCCCAGCACCATGGTGTGGCCGTCGGTCGAGGCGGCGCACTCCTGCATGGCGATGTTGCCGCTGGCGCCCGGCTTGTTTTCGACAAACACGGTTTGGCCCAGGATTTTGGTCAGCTCGTTGGCGGTAGAACGCGCCACGATCTCCGAACTGCCGCCAGGGGCGAAAGGCACGAGCAGGCGTATCGGTTTGCTGGGCCACGCGGTTTGTGCCCGGGTGGTCAGGGCGCTGGCGGCTGCGAATGCGGTGGCGGCTTGCAGGGCAGCGCGGCGGGTGGGATGTGAGGCGGTGGACACGGCAAGCCTTTGGAAGTTAATGGAGCACCTGATACTACGACAGCTCGTTTGTTCAGAAGCCAGGGGATCTGGGCAGCGACGACTTAAAAGCGGCTAAAATGTACGAAACAATCAATTTTGTACAAAATGCAAACTGTGCCCATCAGTGTCCCTTTGAGTGAGTTCCGCGCCAACGCTTCAGCCATGATTGACCTGGTCGAAAAGGGGGAGACCGTGCGCATTTTGCGGCACGGCAAACCGGTGGCCGAACTGGTGCCGATGCAGCCGCAGGCGGAGCAAAAAGTGCCGCGCTGGAAGTTGCCGATTGAGCCACTAAATTACCTCAAGCCGCCCAGCAAATCGGGTGCGCAAATGATCATCGAAGAGCGCGAAGGCGGCTGGTGATGAACGTTTTGTTTGACGCGTCTGCCATGTTCAAGCGCTATAGCGGCGAGTCAGGCGTTAGCCGTGTACTGCAATTACAGGCACTGGCCAATGCGGTCACGGCGGCTGTGCATTGCAAAACAGAGGTTGCCTCAGCCTTGACGCGCCAATGGCGTGAAGGCGCTTTCAGTGATGGTGAATATGAGCGGGTGCTGGCTGACATTCATGCGGATTTTGATGAGCTGGCAGTGATGCCGCTAACAAACCAGGCCGAGCGTTACGCGATCGCAGCCATGCGACTGGCACCCTTGCGCGCCATGGATGCGCTACACATTGGTACAGCGCAGGCGGCGCGTGTGGACCTGTTTGTGACGTCCGACAAACGTCAGGCTGCTGCCGCGCAGGCCGTAGGCCTGAAAACTGAATTGATCGAGGTCTGAAGATGACATCCAACTACATTTACCCAACCGAGTTTGACGTGATCGTCGTCGGTGGTGGCCATGCCGGAACCGAGGCGGCCCTTGCCAGCGCCCGCATGGGCTGCAAGACGCTGCTGCTGTCGCACAATATTGAAACGCTGGGCCAGATGAGCTGCAACCCGTCGATAGGCGGCATTGGCAAGGGCCACCTCGTCAAGGAAGTAGACGCGATGGGTGGCGCGATGGCGCTGGCGACAGATGAAGGCGGGATACAGTTTCGTATTCTCAACAGTTCCAAAGGCCCGGCCGTGCGTGCAACACGGGCTCAAGCCGACCGCATTTTGTACAAGGCTGCCGTTCGCCGCATGCTGGAGAATCAACCCAACTTGTGGCTGTTTCAGCAGGCTGTCGATGACCTGATGGTCGAAAGTGATCGCGTCGTGGGTGCGGTCACGCAGGTCGGTATCAAGTTTCGCTCGCGTACTGTTGTGCTGACGGCGGGGACTTTCCTCGACGGCAAAATCCATGTCGGCCTGCAAAACTATTCGGCGGGCAGGGCGGGCGATCCGCCTGCGGTGTCTCTGAGCGCCCGGCTGAAAGAACTCAAACTGCCGCAAGGTCGGCTCAAGACGGGTACGCCACCGCGCATTGATGGCCGCACGATTGACTTCAGCAAGTGTATTGAACAACCCGGCGACGGCATGCCCGGTGGCGCTGCCGGGCCAGTGCCAGTGTTTAGTTTTATGGGCGGCAAGATTGCCCACCCGCACCAGGTGCCGTGCTACATCACCCATACCAACGAACGAACGCACGACATCATCCGCTCGGGGTTTGATCGCAGCCCCATGTTTACCGGCAAGATTGACGGCATTGGCCCGCGTTATTGCCCGAGCGTGGAAGACAAAATCAACCGCTTTGCGGGCAAGGATAGCCACCAGATTTTCCTGGAACCTGAAGGTTTAACCACCCACGAGATTTACCCCAACGGCATTTCGACCAGCTTGCCTTTTGACATCCAGTACGACCTGGTCCGCTCGATGGTGGGCATGGAAAACGCGCATATTTTGCGCCCCGGCTATGCCATTGAATACGATTACTTTGACCCCCGTGCCCTGAGAAGCAGCTTTGAAACCCGCGCCATTGGCGGGCTGTTTTTCGCAGGGCAAATCAATGGCACGACTGGCTATGAGGAAGCGGCAGCCCAAGGCATGTTCGCTGGTATTAACGCCGCACTGCAATGCCAGGGAAAAGAAAGCTGGCTACCGAAGCGTGACGAAGCCTACCTGGGCGTGCTGGTCGATGATTTGATTACCAAAGGCGTGACTGAACCCTACCGCATGTTTACCAGTCGTGCCGAGTTCCGCCTGATGCTGCGCGAAGACAACGCCGACATGCGCCTGACTGAAAAGGGCAGGGAGCTGGGCCTGGTAGACGACGCCCGTTGGGATGCCTTCAACCGCAAACGCGACGCTGTTTCACGTGAAACACAGCGCCTTCGCGCCATCTGGGTGAACCCCGGCAACCTTTCCGCGCCCGAAGCAGAGCGGGTGCTGGGTAAGGCGATTGAGCGCGAATACAACCTCGCCGATTTGCTGCGAAGGCCGGACGTAACCTACGCCGGGCTGATGTCGCTCAGCGAAGGCAAGTACGCCAACCCTGACATTGCGGGCGATGCGAGCATTGAAGGTGTGATTGAGCAACTGGAAATCACGGCCAAATACGCTGGCTACATCGACCTGCAAAAGGTTGAGGTCGAACGCGCCGCACATTACGAAAACCTTAAGCTGCCGCCTGACCTCGACTATCTGCAAGTTTCAGCCCTGAGCTTTGAGGCACGCCAGACGCTTGCCAAACATCGGCCAGAGACGCTGGGGCTGGCATCGCGCATTTCAGGGGTCACGCCTGCGACGATATCTCTGCTGCTGGTACATCTGAAAAAGAACCTCTGGAAAAACATCCTCCCCACCAAGGCAACAGCTGAAGCATGAGCAACGCTTTTGAGGGCGACTTGCGCGCGGGGCTGGGCGTGTTGCAACTTGACCTAAACGACGAGCAAGTCGGGAAGTTGCTGGACTATCAAGACCTGATCGGCAAATGGACCAAGGTCTACAACCTCACGGCCGTACGGGACCCGGCTGACATGTTGACTCACCACCTGCTGGATAGTCTTGCTGCCATTACTCCCTTGCAAAGGCAGCTCAAACAAATGGCGCTGGAGCAGGGCGGTCGGCTGCTGGACGTGGGCTCAGGTGCCGGTTTGCCAGGCGTGGTCATGGCCATCTGCTTCCCTTCGGTCTTTGTGACCTGTGTGGATACAGTGGCAAAAAAGGCGGCATTCATCAAACAGGCCGCTCTTGCCTTGATGCTGCCCAACCTCACCGGCTTGCACGCAAGGGTTGAGAGCATTGAGCAACCCTTCGACGTCATTTGCTCGCGGGCCTTTGCATCGCTGCCAGACTTCACGCATTGGACAGTCGGCGCGCTCGCAGACCGAGGGGTTTGGATGGCCATGAAGGGCAAGCGCCCAAAGGATGAAATGGCCGCTTTGCCCAAATCGGTTCAAGTGTTTCACGTGGAACAGTTGGCCGTTCCCGGCCTTCAGGCCGAGCGCTGCATTGTCTGGATGCGAAAAAGCCAAAGCCCCGGAAGCCTGTCGTAAACTCACCCCTCCACTTGCGGGTTCTTTTTGGGGTTTTATGCTGGGTTCATTTGTAGGCATTGCCGACTACGGCACTTTTGTTGTCGCCGTCATCGTATTTTTGCTGATTCCAGGCCCTGGCAATTTGGCGCTGATTACCTCGACCAGCAAGGGCGGCAAGGCTGGCGGCTTGGGCGCCACGCTTGGCGTTATTGCTGGCGACCAGTGCTTGCTGTGGGCGGCGGTGGCGGGCGTATCTGCAGTGTTGGTCACTTACCCCACAGCTTTTCACATCGTTCAATGGGCGGGGGCTGTTTACCTGGCCTGGCTGGGCATCAAAATGCTGATGGTCAAAGAGGGTGATGCGCCCATCTTGCACATCAAGCCTCGTCATTATTTTCAGCAGGCCATGGTCATCACGCTGCTCAACCCGAAGGCGATTGTTTTCTACATGGCTTTCTTCCCGCTGTTTGTCGACCCAGCCTTGCATCAGGGCCTTAAAACTTTCGCCGTCATGTCACTCACCATCGCCGTCATCACGTTTATCTACGGTCTGTGCTCGGTGATGATTACTTTCTATCTGGCCGAGCGCATTCGCGCCAGTCCAAAAGTAACCAGCTTTCTGACCAAGGCCGCAGGCATCTTTTTGATTGGCTTTGGCCTCAAGCTCGCAGCCTCTAAATAACAAAGACAAAGACCTCAACACATGGCCAAAATTTTCTGCGTCGCCAATCAAAAAGGCGGCGTTGGCAAAACCACCACCACTGTCAACCTGGCCGCAGGCTTGGCCAAAGTCGGCCAGCGCGTGCTGATGGTTGACCTTGACCCTCAAGGCAATGCCACTATGGGCTCGGGAATCGACAAGCGCAAGATTGAGTTGACGGTGTACGACGTGCTATTAGAGGCCGCATCGATTGCGGAGGCACGGGTCAAAAGCCAGAAGCTGATTGATGGCGGCTGCAGCTACGACATCCTGGGTGCAAACCGCGAGCTGGCCGGTGCCGAGGTCGAGCTGGTCGATGTGGAGCGACGCGAAAAGCGCCTCAAGCTGGCGCTGGCTGAAGTCGACAAGGACTACGACTTCATATTGATCGACTGCCCGCCATCACTCAGCATGTTGACCCTGAACGGCCTGTGTTGCGCCAACGGTGTAATCGTGCCCATGCAGTGCGAATACTTTGCACTCGAAGGCCTGACCGATCTGGTCAACACCATCAAGCAGGTACATGCCAACCTCAACAAAGACCTCCAAATCATCGGCCTGCTGCGCGTCATGTTTGACCCCCGCATCACGCTACAGCAGCAGGTCAGCGACCAGCTCAAGGAACACTTTGGCGAAAAGGTGTTCAACACCGTCATCCCCCGCAACGTGCGCCTGGCAGAAGCGCCCAGCTACGGTTTGCCGGGCGTGGTGTTTGACCCGGCATCAAAAGGCGCACAGGCGTTTGTGGCGTTTGCTGACGAAATGGTCAACCGTATTAAAAACATGTGATGATTCTGCAAATAACACCGCGAAACATGGTTTTAAACTCATTTTCAAGCAATAAAAATAGCCACAGCCCAATGAGTACGGGCGTGAGCAGCTCCTGAATTAATAGCAATTCAATTTCCTGACAGTGAACCCCGCAAACGTCCTCATCCTCCCCGGCTGGCAAGGCAGCGGCCCTGAGCACTGGCAAAGCCGGTGGGAGCGGGCGCATGGCTACACGCGGGTGGAGCAGCACGATTGGCAGCGCCCTCTGCGCGGCGACTGGATCGTGCGGCTTGAAGACGTACTGCTGCTCTGTACAGAGCCCGCCGTACTGGTGGCGCATAGCCTGGGCTGCCTATGCGTGGCGGCCTGGGCTGCGCACTCACAAAACACCCACCGGGTGAAAGCGGCCCTGCTGGTAGCACCGCCTGACTTGGCGCGCAGCGACATCGCCCCCGCGCTGCACAGTTGGGCATCTGTACCGCTGGGCAAACTGCCGTTCCAAACCAGCTTGTTTGCGAGTGACAACGACCCGTTTTGCGGCCTTGAGAGGGCGCAGGTATTGGCTCTGGCATGGGGCGCAGAACTTAATCTGATTGAAGGTGGCGGCCACCTGAATGCCGATAGCGGTCTGGCTGACTGGTCGCTCGGGCATGACAAATTAAGAGTATTTAAAGACTCTGACAGGCTGCTACACTGCGTCGGTAGTCAGATTTGACTACCTCTTATTCATAAAGGCAACTCACTATGCCCATCCCAGATAACCCCATTGAGAAAACCGTCCCCACCAGCATCAAGCTGCCGGCCAGCGTTAAAGCGCAAATTGACGAAAGCGCGCGCAAAGCGGGGGTGAGTGCGCACGCTTTTATGGTCAAGGCCCTGGCTGATGCGTCTGAACGCGCACGGTTGCAAGAACAATTTCATCAGGATTCGATGGATGCCCTGCGCGATATGAACGAGACGGGTCTTGGATACAAACTTGATGACGCTCACACCTACTTCAAAGCGCTGGCACTGCACCGTCAAGGCCAGGGGCCCAAACCAGACCGTCCCGCCATAATCAAAGTCAACTAGCCGGATGGTGCGCGTATTTTTAAGTGCCCGGGCGTGGGAAGATCTCGAACGGCTGGAAGAGTTTTTGTTTCTACAAAACGACACCTTAACCTACGGCCTGTTGGACTATTTAATGCAGGCGCTGGTGGTGCTAACACATCAACCGGGTATTGGTCGGCCCGTTGGCAAAGGCGTTCGTGAATTGATTATCTCGAGGCAACGTGCAGGCTACCTGGCGAAATACGAATACGACGAAGCCGCACAACTTGTACGCGTCACCTGCATACGTCACCAACATGAATCAGGCTACCTGGACACCGAAATTTAAAACGCAAAAGAAAAAACCATGGTTACCAAAAAACCCAAAGGCTTAGGCCGCGGCCTCGAAGCATTGCTTGGCCCCACCGTTGGCGAAATCGCCGCAACAGACAACGCGGCCAACAGCAGCGCCACCAGCCCCGGCTTGCCCGCATCGCTGCGACTGACCGACATGGTGGCTGGCCAGTACCAGCCACGCACCCGCATGGACGAAGGCGCGCTGTATGAGCTGGCTGAGTCCATCAAGGCGCAAGG
>JBBRQQ010000060.1:0-18576 GCA_038226155.1 Burkholderiales bacterium
CTTTCAGCTCAAGTGCCTTGGCTTCTAGTGGCTTTTTGCCATGCGTGGCGGTGGGGTCGGGGTTGCCGCCGTCGGCACAGACCAGGCGGTCAATCATCAGCTTGAGCGGGCTGGGCGACTGGTACCAATACACCGGGGTGAGGATGATCACGCCATGCGCGGCCACCCAGCGCTCGTAAATTTCGGCCATCCAGTCGCTGGTTTGTCCCAGGGAGTGGTTGGGGTAGCAACTGCAAGGCCAATGGCATAGTGGCATGGCGGTAGAGACGCAGCCTTTGCAGGGATGGATGTTGAGGTTGTAGCTTGAAGTCAGCAAGCTCAGGTCAAGTACATCGACTTCGATGCCGGCCTTGAGCAGTACTGTCTTTGCCGTGTTGGTCAGGCGCCACGTTTTTGATATTTCACCGGGGCAGGTTCCATCGTTGCGCGATGACCCGCAAATCAGCAATACACGCGACGCGCTGGTGGCCTTGCCCCACTCGGTTTGTGCTTTTTTCAACCGCCTGCGGGTCTCAAGCCACTCGACGGACAAGTCGTACTCCGGGTCGGCAAAACCTTTTCCCGCCTTGCGCGTGACGGGTGCCTTGCGGGCTTCCTTGTAGCCATCCCAGGCGATGTCTTCAACGCGCGCAATGGCCTCGCCTTCTGCCTTGAAAGCGGGGTCTGCGAAGGACTGCATAAAGCGCTCGTGAAACGCCGCTCGGGACAGCGTGGCGGGGGCTTGGCCTTTACGAAGTACTGGAAGTTTGGGCGGTGCAGCAGGTTTGGTCATCTCCCCAGTTTAGTGAGGACTGTGCGAATAAAAACCAGTTTTGGAACCCGTCCTACGCTGGCTCGGGCCAGCATCTCATGCCGGGGCTGACGACTAGCCACGACCACCGTGATGGCCTGGGCCAGCGTGGCGTCCTCTATGCTTTTTCTGCTCGGCATCAAACACCTTCTGCTGCTCAGGTGTAAGTACTGCGTACAGCGCCTTGGTGGCATCGCCGCGCTTGGTCATGATGGTATTCATTTCCGCCATGCGCTGGGCCCGCATGTCACGCATCTTGTCGATGCGTTGTGGCGTGGTCAGCTTGTCCATCTCTGCACGCTGCTCGGGCGTGGGGCGTGCGTGGATACCAGCGGGTGGCTGCATGGCGGTGGTGTAGGCAGTCCATGCACCTTCTTGAGCAGGAGTGATTTTCAGGGTGGCTTTCAGCTCGGCCTGGCGCTTGGCCATCATGGCCTGCATTTTGGCGGGGTCATGCCTGCCCATACGGCTTTCGGATGGCGAAGTCGGGGTTGTAGGCGATGCGGGCGCTCCCTGCGCCATGGCGCTTGCGCCCAAGGTTGCGAGCAAGGCAGCCAGTGCGAGGCGATGCAGGGACGCATTGGATTTAACAGCGAATTTCATAAGACTTCCTTTCAAGAAGTTGTGCCTGCTACTACGACTATCGACGACTATCGGTATCAGGTTGATGCTCAGTGTGCGGCCCGCCTGTGTACGCTCCACAACCGCCACGTTACCGCCGCGTTACCCGCACGTCATGCTTTGTAAAGTTTTCTGAGCTTACTTCAGGACATTTTTGCATCATTGTGCAGCTGTGCCTACAATGCATTCAGCTTGTCGGGGTGCCTGAAATGTTTCTGCAAAGAAGCTCATCTGGCTGAGATCGCTGTAGTTCTACCAAGAACTGCGAGACCCGCTGAACCTGATCGGGTTAAAACCTGCGTAGGGAACAACGCAATATTGGCTCCGGTAGTTTTTGTCTCATTCGCTTGCGACATTCCCGGCAACCCAGGCAGGCCCCCACTTCCAACCGGAGACCGCCATGGCCAAAAAGAACCTTACCGTTGATACCCAAGACCTCACCAGCCGCATCACGCGCACTCCGTTTCCCGGCTCGCGCAAAATTTATATCGAAGGCTCCCGGCCCGACATTCGTGTGCCGTTTCGTGAGGTTTCACTGACTGAAACCCTTGTCGCCGAGGGTACGCAAACCCGACGTGAAGTCAACCCGCCGCTGCGTTTGTTTGACGCATCGGGCGTCTACACAGACCCTGCGGTGGTCATCGACGTGACACGCGGCCTGCAGCCCCTGCGCGGCGCATGGATCAACGAGCGGCAAGACACCGAAGCGCTGCCCGGCATCAGCAGTGCCTATGGCCGCGAGCGTTTGAACGACCCTGAGTTAGCGGCCTTGCGCATGGCACATGCCCCGGTACCGCGCCGCGCCAAGGCGGGTGCCAACGTGTCGCAAATGCACTATGCCCGCAAAGGCATCATCACCCCCGAGATGGAATACATTGCCATCCGCGAGAACCTGGTGCGCGCGCAACTGGCCGAGCGCCTCGCGACCGAGCGCATGCCGAAGAAGGGGCATTCGTTCGGCGCCTCCATACCCGAGCAAATCACCGCCGAGTTTGTGCGCGACGAAGTGGCGCGCGGCCGTGCCGTGATCCCCAACAACATTAACCACCCCGAGAGCGAGCCAATGATTATTGGCCGCAACTTCCTCATCAAGGTCAACGCCAACATCGGCAACTCGGCCGTCACGTCGAGCATTGAAGAAGAAGTCGACAAACTGGTGTGGTCGATTCGCTGGGGCGCAGACACCGTGATGGATCTGTCGACTGGTGAAAACATCCATGAAACCCGCGAGTGGATTTTGCGCAACTCGCCAGTACCGATTGGTACCGTGCCGATTTACCAGGCACTTGAAAAGGTCAACGGTAAGGCCGAAGACCTGACCTGGGAAATTTTTAGAGACACGTTGATTGAACAGGCCGAGCAGGGCGTGGACTACTTCACCATCCACGCCGGTGTGCGCCTGGCCTATGTGCCGCTGACGGCCAATCGCCTGACGGGCATCGTCTCGCGCGGCGGCTCCATCATGGCCAAGTGGTGCTTGTCGCACCACAAGGAAAGCTTTTTGTACGAGCGCTTTGAAGAGATCTGCGAGATCATGAAGGCCTACGACGTGTGCTTCTCGCTCGGCGATGGCCTGCGCCCAGGCTCGATTGCCGATGCCAACGACGAAGCGCAATTTGCAGAGCTGCACACGCTGGGTGAGCTGACACAAATCGCCTGGAAGCACGACGTGCAGGTGATGATCGAAGGCCCCGGCCATGTGCCACTGCAACTCATTAAAGAGAACGTCGAGAAGCAGCTTGAAGCCTGCTTTGAAGCGCCGTTCTACACGCTTGGCCCTTTGATTACCGACATCTCACCGGGCTATGACCACATCTCATCAGCCATGGGTGCGGCCAACATCGGCTGGTATGGCACGGCCATGCTTTGCTACGTTACACCGAAAGAGCACCTCGGCTTGCCGAACCGCGACGACGTGAAACAGGGCCTGATTGCCTACAAGATTGCAGCCCATGCAGGCGACCTGGCCAAGGGCTACCCCGGCGCGCAGATGTGGGACAACGCAGTGTCAAAAGCACGCTTTGAGTTCCGCTGGGAAGACCAGTTCAGATTGGCGATCGACCCCGACACGGCGATGGCCTACCACGACGAAACGCTGCCGAAAGAAAACGCCAAGGTTGCGCATTTTTGCTCGATGTGCGGGCCGAAGTTTTGCTCGATGAAGATTTCACAAGAGGTACGTGAGTTTGCGCGGTTGAACCCTGAGACCACCACTTTGGCCAAACCCGGTGTGATCGCGATCAAGCAAATTCCAAACGCGGTTGAAGTTAGCTTTGAAGAAAAGGCCGACGAGTTCCGCAAGGGTGGGAACGAAATTTACTCGTGACCTCTCCTCACATCGGCATAGCAGGCGCAGGCTTGGCTGGTCGCGCCCTGGCGTGGCGGCTGGCGCGCGCGGGCTGCCGTGTGAGTTTGTTCGATGCGCGCAAGCGCGACGATTTAAATACTGCATCACAAACCGCAGCAGCGATGCTGTCGCCGCTGGCAGAGCTGGCGGTTTCTGATGATGCGGTGTTTGAGTTGGGCCAACGCTCCATGCAACTTTGGCCGACATGGATTGCCGAGCTGAATGCAGTAGACGGCAAAGACATTTACTTCAGGCAAGAAGGCACGCTGGTGATTGCGCACAAGCAAGACCAGGCTTCTCTGGAGCATTTCACACGGCTGCTGCACCACAAGCTACCCGATGCTTGCCGGGCGCAAGTTCATACGCTGGATGCCGCAGGCCTTGCCCTGTACGAACCCCTGTTGGCCGGACGCTTTGATGGTGGTCTGTATCTTGAGGGCGAAGGTCAACTAGCCAACGACCAGTTACTGGCGGCACTGGGCAGCGAGATGGACCGCCTCGGCGTACAGTGGCATGAGGGGCAGGTCGTTGATCGCCTTGAAGCACACAGCATCGTCTGTGCAGGACGACTCCATCCAGTTGATATTGCTGTTGATGCACGCGGTGTGGGTAGCAAAAGTGCGCTCCCCCCTACACACAGTTTGCGTGGCGTGCGTGGCGAAGTGCTGCGCGTTGAATGCGCCGGCGTGAGCTTGCGGCGTCCGGTGCGCCTGATGCATCCGCGTTACCAGCTCTACATTGCGCCGCGCCCCGGCAGCCAGTTTGTAGTCGGTGCGACCGAGCTTGAATCAGAAGATGCCGGGCCACCCACCGTGCGCTCCATGCTGGAGCTCGCCAGTGCGCTGCACAGCTTGCATCCTGCCTTTGGCGAAGCGCGCATTGAAAGGCTGTCGGCAGCACTTCGCCCGGCACTCGATGATCATCGCCCCGCCATCGCCCAGCATGAGGGCGTGTGGCATATCAACGGTCTTTATCGACACGGCTACTTATGCGCACCTGCGCTGGTGGATGATTTGGTGCATAAACTGTTGGCTTGAACAAATCAGACACCATGACGACACTCGATGTTTCATTGAACGGCAAACGCATGGCGACTGATGCGGCCAGCTTGTACGCATTGCTGCAAGCGCAAGGCTACGACTTCAAAAACGCCTTTGCCTGCGCCATCAACAACACCTTTGTACCGCGCCCGCAATGGCCTGATCGCGCTTTGCAAGCAGGCGACAAGATTGACGTCATCACACCCATAGCAGGCGGCTAAATATGGCACACCCCCGCCGGACACTCACTGCGTGTAGTGCCTACCCCCCTTGCAGTGGGCGACGCTGGCAGCCTGGCAAAGCCAGTTCTGCGGCGTCTGCTGGTTTAAGACTTTGAGAGTACCAACATGACCAAACTCACCAACTCTTCTACGCTTGTAGTCGCCCCCTGGCAAGTTGCAGGCGCCACACTGCACAGCCGGTTTTTTCTTGGCACGTCACATTACCCTTCACCACAGGTTTTAAGCGATGCAGTGCAGGCCAGCGGATGCGAGGTGCTGACGGTTGGCCTGCGTCGCCTGCAACCTGAAAGTGGCGGTGGCAACAGTTTCTGGCAGCGTGTGCAGGCCATGGGTTGCCGCATCTTGCCTAACACCGCAGGTTGCCACACGGCGGAAGAAGCCATCACGCTGGCGCATATGGCGCGAGAGATTTTTGGTACAACCTGGATCAAGCTGGAAGTGATTGGCGACGACTACACGCTACAGCCCGACACCCATGCAACATTAACGGCAGCCACCGTGCTGACCAAAGACGGCTTTCATGTATTTGCTTACACCACCGACGATTTGGTCATCGCGCAAAAGCTGCGTGACGTGGGTTGCGCGGCCATCATGCCTTGGGCCGCGCCGATTGGCACAGGCCGTGGGCCGCTCAACCCCTTCGCGCTGGAAACCATGCGCCGCCGCTTGCCCGATGCGGTGCTGGTGGTCGATGCCGGGCTGGGCAGACCGTCACACGCCGCACAGGTGATGGAGCTGGGCTTCGATGCGGTGCTGCTCAACACCGCTGTGGCACAAGCCGGTGACCCGGTACGCATGGCGCGCGCGTTTGCCGATGGCGTGGCCGCTGGCCGAGCAGCTTATGAATCAACACCGATGCCAGAGCGGGCTGCTGCGCAGGCATCTACTGCGACTGTTGGCATGCCCTTCTGGCACGCACCATGAATTCAAAATCCCTTGAACAAATGTTTATGCCGCTGATTGGCCCCATCGGTTTTTACCCGGTCGTACCGACGGCCGAGTGGGTTGAACGTCTACTGGCGTGGGGTGTTCGAACCATTCAGTTACGCATCAAAGCCGCAGACCATACGCCGGATGACATTGCCGCAGCGGTACGTGCAGCGGTTGCCGCAGGCAGCAAAGTGCCCGGTTCGCAAGTCTTCATCAACGACCACTGGCAACTCGCGCTTTCGGCAAATGCCTACGGCGTGCATCTGGGTCAGGAAGACCTGGACAGTGCTGATATTGAAGCCCTGCGCAGCGCAGGTGTGCGGCTGGGCCTTAGCACCCACACCCTCGCCGAGCTGGCGCGCGCCAAGGCGGTACAGCCGTCGTATCTGGCCATTGGCCCGATTTACCCGACCACGCTCAAGGTCATGCCCTATGAGCCTGTAGGTCTCGAGCGGCTGGCAACATGGTCCAAGGCTGCTGCACCGTACCCAGTGGTAGCCATAGGCGGCATTTCGCTGGCGCGCATGCCCGGCGTGCTGGCTTGTGGCGTCGATGGTGTGGCTGTGGTGAGTGCAGTGACGCTGGCTGAAGACCCGCGACGGGCCGCAGTGGAAGGGCTGAGACTGGCTGCGGTTTCTCGCTAATCGGCTCCAAACAAGGAGTTTTGAGCTTTTTTAAGCCGTTTTTTAGGCATAAAAGTAGCCGCAACGCCCTATTTACGGGCGCGAGCAGCTACTAATTAAATAGCATAGCTTTTTAAACTGCAACTTCCGATGTGTCATCCGTCTTTGCGACGACAGCCTTTTTGGCTCTACCAAACCAGGCCACATACAGCACAGGCAACACCACCAGGGTCAACAGCGTGGCCGTGACCAGCCCGCCGATTACCACAATCGCCAGTGGCCGCTGGGTCTCAGAGCCAATGTCGTGGCTAAGCGCCATCGGCAGCAAGCCGAGTGCGGCCAGCAGCGCCGTCATCAGCACGGTGCGCAGGCGCTGCATGGAGCCTTGCTTGACGGCATCGACCACGCTCATGCCCGCTTGCTGCAGCTGCTGATAGACAGACAGCATCACCACGCCATTGAGCACTGCTTGCCCGCTGAGCGCAATAAAGCCAATGGCAGCGGACACCGATAGCGGAATTGAAAATATGTACAGTGCCACGAAGCCGCCAATCAGGGCCAGCGGCACATTGATAAGTATCAGCGTCGCCATCTTGAATGAATTGAAGGCGTTGAACAACAGCACAAAAATCAGCAGCATCGAGATCGGCACCACCAGTGTGAGGCGCTTCATGGCGCGTTCTTGATTTTCAAACTCGCCCGACCATTGAATAGAGTATTTGTCGGGCATCTTCACGCTTTTCTCAACCCGCTCCTGCATGTCTTTAACGACCGAACCCATGTCGCGGTCTTTGATAAAGATGCCTATGGCTACCGTGCGCCTGCCAGCTTCGCGGGCAATGTTCATAGCCCCGTTGGTCTCGCGAATAGTGGCTACATTGCCGAGCGTGGTGTAACCACCATCGGGCAGGGGAATTAACACGCTTGGCAAATTGCTGATGGTGCGCTTGTCTTCTGGCAGGCGCACGGCGACGGCAAACTTGCGCTCGCCTTCCCATATCTGGGTGCTGGCCTTGCCCGCAAGCGCGGCCTCAATCACGTCCTGCACATCGCCCATGTTCAAGCCGAACCGCGCAGTCCTGTCGCGGTCAATATCAATCACCAATTGTGGCAAGTCGCCCAAGCGGTCAATTTCGCCGCGCTGCACGCCGGGCACTTGTTTGATCTCACGCTGAATGGCCTCGGCAATACGCCGCAACTCACCCAGGTCGTCGCCTGAAACCTTGACGACGATTTGCCCCTTGATTTGCGAGATCGACTCAAGCACGTTGTCGCGAATCGGCTGCGAAAACGCCGGATCAATGCCCGGAATGGCCGATAGCTTTTGGTCCATTTCCTCGATCAACTGGTTCCGGGTGAGGCCCTTGCGCCACTCTTCTTGCGGTTTCACATCTACAAAAATCTCGGCCATACTCAAGGTTTTGGGGTCAGTACCGTCTTCCGGTTGGCCCGCTTTTGAAACTGCCGTGCGCACCTCGGGCACGGTGGTCAAAGCATTTCGCGCCATGCGCAATATTTTGGCCGCCTCTTCACCCGACACGCTGGCGGGCATATCAAAGTTGGCCCAAAACGTGCCTTCATTGAGCTCTGGTAAAAACTCAGACCCCAAGCGCGATGCAGCCACCAGTGCCAGCGCAAATACGCCTAGTGCCAGACCCACTACGAGTCTTCGCTGACTGAGCGCCCAAGTCAAAACGGGTTCGTAAACACGCTTGCAAAATGCCACCAGACGGTTGTCACCGTGGGGTAATTTGCGCCGTAGCATCCAGTACGCCAGCAACGGTACCAGCGTAATCGAAAAGAGCAAGGCACCAATCAGTGCTGACGTTACCGACAGTGCCATCGGCTGAAAAATACGTCCTTCATGCCGCTGCAAAGCAAAAATCGGAATGTGCGCTGCAATGATGATGAGCATGGAAAACAGCGTCGGTCTGCCGACTTCGCTGGCAGCATCAGCAATGACTTTTTGCCGCTCGTCAGGGGTCATGTCTTCTTTGTTTTCAGCCAGCCGGTGCATGATATTTTCAATCACGATCACTGCACCATCCACAATGATTCCGAAGTCCATTGCGCCCAGGCTCAACAAGTTGGCGGGTATGCCCATGAACTTGAGGCCCAAAAAGGTTGCCAGTAGTGCCAGCGGAATCACCACCACCACGGCCAGTGAGGCCCGCAGGTTAGACAAAAACAGGTACAGCACCAGCGACACCAGCAAGGCACCTTCAACCAGGTTTTTAAACACCGTGGTCAGGGTTTTGTCCATCAGCCACGTACGGTCGTAAAACGGCACAATTTGCACGCCTTTGGGCAAGGTTCTGTCGTTAAGGTCGGCAATTTTTTCTTTCACGCCCTTGAGTACCACGCTTGGGTTTTCACCTTTGCGCATGATGACTATGCCGGTCACGATGTCGTCGTCCTGGTCTTGCCCGACGATGCCCAAACGCGGCACGGAGCCGATCGTGACCTGCGCGATATCACGAATCAAAATCGGCGTGCCGTTGCGCGCCGCGACCACAATGCGGCCAATGTCGTCCGCACTGCGCAGCAAGCCAATGCCGCGAATTGCAAATTGCTGCGCGCCCTGCGCCACGTAGCTGCCGCCTGCGTTGGAGTTGCCGCGCCCCAAGGCATCGAGCACGTTTTGAAAGGTGAGCTTGGTAGCGCGCAGTTTGTCGAGGTCTGGCTGCACCTCGTAGCGCTTGATGAAGCCGCCCATGGCCACCACATCGGCCACGCCGGGAACCTGGCGCAGGGCACGCTCAATCACCCAGTCTTCAAGCGTGCGCAATTCCGTGGTACTTTTACCATCACCACGCACGCGGTAGCGCATCACCTCGCCCACCGGCGTTGCATTGGGCGCAACGTTGACTTGCGCGCCAGCCGGTACATCCAGGTTAGTAAGCCGTTCGTTGATTTGTTGACGAACGACATTGACGTTGGCCGCATCATCGTAAGTCACCACGGTGTACGACAAACCAAACTGGGTATGGGAAAACACACGGATGGAATTGGGCAACCCGGCCAATGCGGTTTCAATGGGCAAGGTAACCTGTTTTTCAACTTCTTCTGCAGCCCGCCCGGGGTACAGCGCAATCACGGTTACCTGGGTATCGGTGACGTCCGGAAAGGCTTCAACTGAAAGATTTTTATAGGCAATGACACCGGCCATCGTAAAGAGCAGGGTGGCCAGAACGATAAGCAGCGGCTGGCGCAGCGCGTACTGAATAAGTGCCCTCATTTTTTATTGCCTGTCACATTTTTGCTGGCACTTGCGGTTGCAGCCATCGCCGGGCTTGCCGGTTTCTCATCAACAGTCTTGGTATCGTCCCGTGCGATCCGGAATTGGCGCGCCAACAATAAGGTGTTGTCGCTAACCACCTGCTCTCCCACTTCCAGCCCGCGTGAAATCGCGATTTCTTTGGGTCCTTGATAGCTGAGCGTGACCTCGCGCGATTCAAAAACCCCAGGCTCTGTCTGCACAAAAACAAAATGCTTTGCGCCATTCAACAAAACGGCAGCGGCCGGAACAATCACGCCTGCGCCGACTGTGCGTTCGACTTTAGCTGTGGCCAGCATTTCAGCCTTGAGTTTGCGGTCAGTGTTATTGATAACGCCGCGAATTTTGATGGTGCGGGTACCGGGGTCAATAAAGTCAGCGGCAGCCGTCACGCGCCCTTCAAATTTTTGTCCGGGCAGTGTGGGCACCACCAGCTCAAAGGTAGCGCCGGGTTGAAGTGTGCCGACTTCTGACTCACGGGCGTCAATCTGCACCCACAACGAGCTCGGGTCAGTCACCACAAACAGTGCAGGCACGCCTGGGCCAGACTGGTCAGGGCGCACTTCTTGACCAGGATTCAAGTTGCGCTCAACCACGATACCGTTGATGGTGGCGTTGATTGCCAGCTGTTGATTGATTGCGCCGCCGCCGCCATAAAGCCGGGTACGCGCATCGGCGCGGCTGACCTCGGCCTGGCTACGGGCTGCGTCGGCCTCGGACTGGTCGAGGTCTTTGCGGGCAACGATGCCGGCCTCAAACAGCTCGCGCTGACGGGCGAGAGATTTCTGCGTCAGACGTGAATCGGCCTGCGCCTTCATGGTATCGGCCTGGGCCATGCCAAAGTCGGGCGAAGCCAATTGCGCCAGCAGGCTGCCCGGTTTAACGGCTTGCCCCACATCGGCCTTGATGGCCATGACGCGGCCAGCAAACGCGGGGTAAATGCGCTGCGTGCGCTCTTCATTCCATACCAGCCGCGCTGGCAGCTCGACCGTGATGCTTTTTACCGGAGCGGCGGCGGTCAAGCCCAGCAGCGCTAATTGTGGATGCCCAGCGGTGAAGCGTAGCTGGTTGCCTTGCACGATGGGTGCAGCAGGTTGCGCAGCAGGGGCAGGCGCTTCGCTGCAGCCTGCAAGCAGTGTGAGTAAGAGGAAGGCGCACGCCGAGAGTGCTGTGATGGATGTGTGTTTCACGATGGTTCCGGAAAAATGTGAGAGGTGCGGTGTTGGCGCGCGGTGGTTGCGCGGTGGTTGTTTAGGGCTTGCGCTCTTCTTGCCTGATAACCCAGGCCTGCGCAGCCTTGGCGTGATCGGTACGCGCGGCGAGGTCTTCGATGAGGATGGTGCGCAATGTGCGGCGTGCATCAATCAGCTCGGTCAGGGACATCGCGCCTTTACTGTAGGCCAGCTCAGCCATCTGGGCGACCTTGCGGGCTCGCGGCAGGATGGTCGCCTCGTAGCTCAAGGCGCGTGCTGCGGCCCCTTGCCGGTCCTGCTGCAAGCGCTGCAGGTCTGCGCTGGCAGCGCGGCGGGTTTTCTCCAGTTGGTCTTGCGCCTGGTCGAGCTGGGCCTGGGCTCGGGCAATTTCGCCCTGGAAGTTATAGCCGCCGAAAACACCGTAAAGAGGAACCTGTAGCCGTAGTTCCAGCAAGCGGTTGGAAGTGCCGGGGAAGTGGTCGTAGGTGGTGCCGAGCGTGACATCGGCTTTCTTTTGCGCCGATGCCAGGTCGAGCGCGGCGCGGGCGGCTTCAACACGCTGCAGGGCAGCCCGAACCTCGGGGCGAGCTTCGACCGCGGGGTACAGCGCAGTGCCTTCCGAAGCGGCATCAGCGGCCAGGGTGGTGGGCCAATCAGCTTGTGCCACCAGCATATTCGCGCCGCTGTAACCCGTAAGTTGCGCCAGTGCCAATGCAGCCCGGCGGCGATCAAGCTGGGCGGTGAGCAGGTCGGTTGCGGCGCGCTGCGCTTCAATCTCGAGGCGCGCCTGGTCTTGCGCGGCCAGGTCACCGGCCTTGACGCGTCGGGCCGCTGTGTCGGCCAACTGACCAGCGCTTCGGGCAATCGCGTCCACCTGGCTGATGCGCTCTTGTACGGCCAGCAAGTCGAAGTAGCTGGACGCGGTGGCCAGTTGCTGCTGCACGGTGATGTCTTCAATATCGGCCCGCGCCGCGGCTGCGCTACGCTGCGCCGAGGCGGTGCGCAGTTCGCGCTTGTTGCCGCGCTCCCAGGTCCAGTCCACGCCGATTGATTTGTCGATGCGTTTTTGTGAAAACAGATTGCCGCCGCCAATGCCGTTTTGCAGGTCGATGGACGCGGCCTTGGTAATAATGGTGGGCGCAGGTGCGTGGTCTGCCGCCAGCACATCGCCCTGGGCTGCGGCAAGCGCGCGGCGGGCCAGTGACACATCCAGGTTGTTCCGTGCTGCCTGCAATGCCTGCGCCAGGGAGAAAGTGGTAGTGGTTTGCGCCTCGGCAGGCAGCGCTAGCGCCAAAGCCAAGGCCGAAACCAGCGCCATGCCCGTGATGGGTACCCAGGCGCGAAATAATTGTCGTATGCTCATAAATGTATTTATCGCAGCTAAGCCCTGACGGGTAACTGACCCTGGCGCTGCGTATAAATACTTAGAACCCAAGTCAAACCCATGCGAATCCTGTTGGTTGAAGACGACGCCGTGTTGCGGTCTGTCATGCTGCGCAGCCTGAACGATGCGGGTCATCGTGTCGATGTTGCCACCACCATGGATGAGGCACGTCACTGGTGGCGTGTGCAGGTTTATGACTCGGTGCTGCTGGACCTGAATTTGCCGGCGTCCAGCCTGCCGCGTGCGGGGCTGGGCAATGGTCTGGTAGTGCTGCGCGAAGCCAGGGCCAGGGGTGACCGCACCCCCGTGCTGGTATTGACCGCGCGCGACCGCCTGGACGAGCGCATCGCCGGGCTCGATGCCGGGGCCGACGACTACCTGGGCAAGCCGTTTGACCTGGCGGAAGTGGAAGCACGCCTGCGCGCGCTGGTACGCCGCGTGCTTGGCACTGACGACCGGGTCGAGCTGGGCCTGCTGGTACTTGACCGCAAGGCCAGGCGCTTTTTTTTACAGACCGACGATCAGGGCCAAACGCTGGAAGCCTGGGATTTGCCGGCCCGCGAATTTGAAGTGTTGTGGGAACTGATGACACCGCCGGGCCGCGTGGTGAGCAAGCGCGTGCTGTCGGAAAAGCTGTCGGAAACCGATGGCGCGCTGGGTGACAACGCACTCGAAGCCTTCATATCGCGCCTGCGTAAAAAGCTGGCCGGTAGTGGTGCCTGCATTCGCACGCTGCGTGGGCTCGGGTATGTGCTTGAAGAAGACGCGGGCAAAGGATGAACAGCAATGCTAAGGACGTAGAAGGTGGCGGCCGCCGCGCCGGGCCGTCCCAAGCAAGGCCAGCCCCACTTTTAGGTGAAAGGGGCAGCGTACCGCCGAAGGCACACGCAGTGACAAGCGTGGGGGCCATATCTAAAAAACCATCGCTGCGCAGCCGGATTGCGCTGCATGTAGTGGTGCCATTGGTGGTGATGTGGGCGCTGGGTACGACCGTGGCTTTGTCGGTTGCCAACTACTTTGCTGGCGAAGCGTTTGACCGCTCACTCCTCGACGACGCCTACGCAGTAGCGGCCAACGTGCGTGTGACGGATACGGGCCCGATACTGAGTCTGTCGCCCCGCGAAATGGGCTCGCTCTTGTTTGACCAAAGCGAGTCCGTGTATTTTGCGGTGTTTAAACCTGACGGTGCAATGGTGGCAGGGCATGCAGGCTTGCGGCCCCTGCCCTTGTCCTTGTCTGAAGGTGCAAAAGCAGCCTTTGCGTTTACCGACATCGTGTTTCAAAACCGCGAGCTGCGGGCAGTCAGCCTGCGGTTTGGTGAACCTGCGCAATTTACCGTGGTGATGGCGCAAACATCAACCAGCCGCAGCCGGCTGCTGCACCGCATGTTGATGTATTCGGTGGTGCCGCAAGTGCTGCTGCTGTTGCTGCTGGCTTGGTGGCTGCTGAGGGTTATACAGCGCGATTTGCAGCCACTGGCCGAGCTGCAACGCGCGGTAGACAGACGCGATGCGAGAGACCTCACACCCGTGCCGTCTTCAGTCACAACGGGTGCCAGCACACGTGACCTGGAACGCCTCGGACTGGCTGTCAACTCCATGCTGGAAAGACTGAGCGAAAGCATCAGGGCGCAGCGCGAGTTTGCCGGCAATATTGCGCATGAATTGCGCACCCCGCTGGCGGGCATACGCGCACAGGCCGACTATGCACTCGCCAATGCTGACCCGCAGGTCTGGCGTGAACAGCTGCAAGGCATCGTCGGCGGCGAGGCCAGGGCCAGCCATATGGTCGAGCAGCTACTGGCGCTTGCACTCGCCGACGAAGCGCGCGCAGAAATGCGGCTGGAGCCAGTGGCTCTGAATGAACTGGCGCGCAACACATTGCTGCGGTTTTTACCCAAAGCCGATGCAGCGGGCGTTGACCTTGGCGGTGAAGGGCTGGACGAAACAGTAACCGTGATGGCCGATCCGGCGCTGGTCGAGGGCATCCTGGGCAACCTGCTCGACAACGCTTTGCGTTATGGCCGTACCGAACATCCGCAGGTAACGGTTAGCGTGACCAGCACAGGCGCGAGCACCGTGCTTTCAGTTACCGACAACGGGCCTGGCATGACCGCACTGGAAGCCGAGCAACTGCGGGGCCGCTGGATACGCGGCTCGGCAGACCACAGCGCCAGTACACAAGGCGGCGCGGGCTTGGGGCTGGCTATCGTCAGCCGATACGCCGAGTTATTGGGTGCGCGTTTGACCCTTGCGCCAGTCGGTGGGGCGCCGGGTTTGCGGGCCAGCATCACTTTTGCGAATGTAGTGTTATGACGTGGTGATGACAGCGTCAAGCATCGGCATCACCGATAATTTTGCGATGCCGCCGCAAAAATTGAAACCCTTAGCTGAACACCTGACCATGGCACTGCTGTGCTGCGCGCCGGCGCTCTGGATCACGTCAGCGCAAGCTCAGGCGCAAATAAACCAGGAGCAAAGCCTAGAGGTAGCGCCGACACCAGCGTTTGGTTTTCATGCCCAGGCAACCTATATCTGGCAGCACAAACCTTCTTTCAACGCCCCTTACACCGGTACGAATTCGCTGGTCCCGCGCCGCGAAAAATCCTATTCCTTCACCACCACCGCTGACCTTGGCGCACGCCTTTGGAAAGGTGCGCAATTGCATTTAAACCCTGAAGGCTCTCAAGGTGTGCCGCTGTCCAACCTGACAGGCGCAGGCGGTATCAGCAACGGCGAACTACAGCGCGGCAGCACCACCAGCCTGCGGCGTTATAAAGCGCGGCTGTTTGTGCAGCAGCGGTTTGATGTCGGCGAGAGCCGAGAGAAAGTCGATGCCGACTTCAACGAGCTGGGTGGCAGCTATGGTGCCAGGCGGTGGACGATTACAGCAGGTACGTTTTCGTTACTAGACTATTTTGACAACAATCCGTATGCCAAAGATGCGCGCGAGCAGTTCATGAACTGGTCGTTCCTGACGCATGGCGCTTGGGACTACGCGGCTGACGCTCGCGGCTATACCAGCGGTGCCATTCTTGAGTACCGCACGCCAGCCTGGTCGGTGCGGGCCGGGCGTGTCATGCAGCCGAAGGAAAGCAATGGCCTGCCACTTGATGCCAATCTTGGCCGCCAGTTTGGCGACCAGCTGGAGGTAGACGGCAACCTGCCTGTCACGCTGCCCGCTGGCCCGATGCGCGGGCGCCTGCTGGTGTTTCGCAATCGCATCACCGCTGGCAACTTTGCTGATGCTATAGCCCAAGGTGTGGCGCTGGGCGGCGTACCCGACTTGTCGCTGGTACGCCGCCCGCAAACCAAAACCGGCTGGGGCGTGACGCTTGAGGCGCCACTTGGCGAAGACGCGGGCCTGTTCATGCGCGCAAGCCGCAACAGCGGTAATCTGGAGACCTATGCCTTCACCGAAATTGATCGCCAGGTTTCATTCGGCGGGCAATTCACAGGCAGCACCTGGGGGCGCAAGCAAGACCAGGTAGGCGTGGCCTACGCCATCAACGGGTTATCAAGCACGCACCGCGCCTACCTTGCGGCCGGTGGGCTGGGTGCTTTCCTGGGCGACGGCAAACTCAACTACAGCAGCGAACGTGTTTTTGAAACCTACTACCGCTGGGTACTTCCCGTATGGCCCGAATGGTCAGTGCGCTCAAGCAAACTCCAGACGGCGTTGAGCCTGGGTTTTCAGCACCTTGCCAACCCCGGCTACAACCGCGACCGGGGGCCGGTTCAGGTTTATAGCGTGCGGCTGCACACGGAGTTCTGAACAGACATTGCATGCGCCGCGCCCCGAAAAGTGATGGCGGCGACGACAAGTCTTGACCTGTGTCAAAGCGCCAGTGCCACGGCCGTAGGATGCTCGCGCATCCACTTTGCAGGAATCCGCCATGTCCCACGCAGCCCTCCGCATCATCCGCGATGAACACGCCTCACTGTCCGCCATGCTGAGATCCATGCTGATGCTGCTGACCCGAGGTCCCGGGGACGACCCCGACATCTTTTTTAACGTGCTGCGTGCGATGCTGTTTTATATCGACGAATTTCCCGAGAAGCAGCATCACCCGAAAGAGTCGAACCTGCTGTTTCCAAAGGTGGTGCGCGTGGCACCTGAAACCATGACAACCGTGGAGCGGCTGGAGCGCGAACATATGGGCGGTGAAACGGCGGTGCGCGACCTGCAGCACCAGTTGCTGGCCTGGGAGCTTCTGGGCGATGAGCACAGGGAAGCCTTTGATCTCGCAGCGCGCCAATATGTGGCTTTTTATATTGAACATATGAGGCTCGAGGAAGCCGTCATCTTGCCCGCCGCCCAAAAGGCGCTGGAGGAGGCCGACTGGGCAGAGCTGGATGCCGCCTTTTCCAGCAACCGGGATCCTTTGAAGCCGGCCACCAACCAGGACACGGCTTATGACCGGCTGTTCACCCGCATCGTGCTGACAGCTCCCGCGCCTATCGGGCTGGGGGCTTCAACAAACTAGGCCATCGTCGGATAGTCGGTATAGCCCTTCGCACCACCGCCGTACCAAGTGGCCTTGTTGCCCTCGGCCAGTGGCGCATTTTTCCGCAGACGTTCGACCAGGTCCGGGTTGGCGATGTAGGGCCTGCCAAAGGCCACCAGGTCTGCGCCATCGGCTACGGCTTTTTCAGCCATCGCTTTGTCGTAACCGTTGTTGACCATCCATGCGCCTTTGCCGCCCGCATCAACGTAGGCGGCTTTCAGGCCCGCGTAGTCGAACGGGCGATCGGGCAACTCGCGCTCACCGCCGGTCGCTCCTTCGATGATGTGGATGTAAGCGAGGTGGAGTGTGGCGAGATGGCGCACCACGTAGTCGAACAGCGGCTGCGGGTTGCTGTCATGCGCGTCATTGGCGGTTGTGACAGGAGACAGGCGAATGCCGGTGCGGCCACCGCCGACTGCGTCCGCTACGGCACGCGTCACTTCAAGCAGCAGACGGGCGCGATTTTTTATACTGCCGCCGTAATCGTCTTCACGCTGGTTGGAGCCGTCTTTTAAAAACTGGTCCAGCAAATAGCCGTTTGCGCCGTGGATTTCCACGCCGTCAAAGCCCGCCGTTTCAACCGCGTTGCGCGCTGCTGCTGCATAGCTATGAACGATGCCCGGCAGCTCTTCAAGGCTGAGTGCTCGGGGCTTTGACGTATCAACAAACTTCGCCGCACCGTTTTCAATCAATACGGTTTTAGTTTTGGCCGTGATGGCCGATGGTGCTACGGGTGCGCCGCTATCGGGCTGCAAGCTGGTGTGCGAGACGCGGCCTACATGCCATAGCTGCACAACGATCTTGCCATCGGCCTCGTGTACGGCGTGGGTTACGTTTTTCCAGCTATCGAGCTGCTCGGTACCGTAAAGGCCTGGCACGTCTGAATACCCCTGAGCCTGGTGGCTGATGGCCGTTGCCTCGGTAATCACCAAACCGGCACTGGCGCGCTGGGCGTAGTAAGTGACGGCAATGTCGGGTGGTATGGCGTTGGGTGAGCGGTTGCGCGTGAGCGGCGCCATCACGATGCGGTTTTCGAGCAGGATGTCGCCAGCTTGGGTGGGGTCAAATAAAGACGGCATGAGGGGTTCCAGGTAAGACAAAACAGGCCATCAGTGTGCGCCCGCATGAATGGGGTCGCCTCGCCCGGAATACCCAAATTATGGTAGGACACGGTTACTTGATCAGCCCTTCATGCCGCATCGCTGCCTGCACCGCCGGGCGCGCAGCCATGCGCTCGCGAAAGGCGGCGATATTGGCAAAGCCCGAGATGTCTACCCCCACTCGCGGCGCCCAGTTGGTGACCGTGAAGAGGTAGGGGTCGGCCACGCCGAATGCGTCGCCCATCAAATATTGCTTGCCAGCCAGCTGGCGGTCCACCCATTTCAGGCGCGACATCAGCTTTTCGATGACAAGCGGCTTGTAGTCGGCCGGCGTCGCCGGATTAAACAGCGGGCTGAAGCCCTTGTGGATTTCGGTGCTGATGAAGTTGAGCCAGGACTGCAGGTGTGCGCGCGCGACGGTGCCGTTGGTCGGGGCGAGTTTTTTCTCGGGCACCTGGTCGGCGATGTATTGCACGATCGCCGGGCCTTCAGTGATGCGAGTGCCGTCGTCAAGCTCAAGCA
>JBBRQQ010000061.1:0-17486 GCA_038226155.1 Burkholderiales bacterium
AGCCTCTGCGTAGCCCGCGTAGCCGCCACATAAAACACCCGCGCCGCTTCCTTTTCATCCTCGCCCGGTGCAGGCATGTGCCCCACGCCGGGTAGCGCCACCACGGGGAATTCGAGGCCTTTAATGACATTCATGACCTTCATGGTCATCACCTGAATGGCGCCTGCGCCGGGGTGGTAGTCGCCAGGGTGTTCGCGCTCATCACTCATCTTCGCCGCCCTCCAACAACACGCCGCGCCGCGCCAACCGTTCCCGCGCTTCGATCAAGGCCTGGTGGAGGTGCTTTTCAAGCTCCGCCTTGGGCGGCAGCTCGGTCCAGTATTCAGCCACGGTGATGCCGTCTTTGTGCATTTGCAGCAGCTCCACCTGTTCGCGGCTGGACTCGGCGCAGAGGATCCGGCCGATGGGGGCCTCTTCACCCGCTTGGCGCTCGTGCTTGTCCAGCCATTTCAGGTACAGCTCCATCTGGCCTTTGTGCGCAGCTTTGAAGCGGCCCAGCTTTAGCTCGATGGCCACCAGGCGGCGCAAGCGGCGGTGGTAAAAAAGCAGATCGAGATAAAAGTCTTCGCCGTCGATGACCATGCGCTTTTGGCGTTCTACAAACGCAAAGCCACGGCCCAGTTCCAAAATGAAAGCTTCTAGCTGGCGCAGGATGGCGGCTTCTAAATCGGCCTCGTCATAGCCTTGGCGCAGGCCTAGAAAGTCTAGAAAATACGGGTCTTTGAAGATTTGGGCGGGGCTGGTGCCCAAGGCTTCGACAGGCTCAGCCCGAACGGGGATGGGAGCTTTAACTGTGGCAGGTGCTTGCAAGCTGGCGAGTTCGGTGCGCTCGAAGGCTTTACGTTCAATTTGGTGGTTCAAGTCGCGCACGCTCCAGCCGTCTTGTGCCGCGTGCTGGGCGTAAAACTGGCGGGCATCGGGGGTTTTGAGAGCGACGATGGCGACCATGTGGCTCCAGCTCAATTTTGCCGACAGTGTCGACACAATTGCCGCATCTGCAAAAGCTTCAGCAAACTTGACCATGCGGCGCAGGTTTCTGGACTCAAATCCCCGGCCAAATTCGTTGGCCAGCTGCTGGCCCAGTTGGTCCAGTAGCTGGGTACCGTAACTGGCGCGCGCATCGCCCAATACCTCGGTGCGCAACCTTTGCCCGACTGTCCAGTAGAGGCGTGTCAATTCGGCATTCACTGCGCCGGCCAGGCGCTGCCGGCTGCTCGCAATGAGGGTGCGCAGTTCAGCGTGCAGGCTGTCGGCAGGGTTGGGCACCACCCCGCGCGCTGTCTCGTTCATGTTTGTTGCCCTTTTCATTTTCCCAGCCGATCTGCAAACCCGCCATTCCCACCCACCCCCATCACCAGCCTCTGCGTGGCCCTCGTCGCCGCCACATAAAACACCCGCGCAGCTTCCTGCTCGTCCGCGCCAGGCGCAGGCAAGTGTCCCCTGCCGGATAGCGCCACCACAGGGAATTCCTGGCCTTTGCTGACCTTTACAGTCGTCACCTGAATTGCCTCTGAGCCGGGGTGGTTGTAGCCACTCTTTTTTGGCGCTCCCAATTTAGTCGTGCCGCGCTTGCCTGGGGCTATGCGCGATACGCGACTGCCGATTGAAGGAATGAGAATTACCATCTACGGATCGTTACGCTGAATTGATTGTCGTTACATGATGCCGTGAACGGCTGCTTAGGTCTACGTAAATATTCACCCTTTTTCGAGCGCGGCAGATGGATTCCTGCCTTTGCGGGAATGACTGATGTTTTGAGGTGGTCGCAATTTGCGGCCACCTCGGTTTTCTCATTAAGAGGGAGCTGAAACAGAAAATCACTGGGGAAGCGCGCGCGGTTGCGTTTGACCTGCTCATTGAGCCGCTTGGTCTGCACCCCGTACAGCGTAGCTAAGTCCACATCCATCATGACCCGCTGGCCGCGAATCACATGGATGCGGCTTTCGATTCGCGGCAGCAGTGCCGTGGTGCTTGTGCTCATGCTTGTTGCCTTTTCACGTTTTTAGCCGCGTTCAATTGGGGTCTGACCCCAATTTCCCCTCTAACCAATTCTGGCCTGTAAAAAAACTCAAGCAGTACGCGCTTTGATATGTTGGATGCTCGTTGATAAACGGTTGAGGTTTGCGATTGGCAGCAGAAGATGTTTGTTCAAGTGGGATACAACTGGCACGACAACGCCGTCACCCATCAAGTGATATGCCTCGTTGTACTTTTTAGGTAATTTGTAATCATCGGGTAATCCCATCAATCGTGCAGCCTCGCGTGGCGAAATCAGCCTACTTTTTATCTTTGCGCCGTCGACGACCATGATTGTTTGCCTGCTAGAGCCACCGCCAGGGGTGCGTAAACATCCGGCGACACCATCAAAGCGCACCTCCGCCCTTTGAACGCCGTAGCGAGTGCGTTTGTAAATGGTTCCGACTTGGATGGAGCTGGATTTTTGAGCTGCTAGTACCTTTCTACGATGTAATGGTGCCATCATTTCTAGAAGCTTTTTGGTCTCAACTTCTGAGTGCCATTCCACGCCTTTGGGATCTGTTTCCACCAAGCTGTCGAGTGTTAGCAATGGAGCATTGTTGTGTGGCACCGACCACCAGCGCCAAGCAGTTTTGACATTTCCGCTTAATCGGTTGTGCGCTCTTATCATTGCGTCGGGATGCCATGCAGGGTTTGGAGTGTTGGTGTGACATTGCTCTGGCAGCTTTAAATGTGAATCAACCCCCACTATGAATAAGCGCGGCCTTGACTGCGGCAAAAAATGGACGGCATCTATCAACATGGCGCCCACCAAATACCCTTGGGCGGCAATGGCTGCAGCAATCAATTCAAAGTCTTTCCCATCCCTTGATGTGAGGGCACCGAAGACGTTTTCCAAAACAATGAGTTGCGGTTTCCGATCTTCAGAGTTTAGGTCGCAGATAAGCTTCCAGAATCCCCAAAACGCACCTGATCGTTCCCCATCAAGACCGACGCCTACGCCTGCAAGTGAGAGGTCCTGGCATGGAAAAGAGCCCCATGCCATTGCTGTGCTACCAGGGAGATCACACGACCGGATGTCATAAATGTCTTTGATAAACAGATGCTCATCACCCCAATTTGCTTTGTAGGATTGGCCTTTGCTCGGACATATGTCGTTCGCAAACAAGCATTGCCAATTTGACCCAAGACCTGCCCGTGCCATACCGCCGCCAGCAAAAAACTCGTAAAAAGTGTGCATTTGATTTACTCCATTATCTGGGTATTTATACAGTATTTTTTGCACCATGTCTATTGAGCGAAGCCAAGACGCTTTTAGGTTTCAGGTGCGTCTTCAGCGTAGGTAACTGCTGAATCAATGAGGCTTGAGTGGTATTTTTTCAACCTTTCAAAGTGCGCGTCCATAGCGCCAGCAATCTGCGTTGAGTTTTTTACTGCCAAGAAGTGCCCAACGATCTGAGCGTAATGATTGGCTTGCCGTGGCAACCGCTGTTCCGGGTTTTTTCTTTCGGCAATCTCCTTGTCCGACATAACCTGCACTTTCACCGAAGGCCTAGGAATAGGCGCTTTCGGGGGTACCGGGGGAACCGTCCCATTCATCAATTTCGATTTCTTGTTGAAGTGGTGGTAAAGCCGGTTTTCGATCGGATTGATGTCTTGCAGGTTTGTGATCGGGAAAGCCAGTACAAAAGCTATTTCCCAAACATCAATTTGGCGGTTTGCAATGATGTCAGACCTTGCGGAGGTCAAGTGTCGCGAGACTCGAGACCTAATGCCGTCTTTTGATTGACCAACGTAAATCGGCACTTCGTCCAAATCACAAAGCACGTAAACCCCAGTACTGGGGGGCAGCTCTTTCATCGCTTTTTTGCGAAACGCGAAGTCTGTTGCCATTGTCAAAACCTTTTAAAACTGTTGATGCAATTGAGATTGCTGTTGAAAATTACGTAAAAATAAGTATCTCACTAAGGGAAGGATACTTATTCAAGACAGACTTTGATGCTGCCGCCTTCCGTCCAAAGTAAATCTAGTTGCAAGTATGCAATCCTCTTGCGATAAATTTACTTTGACCTCTGCGTTACGAACCGCTGCGGCCGCCCTTAACCGCCACATAAAACACCCGCGCCGCTTCCTTCTCGTCTTCACTCGGCGCCGGCATGTTCCCCACGCCGGGTAGCGCCACCACGGGGAATTCCAGGCCTTTGCTGACTTTCATGGTCATGACCTGAATGGTGTCTGCGCCGGGGTGGTAGTCGCCGCTTTGAATGACCGATAGTGGCGTGGTCGCCCAAGTATGCGCCCGGTCATGAGGTGAAAGGCCAGCGTCAGTCATCCGCACCCCCTTCCTGCGGTTCCATTGCAAACAGCTCCGCCAGTTTGGCCTGAAGCAAAAGCTTTGTCGGCTGGAGTTGCGTGGTGTATTGCGCCACTAACGCGGGCGATAGGCTGCGGGACAAGGCGTATTCGACCACCTCATGATCGCGGTCCTTGCACAGCAACACGCCAATGGCTGGGTTTTCGTGCGGCTTGCGGTGGTCACGGTCCAAGGCTTCGAGGTAAAACTCCAATTGCCCCAAGTGGGCGGGCTGAAAGTCTTCGGCCTTGAGTTCAATGGCCACCAGGCAGTTCAGACCACGGTGAAAAAAGAGCAAGTCGAGGTAAAAGTCTTTCATGCCGACTTGCAGCCGAAATTGTTCACCGACGAAGCAAAAATCTCGCCCCAGTTCCGTCAGGAACAGCTTTAACTTGGTCACCAGTCCACGCTGCAAATCGTCTTCTGTATGGTCGGGCGGCAGTGCTAGAAAATCAACAAGGTAGCTGTCTTTGAAAACTTGCGCCGCGCCGGGATGTAAAACTCTCAACGCTGTTGAGAGTTTTGCGGGTGATGTGGCCACACGCGCAAACAGTGCACTGTCAATCTGTTGGGCAAGTTGCCTGACTGACCACCCTTCCTGCAGCATCCATTGCAAGTAAAACGTACGCTCCTGCCTGCTTTTACACTTGCTGAGCAAGTGCAGATTGGCCGACCATGGCAATTCTCTCAACCGTGTTGAGAGTTCTTCGTCGCCCTCATAAGCTTCAAAAAACTGTTTCATGCGCCACAGGTTTTGTGCAGAAAATCCTTTCCAACCGGGTTCACGCGTCTGCAATAGTTGCGCCAGCGTCTTCACGGTGCCTTGGCCCCAGCCCTCGTGCTGGCACTGCTGGCTGAGGTACTGACCCACTGACCAATACAAATGGACAAGCTCGGTATTGGCGGCGCGGAAACTGCGGTCACGGGCCTGCCCGACCAGCGTGGCTATGTGTTCAAGCGCCGCGTCCAGCGGGGGAATTGATGTCAGTTTTGTCATGGAACAAGCTCTAGCCAATCCGCGTCAGGATTTTGCGGGGCACAAGTATGGCAACCATGTGGCCTCAGCGCAATTTTGCCGACGGTGTCGACACAAATGCTTTTTGTCTCGGTCATGTTGCTTGCCTTTTCATGATCCAAGCCTAACCCCGAACCCACCATCTCCACCCACGCCCATCACCAACCTCTGCGTAGCCCGCGTAGCCGCCACATAAAACACCCGCGCCGCTTCCTTCTCGTCCTCGCCGGGGGCAGGCATGTGCCCCACGCCGGGTAGCGCCACCACGGGGAATTCCAGGCCTTTGCTGACCTTCATGGTCATCACCTGAATGGCGTCTGCGCTGGGGTGGTAGTCGCCGCTGCGTTTGCGCACGCGGTGCGGCAGCTTGCGTTGGGCCAGGGCGCTGGCGCACAGGTCCATGGTGGCCCAGTCGGCGCACAGCACGGCCATGTCGCCCCAGGCAAAGCCTTCTTTGTGGGCTTGGCCCAAATGGTCGGCTATGGCAAATGCTTCGTCACGCAAATTTGGCAGTTTGATGATGATGGGGGCTTGCCCGTCGCGCCCGCAGCTCACGGGTTTCAGCATCGGTATGCCGTCTTCATCTTTGTCATCTGCGGTCAGCAGGTCAGCCGCGACCAGGCTGGCGATTTGCAGTATCTGGCGGGTGTTGCGGTAGTTGATTTTCAGGATGGTGGTGCGGCCCTGCGCCTGGATGCCCACGCTTTTGAAGCTGAACTGTTTGCTTCGCGCCCGTTCATAAATGCTTTGCGCATCGTCAAACAGCACCAGCAGGCTGTTGGTGGCGGGGTCCACCATTTGGGTCACGAGCTTGAGCCATTCGGCCGCAAAGTCGTGGCCTTCATCTATCAGCACGGCCTGGTATTGGCCGCTGGGGATTTGCCTGCGGTCTACCGCGCGGATGACTCGGTTCACCATGTCGTCCATCTTGGCGTTGACTGGCAGGTTGTTGGCGGGCATCTCTTGTCCTGCGTAGGTCAGTTGGTCGTAACACCATTTATGAAAATGGCGTACATGTACTTTGTTGCCCAGCCCTTTGGCCTGCATCACAGTGTGCAGGGTTACGCCCAGCGGCTCGTTAAAGCACAAGATAAGGATGGGCTTGCTGCTGGCGGTGCTGGCTTTGGCCAAATATTCAGCGCGGTAGCCGAGGATCATGGTTTTGCCGGAGCCGGCTACGCCGTGAATCACGCGGTGCCCGTCACCCAGGCTGCGCGCCAGTTGCTCTTGCTGCAAGTCCATCACGCGCATGATGTCGGGCAGTTCGGCCTGGTCGTTGGCGTCGTCAAACAAACTGCCAGTCGTTTGCACCCGCACTTGAGGGAACATGATCCAGCGGACGCGGTCAAGCTGCGGCAGGCTCATCACGCCGCGCATACCAAACGGAAACATATCCCACAGCCGACTTTGCAGTTCCTCGGCATCTGCGCTGTCCAGCATTTCGTCCTGGCAAATGACGCGGTGGGGCTCTATCGCGTGGTGCAGCTCGGCGGTGTCAAACTGTTTGCGGCTGATGTTCGTCAGCACCACGCCATAGCTCCATGGGAAGGCCAGCTTGCCCTGGTGGCGGCCACCGGCTTGTACCAGTTGGGGGTCGCGCTCCAGCGCGTTAACGACCTGGTGGGCGTATTGGCGGGCTTGCTCTAGTGGGTTGATGACGGTCTTTGGGCCGTTGGCTCCCAGGATTTCCCAGTTTTGCTTGTCGGCCTGCAAGACAGTGCTTAGCTTCCAGTCCTTCACCTCCAGCACCAGAATGCCCCGGCGCGGGTGCATCACCACAAAGTCAGGGTGTGAATACTTTGGCCCAACCGGCACGTTGTGCCAAAGCAGGTAGTCAGCGTCCAGTTTTTGCTCCAGCCGCTCGGCCAGACGCCGCTCGCCCGTTGTGTCAAACGCGGAGGTGCCGATTGAAGGTATTAAAACTGCCACCCTGATGTCCCTTTGCTTTTTTGCAACCAAATGCACCATGCCGGATTCGGCGCGATTAGGCAAAACGCATAACCAACTGGTGATGAACTCTCACAAGTAAAAATGCGCTACAACGCGCTAAAGTAACCCAGATCACAACCGCCATAAAAAACCCGAGACACACCATGCCCACCTACAACACCGTCGTCATCACCCAAGACCCCACCTCCCCGCGCATTGCCCGGCTGCTGATGAACCGGCCTGAAAAGCTCAACGCCATCGGCAGCACCACGCCGTCCGATATTCGGCAGGCGGTTGAATGGGCGGAGGCGAACGATGAGGTGCATGTGATCATTGTTGAAGGTGCGGGCCGGGCTTTTTGTGCGGGCTATGACCTGGGTGAATACGCTGAGGGCGTTGACCCGAGCAACATCACCACTGACCACCCGTGCCGGCAAGAAAAAACGCCCTGGGACCCGATGGTTGACTACGCGATGATGAAGCGCAACACCGAAGACTTCATGTCACTGTGGCGCTGCGCCAAGCCGACGATTGCCAAGGTGCAGGGCTATGCGGTGGCGGGCGGCAGCGACATTGCGCTGTGCTGCGACTTGCTGGTGATGGAAGACGACGCGCAGATCGGCTACATGCCGACGCGGGTGTGGGGCTGCCCGACGACGGCGATGTGGACTTACCGCGTGGGGGCCATACGCGCCAAGCAGCTCATGTTTACCGGCGACACCATCAAGGGCCGGCAGGCGGCTGAATGGGGCCTGGCTAATTTGTCGGTGCCTGGCAGTGAGCTTGAGGCCGCAACCATGAAGCTGGCCTTGCGCATTGCAGGCGTGCCGCGCTCGCACCTGGCGATGCACAAGATGGTGGTGAACCAGGTTTGGATGTCGATGGGGCTGGAGCAAAGCCAGATGTTTGCCACGGTGTTTGACGGCATCACCCGCCACAACCCCGAGGGCATGTGGTTCAGACGGCACGCGCAGGTTGAAGGCTTTAAAAGCGCAGTGCAGTGGCGCGACAGTGGCCGGGCGATTCCGGAGGCAGATGAAGCGCGTGCGCTGGTGGCCAGCCTGGAGGCGCAACTTGAAGCTGCGCGGGCAGCAGTCAAATGACAGGCGCTGATTTGATGTTTGAAGGCGATTTAGGTGCCAAAAACACGGTTTTTGACACCTAAATCGGGCTGTAGACCAATCAATACGGGCGTGACCAGCTACTTTTTTTATAGCAGTTATTTGCGCGATGGTTCACGCTACTACTTCCGGCTTCTCTTCCCGCCCACCCGGGTGCCTGGCAAAGCGTGCCGGGTCGCGGCCATGTGTAGGTGCGTGGTCTGGCCATGGCCAGCCGCCGAACTGGGTGCGCTGGTACTCCTGCATGGTCTGTGCTATTTCGGCCTGGCTGTTCATCACGAACGGGCCGTACTGCACCACCGGCTCGGCTATGGGTTTGCCTTGCAGTACCAAAAACTCGGCCACGGTGTCGTCGGTGTTGACGAGTTCAACCACGGCATCGGCTTGCAGTTCCATGCCGCAATGGCTGGTGATGTGCTGACCCGCAACGCTGACTGACTGGCCTTTGAAAAAATAGAGGCCGCGGCGCGTGCCGTTGCCTGTTGCGGCAGGCAAAACCCAAACTGCACCGGGTGCCATGCGAATCGTCCAGATCGCCACGTCAGCCTGCTCGCGCGCAGCCCATGAGTCGGGTGGTGGCGCGAGTGGTTTGGTAGCGGGCACGCTTGCATCGGCCTGAAAGCTGCCCGCAATCACGACGACTTCGGTTTCGTTGCCGTGGGCATCCTTGCTGATGCTGTGCGGAATCGCTTCATGCCAGAACATGGTGAAGTGTGGCGGGGCCATCTTCGATGCGGCGGGCAGGTTGAGCCAGATCTGGAACAGCTCCATCGGATTGGCTTTGTCAGCTGCCAGCAGGGGGAACATTTCAGAATGGACGATGCCCTTGCCGGCGGTCAGCCACTGCACGTCGCCGCCGCCAAAGCGGGCGGTTGCGCCGAGTGAGTCGGAATGGTCGATCAGGCCCTTGCGGACTATGGTGACAGTTTCAAACCCGCGATGCGGGTGACCAGGAAAGCCGGGCACGGGGTTGCCGTGGTACATGCTCCAGCCGTCCTTTCGGCTGAAGTCCTGGCCGATGTCGCGGCCTGCCAGTTGCGCGGGTTTGACGCCCATCTCGCCGTCTGACTCGGGGTACATGTCGTCGTGGTAAACGCAGAACAGGAAGGGATCTATCGTCTCCCAGCGATGGGCTAGCGGCTTGATGCTGATGATGGGACTCTGTGAGGGCGGGAGGGGCATAGGGTCTTTCTGGATGGGTGACGACAAGCAACTGGCTAGGTTATTGCTTGCTGTAAGTCGTGCCTAATTCTGCCTCTTCAAGCCCTGGCCTGCCGAACTCGGCCCCCACTTCAGCCCCCGCATCTCATTGGCGCGCCCAGGAGTTGCTGCTGATGAGCGAGGTGATGCGGCTGGTTGGTAAAAGCCTGGCCCCTGAAATCGTTTTGCGCGAAATGCTGCACCTGATGAGCGAGCTGCTGGGCCTGAACCGGGGCCGCATCGTGCTGGCCGACTTTGTGGGCGACATTGCCCTGCAAGGGCTGGCTGACCGCAAACCCGAAACGCGGGCAAGCCGGACAAGCCAATCGGCCCGCGCTGTCGGGCCAGTCTCCCGCATTCGCTATGCCTACGGCTTGACCAAAGCCGAAATGGCGCTGGGCCGCTATGGCCCGGGAGAAGGTATCACCGGCCGCGTGCTGGCCACAGCGCAGCCCATCATCGTGCAGGACATTGATGCCGAGCCACAGTTTTTGGCACGCTCGGTCGCGCGGGCGCAACTGCCGCAGGATGTGGTGGCGTTTATTGCGCTGCCAATTGAAGTCAACCGTGAGGTGATTGGCGTGCTGGCCTGCCACCGCATACGCAGCCGTGACCGGCAGCTGGCTGACGATGTGGCCGTGCTCAAAATACTGGCGACGCTGGCAGGCCAATTGCTGCAATTGCAGGCGCTGGTATTTGACAAAACCCGCGCTCTGCAAGCCAAAAACCAGTTGCTGACGCGCGCACTGGAAACCTCTGCCGCGCGCTACGGCATCATTGGCACATCGCCGGCGCTGCTGCAAGCCTTGAGCGAGCTGGAGCGGGTGGCTGAAGCCACAGCCAGCGTGCTGCTGCTGGGTGAGTCGGGCACCGGCAAGGAGTTGTTTGCACGAGCCGTGCACTTGTCCAGCCAGCGCAGCGCGCAGCCCTTCATCAAGGTCAACTGCGCGGCTATTCCGGACTCGCTGTTTGAGTCTGAACTGTTTGGCTACGAGCGCGGCGCGTTTACGGGCGCGCAAACCGCACGCGCAGGCTGGTTTGAGCAGGCAGACAAGGGGACCATCTTTCTCGATGAAATTGGCGAGATGCCGCTGGGCATGCAGACCAAGCTGCTGCGCACGCTGCAAGAGGGCACCATCGTCCGGCTGGGGGCCAAGCGCGAAGTCAAGGTCACGGTGCGCGTGGTGGCTGCCACCAACCGCGACCTGGCGCAAGAAGTACAGCGCGGCACGTTCAGGCGCGATTTGTTTTACCGGCTCAATGTGATTCCGATTCGCCTGCCCTCGCTGCGTGAGCGACCGCAGGACATTCGGGCACTGGCGATTCATTTTTTAAGCCGCATCAACCAGGACAACCAGCGCAACGTGAGTTTGTCGCTTGAGGCCCTTACCCTGCTGGAGCAGCACCCGTGGCCGGGCAACATTCGCGAACTGGGCAATGTGATTGAAAGACTGGTGCTGCTGACCGACAGCACCATGGTGTCAAGCCAGGAATTGCAGCGGTTTTTACCCGCGCAAGATCATGGCGATGCCCCAGTCACCGCGCCGGGGAAGGCCAGCCGCGCAACTGTTGAACTGGCCAAACCTGCATTGGCCCCCCTGGTGCGTGACTACCGCGCCGCACACTCGCACCCTTTAGCCCAGCTCCAGCAAGCACTGGCCGCACACGGCGGCAACCAGTCACGGGCGGCACAGGCGCTGGGGTTGACGGCGCGGCAATTTGCCTACCGCCTAAGAAAGCTCGACAAGCTGGGCTGACAAAATGTCGCCAATTTGTAGACAATTTGTTAGGTGGCTGATTTGTAGTTGCTATTAAATCAGTAGCTGGTCACGCCCGTTTTTATTGGGTTTGAGGTCTTTTTAGGGGTGTTTTTCAGGCTTTTTTAGCCTGGCACGGCGGTTGCAATACAAATCAGGACGGCATGTGCCGTGACCTTACCTGGAGATTGCCATGCTTGATGACGTACTGATTTCCCCTGAACAACTCTTCGCCATGATGGGCTCCGAGCCTGTCGTCGTCATCGACACCCGCGATGCCGACACCTACGCCGCAGGCCACCTGCCCGGCGCAGTTAACCTGCGCGAAATCTTTACCTTTCTGGCCACGTCGACCGCAGAAGGCTTGATCGCACTGAAGTCCACCTTTGCAGAACACTTTGGCGCGATTGGCCTGTCGGGCAAAGAGACCGCCGTGTTTTATGAAGACGCTCTCAACAGCGGCTACGGCCAGTCATGCCGCGGTTACTACCTGCTGACCTGGCTTGGCTACCCAAAAATCAAAGTGCTTAACGGCGGTTTTTCTGCCTGGAAGGCGCTGGGCATGACCGTCAGCACCGACAAACCCACCCCCGTTGCCAAGGCCTTCCCGACAGACCTGACGGGCGCAGATGTGATGCTGACCAAAGACGATGTGGTCGCGGCACTGAACACCGGCATCAAGCTGCTCGACGTGCGCGACATTGATGAATGGACCGGCGAAAGCTCATCGCCCTACGGCAAAGACTATGCGCCACGCAAGGGCCGCCTGCCCGGTGCTAAATGGATTGAGTGGTATCGCTTTATGAAGCCCTCAGCCGCAGGCCCGGTGTTCAAGTCACCGCTTGAAGTACAGGCCGAATGCGCCACCGCTGGCATTGGTACCGACGATACGGTTTACCTGTATTGCTTCAAGGGTGCGCGGGCATCGAATACATTTCTGGCTCTCAAGCAGGCTGGCTTTTCAGACGTGCGCATGTACTTCGGTTCATGGAACGAATGGTCGCGTGATGATTCACTGCCGATTGAAACCGCTGCACCCATCATCAAAGCCAAGGCACCTTCGCTCGCGATGGCCGCCTAAATTACGCTGCAGTTAATCCTCCCTTGCTCCACACCAAAGAAAGAGACAACATGACCACCGCAGTAGCCGAATCAAGCGCCGTGAAAACTGTCAAGGCCTACCTCAAACCGATTGATGTAACAGGCCTTGCCGCCTTTGCTGAAAAGGGCAAAGGCAACCCGGCATCACGCGGAACCAACAAGGTTCACACCGTGATGCAGGGCATGTACCGCTCACTCAGTTACGTGGGCGACCACCAGCCCGTGGTGGTCGATGAGCCGCTGCACTTGTTCGGCGAAAACACCGCGCCTGCACCGGGCGAGGTGGTACTGTCAGGGCTCGGCGGTTGCCTGGCCGTGGGCATCACAGCGGTGGCAACCTACAAGCAAGTCAAGCTGACCAAGCTGGAGATTTTTATGGAAGGCGACATCGGCAATCCGGCCGCCTGGGGTGCGGGCGGTGCCTTGAAGACAGCGCCTGAGATGGGCTTTCAGGCGATTCGCGTCAAGGTATTGGTCGACGGCGATGCAACGCGCGAAGTGCTGGACGAGATCGTGCAGCAAGCCAACTTTTACTCGCCTGTCGCCAACAGCATGCGCAACCCGATTGCGTTTGAAATAAGCCTAGCCCCCACGGTTGCTCACTCCGTGTAGCGCCCTGCCCCCCGAGGGGGCCGCTGCGCCTGCGGTCTGGCAAAGCCAGTCCCGCGGCCCCCGCTTGAAAAGATGCCTCCGTACTTTAAATTTGGAGAGTTACATGGAAGTGCTTGAACGCCCATCCGCCGAGCTGACGCATGATGTTGACTTGATCAAAGCCGTGCGCGAGTTGGCCATTGGCCCGTTAGCCGAATTGGCCGACGACATCGACAGGCGTGGCATTTACCCCAAATCAGTTTTGCAAAGACTTGGCGAAGTGGGGGCGCTTAAGGCGCACATAGCTGAAGGGCAGCGGTCCGCAGACTACGCTCTAGCTATTCGCGCGATGACTGAAGTTTCACGCGTGTGCGGCGCTACGGGCTTTATGGTTTGGTGCCACGATGTTTGCGGCGTGTACATGGAGCAGTCAGGCAACCCGGCTTTGGTGGGTGAGCGCCTGCTTAGGCACAACAGCGGCCAAACGCTGGGTGCCACGGGTATGTCGAACCCGATGAAAACCTTTGCAGGCATTGAAACGTTTTTGCTCCATGCGCGCAAGGTTGAAGGCGGCTGGCGTGTTAACGGCACACTGCCGTGGGTCAGCAACCTGGGGCCGGATCATTATTTTGGTGCGGTGGCAGATGTTGTGTCCGAACCAGACAGCGCGGGCAGCACTGCCAAAACTGAAGTCATGTTCCTCGTGCAATGCGGCGCAGAAGGCGTCGAGCTGCGCAACTGCCCTTCGTTTTCTGCTATGGAAGGCACCAACACCTGGGCCGTGCGCCTGACTGAATATTTTGTTGGGGCAGATCAGTTGATTGCCGACCCGGTGCGCCCTTTTATTGGCCGCATACGCGCTGCATTTATTTTGCTTCAAACCGGCATGGGCCTTGGTGTGGCGCAGGGCGCGATTGACTCGATGTGGAAGGTCGAACGTACGCTGGGCCATGTGAATGAATTTCTCGACGACCGGCCTGACGACCTGCAAAGTGAACTCGATGACTTGACTGCGCGCATCATGCTGCTGGCCAAGACGCCTTTTGCTAGCGACAAGGAGTTTTTGATTGATGTGCTGGATGCACGGGCGCACGCATCTGAGTTGGCGCTGCGCGCTGCACAGTCAGCCCTGCTGCACCAGGGCGCACGCGGCTATTTGATGACATCAGAAGTACAGCGCCGGGTGCGCGAATCGCATTTTGTGGCCATCGTCACCCCCGCCATCAAGCACCTGCGCAAAGAAATCGCACGGCTCAGTGCCGAGGAGCAGCCTGCGTGAGTGCGAAAGTTGCAGTCAGCAGCGAGCGCAGCGCTGGGCCGCCCCGAGCAAGCTCAGCCCCCTCGGGGGGCAGCGAAGTACGCGGAGCGACAAGCGTGGGGGTGCTACCTTGGGGGATTTTTATCTGCCGCGCCTGTGGTTTGTTGTACGACGAAGCCAAAGGCGATGAAGACAGTGGCCTGGCACCGGGGACGCGCTTTGCAGATATTCCGGACGATTGGGCCTGCCCACTGTGCGGCGTGACCAAGGCCGACTTTGAACCTTATTTAATGGAGGAGCCTGTGCGGCGGGCGAAGCGCTCTGCGTCAACCGGTAACCCGCGCGCGGCCTTGCGACACAACCCAGGCACCGTCATCGTGGGTGCTGGTCGTGCAGGCTGGCAAATGGCTCAAACCCTGCGTGAGCGTGATGCCGACATGCCGATTACCCTTGTCACGACCTGCAACGGTGACGTGTACGACAAGCCCTTGCTGTCAGTAGCCATGGCGCGCGGCATTGCGCTTGAAAAATTGCCACGCGAGCAGGGAGCGCTAGCTGCCAGCAGGCTGAATGTAAAGCTGCTGGCGCACACCCAAGCCGTGCGGGTATTGCCCGCAAGCCGCCAGTTGCGCACCAGCCGGGGCACGCTGCGCTACAGCAGTCTGGTGATGGCGCATGGTGCGCAGGCGCGCGCACTGCCGCAGTTTCCGCCATCGCTGTGCTGGCGCATCAACCACTTGCAGGCTTATGCGAAATTCCGCAAGGCGCTAGGCAACACTCCCCAGCGCGTTGCAGTCGTCGGCGCAGGCCTGATTGGCTCCGAGCTGGCCAACGACCTCGCTCTTGCCGGTCACCACGTCACGCTGCTGGACGTTGCCAGCAGGCCATTGGCCGCTTGTCTTGATGCGGCACAGTCGGCGCAATTGCTGGATGCGTGGAAGAGTCTGCCGATCCACTTTGTGGGCGGTGTGCAGGTCAGCCATGTGGCAAAGGTGCAGGGTACTGCGGATGCCGATTCGATTAAAACAATAACCACTGAATGCGGGCAAACGTTTATGGCCGATCACATCGTTGTAGCTGTGGGTCTGCAAACGCCAAGCCGACTGGCAGACAGCGCAGGCCTGGCGTGGCACAACGGTATTGACGTGCAAGCCGATACGCTGGCCACCAGCGTCGCCGGGATTTACGCGCTGGGCGACTGCATCGCCATCAACGGCCAGGTCAGTCGGTACATCGAACCGATTGGCAGGCAAGCGCAAACTTTAGTGGCCAGTATTTTGGGGCAGGCCGCTCTGCCCTACAACCAGACGCGGGTACCTCTGCGCGTGAAGACTTCTTCGATGCCTTTTACTGTGTAGCCCTATAGCCCATACCAAAAAGCGTTTGGGCCACCTGAAAAAGTTACGGGCAACCCGTTGTTTTCGCATCCGCCGCGCACTCAGCCAGCGCAGGCTTTGGTGTGTAGCGCGCATTGGGAAACCCCACCACCTTAAAGGCCGGCGCATCTGACCGTAGCTGTTGTTCCGCATCCTGTACGCCCGAACGACGCAGATACTCTTTCTCTCGCTCTTGCCGCTCCTGAATTTCAGGAATGGCAATGGCGTTGGCAAGGCGTGGCTCTCCCGTCAAGGCTGTCGTATTGGCAGGCGCTGCTGTGATGTTTGCAGTGGTGGCGGCAGTCGTATTGGCCAGCATGTAATTGGCTGCATCAGCACCAGACAGTGTGATGCCATTGATACTGACCAACTTGCCACTGCCCACTGCTGCACTGTCAAAATTGCCCGATGCACCGCCAACCGTCAGCACATCGCCGCCGAATAGCCCGGTAAACGCCGCGCCGCCCGTTGCAAGTTTGGCGCTGGTGGTGCCGTCCTGCTCCTTGTTGCTGGCGGTAATGCCGGTGACGTTGGCGATAGTGGCGGGCGTGATCGTGTAGTTTGCCCCAACATAAGTTACGCCATAACCCATCTGGTCTGCAAGCGTGCCAATCGCGACAGCGTCTCCACCCAGCACGTTTTTACCACCAGCGCGCACTAGCGAACCGCTTAACGCCGTTGCGGCTGTGTCGCCGTCAATCAGGCCCGTGGTGCTAAACGTCAGCGTTGGCAGGGTAGCGTCGTACACCTTGCCTCCTGTATCCGTTGTGACGGTAACGGTCGGCGCGATGCGGTACACAAACGTGCTGGCCGCACCAGCAGGTACGAAGCTTGCGTTCGCGTTGTAGCGCTTGCTGTAGCCAATAACACCTTCGGTGGTGGTGCCCGGGTCACCCGAATAAACCAGGTATCGACCATTGGTGGCAGAAATACCGCCAGCGCCTGCGGCATTGACAAATTGTCCGCCGGTAGCTACTCCCGCTGCGTTTGATGATCCCGCTTTAAGAACGACTGCGTTACCAGTAGCCGACGAAGCCACCGCCTGATTGAGCGTGAGGTTAGAAGCTGCTCCGGTGGTTTCAATGTTGACAGCACCAGTCGATGTGACGCCGACCGTGTTGATCGTACCGACAACCAGCGCGCCAGTCTGGCTATAAGTGATGGCTCCGCTATTGGCGGCCAGGGTGGTCACTGCGTTACCGGCATTGGTCAGTGTGTAGCTTGCCGCCGTGCCGAGCAATTCGAGTCCGCTGGCGACAACCGCGCCAGTTTGCGTGACCGGGCCGCCCGCATTGAGCGTAACAACTCCGCCGGTTCCAGTGCCGTTATTGATACCGGAAACAACATACCCGTTAGCACCCGTGTATTGAATGGCACTGTTGACATTGGCTGCACCAAGAGCGGCAACCGTACCATTACGCGCCTGCAGGTTAACCGTGTTCACGTCGTTGGCTGTGTTGGTCAGGGTGATGGCGGCTCCCGCGTTGTTCGCCGTGGTTGCCGTCAAAACATTGGCAACAAGGGCACCGGCTTGCGTGATCGCGCCGCCGGACAGCAGCGTCACATTGCCACGCAGGCTACCGCCAGCACCGTTGCTCACGTTGAGGTTGGCAGCTGACAGTGCAGCGCTTGAAGTGATGCTTACGTTACCGCCATTACCTTTAATACCGCCTGTGGTCGTGATGGCTCCGGTGGCCAGCGTTGCCGCGGCTGCCGTGTTGGCTACGCTCACGCTGGTAGCGCTGACCGCACCGCCTGCCCCGGTGCCTGCGGCGGCTCCGGTGCTGGCGTTCAAGGTGCCCGTCGAG
>JBBRQQ010000062.1:0-17031 GCA_038226155.1 Burkholderiales bacterium
ACCAACCTTCCAAAGTCAAGCGCGCACGTACGCACGGTTTTCTGACCCGCATGAAAACCCGTGGCGGACGCGCAGTCATCGCTGCACGCCGCGCCAAAGGCCGCAAGCGCCTGGCCGTCTAAACAAGCCTGCTTCCCTGAAAATTTCAGACGGGTCTTGTGCAGCGGCTTCAAACCCGGCCGCAGTTTCAGGCGGTTCTAGCGGGCAACATAATCGCCAAAACCGAGCACTTTGCCCTGCACCGCAACCGGCTTGATGCCGTTGCACCCTCCGCACCTGCCCTGTTCCCCGTTCCGGATGTGTGGATCGGTGCCATGGTGCCCAAACGCTGGGCCAAACGGGCCGTTACGCGCAACGCCATCAAAAGGCAAATTTACACCGTGAGCGCTGAATTTCTACCGCACTATTCAAACCAGCCACAGGCCGCCTTTCTGGTGCGCTTGCGCCGGGATTTTTCGCGCAAGGAATTTACCAGTGCCACATCGGTTTACTTGAAAGAAGCCGTACGCGCCGAGGTGGTGGCCTTGATGCAGGCTGGCGCAGCCCCAACTGATGCGCAGCCATGATGTCCCGCGTCCCTTTTGCCAAGCGCATGAAAAACTTCTTGTTCGCGGTTTTCCGCCTGCCCCAAACGCTCTTGATTGTTCTGGTCAAGGCTTACCGCTTGCTGCTCAGTCCCTGGTTGGGCTCGGGTTGCCGTTTTGAGCCAACCTGCTCTGCCTATTCGTTGCAGGCATTGCAGCAATACGGTGCTGTGCGAGGCGCTTATCTCACACTGCACCGCCTGGTGCGCTGCCAGCCCTGGTGCGATGGCGGACACGACCCCGTGCCGCCACGCAAAGCGGAGGCTGAACGCCACCATTTCCTTTTCACCCGTCTGGTCACACCCGTGACTTCAATCCCCTCTACAAAGAAGCCGTCATGAACGACATCCGCCGCACCATTTTGTGGGTGATTTTTGGTTTTTCCATGGTTCTGCTGTGGGATCAATGGCAGGTTTTCAATGGCCAGAAACCGACTTTCTTCCCCAGCGCCAACAGCGTGTCAAGCACTGCAAAGGCCCCCGCAACGGGGACAACGGCAACAAGCGCACCAAGTGCATCGGCCGCTTCGGTGCCTGTGGGTGGCCCGTCAATGGCATCGGTTCCGACCCCTGCCGGGGCTAACACTGCGTCTGTCGTTGCTGTACCAATCGGCGCGCCAGCAGTAACACAGCAAGCCACCAAAGAACGCCTGGTCGTCACCACCGATGTGTTTGCCTTGACCTTTGACACCGAGGGCGGCACGCTGGTGCGTTCGTCGTTCAACAAGTTCAAGGACATGGCCGACAAAGACAAGGGCTTCGTCTTGCTGGATGAAAGCACGGGCCGCGTGTATGTTGCGCAAACAGGCCTTATTGCGAGCGGCTTGAGCTTGCCGACACACAAAACGCTGATGACGGCAGTGCCCGGCGAGCGCAGCCTGAAAGACGGCGTGAACGAGCTGGCCATCAAGTTTGAGTCGGCCGACGTTGGCGGCGTGAAGCTGGTCAAAACCTACACGCTAAAGCGCGGGGCTTACGACATCGCCGTGCGCCACGAGATCATAAATACCGGCACCACAACGGTGTCGCCACAGCTCTACCTGCAACTGGTGCGTGACGGCAATCCGCCGCTGGGCGAGTCATCTTTCTATTCAACCTTCACCGGCCCGGCGGTTTATACCGAAGCCAAAAAATACCAAAAAGTCGAATTCAAAAATATTGAAAAAGGCAGTGTTGATGTTGAAAAGTCAGCCAGCAACGGCTACGTGGCGATGGTGCAGCACTACTTCGCCTCGGCCTGGCTTTTGGGCGATGGCATCAAGCGCGACTTGTTCGAGCGCAAGGTGGACACCAACCTGTACGCCGTTGGCATGATTACTTCTTTGGACCCTATTGCGCCCGGTACCAGCAAATCCATAGACTCGAAACTCTTTGTCGGCCCGCAGGAAGAAAAAGTGCTGGAAAGTCTCGCGCCCGGCCTTGAACTGGTCAAGGACTACGGCTGGCTGACCATTCTGGCCAAGCCGCTTTACTGGCTTTTGGACAAGCTGCACAGCTTTATTCAAAACTGGGGCTGGTCGATTGTCGCGCTGGTGCTGCTGCTGAAAATCGCCTTCTACTGGCTCAACGCCAAGGCCTACGCCAGCATGGCCAAGATGAAAGCCATCAACCCCAAGATTGTGGAAATGCGTGAACGGCTCAAAGACAAGCCGCAGGAAATGCAGACGCAAATGATGAAGATTTACAAGGAAGAAAAAGTCAACCCCATGGGTGGCTGTTTTCCTATCGTTGTGCAGATCCCGGTGTTCATCGCGTTGTACTGGGTGTTGCTGTCGAGCGTTGAAATGCGCGGCGCGCCATGGATTTTGTGGATCAAAGATTTGTCGGCACCCGACCCCTTCTTCATTTTGCCTGTCGTGATGACGCTTACCACCATGCTGCAAACCGCATTGAACCCGGCACCGCCGGATCCGATGCAGGCCAAGCTTATGTGGTTCATGCCACTGGTTTTCAGTGTGATGTTTTTCTTTTTCCCGGCTGGCCTGGTGCTGTACTGGATCACCAACAACATCCTGTCGATTGCCCAGCAGTGGGTTATCAATACCCGGATGGGCGTGCCGCCGCAATTCAACTTGCCGAAGTTCAAGTAACGCACGGACCCCGGTCAGACATCACGCCCCGGCCACGCTATGCACCGGGACTTTTATGTGCATGGCTTTAGGTGCCTGTTGCGATGCCGTGCCCAGGCGGCTAAACTCGGCAGCCACAGGAGACACCGTGGCAAACTTCCAAGACATCCGGTTTTGCAGCAGCGCTGACGGCGTTCAACTTGCTCTTGCGCTCAATGGGGTCGGCCCGCACCTCATCAAGGCGGCGACCTGGTTGACGCACATTGAACGCGATCCGGAAAGCGCCCACACGCGCCAGTGGATAGACGAGCTCAGCCGCAAGCACACCTTTGTGACCTATGACACGCGGGGTTGCGGACTGTCAGACCGGCGCGCCAAAAATATCTCGCTCGATGCCTGGGTGGAGGATCTTGAGGCGGTGGTCGATGCGCTCAAGATCGACCGGTTTCCGCTGCTGGGCATCTCTTGTGGCGGTGCTGTGGCGGTGGCATATGCCGCCAAGCACCCCGAGCGCGTAAGCCGGCTCATTTTGTTTGGTGCTTATGCCACCTCGTACTTCACCACCGGCAACCCGGATTCCAAAATCAAGGAAGAAGCGGAGACGCTGCTCGGCGTGGCCGGCCTAGGGTGGGGCCGCGGCGGGCAGGCCTTCCGGCAGGTGTTTGTCTCCAAATTCATGCCCCATGCGACGACCGAGCAGCAATCCAGTTTTGACGAATACCAGCGGCTCACCGCCACACCGGACATGGCCATCCAGTGCCTGCGGGCCATGTTCAACATCAATGTCAAGGACGCGGCTAAGGCGGTGCAGTGCCCGACGCTGGTCTTCCATGCGCGTGGCGACCAGCTGATTCTGTTTGACCAGGGGCGCAGGCTGGCCTCGCTGATCCCCGGTGCCCGCTTTGTACCGGTAGAGAGCGACAACCACGTGCCGTTCGCCGAAGAAGCCTGCTGGCCGACCATTGCCCAGGAGCTGCGCAGCTTTCTGGGCGAAGAGAGTGCAGCGGCTGCTCCGCCCGCCCTGACACGGCGCCAAACCGAGGTGTTGCGCATGGTGAGCCAGGGCAAGACCGACAAGCAGATTGCCAAAGAGTTGGCGCTCAGCCCCCGCACGGTAGAGATGCACGTGGCGGGTGCCCTCACCCGGCTGCATTGCACCACGCGTTCCGAGGCGGTCTATGTGGCCACCACCCACCACATGCTGACCTCTACGGTAGCGCTACCGTAGTCGCCAGAGGCCAGCACCGTAATAGGCACACTGGTGCCGACAGCGGCCCATTTGCATACTGGGTTCCATCAGACATCACTTTTGGAGCCCACGATGCACACAGCCCACCCATCCCCCATCGGCATGGCCATTGAGCAACTGGCAAGCCACCTCCAGCGCCTGCTCGCTGGCCGTCGGCGTGTTACAGACCGGCCCGTTGCCGATCCGGCGGCGGCCAGCCCCTGCAATCTCCACCAAGGCGAAACTCTGGTGGCCGCGCATCCGCGCGGGCTGTGCCTTCAGTGCTTGGCCGGCAGCCTCTGGATCACCCATGACGGCGACTGCAAAGACCTGATTCTGGAGTCAGGAGAGACCTACCAGCCTGCGCACGACCGGCGGATGCTGGTCTACGCGCTGGCACCCGCCAGCGTGCTGATGGCGCACGGTACGCCCTAAGGTGGAGCGGACGGCAGGGCGCGGTACGATAAGCCGTGCCCCTCCACCACTCCATCCCTATTGCTGCAATTGCCACCGCACCTGGTCGCGGTGCAGTTGGCATCGTGCGGGTGTCTGGCAAAGACATCGCGGCGGTAGTGATGGCGCTGTGCGGTAAGCGCTTGCTGCCCCGCCATGCAACTTACCTGCCTTTTCGCGACGCGCATGGTGGCATCATCGACCAGGGCCTGGCGATTTATTTTCCTGCGCCGCATTCGTTCACCGGTGAGGACGTGCTGGAGCTGCAAGCGCATGGTGGCCCCGTGGTACTGCAACTGCTGCTGGCGCGCTGCCTTGAGGCCGGGCAGCACATCGGCTTGCGCGTGGCGCAGCCGGGAGAGTTCACCGAGCGTGCTTTTCTGAACGACAAGATTGATCTGGCGCAGGCCGAAGCGATTGCCGACCTGATTGATGCCAGTACCGAGACGGCGGCGCGCTCGGCAGCACGCTCGATGTCTGGCGAGTTCTCGCAAGCCGTCAATGCGCTGCTTGAAAAAATGATTCACCTGCGTATGCTGGTGGAGGCCACGTTGGACTTCCCCGAAGAAGACATCGACTTTCTGCAAAAGGCTGATGCTCAGGGTCAGCTGGATCGCCTGCAGCAAACGCTGGCAACCGTAATGCAACGCTCTGGCCAGGGCGCGATATTGCGCGAAGGCATCAAGGTCGTGATCGCCGGGCAGCCCAACGCCGGTAAAAGCTCTTTGCTCAATGCGCTGGCGGGTGCCGAGCTGGCCATCGTCACCCCGATTGCGGGCACCACGCGCGACAAGGTTGTCCAGCTGATTCAGCTCGACGGCGTGCCGCTGCATGTGGTGGACACCGCCGGTTTACGTGATACAGGTGATACAGGTGATGCAGGTGATGCAGGTGATACAAGTGAAGCGGGCGATGGGTTGCCAGACATTGATGAGGTCGAAAAAATCGGTATCCAACGCGCCTGGGCTGAAATACAAAGTGCCGATGCGGTTTTGTTTCTGCATGACCTGTCACGTCAGAATGCTATTAATTACATAGCTGGTGACGTGCGCATTTCGGGCCTTCTGGCGCAAAAACTATCCCCAAAAACCCCCGTGATTCATGTCTGGAACAAGTCCGACATGGCGGATGCGCCAGCACTGGCAAGGGTGACAGACGGCATTGCGATGTCTGCCAAAACCGGTGCCGGACTGCAAGATCTGCGGCAGCGGCTGCTGCAAGTGGTGGGCTGGCAATCAGCCCCTGAAGGTGTTTACATGGCTCGGGAGCGGCATGTGCAGGCCTTGCAGCATGTTTACAGCCAATTGGCACGGGCCAGCGCCCAGCTTGGCGCTACGCAGCCCGCGCTCGACTTGCTGGCCGAAGACCTGCGCCAGGCGCAACTGTATTTGAGCGAGATCACCGGCCAGTTCACGTCGGATGATTTGCTGGGCGAGATTTTTTCGCGGTTTTGCATCGGCAAGTAACATTTACCCGCTGGCGCCACTATCGGCTTGCTGAAAACTTACAGGTCGATTTTTCCGCAACTTATTGCCATACACTGCTGCCTTCACGCACCATCACTTTGCCGTGCGCGCCACGCGGTAACCAGAACGGTTGGGCGTAGATACAGGGGAAACTTAAAAAATGTCAATACTCGATTGGTTCTCGAAAAAAGCTGCTCAACCGGCGGCCTTGCGACTGGGCAGGACAAAACCCGATAGCCCGGCCCGCGCACTGGAAGTTCGAGACAGGCTGGTGTCTCAACCAGCATCGCGCCCCAGCTCTGAGCCGGTTGTCAACCGCAGCGCCATGCGCAAGGCCAGGCGGCATGCCAGGCGCGAACAGTTGTACACCGCTGTTCGTGAGGCCATGACGCGCTGCGGCGTGCTGGCATCGAGCTATAAGTTCAAGGTGTTGTCGCTGGACCAGGCGGGCAACCAGTTTTTGGTGATGATTGATGTGCAAGCCGCGCTAGTTCAGCAGCCAGAAAAACTGGCAGATATCGAAACCATGGTCAGTCTGACAGCCAAAGCGCGTTTTGAAATTGAGGTGACTGCGGTGTACTGGCGATCAGACACCAGGGGTGCGGCATCTGTTGCAAACCCAAACCCGTCAGACATCGATGCTGGCCGGGTTGCTCCAACAAGCCCGGCGGCAGCGACCATCAGCACGTCCAAACCCCCTGCTGCCCGGCGCTACGAGCCTATTCAGGACGACGAGGTTGCCGCCTTCAAGCTGGCTCTTGCGTCAGCCGCTGCAAGCAACCCGACCACCACGGATGCCACCGGCAAAACCCGTAGCGGCCCGCACTCGTATACATTGCTGACGGGTTTTGAAGATACTGAAATGTCTGAGTCGACTGCACTGCCGGCCCTCAGCAACACCCAGTATGGCGACCTGAACTAAGTTTGCGGCTTGTGATTCAAGCTGTTTGAGCTCAAACGGCGTCAAAAAACAGTTTTTGAGTCGTTTTTGATGCCTATATCAGGCTGTAGCCCAATCACTACGGGCGTGAGAAGCTATTAATTCCATAGCAAATTTCCAGCTGTCGTTGCGGACTCGACCGGTAATCCATGAACCCGGGTTAGATGGATACCGGCACCGCCAGCAGCGGCATTGGTGGCCGCACAGCTGCATCACTTGCTGCGCAGAAGACTTTTCTCTGCCATCGCCAGTGCTTCGGGCTTGCCTGACAGCACCAGCGTGTCGCCACCTTCCAGCATGGTGTCGTCATCAACGCTGGCCACCCGACCGTTGATGCGGCGCAGGCTGACCACGCGCACGCCGCCGGTTGCCAGCAGCAGTGTGCCCAGCAATTGCCCAACCGGCTTGATACCAAGAGGCAGGGTAACGGTTGACAGGCGCTCTTCATCCAGCTCATTGACCGTGTCGTCGTCGGCGCCGCGAAAGTAGCCGCGCAGCAGGTTGTAGCGAGCGTCGCGCTGCTCTTGCACCACGCGAATCACCCGCCGCATGGGTACGCCAACCAGCGCCAAGGCGTGGCTGGCCAGCATCAGGCTGCCCTCAATCGCTTCGGGCACGACCTCGGTCGCACCAGCGGCCCGTAGTTTTTCAAGATCATGGTCGTCCACGGTGCGCACAATCACCGGTACCGTGGCCGCATGGGCCCGCGCATTGGCCAGCACCTTGAGGGCACTGGCGGTGTCCAGGTAAGTCACTACTACGGCGCTGGCGCGCGCCAGCCCCGCCGCTATCAGGGACTGCAGCCGCACGGCATCACCAAACACCACAGAGTCGCCAGCCGCAGCGGCCTGACGCACGCGGTCTGGGTCCAGGTCGAGCGCGATGTAGGGAATGCCTTCGGCCTCGAGCATATGGCCCAGGTTTTGGCCGCAACGCCCATAGCCGCAGATGATGACGTGCTTGCTGGTGTTGATGGACTTGCGCGCAATCGAGGTCATCTGCAACGACTGTTGCAGCCATTCGCTGGACACCAGCCGCATCACGATGCGGTTGCTGTACATGATGATGAACGGCGTTGCCAGCATTGACAGCACCATGCTCGCCAAAATCGGATTGAGCAGCTTGGGCGGCACAAGCGCGCTCTCGTTGGCCAGAGTAAGGAGCACAAAACCAAACTCGCCGGCCTGTGCCAGGTACAGACCGGTGCGCAGCGACACGCCTGTCGTCGCTCCCAGCGCGCGTGCCAGGCCAGTGACCAGCGCCAGCTTGAACAGCACCGGCAGCGTTGCCAGCACCAGCACCAGCGGCCAGCTCTCCAGCACAATGTGCCAGTCCAGCATCATGCCGACGCTGATAAAAAACAGGCCCAGCAACACATCGTGAAACGGCCTGATGTCGGTCTCCACCTGGTGCTTGAACTCGGTTTCCGAGATCAGCATACCGGCGATAAAGGCACCCAGCGCCAGGCTTAAACCAGCCAGCTCAGTCAGCCATGACAGCGCCAGGGTTACCAGCAGCAGATTCAGCACAAACAGCTCTTCGCTCTTGCGGCGCGCCACGATGGTGAGCCACCAGCGCATCACGCGCTGCCCGCCTGTGAGCAGCAGGCCGACCAGCAGGCTGGCTTTCAGGGCCGCTACGGCCAGTGCGGTAAAAAGCTGGTCGGCGGGTGAGCCAAGCGCGGGAATCAGCACCAGCAGCGGTACCACAGCCAGGTCCTGAAACAGCAACACACCCATCACGCGCTTGCCGTGTTCAGACTCCAGCTCCAGCCGCTCAGACACCAGCTTGACGACGATGGCGGTGCTGCTCATGGCCATCGCACCAGACAGTGCCAGCGCGGTTTGCCATCCCATCTTCCACAGCGTGGGTGCCATGCCGGCCAGAAACAATGAGCCCACGGTTGCCAGCACAATCGTCATCACCACTTGCAGCAACCCCAGGCCAAACACATGACGCCTCATCGAGCGAAGCTTGGGCAGATTGAATTCCAGCCCGATCACAAACATCAAAAACACCACACCAAATTCACCCAGGTGACGTACCCCTTCGGCGTTTTGCGACAGCGCCAGTGCGTGCGGCCCAATCACCACACCGACGGCCAGGTAGCCCAGCATGGGCGGCAATTTAAGCGAGCGGCAGGCCACCACACCCAGCACCGCGGCCAGCAGGTACAGCAGGGTCAGTTCAAGCGCGCTCATGCTTTCGATGGTATCAGTGCCTCTATAGAATGCAGGGATGAGTTTTGACGTTTCCCATTTCAATGCAGAGCAGGCACAAGCCCTTGCACGCAAGACCATTGAGATAGAAGCCGCAGCCGTGCTGGGGCTTGCCAGCCGCGTTGGGCCAGAATTTGCGCGCGCCGTGCAGATCATGCTGGCCTGCCGTGGCCGGGTGGTCGTGATGGGCATGGGCAAGAGCGGCCACATCGGCCGCAAGATCGCCGCCACGCTGGCATCTACCGGTACCCCGGCCATGTTTGTCCACCCTGGAGAAGCCAGCCATGGCGACCTGGGCATGGTGACGGCCGTCGATGTGGTGCTGGCTATTTCAAACAGCGGCGAGAGCGCCGAGCTGACCGCCATACTGCCGGTTCTGAGCCGTCAGGGTGTACCGCTGGTGGCCATCACCGGTGGCCTGCAATCGGCGCTGGCGCGGCAGGCACATGTCACGCTCGACAGCAGTGTGGCGCAAGAGGCCTGCCCGCTCAATCTGGCACCTACGGCCAGCACCACGGCGCAACTGGCACTGGGCGACGCACTGGCGGTGGCCCTGCTCGATGCGCGCGGTTTCAAGGAAGAAGACTTTGCCCGCTCGCATCCTGGTGGTGCCTTGGGCCGCAAGCTGCTGACACACGTCAGCGATGTCATGCGCAGCGGCGAACAGGTGCCGCGCGTGTTGGCAGGCACCAGCTTTACCGACCTGATGCGTGAGATGAGTGTCAAGGGCCTGGGTGCCTCAGCTGTGGTGGATGGCGCGGGGCGGGTACTCGGCATTTTCACCGACGGTGACTTGCGCCGCCTGGTTGAAAAAGGCGTGGACTTGCGCAGCAGTCTGGCTGGCGAGGTGATGCATGTCGGGCCACGCACGTTAAGGGCCGATGCGCTTGCGGTAGAGGCGGTTGAGCTGATGGAGCTGCACAGCATTACCAGTGTGCTGGTCGTCGATGATGACGGCGTTTTGTGTGGCGCTCTCAATACCAACGACCTGATGCGTGCAAAAGTAATATAGCAAGATGGCCCCCACGCTTGTCACTCCGTGTACTTCGCTGCCCCCCGAGGGGGCTGGCCTTGCTTGGGGCGGCCCGGCGCTGCGGCCGATGTCCCCGACGTTGAACTTTGCGCCCGAACTATTGCTAAAAGCACAAGGTATCCGTGTTGCTTTTTTTGATGTCGATGGCGTGATGACAGACGGGGGCCTGTACATGTCCGAGCATGGCGAAACGCTCAAGCGCTTCAACACGCTGGATGGCCACGGCCTCAAGCTGCTGCAAAAAGCAGGCATCACGCCGGTGGTGATTACGGGCCGCGACAGCCCCGCGTTGCGGCATCGGCTTGAGGCGCTGGGCATCGTACACACGCATTTCGGGTGCGAGGACAAACGGCCCGCCGCCGAAAGAACATTGACGGCACTCGGGTTTGAATGGGCGCACGCGGCGGCCATGGGCGATGACTGGCCCGACCTCGCCGTGATGCGGCGTGCGGCGTTTAGCTGTGCGCCTGCCAATGCGCACGCCGAAGTTAAAGCCGCAGCAAACTACGTGACCGAGGCCGCCGGTGGGCACGGCGCAGCGCGCATGTTTTGCGATCTTTTGCTGGTGGCCAGCGGGCAATACGCAACCCTGTTGCTGGCCTTTGGCGAATGAACACCGGCATGTCCGTGAAAAGGATTGTTCGCCTTCTCGGCAGGCCGTGGGCGCGGGCGTTGCGGCTGTGGGACAACATTTCCATTTATCTGCCAGTCGTGCTAATGGGTCTGCTGGTGCTGGGCACCTACTGGCTGGTGCGCAATGCGCCTGGCGCCAGCACACCCGAGAGCACCAAGGACGTGCGCCATGAATTGGATTACTACATGCGCAAGTTCACGATGAAAACTTTTGACGAAGCAGGCCTGCTCAAGAGCGAGGTCTATGGCATTGAAGCGCGGCACTACCCCGACACCGATACGCTGGAGATTGACGAGCCCCGCATTCGCAGCATCAGCGAGGAAGGCCGGCTGGTCACAGCCACCGGACGACGCGCCCTGTCCAACGGCGACGGCTCGGAGGTGCAACTGATGGGCAACGCGCGGGTCGTGCGGGAGGCCACCAAAGATGCCGACGGCAATGACTTGCCGCGTATGGAATTTCAGGGAGAGTTCCTGCATTCCTATGTCAACGAAGAGCGGGTCAAATCGCACCTGCCGGTGGTGTTGATACGGGGTGCGGATCAGTTCACGGGTGACAATTTTGCCTATAACAACCTGACGGGTATTGCCGACCTGAAGGGACGCGTCAGGGGTATCCTGTATCCGAGAGCGGCTGCCAGTGGTGCGGGTAGTCCGGCATCGGCGCCGACAGCGAAACGCTAGTTTTTTAAATACCCTGGGTGCCCGAATGTCCAGACTTGTCTTCATCACTGGCGCTTCCAGCGGCATCGGTCAGGCTTTAGCCTTACGGTTTTATCAGGCCGGGTATCGGCTGGCACTCGCAGCACGCCGTACGGCAGAGCTTCAATCATGGGTTGATGCGCAGTCAATGCGTGCAGACTGCTATCAAATTTATAGGGCCGATGTGGCGGACAGCGACAGCATCGTTGCGGCGGGCAAGGCCTGCATCGCCAGCCAGGGTGTGCCGGATGTGGTGATTGCCAATGCTGGCATCAGCATTGGCATGGACACCGCCATGCGCGAAGACCTTGATGTAATGCAGCAAACGTTTGCCACCAACAACATCGGCGTCGCGGCCACCTTTCATCCTTTCGTAGCAGCCATGACGCAGCGCGGCTCGGGCACGCTGGTCGGCATTGGCAGCGTCGCAGGCATTCGCGGACTGCCGGGGCATGGCGCCTATTGCGCCAGCAAAGCCGCGCTGATTGCCTATTGTGAAAGCTTGCGCGGCGAACTGAAAGCGGGCGGGGTAAAAGTGGTGACCATTTGCCCAGGCTATATCGATACGCCGCTGACGCAGAAAAACAGCTATTCGATGCCGTTTCTGATGCCGCCGGATGCGTTTGCAGACAAAGCGTTTGAGACTATTGAAGCGGGCAGCAGCTATCGCGTGATTCCCTGGCAGATGGGCGTGGTTGCCAAGCTGCTCCGGCTGCTGCCGAATGTTGTTTTCGACAGAGCACTGGCTGGTCGGGCGCGCAAGCCGCGTAAATCCTGAAGCAAGAGGGAAAAAGCAAAAAGGCTTCAAAACCGGAGTCTTGAAGCCTTTTAAAGCTTGCCATCAGCCTTTTAGCTGATGAGGGGCTGGGGATATGAGGGTTTAAGGGCTTAGTAGCCGCCGCGACCACCGCCGCCGCCGCCAGAGCGTCCGCCGCCTGCACCGCCGCCACCGTACGGGCTGCGGAAACCGCCGTCACCGCCGCCGCCGCCAGAGCGACCACCGCCGCCGCCGCCGTAACCACCGCCACCTGAACGGTCGCCGCCGCCGCCGCCACCGTAGCCGCCACCACCACCACCAAATCCACCAGTACGAGGAGGGCGGGCCTCCATTGGACGGGCTTCGTTAACTACAACACTGCGGCCGCCCAAAGGCTGACCGTTCATGCCGGCGATTGCCGCCTGGGCTTCGGCATCGTTGCCCATTTCCACAAAGCCAAAGCCTTTGGAGCGACCGGTGTCGCGTTCCATCATGACTTTAGCGCTGGTGACTGCGCCGAACTGACCAAAAGATTGTTGCAAGTCTTCGTCGCGAACGGAATACGGCAGATTGCCGACGTATAGTTTGTTGCCCATTAAGGGACTCCTCAAAAACACAAGATGCGGATGCACCAACAAAAGCGATGGGGTCCCGAAAGCACAACAAATCTTATACGTACCGCTGTAGCGCGCGAAACTGACCGATCACCTGACCTGTGCGAATGCGAACATTCACAACTCTACGTTATTCGTGAGATGACTACTTGTCAAGTATTTATCCTGGTCGGCCTTGTTTTGGCGCAAAAGCGCTGATTTCAGCGCTTTTGCGGTTCTGCGTCGTCTTCGCCGGAATAGTTTCGCCACCGACCCATCGCGGCGCGCAGGGTCAGAACCTGGTTCTCGAATTTCGGGCAGGCCCTGCATGCCAGCAGATGCAACTTGAGGGCCACCGCGTCCGACAGATTGAGTGTCCGGTCTTCTCTGGCAATCAGAAGAGCCGCCGCTTCTTTACAGGTACGCATCAACAAGCTCATTCAGGGCATCGCTTCAAAAACCGGAGAAAAATGGATAAACATCGGACGCTATGCCCTGCGCTGACCGAACCACTGGACGTTGAGGCATTCTTGCAAACGAAGCCGGGCGCGGTGCAACTGGACATACAGGTTGGTCGGTGTCAGCGACAGTTCCTTACAGACTTCTTCTGACGACAGCTCCAGCCATTCGCGCATCAAAAAAAGCCGCCCCATCGCTACGGGCAAGCGCTCCATACAGGCATCGAGCACTCTGAAGAACTGCACCTGCTGCAGCGTTTGGTCCGGGTTTCCCCAGTCGTTGGGGGTTTCGGTGAAGTGGCCATCTGCCTTGAAAGACAGGCGATCCAGCTCGTCGCCTTCGCTGTCACCCTCCATATCTGGCAGCGAAACGGTGCGCGCGTTGCTTCGAATGATGTCGACCACCTTGTGTTTCAAAATGCCGACCAGCCAGGTTTTCAGTTGTGATCGGTTGCCAAACGATTGCGGTTTTGACAGCGCCGCCACAATCGTTTCAGACACTGCATCTTCGGCCCAGTCGTCGTTGCGCAGTTGCAGGCGGGCAAAGCGGATGAGGTAGACGCGGTGTTCAACCAGCTGTTCTTCAAAAGTGCTCATGACCAGAAGTCTAGCAGTAGCGTACTTGCCGGGCAACTGGCGCAGATAAAGTCATGAATTAAATGTAAAAATACAAAATTGAAAGAAAAAGCCTTTCTGCCCGACTCAATCTGTAGCGCCATTTTTTGCGCGTCGCGAATGGCCCGACAGCCATAAACCCGGAGCTTTCATGAACCGCAAGCCGCCTATAACGTCCATTACGCCGATCGCGCCTGTCGCCACGCCGTCATTTGAGCGACCCTGGTTTTTTAGCGCATGGCTTTGCGCAGCACTTTTACTCGCAACCACCGGCACGCCCGCACAAACACCGACTCAAAAATCTCCTCAAGCATTGACAGCTTCAACGGCCTCTACCGGCCCCAGCATCGAAGGCAAAACCCTGGAGGGCAACCCCTTCCGCCTGGCATCGTTGAAAGGCAAGGTTGTGCTGGTCATGTTTTGGTCCACTGACTGTGCGGTATGCCGCGACAAAATGCCCGAGCTGCGCAACAACTACGCGGGCTGGGCCGGCAAGCCGTTCGAGATGGTCGTCGTCAACACCGACGCGCGCGTGCAGGATTTTCTGGATTACGAGCGTATTATTTCCACCACGGTTCCTGTCAAGCAGCGCTTTGTCCAGCTCTGGACGGGTGAGACCGGCTACAAAGACAACATCGGCAAACTCGCTCAGTTGCCAACGGCTTTTTTGATTGATAAAAATGGCAAAGTGGTCGAGCGTTATGTCGGCCGCATACCGGCTGAGGCGTGGGACAAAATTGCTGATTTGCTTTGACTGGTCCTGAAAAAAGGGATTGCGCCAGAGATGATTTTTTGGTAACGCCAAAAAACTCTGTAAGAAACCCCGTGGGCTACAGACTAAACCACAACCACACAAAAAACGTTTCCAAACATTTTGTACTGGTTGTTTTTTAACCGTGATGATTTAACTTCTTAATTTTTTAACTGGAGATATCAAATGAACCAACGCGCCATGATCGCTGCTGCTGCAGCTTCCCTGCTGTCCACCATGCTGGTAGCAGCGCCAGCCGCAGCCCAGGAAAAAGAAAAATGCTACGGTATCTCGGTCGCCGGCCAGAATGACTGCGCCAACCTCAGCGGTAGCCACTCGTGCGCCGGTCAGTCCAAAGTCGGTACCGATGTCAATGAATGGAAATATGTTGCCAAGGGCACCTGCGCCAGCTTGAAAGGCATGACCGCAGAAGCTGCCAAGGAAAAATCCAAAATGATGGAAAAAAAGGGCTGATTTCAGCCGCTTCTTTCTGATTGCATGGAGATCAGTTCATGTTGAGCGCCCGGCGGCTTGAGATACTGTTGCCAACAGGGTACTCATCATGAACACGACAGCCCCCCAAAGCGAGCCTTGGGCAGCCAAATCCGGCATTTCTTGCGGGATAGGCTGGCGACACCCCCATTACGGCGAGTTGCTGGAGTCATTGCCTGACCTTGGCTTCATAGAGGTTCATTCCGAGAATTTTTTTGGCGAAGGCGGCGCCGCACTGGCTACGCTCAAGCAGGCGCGTGCCTACTATCCCGTCAGCCTGCACGGGGTCGGCTTGAGCTTGGGTTCTGCCTGCGGTATCGACAGCTGGCACCTTGACCAGCTTGCCCGGCTGGTCGCGAACATTGAGCCCGTTCGCGTCTCAGACCACGCCTGTTTTGCGCGCGGCATTGCATCAAGCGCCATGCACCCGGTACACGCATCAGACCTGTTGCCAGTCGCCTTCAACAAGGCTGCGCTCGATGTGATGTGCGCCAACGTCCAACGCGTGCAAGACCGCCTCAAGCGCCCACTGCTGGTTGAAAATCTGTCGGCCTACATTAGCTTTAAAAGTTCGGATCGCGAGGAGACCACGTTTCTTTCCGAACTGGTTCAGCGTACCGGTTGCGGCCTGCTGGTGGACGTGAACAATATTTATGTCAATGCGCTCAACGAGCGTATTGGTGGCAGCAGCGCTGATCCTGTTACGGCATGCCTGCAATGGCTGGACCGCATTCCCGCCGCCACTGTTGGCGAACTGCATGTGGCCGGCCATGTGGACTGCGGCGACATCGTGATTGACGACCACGGCAGCCGCGTGTGCGACGAGGTCTGGCAGATTTACCGTTACGCGCAACGACTCTTTGGATCCGCGAGCCCTGTGCCCGCGCTGATCGAATGGGACACCGATATTCCAGCTTTGCAGGTGTTGCTGGACGAGGCGTCCACCCTTTCTTCAATAGCCGTAGCGCCATCTTCAGAGGCAGCCACGGCATGAGCAGCTACCCCAATAGTCATAGCCTGGCACAAGACTTGACACAAGAGCAACACGGATTGCTGGCTGCGCTTTTTGGCGATGCGGATGAAGCCGCGCTGTGGCCTTGCCTGCAAGCAGGTAGCTATTCAGCGCTGGCCCGTCGTGGCCTGCTGGCCTACCAGTCCAACGGCCTGGCGCTTGCCGAACGGGTACTTGGCGCGGCCTATCCTGTGCTCGCACAGCTCATCGGCGATGAGAGCTTTTCCCCGCTGGCCCGACACGTCTGGCGACAGCAGCCACCGCAGCGCGGCGATCTCGCCTGCTGGGGTGCGGGTGTTGCGGCTTTCATTGAAGCCGCGCCACAACTGGCAAACGAGCCTTTTCTGGCTGACGTCGCCCGCGTCGAATGGGCTTTGCACCGCGCAGCCACGGCGGCAGATGTGCAGCCTGATCTGCCGTCCCTCGCGCTGCTATCGGACGGCGATGAAGCGAATGCAGCAACCGTCACTCTGGCCGCTGGCGTTTTCGTGCTGGCAAGCCCCTGGCCCGTCGTCAGTATCGTCAACGCACATCTGGGCAGGGAGCCAACGATGGAGCAGGCTGCAGAACGGCTGCAATCTGCCGTGGGCGAGCACGCCCTGGTTTGGCGACACGGCTTCAAGCCGCGCCTTCGCAGCATCAGCGCGGCAGAACACGTTTTGCTTGCCGCGCTACAGGCGAGGTGCTCGCTAGACGACGCGTTGCAACAAGCGCTTGTGGCATCGCCCGGGTTTGACTTTGGCATCTGGCTCGCAGAGTCAGTGACCATGGGTCTGGTTGTCGGCGCGCATTTTGGAGCGCACACTTTAAACAACAAACCGGAGGAGTCTTCATGAAAAGCAATGTAGCGCTTTTGAGTCTTTGGGCCATGCTCACGCGAGCCCTCGACAGCTTGCAGCCGCTGGCGGCGCTACTTGCGCGGCTGTACATCGCGCAGGTTTTCTTTTTGTCCGGCCTGACCAAGATCCGCGACTGGGGTACCACCGTTGCGCTGTTCACCGACGAATACAAGGTGCCGGTCCTGCCA
>JBBRQQ010000063.1:0-16814 GCA_038226155.1 Burkholderiales bacterium
ATCGGCATCGTCTCGGTCAGCGACCGCGCGTCAACCGGCGTGTATGTTGACAAGGGCCTGCCCGCCTTGAAAGAATGGCTTACCCGCACGCTGCTCAACCCCATCACGTTTGACGAGCGGCTGATCCCTGACGAGCAGGCAGGCATCAGCCAAGCGCTGGTCGCACTGGTGGATGCAGGCTGCTCGCTGGTGCTGACCACAGGCGGCACCGGCCCTGCACTGCGCGACGTGACGCCCGAGGCTACCCTGGCTGTGGCGCACAAGGAGATGCCCGGCTTTGGCGAGCAGATGCGGCAGATCAGTTTGCACTTTGTGCCAACGGCCATACTGTCGCGCCAATGCGCCGTGGTTCGTGACAAAAGCCTCATCATCAACCTCCCAGGCCAGCCGAAATCCATCGCTGAAACGCTGGAAGGGTTAAAAAGCGAGAGTGGTGAGCAAATCGTGCCTGGCATATTTGCCGCAGTGCCTTATTGCGTTGACCTGATAGGTGGGCCTTATCTGGAAACTGACAGCCAGGTCTGCAAAGCCTTCAGGCCCAAGTCCGCATTGCGCACGCCAGCGCCTTAGAAAGAGCCCTTGCCATGTTCCATACCGTCAGTAAAAATAAAAAGAAAATGGCTCCGACCATTTTTTTACGGGTGCTGGCAGCTCCTCTTTTTATAGCATCAGTCACTCTGGCACAGGCTCAACCGCAGACGCGCCCAGAAGAGCCAAGTCTGCCCTACACCGTCAAACCGTCTGACAAACTCATCAGGCTCAGTCGCGAGATGCTGGTCAGCCCTCAGGCCTGGGCTGAAGTAGCAAGGTACAACCAGCTGAAAGACCCTGACCTCATCTTCCCCGGCCAGAAGCTGAACATTCCCTTGCGTTATCTCAAGTCAAAGCCTTCGACAGGCAAAATCATCAGCGCAGATGGCGATGTCACGCTGGGCGGCAACCCGACTCAGCCGGGTGCAGCGATTGCCGATGGCAGCCAGCTTAAAACCGGCATCAACAGCTCGGCCATCATCGAGCTGGGTGATGGTAGCCGGGTCAAGATCCTGCCCAATAGTCTGGCCCAGGTGGTCACCAACCGCGACTACGCCATGCGCGATTCATCCGCCAGTGGTTCAAGCAACTGGTTCTCTGGCCTGATGCGCCTGTCCGCTGGCGCACTGGAAGCGCTAGCCTCCAAAGACACCAAGCGCGCCACACCATTGCAGATCGAAACACCAACCTCCCTGGTGGGTGTGCGCGGGACCGAATTTCGTGTCGCGTTTGACGATCCGGCCATCAACCCCGCTAAAGCGGCCCGAACTGAAGTCATTGAAGGCAAGGTCAGGGCCGACAACCCGGCACAGCAAAGCGGAGCAGATTTGCCGATGGGCACCGGTGCGGTGGTCAAGCCTGCGGAGAAAGATATCAAGGTCGTGATCCTGCTGCCGGCGCCCGACCTGACGAACACGCCAGCCGAAGTACTCAAGCCCCTGGGTGCCTGGCCCATGCCAACTCTGGCGGGTGCATCAAGTTACCGGGTACAGGTTTCCAGTGATGAGCAGTTTGACAAAATAGTGCGCGACCTGAAAGTCGAATCCAGCAGTGCCGACCTGGCAGATCTGGCCAACGGCAACTGGTTTGCCCGCGTGCGGGGCATTGATGCGGTCGGACTGGAAGGCTTCAACACCGTCAAGCTGATCCTCGTCAAAGACGGCCAGTGGCGCGTCAGCTACTCCAGCATGAACGTCTCTGGGGGCCAAACCGTACTCAGCTGGATAGGCCAGCAGGCCAATGGTCAGCCCTTTGAGGGTAGTGGCTACACCGCGCTGGTGGCGCGCGATGAAGCTTTGAAAGACATGGTCACCATCACCGCCAAAGAAGTCACTGGCGGGGGCAACAAGCTATCTCTGGGTGACCTGAAACCCGGCATCTACTACATCCGCCTGCGCGGCAAGCCCGCACAAAGCAGCGCGACAGCCACAGCAAGCGCTTCAAACGTCATGGACAGTGAAATCTACCGCTTTGAAATCCCCAGCAATTGGGGTCGCAGTGTTTTTGACCTGACATCATCGCTGCAGGCTGTGAAATAGGCCTGAAATGGCCGACTTTGACAGGAAAAAGTGGCCGTGAAGACCTGAATACGGGCGTTACCAGCTACTAAATCAATAGCACTTCGTTACTTGCCAACCAGCTGATTAAGCTTGTCGGCTTCAAACGTTTCTTCACGCGCGGCATCGATGGGCACACAGCTCTTGCGCGGACTGGCTGCTGAGGCCGACAGGGTTTCAATCGCCTGCCATAGCAGCGCAATCTGGTGTTCTTGCGATGATGCGTTGTCGATCAGCCCCTTCATGGCCTGGCCAATAGGGTCATCGTCCAGCGTGATGCCGTAGGCTGAAAATTTACTGGTCGTCGTCACGTCTGCACTCTCGCCCACTTTGGACGGAATGATGCGGGCCGGAATACCCACCGCTGTGGCACCGGCGGGCACGGGCTTGATGACCACCGCGTTGCTGCCAATCTTGGCACCGTCACCCACCAAAAAGCCGCCCAGCACCTTGGCCCCCGCGCTCACCACCACATCGCGGCCTAAAGTCGGATGGCGTTTTTCACCCTTGTAGAGCGAAGTACCGCCCAGCGTCACGCCCTGGTAAATCGTGCAGCCATCGCCAATCTCGGCAGTCTCGCCCACCACCACACCCATCGCATGGTCAAAGAAAACCCGCTCACCAATCCTGGCACCAGGGTGAATTTCAATCCCCGTCAGCCCGCGTGCAAGGTGTGAAATAAAGCGCCCCAACCACTTGAAGCCGTGCGTCCAGCAGGCGTGCGCCCAGCGGTGCAACACCACAGCATGCAGGCCGGGGTAGCAGGTCAGCACCTCCCACGCCGTGCGGGCGGCAGGGTCGCGGTCAAGAATGCACTGGATGTCGGATCGGATTCTGGAGAACATGACTGGAGTTTATGGGCTAGCGGCCGGTTTTGCTGAAGCAGCGGTTTTGTGCACCATCGCTTTGGCGAGCATCGCTTTCGCCACCCCGCGCAGGATGTGGATTTCTTCAGGGCTAAGTTGTGCGCGGTTAAACAGCTGGTTGAGCCTGGCCATGAGTTTTTTCGGTGCGGCGGGGTCGAGAAAACCGATGTCAGTCAGCGCTTCTTCCCAATGCTTTAACATGCCCGCCACCGCAGCCGCATCGGCCAGCTGCGGTTTGGGCATGGCGCTCTGAATGGCAAAGCCGCCAAGGGCCTCGCGCCAGTCGTAGGCAATCAATTGCACCGCCGCCCCGAGGTTGAGCGAGCCAAAGTTTGGGTCGGTCGGAATGCTCAAACACACGTGGCAGCGGTACACGTCTTCATTTTGCATGCCAAAGCGTTCTGATCCGAACAAAAAGGCCACGCCAGAATGTCCCACGGCATCAAAAGTGCCATTTTCAGATGCCATATCAGGCTGTAGCCCAATAGATACGGGCGCGAGGAGCTCCCGATTTAATAGCGCTGCAAAGTGCGCTCGCGGTGCCAGCGTCGGCGGACCGAAGTCGCGTGGCGTCATGGCCGTGGCGCACAGGTGCGTCATGCCGTCCAGCGCCTCATCTAGCGTCTCGACAATCCGCGCATTGGCCAACACGTCCAGCGCACCGCTGGCGCGCTGGATGGCTTCTTCACGCCGCAGCACATTGGCCCAACGCGGCTTGACCAGCACCATGTCGTCAAAGCCCATCACCTTCATGGCGCGTGCCGCCGCGCCTACGTTACCGGCGTGGCTGGTGTTGATAAGGATAAAACGCGTTTTCATAAGGGCTGAGGCGGGCTTGGAGATGAGCCGTTAAAATGACGCTATTGTCGCTGTCCCGGTTGCCGGGTTTCAGTCCGGTGCACTCCCAGTGCGCGCCCTACACGCTCTTCTTCAAAATTTATGTCCAGCAATCTCCACCCCATGCTCAATGTGGCCATCAAGGCCGCGCGCGCAGCCGGCACCATCATCAACCGCGCTGCGCTTGACGTTGAATCGGTTCGCATATCGGTCAAGCAGACCAACGATTTCGTGACTGAAGTTGATCAGGCCGCCGAGGCCGCCATCATCGAAACACTGCTCACCGCCTACCCCGGCCACGGCATTCTGGCCGAAGAATCGGGCAGTGAGCATGGTGCGAAAGGTTCAGACTTCATCTGGATCATCGACCCGCTGGACGGCACCACCAACTTCATCCATGGCTTTCCGGTTTACTGTGTCAGCATTGGGCTGGCTGTTAAAGGCAAGGTCGAGCAGGCCGTGGTGTACGACCCGACCCGCAACGATATTTTTTGCGCCACCAAAGGCCGTGGTGCCTACATGAACGACCGCCGCATTCGCGTCGCCAAACGTACCCGCCTGCAGGAGTGCCTGCTGTCAACCGGCTTCCCCTACCGCCCCGGCGACAAACTCAAAATGCACCTGAGCATGTTGGGTGACATCATTCCCCAGTGTGCTGGCGTGCGCCGCCCCGGTGCCGCAGCGCTGGACTTGGCCTATGTTGCAGCAGGTTTTAGCGACGGCTTTTTTGAACTTGGCCTCAAACCCTGGGATGTGGCCGCTGGCTCGTTGCTGGTGACTGAAGCGGGCGGTCTGGTGGGTAACTTCACCGGCGAGTCAGAATTTTTGCATGAGGGCGAATGCGTTGCCGGCAACCCCCGCATCTATGGCCAGATGGTGGGCGCGCTCGGCAAATACAGCAAGTTTGCAGGCACTGCCAAATCAACGTCTACCAAAGCACCCAAAGGCGCGCTGGCACAAGCCAACGCAGCCGCGGATCGTGCGGATGGCGCGGATGGAAAAACCAATGACCAAGCCGTTGTTATGGCTGCATTTGAAAAAGCCAGTTCCACGCTGACCGGCAAGGCCAAACGCATCAAACCCGCCAGCGCCACCAAACCTGCCGAAGGCGCGCCAGAAGCAACGCTGTAGCGATTTCGTTTCATAGTCACGCCTGTGCGCTAATCGGTCTCAAGAGGCGGGATCGGCTCGCGCCGAAAAAAATGCTTGAAAAAGCAGCCAGTGTAAGAAAACGCCAGGCAAGCCGACTAACCTTAAATTTTTTAAAATCGGGAACCGTTTTGGCTTCGGTCGCCCTCTTAGTTCGAAATCGAATCCAAAAGACTGCCATGCTGACGCTACAAACGACTTTCAAACCTGCCCGTTACCCTTCCCCTTAAACCACCACCAGGAAACTTCCCATGAAATTCGTAAAAGCCATTCTCACCATCGCGCTCACTTCCCTGGCCTCCATGGCCATGGCCGGAGACATCAAACCCTTCAGCCAGCCGGAGTTCGATCGGCTCACGAAGGCGGGCAAACCAATAATGCTTGAAATCAGCGCGCCATGGTGCCCCACCTGCAAGCAGCAAAAGCCCATCATTGAAAGCTTGATGAAGCAGCCCGCCTACAAGGACGTGACGCTGTTGACGATCGACTTCGACAGCGCCAAGCCAACGCTAAAAACATTCAAGGTCAACATGCAAAGCACGCTGGTGGCCTTTAAAGGCAAGAAGGAAGTGGGCCGCTCGGTTGGCGACACCACACCTGCGGGCTTGGAAGGTCTGGTCAAAAAGACGGTTAACTGATGGAGTTTGGGCTCGGTTCCTACGGATTCGGTTTCCTGGCAGGGCTGCTTTCGACGCTATCTCCTTGTGTTTTGCCTATTATTCCGATTCTGTTGGGCTCGGCCACCAATGCCCATCCGAGGGCACCGCTGGCGCTCGCAGGCGGGCTGGCTCTTTCGTACGCCGTCATCGGAACCACACTCGTCTGGGCGGGCTCCGCGCTGGGCCTGGACACATCGATATTCCGCGGCATTGGAGCCGCCGCTTTGGGGTTGCTGGGCCTTGTGCTGATCTCGGGCAACCTGCAGCAACGCTTCGCTTCGGCTACCGCTGGCCTTGGCGACGCAGGCAACAACCTGATTTCACGCATGCGACTGGACGGCCTGTGGGGGCAATTCGCGATTGGCTTGGTGCTTGGCGTGGTGTGGAGCCCCTGCGTGGGGCCGACCTTGGGCGCGGCCGTGGTTCTGGCAAGCCAGGGCTCACAACTACTCCAGGTCGGCCTGCTCATGGGAATTTTTGGCGTCGGTGCGGCTTTACCTGTTGTTGTGCTGGCCTACGTCTCACGCGGCGCCATGCTCAGGATGCGCGGAAAGCTCATGCAGGCTGGCAAGACCGGCAAGATGATCCTGGGGTCCGTCATGATCGCACTGTCTGTGTTGATCCTGACTGGCGCCGACAAGCCTATGGAGACGTGGCTCGTGGATCAATCACCCGACTGGCTCACCCAACTGACAACCCGGTTTTAATCAGCGGTGCGCCACATTGAAACGCCACAAGGAATTGCCATGAACATCAAAGCCATCGCCTTCGACACCGGGGGTACAGTTTTAGACTGGCACTCGGGCATAAGAGACGCATTGGCGGCTATCGGAGCAAAGCATGGTGTGGCAAGGGACTGGGCGTCGATTGCGAATCAATATCGCCGCCTGGTGATGAAGGGCATCGTTGGGCAATCACAGCCCGACTTCAACATGGACGACGTTCACCGCCGCGTGTTGAACGATGTGCTTGAGTCCAACGACCTTTCGATTTTTTCAGAAAACGAGCGCAAGTCGATCGCCCACGCATGGCACCAGCTCGCAACCTGGAGCGACTTCGCACGCCCTCTGCGCGAGATACGAGAGCTGGTCCCGGTGATTTCGTTCACGATGCTCCCGCTGTCGCTGGTTGTCGATGTGTCCCGGCTCAATGGCATTGCTTGGGACGCTGTGATCTCCTGCGAGGCCATTGGCTACTACAAGCCCGATCCCCGCGCCTACCTGCAGGCCTCGAAATGGCTGGCGGTCGCCCCCACAGACATTCTGATGGTGGCCTGCCATAACTTCGACCTCAATGCCGCGCGAGCCTGCGGCTTCAAGACTGCATTTATCAAGCGCCCGCAAGAGTGGGGCCATGAGCCTCCGCCAGAACCCACGCCGCACGCCGATTGCGACTTTGTCTTCGATGGATTCGAGGAACTGGCGAAAGCCGTTCCGTCAATTACAGCCCCTGTGCCGCGATCTGGAAACAGTTGAAACCATCCCTGGCTACTTCGAAATGGTGCTGCTGCGAGCGCCCCTCACACCCAGCCTTGCCGCCAAAGCGCCGGGTCGCGCAGCTCGCGCCAGTCCATGCGGCGTACCAACTTTGAACGCACAGCCTCAAGTTCAACCCACTGAACAGTGAGCTCTGGCGGCTCGGGCGCTATGACCTTGGCGACCAAAAAATGCTTGCGCTTGTCAATGGATTTAACCGCCGTCCATTTTGAAAGTAGCAGCTTCTTGACGTTGACCGGGTTCAGCACCGCGTGCTGTGAGCTTGCTGGAACGCGAGGGGTATTCGGATTTGTCGGGTTCATGCGGTGCAATACGTTTATAAAGATCAATTTCTAAACAGGATAACAACATGACGGATACCGACGAAGGCGAGCGCTGCTGCGGCACAGGCACCTGCCTGATTGATGCGCAAGGCCACTGCTGGTGCGGCCAGGAGTGGGATGGCACGCAGATGTGCAGGCCAGCAGCTCAATCACCTGCGCCTGCGGGAGCCGTGGCTCCAGGGGCAGCGCCGCCGGACAGAACTTTCGGCTAAGCGCATAGGTCTTGCTAGACTCACTCAATGACCGCAGAGAACAAGCTTCACACCCCCATGATGCAGCAGTACCACGCCATCAAATCAGAGTACCCCGAGACGCTGGTTTTCTATCGCATGGGCGATTTTTATGAGGTGTTTTATGCCGACGCTGAAAAGGCCTCGCGCCTGCTTGGCATTACGCTGACGCGGCGTGGCCAATCGGCTGGTGAACCGGTGATCATGGCAGGTGTGCCTTTTCACGCGCTTGAAGGTTATCTGGCCAAGCTCATCAAGCTCGGTGAGTCGGTCGCGATTTGCGAGCAGGTGGGCGATGTGGCCACTAGCAAGGGCCCGGTCGAGCGCAAGGTCGTTCGAGTCATCACGCCGGGTACGCTGCTTGACCCCGAACTGCTGGCTGACAAAGCCGAATCCATCTTGCTGGCGGTACACCAGGGCGCGCGCAACACCTGTGGGCTGGCTTGGTTGAGCGTCACGCAGGGCGTCATCAATTTGGCGCAGTGCGCTAACGATGAACTGGAAAGCTACCTCGCCCGCATTGCGCCCAGCGAGCTGATTTACAACGTCGATGTCACCCCTGCTTTCGAGTTACGTTTAAAGGCGTTGCGCTGCGCTATCAGTGGCCGCCCGGCCTGGCAATTTGATGCAGCACTGGGTGCGCGGCGCTTACTGGAGCAGCTCAAGGTCGCGTCGCTGGCTTCATGGAACGCCGAGGGCTTGATTGAAGCGCACGCCGCCGCTTCCAGCCTGCTGGGTTATGCAGAGCACACGCAGGGCCGCACCTTGCCCCATGTGCAGGTCCTGGCTGTGGTGCGCTCGGGCGACTTGATTGAGCTGCCCCTGACCACACGGCGCAACCTGGAACTGACGCAAACGCTGCGCGGTGAAGATTCACCGACGCTGTTTTCGTTGCTGGATACCTGCGTCACTGGCATGGGTAGCCGTGCCTTGAAAAGCTGGCTGCAGAGCCCAAGCCGTGACCGCACTCAGGCCATCAGCCGGCTTGAAGCCATCACCTACTTGCGCAGTGGCCCACAGCAAACCTTGCGTGCGCAGCTCAAGGGCAGCAGTGATGTAGAGCGCATCACCGCACGCATCGCACTGCGCCAGGTGCGGCCACGCGAGTTGCTTGCGTTACAGTTGACGCTACAAAAAACAGAGCTGCTTGCGCCCGAATCCATTGGGCTTCAGCCACTTTTAACCTCCATTTTTAGTGATTTGAAGCCGCCGGAAGGCTGCGAAGCGCTAATTAGCCGAACGATATTGCCAGAGCCTGCTGCGCTGATACGTGACGGCGGCGTTATCAACGCTGGCTGTGATGCAGATCTTGACGAGCTACGCGGCATACAGACCAACTGCGATACATTTTTGCTGGATCTTGAAGGCCGAGAAAAGCTGCGCACCGGCATCACCAACCTGCGCGTGCAGTTCAACAAGGTGCATGGCTTTTACATCGAGGTCACGCAGGGTCAGCTCGAAAAAGTGCCTGATGACTACCGCCGCCGCCAGACGCTGAAAAACGCCGAGCGCTACATCACGCCCGAGCTAAAGGCGTTTGAAGACAAGGCCCTGTCTGCGCAAGAGCGGGCGCTGGCGCGTGAAAAGTTTTTATATGAGCAGCTCCTTGACCAGTTGCAGGTCTACATTCCCGCGCTCAGTCGCCTCGCACGCGCCCTCGCCGCGCTGGATGCGCTGTGCGCGCTGGCCGAACGCTCGCTCACGCTCAACTGGGCCGCACCGGTTTTTGTCAAAGAGCCGTGCATAGACATCGTTCAAGGCCGGCACCCGGTGGTTGAAAGCCGGCTGCTGGAAACTGGCGTCACCGCATTCATTGCCAACGATTGCAGCATGAGCGGTAAACAGCGCATGCAGGTGATTACCGGCCCCAACATGGGCGGCAAATCAACCTACATGCGCCAGGTTGCGCTTATCGTACTGTTGGCCAGTATGGGCTCGTACGTGCCCGCAGCCAGTTGCAGGCTTGGGCCGATTGATGCCATCCACACCCGCATAGGTGCGGCAGACGATGTGGCCAACGCGCAATCGACCTTCATGCTGGAGATGCTGGAAGCCGCGCAGATTTTGCACAGCGCCACACCACATTCGCTGGTGCTGATGGATGAGATTGGGCGCGGTACCTCGACCTTTGATGGCCTCGCACTGGCTGGTGGTATTGCTGCTTACCTGCACAACAAGACACAGGCCTTCACGCTGTTTGCCACGCATTATTTTGAGTTGACCGAGTTCCCGGCCAAACACCATGGCGCTATCAACGTCCACGTCAGCGCAGTTGAATCGGGTAGCGACATCGTGTTTCTGCATCACATAGAACCCGGCCCGGCGAGCAAGAGCTACGGTATTGCGGTGGCCAAACTGGCAGGCGTGCCTGCTGCGGTCGTCAGCCATGCGCGGCACGCCTTGACAGCACTGGAGGCCCAGCAGATGGACACGCGCGCACAAGTTGATTTATTTGCCGCAGCACCGCAGACTGCGGCCCCCGAACAAAGCACGGTTGATAAGGCATTGGGTACCATTGACCCTGATGCACTTAGCCCACGCGAGGCACTCGATGCGCTTTACCGGCTGAAAAAGCTCTCACAACAAAATTGATTTTCAAAACCCTCCATGACTCTTCTATGACCTATTGCGTCGCCATCAAACTAAATGCCGGGCTGGTTTTTTTATCAGACTCGCGTACCAACGCGGGCCTGGACCAGATCAGCACCTTCCGCAAAATGATTATTTACGAGAAGCCGGGCGACCGCTTCATGGTGATGCTGTCGGCGGGCAATTTATCCATCTCGCAATCGGTGCGCGAGATATTGCAGGTCGAGCAATTAAAAGACATCGATGGCGGCCCGCCCGTCACCATCTGGAACGCCAAAAGCATGTTTGACGCGGCGCGTGTACTGGGCTCGGCGATTCGCCGCGTGCATGATCGCGATGCCGAAGACCTGAAAAACTCAGGCGTTGACTTCAATGTGTCGCTGGTCTTTGGCGGCCAAATCAACGGCGAGGCCATGCGCCTGTTTCAGGTTTATTCAGCTGGCAACTTCATCGAAGCCACACCCGAAACACCCTACTTTCAGGTCGGCGAATCAAAATACGGCAAGCCCGTGCTGGACCGCGTCATCACGCCGGAAACTCCGCTCGACGAAGCCGCCAAATGCGCGCTGGTGTCTATGGACTCAACCCTCAAATCAAACCTTTCCGTCGGTCTGCCGCTGGACATGGTGGTCTACGAAGTGAATAGCTTCAAGAGCGACAAGGTGGTTTGTATTGACCACGAAAACCCGTACTTCCGGATGCTGCACGACAACTGGGGCAAAAAGCTGCGCGAGGTGTTTGACAGCATTGAAGACCCGATGTGGAGCGGCGGCGCAACTCAGGTGCCATTGCTGACACCGCTGACGCGCAACCAGCCGCTCAAAAAAATCACGTCACATGAAGAAAAGCTGATTTAGCCCCACATGCCACGAGCAACTTCAAAACCACTCATCATTTTTTCCCACGGCAACAGCTTCTCCGCAAGTACTTATGGCGTGATGGTTCGCTCGTTAGAAGCGCGTGGCTATCAGGTCAAGTCGGTTGAAAAGTTTGGCCACGACCCCGCTTACCCGGTTACCAGCAACTGGCCACATCTGGTGCAGCAACTGGCCGACTTCACCGCAGAGCAGGTCAAAACTACCGGTCAGCCAGCATTTTTGGTGGGGCATTCCCTCGGCGGACTGCTCAGCATCCTATGCGCAGCTCGCAACCCCCTGCTTGGCGGTAAGCCTGTGCGCGCGGTGCTGCTGCTGGACTCACCGGTTATCGGCGGCTGGCGTGCTACGGGGCTGCGCGTTGCAAAGCGCGCAAGTCTTGCCGGCACTTTAGGGCCGGGTGCGATTAGCCGCAAACGCAGAAACCAGTGGTTGGGTAAAGACGAGGCGTTGGCGCATTTCAGCTCCAAAAAAACGTTTGCTGCGTGGGATCCAGAAGTGCTGCGTGATTATATTGAGCACGGCACACACGACGCAGGTGATGCCGACGAAGCGCGGCGGCATTTAAGTTTTGACCGCGATGTTGAAACGGCCATCTACAACACACTGCCGCACAATTTAGAGGAAGTTTTAAAGCAGCATCCGCTGCAATGCCCAGTGGCATTTATTGGCGGGCTTCAATCAACAGAAATGAAGCGCGCTGGCATGGCGCTAACTGAAAAAGTCACCCAAGGCCGCATCACCATGCTCGACGGCAGTCATCTTTTTATGATGGAAAAGCCGCTGGCTGCGGCGGCGGCGATTGAGGCAGCGCTGCTGAATATGGCCGCCTGATACAGCCGACTAGCCAGCGCCCTAGGCCCGCCACACCACCACACCGCTCCACGCAGTTGCGAGCACCACCACACCAAACACGATGCGGTACCAGGCAAACGGCACGAAGTCGTGCGTGCTGATGTAGCGTAGCAGCCAGCGCACGCAAAGCCAGGCGCTGATGAATGAAAACACCAGGCCCACCAAAAACATCGGCAGGTCAGCCATCGATAGCAGGGCACGCTCTTTGTACAGGCTGTAAACACCTGCGCCAATCAGCGTTGGCATGGCCAGGAAGAATGAGAAGTCAGTAGCCGCCTTGCGCGACAAGCCGAGCAACATGCCGCCAATAATCGTCGCACCGCTGCGACTGGTGCCGGGAATCATGGCCAGCGTTTGCACCAGCCCGACCTTGAGCGCGTCCATCGCGGTCATGTCTTCCACGGTGTTGATGGGCGCTACAGACAGATTATTTTTTTGACGCTCTTGCCTCTTCTCAGCCCACAGAATGATGAAACCGCCAATGATGAAAGTGCTGGCCACGACCACCGGCGTGAACAGATGCGCCTTGATGGCCTTGCCAAACAGCAGGCCCAGCACAACGGCGGGCAAGAAGGCGATCAAAACATTCAATGCAAACTGTTGTGCCTGTTTGTCAGTCGGCAGCGCGACCATGGTGTCGCGAATTTTTTGCCAGTAAACCAGAATCACGGCAAAGATGGCACCGGTCTGGATGGCGATGTCAAACACCTTGGCTTTCTCATCGTCAAACCCCAGTAGCGCCCCTGCAAGTATGAGGTGACCGGTTGACGAGATCGGAAGAAACTCTGTGAGCCCCTCAACAATCCCCATGATGGCGGCTTTAATTAGCAATGCAATGTCCACGCTGGCTCCTGAAATGTGGGTTTGATTATCACCGCGGCATCATGGCCAGCAAGCGGCTGAATTTTTTGAATCCAGAGGCTGGCTTTGCTACGTACTCTTTGTAAGAAGGTGCGGCGATAGCCGACCAAACAGTTCATACCTTTATGAATCCCTCTAGGGTGAGCAGCCAGCTCTGATGTTAGGCGGGGCTGGCTTTTAAGTTCCACAGGTTTGGCCGCGAGGCCGGGCCTGTGGATTTTTTTTGCCTGCTGACTGGCAATACGAGCCTTTGAGTTTACGGAGTTACCCACTTAAGGGTTTGGATTCCACCGCGTGCATGACGTGTCCTACAGTTACTTTTTGTACTTGCTGTTTTACTGGAAAGCACAAAACAACAACTGGGGAATCCAATGAAAAGCACACACAACACCATGCTCGCATGTGGCAAAAGCGCGCTGACCACCCTCGCTTTGGTCACTGGCACCGCCGTCATCATGGCCGCCTGTTCCAGCGCGCCAGCACCACCCCGGCCCAGTTACAGCCAGGACAAACTGGTCGAGTCGATGCGCGTACCCGCAGGTAATGTTGTGGCTCTTGAAACCACAGCTGTTGGCAACCTCAATTACGAATGCCGTGCCAACACTCCCACCGCCGGTACGATCGGCTGGGTTCTTGTGAGTCCAAGCGCCATGCTCTACGACCGTACTGGCCTGCAGGTTGGCACCTACGCCGGCCCACCGGCCACCTGGACCATGACAGACGGCTCCAGCGTGACGGGTACACAAGTAGCCATTGCCCCCGTGATTGGCAGCACTCACATTCCCTTGCAGCTTTCTACGGGTGTACCAGGTGGGGCTCCTGGCATGATGCAGAACATTACCTATATCCAGCGCGTCAACACCAAAAACGGGCTGGATTTTGTCAGTGCCTGCACACAGGCTGAGCTGGGACAAAGAGTTACCCGCCCTTATCAGGCAGACTATATTTTCTGGCGTGCAATGTAACCACCCATAGGACGCACAAATTAAAAAAGCCCACAGGCTAATGCCTTTGGGCTTTTAATTTTTTACGGCTCAATCGCGATCGTGGTCACGGTGCCCATAGCGCTGGTAGTAAACCGGCCCTGTTAAGAGCGTAGCCAAACGTAAGAGTGTCGTATCGTTCAAAACCGGTCTGTAGCCCTAAAATCAGACCATGATCTTCCCCTCCCCCTCCGAAGCTAGCTCCAAATCACCTGCATCCGCAGACAAAGAAGCTCACAAACCCAGCAATTTCTTGCGTCAGATCATCGAAAAAGACCTGGCCGAAGGCACCTACGCCAGCCGTACATGGGGCGGCAGCCCCGGTGATGCCGCCCACCACGCAGCGGGTGTGCCTGACCCACAAAAAGTGCGTATGCGCTTTCCGCCCGAGCCCAATGGTTACCTGCATGTAGGCCATGCCAAAAGCATTTGCCTTAACTTTGGCCTGGCGCGTGAATATGGCGGCGTGTGCCACCTGCGCTTTGACGACACCAACCCCGAAAAAGAAGAGCTGGAATACGTCAACAGCATCATTGAATCAGTCAAATGGCTGGGCTTTGACTGGTCACAACCCGATAGCCCAGGTAATGACAAGCCCTACCAAGCCAGTGATTATTTTGACTTCATGTACCGCGCAGCCGAGTACCTGATCGAATCCGGCAACGCCTATGTCGATGAGCAAACGGCCGATGAAATGCGCCATAACCGTGGCGACTTTGGCCACCCCGGCACCGACAGCCCTCACCGGGGCCGCACAGTGCTTGAGAATCTGGCGCGCTTTCGTGACATGCGAGACGGCAAGCTGCCAGATGGCGCCGCCGTGCTGCGCGCCAAGATCGACATGGCCTCGCCCAACATCAACATGCGCGACCCGGCTATCTACCGCATCCGCCGGGCACACCACCACAACACGGGCGATAAGTGGTGCATCTACCCGATGTACACCTTTGCCCACCCGGTTGAAGACGCACTGGAGCAAATCACCCACAGCATCTGCACACTTGAATTTGAAGACCAGCGCCCGTTTTATGACTGGCTGCTCGACAGGTTGGCAGAGGGCAAACTTATAGCCACACCGCACCCGCGCCAGTACGAATTTGCGCGCCTCAACCTCACCTACGTACTAACCAGCAAACGCAAACTCGCGCAACTCGTCAGTGAAAAGCGCGTCAGCGGCTGGGACGACCCGCGCATGCCAACAATAGTCGGCCTCCGCCGCCGTGGTTACACACCCGAAAGCTTGCTATTGTTTGCCGAACGCATAGGCGTGACCAAAAGCGACAGCTGGATTGACTACAGCACCCTCGAAGGCGCACTGCGCGACACACTGGACCCAATAGCCCCACGTGCCATGGCCGTGCTGGAGCCCGTCAAGCTGGTGCTGACAAACTGGGACGAAGTGATGGGAGCCAATACGTTAGACGAATGCAGCGCCCCGGTACACCCGCACCACCCGGACCAAGGCAAACGCCATTTCAAAATCGGCAAAGAGGTGTGGATAGAACGCACCGACTATGAAGAGACACCACCCAAAGGTTTCTTCCGCCTCTTCCCGCCGCATTTGAACGCAAGCGGTGCAGCGTTAGCGGGCAGTAAAGTCCGCCTGAAATACGGCCACGTCATCGAATGCACGGGCGCCACCAAAGACGCAGCAGGCAACGTCACGCAAGTGCAAGCGCTGCTGGTGCCCGACACCAAAAGCGGCACCCCCGGATCAGACGCCGTCAAAGTCAAAGGCGTCATCACCTGGGTCGGCGTGAGCGATGCCGTCGAGGCCGAGGTGCGGCTGTACGACAGGCTGTTCACCGCCGAACACCCCGGCGCTGGCGACAACGACTTTTTGCAGGAGCTGAATGCCGATAGCCTGAAAATCTTCACAGCCTACGTAGAGCCAGCGCTTGGCAACGTGCCCGCAGGCAAAGGCTTTCAGTTTGAGCGGCACGGCTACTTTGCGGCTGACCTGGTGGATCACAGTGCGGGCAAAGCTGTGTTTAACCGGGTGACGGGGATGAAGGATAGTTGGGTCAAGTAGCGCCATGCAGACAACCGACTACTTTCGCAACGAGGTCATGGTCAAGCGGCCGTACATCAAGACCGAATGGATTGAGCTGGCGCTTGCCGCACCCGTCAGAAAAGAAGTCCAAGCCAGCGACGCACGCATCCGGCATTGGGTTTGGATAGAAGAACTCAGCCGCCACCTGAGGGTTGTCACCCTTCAAGACGGTACAACCGTGCACAATGCATTTCCAGACAGGAGATTCACCCCATGAAAATTTCATACGACAAAGAGACAGACTCGCTTTACATTCACTTGGCTGACCGCGCCTCGGTTGATTCAGACGAAGTCAAAGACGGCGTGGTGTTGGACTTTGATGCCAATGGCGCATTGGTAGGCATTGATGTGCAGCACGCCAGTGAGCGAGCAGACATTCATAACCTGTCATTGTCGAAGCTGCCGTTTAGTGAACTGCAGGCGGCTTGATTCGCTGGCTGACTGGAGAACTAATGCCATGACTGCTAACCAATTGCGCGAACGCGATGCAAAGCGTGATTTGGGTGCAGAGCTGCTTCAATCCATTCGCGAAATGAAGGCCCGCAAAGGCGAGGTAGTCGCCAAAATCGACGTACCGCCTGTTGTCATGGCGCGTATGAAATCTGGCTTGTCTCAATCTGAATTTGCAGGCCTGCTCGGCGTTTCAGTTCGCACCCTTCAGGATTGGGAGCAAGGCCGCAGGCAACCGTCAGGCGCAGCGCGTACCTTGATAACCATTGCACAGCAGCAGCCAGAGGTTTTGAAAAAGATGTTTAAGAATCTGGAGGAGGTTTGAGTTCCAGGCATGAAAATCGCGTCAACGTACCAGCACGCGAAGGCTTCCAGCTTGAGCGCTACGGATGTTTTTGCGGCCGACCTTGTGGATCGCAGAGCGGTGTAGGCTGTGTTTAGATGAATGGCGGGGATGAGGATCTCCTTTGTCAAATAAAAGCAAAAGGTCCAAATATGCAT
>JBBRQQ010000064.1:0-16792 GCA_038226155.1 Burkholderiales bacterium
CGACGGGCAAACCATCCAGGACGCGCGATTTTCAATCCGCCACGAAGGCTTCAACCAGCTCGTGGCCCTACCTGCGTCAAGCGCAATGGGGCTGTTGATGGATCTGGGCATCAGCTCGCCGCAAATCGACAACCCGGCGCGCGGCTTTTCGTTCAGGGGCGACGGCCCGCTGGACATGCGCATGGATACTACGCGCGGCCAGAGCGTAGCCGACTGGCTGGCCGACGCATCAATAGAAAGTATGACGGAGGTGATTCGTGACTATGGAGAAGAACGGTTTGCTGGGCAGATTGCAAAGGCGATTGATCGTCGCCGACAAGAAGGGGGCGCTCTTCGAACCACCGCCGAATTGGCCGAAGTCGTGGCTGGCGCGGTCAAAACCCGCGAGCCGGGCAAGGACCCTGCAACGCGCACATTTCAGGCTCTTCGGATTTTCATCAACGCCGAGCTTGAAGAGCTTGAGCAAGCGCTAGCAGCGTCACTGAAAGTACTGCAACCGGGAGGCCGCCTCGCCGTGATTAGTTTTCATTCACTCGAAGACCGTATCGTCAAGCAATTTATCGCGCAGCATTCGCGTGAGGTGTATGACCGCCGCGCACCGTTTGCCGAACCCAAAGCCATGCGCCTGAAAGCGTTGGGGCGCGTCAAGCCAAGTGAAGCAGAAGTCACTGGCAACCCGCGCGCGCGCAGCGCTGTGATGCGCATTGCAGAAAGGACTGAGGTCGCCTGATGGCAAGGTTTAACCTTGTACTGCTAATCGCCGTTCTGGCAAGTGCGCTGTATCTCGTGCGTACGCAGTACGAGTCGCGCCGTATTTACGTCGAGCTTGAAAAAGCACAGGCGGAGAGCCGCAAACTGGAAGCCGAAAATGAGCGTCTCCAGGTCGAGAAGCGTGCGCAAGCCACACCGCTGAGAGTTGAAAAAATCGCCAAAGACAAGTTGCAGATGCGCACTGCAACGCCTGCCATCACGCAGTACGTGACGAGCAGGGACGGCACCGTAACCGGCGCAAATGCGGGGGCTGCCCGATGAGCAAGAGCGTGCTCTACACGTCCAGCCCCCTGCTCGCCAGCAAGACACCGGTATGGCGCAGCAAATTCATTGTGGCCGGCATTGCCCTGGCGTTCACCGGGCTTGCCGGCCGTGCCGCCTACATCCAGATTTTTGGCAACCAGTTTTTTCAAAGACAGGGTGAGGTGCGTTTTACCCGGACGCTGGAGCTGCCCGCCAATCGTGGCCGGATTCTGGATCGCAACGGCTTGATCCTTGCCTCCAGCGTGCCCGCACCGAGTATTTGGGCTATCCCGGAAGACGTAGAGGCCAGTAAGCCACAACTTGCCGAGCTGGCGAAATTGCTGGGTATGCCATCGGCTGACTTGAGCAAAAAACTGGCAGACGACGACAAGACATTCGTCTGGATCAAGCGTCAGGTTGATGATGATGTGGCGAAAAAAATTCACGCCTTGGGCATCAAGGGCATTTACCAGCGCAAGGAATACAAGCGGCAATATCCGGAAGGCGAAACGATTGCCCATGTGGTTGGATTTACCAATGTCGAGGACAACGGCCAGGAAGGGATCGAGCTTGCCTTCAACAAGGAACTGGCGGGGCGGGCCGGATCACGCCGCGTCATCAAGGACAGGCTTGGCCGCGTAGTCGAAGACATTGGCGAGCAGGTGCCCCCGGTCGATGGCAAAGACCTGCAACTGTCGATAGACAGCAAGATGCAGTTTGTGGCCTATCAGAAAGTCCGCGATGCGGTCATTGCCAACAAGGCCCAGGCCGGCAGTGTCGTGATGATTGACGCTATCACGGGTGAGGTGCTGGCCATGGCCAACTACCCTAGCTATGTACCCGACAAGCGCCAGAACATGACCGGCGCGCAGCTGCGCAATCGCGCATTGACGGACACCTTTGAGCCTGGCTCTGTGATGAAGGCTTTCACGATCGGCCTGGCCCTGGAAAGCGGCCGCGTCACGCCACATACTGTGATTCAAACCGCACCGGGCAGCGTCAACATCACCGGTTCGACCATTCGTGATGCCCATCCACACGGTGCATTGACGGTGCAGGAGGTCATACAGAAGTCGAGCAATGTGGGCACCACCAAAATCGCGATGCAAATGCAGGCGCGCGAGATGTGGGAGACTTTTTCGCAGGCCGGGTTTGGTCAAAAGCCGCAGATCACTTTTCCAGGCGTGGTTTCAGGCCGTCTGCGGCCCTATAAAACCTGGCGACCCATAGAGCAGGCCACCATGTCTTACGGCTACGGCCTGTCAGCCTCGCTGTTCCAGATGGCGCGGGCTTACACCGTGTTCGGCCACGACGGCCAGATCCTTACCGCCACCTTGCTCAAGAGCGACGAACCGGCAGGCGGCGTACAGGTGTTCTCGAGCAAGACGGCGGCCGAGATTCGCAAAATGCTGCAAATGGCCGCAGGCCCTGGCTGTACCGGGCAGAAGGCCCAGACATTAGGTTATTCGGTGGGCGGTAAATCCGGCACAGCCTACAAGCAGGTTGGCAAAGGCTACGGCACTGAGAAAGACCGCAAATACCGCGGCTGGTTTGTCGGCATGGCCCCGATTGACAAGCCCCGCGTCATCGTCGCCGTGATGATTGACGAGCCCAGTGCCGGCAAACATTTTGGCGGTGATGTTGCCGCACCGGTGTTTAGCGAACTGGTGCAGCAGGCATTGCGCATGAAGGGCGTACAGCCCGACATGTCTGTCAAGCCGCAGATCGTTACCAATGCTGTGGAGGAATCGTTTTGAGCACCCGGCTTCAAACACCGGCGCAAGCTGCCGCCTGGTTGCGTGAGCGGGTCACGGGCAGCCTGTGGGCTGATAGCCGCAAGATGGGGCTGGGCGATGGCTTTATTGCATGGCCGGGCGCTGCTGTGGATGCGCGTCAGTTTGTGGGCGATGTCCTGGCTGCAGGCGCTGCCGCCTGCCTGGTTGAGCAGGATGGCGCGGATGCCTATGCGTTTTCAAGCAACAAGGTCTGCAGCTATCCTGGCCTGAGGGCCGCTGCAGCACCCATTGCGGCCGCCTATTTTAAAGAGCCCAGCAAGCAGTTGCAGGTGATTGCCGTGACGGGTACAAACGGTAAGACCACAACCACCTGGTATCTGGCGCAAGCACTCGGCAAGCTTGGCCTGCCCTGCGGCATCGTTGGCACGCTGGGTATCGGCACGCCCGAGTCCATGGTGTTTAACGGGTTGACGACACCTGATCCGGTGTTATTGCAGCAGCAATTACGGCACTTTGTAGACCAGGGTTTTGCTGCCTGTGCGCTCGAAGCATCGTCGATTGGCATTGCCGAACAGCGGCTGGACGCAACCAGCATACAGATCGCCATTTTTACCAACTTCACGCAGGACCATCTCGACTACCACCGCTCGATGCAAGCCTATTGGGATGCCAAAAAGCGCTTGTTTGAATGGCCGGGCTTGAGAGCTGCGGTGCTTAATCTGGACGATGAGAAGGGCGCCGAACTGCAGGCCGCGTTGGCTGATTCTGGCGTGGATGTCTGGACTATTTCGATGGCGGGTGCGGCCAGGTTGCGGGCTGAAAGCATGGCGCAGACGGCTCAGGGCCTTGCGTTCGATGTTGTCGAAGGCGCTGAGAGACACACGATTTCCACCAGCATGGTGGGCCTCTACAACGTCGCCAACCTGCTGGGTGTGGTGGCTGCCATGCGCGCCTTTGGCTTGTCTTTGGCGGATGCTGCCAGTGCCTGCTCAGGACTGTCCAAGGTACCGGGTCGCCTGGAAACCATCGCTATAGAGGGTTTGCCACTGGTCGCGATTGACTATGCACACACGCCTGACGCGCTTGAGAAAGTCCTCACCGCGCTGCGTCCGGTTGCGCAGGGGCGGGCAGGCCGTCTGTGGTGCGTATTTGGCTGCGGCGGTGATCGCGATGCTACAAAAAGGCCGTTGATGGCAGCTAGCGCACAAAAGAATGCAGACCAGATCGTCGTTACCAGCGACAACCCGCGCAGTGAGAGCCCGGCTGCCATCATCAGCCAGATCCTGCTGGGGCTGACGCACTCGGACGCGGTCTACGTCGAAGCTGATCGTGCGCTCGCCATTGCACAGGCCATAGCGCTCGCACAGCCCGGCGATGTGGTGTTGCTGGCTGGCAAGGGACACGAAAATCACCAGGAAATGCAGGGTGTCAAACACCCTTTCTCGGATCGCACGCATGCACAGGCTGCGCTGTCAGCACGCCTGAGCAGTGGGGTGGCAGCATGATGACTTTGCAACAGGCCAGCGGCTGGATAAAGCCTGCGCGGCTGGTTGGGTTTGGGGCTGACAGTAGCGAAGTGCAGATCAAGCGCGTGCACACCGATACCCGTACGCTCGCTGCAGGTGATCTATTCATCGCGATCAAGGGTGAAAAATACGACGCCAATGATTTTCTGGCTGAGGCCGCACAGCGCGGCGCGGTCGCAGCGGTTGCGCATCACGGGCTGGCAGCGGCTGGTTTGCCAGGACTTGAAGTTGTCAATTCCACACTGGCTCTTGGGCAACTGGCTGCAGGCTGGCGTGCGCAGTTTGATCTGCCCCTGATTGCGGTGACGGGCAGTAATGGCAAGACCACGGTGACACAAATGATCGCGTCCATTCTGCGTGCGTGGAAGCAGGGCGATACGTTTTCGACAGAGGGTAACCTCAACAACGATATTGGCGTGCCCATGACGCTGTTGCGCTTGAGGCGCTCTCACCAGATTGGCGTGATTGAGCTGGGTATGAACCACCCAGGCGAGATTGCCTATCTTGCAGACCTTGCCAAACCCACTATTGCTCTGGTCAACAATGCCCAGCGCGAACACCTGGAGTTCATGGCTACGGTCGAGGCCGTAGCACTCGAAAATGGATCTGTGATTGCATCACTGGATGCGGGCGGCACCGCCGTATTTCCGGCTGATGATGACTACACCCCGGTCTGGAAAAAACTCACTGGCAAACGCACAGTGTTGACCTTCGCTGCACCAGGCTCAAGCCTATCCGTTGCGAGCGTTAAGGCTGATGTAACCGCCAGCGCCACCTGGTCAGGCAATAGTTGGCAGGTGGCGGCTGCTACACCATCCGGGCCACTTGAATTTTCCTTGCACATTGCGGGTCGGCACAACGTCAAGAACGCACTGGCAGCAACGGCGTGCGCGCTGGCAGCGGGTGTGCCATTGCGGTGCATAGCGACCGGCCTGTCAGCCTTTGTGCCCGTCAAGGGGCGCTCGCGCGCGATGGTCATCCCTGTTCAGGGCCAATCTCTCAGCCTGATTGACGACACCTACAACGCCAACCCTGACTCCATGCGCGCCGCCATTGACGTGTTGGCAGAGTTGCCCGGCCCCCGGTTGCTGGTGATGGGTGATATGGGTGAAGTGGGCGATCAGGGGCCGCAGTTCCACGAAGAGGCGGGTCGCTATGCCCGTGAGCGCGGCATTGAAAGGTTGTTTGCGTTGGGTAGTCAGTCGGTTCGTGCAGCAAACAGTTTTGCACCGGGTCAGCATTTTGAAACTATCGAGGCGCTCAACAGTGCAGTCTTGGCCGAGCTGTCAAACCTGCGCAGCGTATTGGTTAAAGGTTCGCGTTTTATGAAGATGGAGCGTGTCGTACAGGCCATTGAAACATCGACACAACAAAAAGAGGGCGAAACACATGTTGCTTAGTCTGGCCCAGTGGCTGCAATCCCTTTCGCCCGAGTTCGGTTATTTCCGGGTGTTCCAGTACCTCACGTTTCGTGCCGTAATGGCGGCTTTGACTGCCCTGCTGATTGGTTTGATCGCCGGCCCGTTTGTGATTCGCCGGTTGATCTCACTGAAGATAGGCCAGCCGATTCGCGACTACGCCATGCAGACGCACCTGAGCAAAAGTGGCACGCCAACCATGGGCGGTGTGCTCATTCTTCTGTCGATTGCCATTGCTACGCTGCTCTGGAGCGACCTTTCAAACCGCTTTGTCTGGATTGTGCTGATCGTGACGCTGGGGTTTGGCGCCGTTGGCTGGGCTGACGACTGGCGCAAGGTTGTACACAAAGACCCGGAAGGTATGCGCTCGCGTGAAAAATATCTTTGGCAATCCATCATCGGTCTTGTTGCTGCGGTTTATCTGGTGTTCAGCATCTCTGAAAGCTCCAACCTGCGCGTGATCGGGCTTTTCATCAGCTGGGTGCAGTCCGGCTTCGATGTCAATCTGCCGCCCAAAGCGGGCTTGCTGGTGCCTTTCGTCAAGGAGGTCAGTTACCCGCTGGGCGTATTTGGCTTTGTGATACTGAGTTATCTCGTCATTGTCGGATCATCAAACGCCGTCAACCTGACCGACGGCCTTGATGGCCTGGCCATCATGCCGGTGGTGATGGTCGGCTCAGCTCTCGGTGTTTTTGCCTACGTTACAGGCAGCTCGGTTTATTCAAAGTACCTTTTCTTTCCGCATATTCCCGGCTCTGGCGAGCTACTTATTTTTTGCGCGGCCATGGCAGGTAGCGGGCTGGCGTTTTTATGGTTCAACACCCACCCGGCGCAAGTCTTCATGGGTGATGTGGGGGCGCTGGCGCTTGGTGCGGCGCTTGGCACGATCGCCGTCATCGTACGGCAGGAAATAGTGCTGGCCATCATGGGCGGCATCTTTGTGGTCGAGGCACTGTCGGTGATGTTGCAGGTCACGTATTTCAAGTACACCAAAAAGCGTTACGGTGCAGGTCGCCGCATTCTCAAGATGGCGCCGTTGCATCACCACTTTGAGAAAAGCGGCTGGAAAGAAACGCAGGTGGTCGTACGCTTCTGGATCATCACCATGCTGCTGTGCCTGGTCGGTCTTTCAACGCTTAAGTTGCGATAGATACTGCGATGAAAAACCTTGCCAATAAAAATATTCTTGTACTCGGACTGGGTGCCTCTGGGCTGGCACTGGTGCGTTGGTGCGTGCGGAGTGGTGCTCAGGTGACGGTTGCCGATACCCGCGCCGCACCGCCGCAGCTTCAGGCCTTGAAGGACAGTTTGCCAGGCGTGAAATTTGTACATTCACCCATGGATGAGGTGTTGTTTGCGAGCGCTGCATTTGATATGGTGCTGAAAAGTCCGGGTTTGTCGCCTTCGTCCGTCGCAGCGGTTATCCATGCGGCACAGGCCCGTGGAACAGCCACGGGCAATGAACTCAGTCTGTTTGCGCAGGCTTTGGCCGACCTCAAGGAAGAACGCGCTTATGCGCCGCAAGTCATTGGCATCACCGGTACCAATGGCAAAACTACCGTGACATCTCTCACCGGGCAACTGATAGCACGTGCGGGCAAATCGGTCGCTGTGGCTGGCAACATTGGCCCTACGCTGCTGGATACGCTGACCCAGCAACTCGATGCCCCGGCCTTGCCAGAGGTTTGGGTACTGGAGTTGTCCAGCTTCCAACTCGACAGCGTGAGCAGCTTTGAGCCGACCGCTGCTGTAGTCCTTAATATCACGCAGGACCATCTGGACTGGCACGAAACCTTTCCCGCCTACATGGCGGCCAAAGCCAGGGTGTATGGCCGCACGGGTCTCATGCTGCTCAATCGGGACGATCCTCTGGTCATGGCTGCGCTGCCTCCAGCGCCACCTGCCACTAAGGCCAGGCAACCAGCGCCACGGGAATACCTGACGTTTGGCAGTGATATGCCGCATCGCCCCGGTGACTACGGCATTGAAAACATTAACGGCATGACCTGGCTGGTACGCGTAGCAGTTGCTGACGAAACCATCAAAAAAAAGCGCCCCCACGCTTCGCTGCCCCCCGAGGGGGCCGTCCGCGCCTTGGGGCGGCCCGGCGACGCGGCTTGCAAAAACGAAGAAGTCGTGCTGCACATCCAGCGCCTGATGCCGGTGGATGCACTGCGTATTCACGGTCTGCACAACGCCACCAATGCGCTGGCGGCGCTGGCTCTGGCTGTAGCTGCTGGCTGCAATCTTGCGCCCATGCTGCATGGCCTGCGCGAATACCGTGGCGAGCCGCATCGGGTTGAATCAGTCGCCGTGATCCGTGACGTTGAATATTTTGACGACAGCAAGGGTACCAATGTGGGTGCCACCGTAGCGGCGCTGGCAGGCCTGGGTACAAACCGCAAGCTGGTGGTCATTCTGGGTGGCGAGGGCAAAGGCCAGGATTTCTCGCCGCTTGCCGATTCAGTGTCGCGCTACGCAAGGGCTGTGGTGCTGATAGGCCGTGACGTGGCGCTTGTAAGGGCTGCCATTGAGACCAGCGGCGTGCCATTGTTTGATGCAGGCTCCATGCAGGAGGCGGTGCAAATCGCGTCGCAACAGGCCCGCACGGGAGATGCGGTGTTGATGTCGCCCGCCTGTGCCAGCTTTGACATGTTTGACAACTATGAGCACCGGGCGCAGGTATTTTGCGAGTCGGTGCAGGCGCTCGCGCAAGACTCTCAATACGCGGGAGTGCTGGTCTGATGGCTGAAACACGCGCTTCAACCACTTCAACCTTCATGGGCTGGTTCTCTGGCCTGGCCAAATTGGGTGGTACAGCGTCTGACGTATTGCCTGTACGCCTGGGTGGCCAGAGCCTGTCGCGTACGCCAACCACACCCGTGCGCATTGCAGGGTTCGATCAGGCCCTGGTGTGGGTAACGGTGGCTCTTTTGATGTGGGGTCTGGTGATGGTGTATTCGGCATCAGTGGCGATGCCCGACAACCCCAAGTTTGCGCGTTACGCACATACCCACTTCGTGACCCGGCATGTTTTGTCGCTGGTTGTAGCCTTTATTATGGCCATGCTGGCGTTTCAGGTGCCCATAGCGACATGGGAAAAACTGGCCCCGTGGCTATTCGTTTTTTCATTGCTATTGCTGATACTGGTGCTGGTCCCTTTTATCGGCAAGGGTGTCAATGGCGCGCGCCGCTGGATCACGCTGGGCTTCATGAACTTCCAGCCGTCCGAGCTGGCAAAGTTTGCGGTGCTGCTTTACGCCGCCGATTACATGGTGCGCAAGATGGATGTCAAAGAGCGCTTCTTCCGCGCGGTGATGCCCATGGCGATTGCGATTGCAGTCGTCGGCCTGCTGTTGCTGGCCGAGCCAGACATGGGCGCTTTCATGGTGATTTCTGTCATCGCCATGGGCATTCTCTTCCTCGGCGGTGTCAACGCGCGCATGTTCTTTCTTATTGCTGCAGTGGTGGTGGTGGCGTTTGGCCTGATGGTCATGCTCAGTGACTGGCGCAGGGAACGCATTTTTGCCTACCTTGATCCGTGGAGTGAAAAATACTCAATGGGCAAGGGCTACCAGTTGTCGCACTCCCTGATTGCCTTCGGGCGGGGCGAGATTTTTGGTGTCGGGCTGGGCGGCAGCATCGAAAAACTTCATTGGCTGCCCGAAGCGCATACCGACTTTTTAATGGCCGTGATTGGCGAAGAGTTTGGCCTGATCGGTGTGCTGGTTGTGATTGGCCTGTTCATGTGGATGACACGCCGCATCATGCACATCGGTCGCCAGTCGATTGCACTGGACCGCTTGTTTGCCGGTCTGGTGGCGCAGGGTGTCGGCATCTGGATCGGCTTTCAGACCTTCATCAACATCGGCGTCAACCTCGGTGCCTTGCCAACGAAGGGCTTGACCTTGCCCTTGATGAGTTACGGCGGTTCAGCGATTTTGATGAATCTCATTTCACTGGCTGTGGTGCTGCGGATTGATTACGAGAACAGACTGCTGATGCGCGGAGGCCGTGCATGACGCAGCACTGTGCATTGATCATGGCTGGCGGCACTGGCGGACATATTTTTCCGGGACTCGCTGTAGCTGAATCCCTGCGCGCGCGCGGCTGGCGTGTCCATTGGCTGGGCGGCAAGGGTACATCAGCCAAGCCCAGCATGGAAAGCCAGCTCGTGCCGCCGCGCGGTTTTGCATTTGAGTCGATTGAGTTTTCTGGTGTACGCGGCAAAGGGCTTGCCACGCTGGCGTTTTTGCCACTGCGTTTGCTCAAGGCCTTCTGGCAAAGCGTGCAGGTGATCCGCCGCGTCAAGCCAGACGTGGTGGTTGGCCTGGGTGGTTATATCGCTTTTCCGGCCGGCATGATGAGCGTACTGCTCGGCAAGCCACTGGTGCTGCATGAGCAAAATTCGGTCGCAGGCATGGTCAACAAAGTGCTGGCGATGGTGGCCGACAAAGTGTTCACGGCCTTCCCGAATGTACTTAAAAACGCTGAATGGGTCGGCAATCCTTTACGTGCCGCCTTCACTGCACAGCCTCCGCCTGCTGCGCGCTTTGCAGGCCGCAGCGGGCCTTTGCGCTTGCTGGTGGTGGGTGGCAGCCTGGGTGCAAAAGCCTTGAACCGCATCGTACCGCGGGCACTGGCATTGATACCAGTCGGGCAGCGGCCCCACGTCATTCATCAAAGCGGCGCTTTGCAAATTGAAGAGCTGCGCAAGAACTACCAGGCTGCTGGGGTCGATGCCGAGCTAACCCCTTTCATTGACAATACCGCGAGTGCCTTTGCTGATGCTGACCTGATTATTTGTCGCGCAGGTGCCAGCACCGTTACCGAGATTGCAGCCGTCGGTGCCGCTGCACTGTTCGTGCCTTTTCCGTCGGCTGTGGACGACCATCAAACCACCAATGCCAAGTTCTTGGTTGACCAAGGCGGTGGCTGGCTGGAGCAACAGCGCGAACTTACGCCACAAAAACTGGCTGACATGCTACAAAAAACAGAGCGTGTAACGCTTGTAAACACGGCCTTACAAGCCAAAAAGATGCAAAAAATAGAGGCTACAGCGCGTGTTGTTGCGGTTTGCGAGGAGTTGGCAGCATGAAACACGCCATAAAGCACATTCACTTCATCGGCCTCGGTGGTTCTGGCATGTCGGGCATTGCCGAGGTCTTGCATAACCTCGGGTATGTGATTTCAGGCTCTGACCTGTCTGACAGTCCAACGCTGCAGCGACTGGCCAGCCTAGGTATCAAAACCTTTGTCGGTCATGCAGTAGAAAACCTGGCTACTGTGGACGCGGTGGTCACCTCCACGGCAGTGCAGGGCGACAACCCCGAGGTACTGGCAGCGCGCGAGAAAAAAATTCCTGTCGTGCCGCGTGCCCTGATGCTGGCCGAACTGATGCGCCTCAAGCAGGGCATAGCCATTGCCGGTACGCACGGCAAAACCACCACCACCAGCCTGGTCGCCAGCATTCTGGCCGAGGCTGGTCTTGACCCGACCTATGTGATTGGCGGCCGTCTGAACAGCGCCGGTGCCAACGCAAAACTCGGTTCGGGCGACTACATCGTCGTTGAAGCAGATGAGTCCGACGCATCGTTTCTGAACCTGCTGCCCGTCATGGCAGTGGTGACCAATATTGATGCCGATCACATGGAAACCTACGGCCATGATTTCGGCAATCTGAAAAAAGCGTTTGTTGATTTCCTGCACCGCATGCCGTTTTACGGCACGGCAATTTTGTGTACCGACGACCCGGCCATACAAAGCATCATGCCGCAGATATCGCGTCCCATCACCAGCTACGGCTTTGGCGAAGAGGCTCAGGTGCGTGCCATCAATGTGCGGCCAGTCGGTGCGCAAATGCACTTCACAGCGCAGCGGCGCAACGGTGTCACGCTACCTGACCTTGATGTGGTGCTTAACCTTGCTGGCGAGCACAACGTGCTCAATGCGCTGTCGGCTATTGCGGTGGCTGTTGAACTCAATGTGCCTGATGCAGCGGTACAAATAGCCCTCTCGGAATTCAAAGGTGTGGGTCGTCGCTTTCAGAGCTACGGCGATCTTGAGGCTAAAGACGGCGGCGTGTTCACGGTGATTGAGGACTACGGCCATCACCCGGTCGAAATGGCCGCCACGCTGGCCGCAGCGCGTGGGGCTTTCCCGGGCAGGCGGCTGGTGTTGGCCTTCCAGCCGCACCGCTACACACGTACCCGGGATTGTTTTGAAGATTTTGTCAAGGTCATTGGCCATGCCGATGCGGTCTTGCTGTCCGAGGTTTATGCCGCAGGCGAGGCTCCGATAGTAGCTGCCGATGGTCGTTCGCTGACACGCGCATTGCGTGTTACAGGCAAGGTCGAACCGGTGTTTGTCGATGCGATAGAAGCCATGCCGCAGGCCATTATTGACAACGCAATGGGTGGCGATGTGGTCGTGTGCATGGGCGCTGGCTCCATTGGCCTTGTGCCTGCAAAGCTTGTTGTTCTGCTGGGTCACTCGGCGGGTATCGAGGCGGGTGGGCGTTCGTCATGAGTCAAAAAGAATTTAACTTCGGTAAGGTTGCAGTGCTCATGGGCGGCATGTCGGCTGAACGCGAAATTTCGTTGATGTCGGGTAACGGCGTGTTGCAGGCGCTGCGTTCAAGCGGCGTGGATGCCCATGCGTTTGATCCGGCCGAGCGTGATTTGGGCGAGCTGAAAAAAGAAGGTTTTGAGCGCTGCTTTATCGCACTGCATGGCCGCTTCGGTGAAGACGGCACGGTACAGGGCGCGCTGGAACTGCTCGGCATACCCTATACCGGCTCCGGCGTGATGGCATCCAGCATGGCGATTGACAAGGTGATGACCAAGCGCCTGTTGCTGTCCGAGGGCTTGAGCACGCCAAACTATGTATTGCTGCGCAAGGGCGCATACACCACAGCCGATATCAGCACTGTTGCCGATACGCTTGGGCTGCCGCTGATCGTCAAACCCGCACGCGAAGGTTCATCCATCGGGCTTACCAAAGTGATTGATCGGTCTGGCATGGCGCAGGCTGTTGAGCTGGCTGCAATGCTGGATGCCGATATTTTGTGTGAGCAGTTTGTAGAAGGCGATGAGGTTACTTGTCCGGTGCTGGGTAGCGGTGAGCGGGCTGTGGCGCTACCGGTGATTCGCATCGTTGCGGCTGGTGGCAATTACGACTATCAGAACAAATACTTCACCGACACCACGCAGTATCTGGTGCCCTGCGGCCTGCCCGAAGGTGAGGAGGCGACCATCAAGCAACTGGTTTTGAAAGCCTATCGCACCCTCAATTGCCGCGGCTGGGCGCGGGCCGACGTGATGATTGACAAAACCACACGCCAGGCCTTTCTGCTTGAAATCAATACCTCGCCCGGCATGACTGGGCATTCGCTGGTGCCCATGTCGGCACGGGCGGCGGGCATGTCGTATGAAGACCTTTGCCTGGAACTGCTCAAAACAGCAGCGCTCGACTATCAAAAACCCACGCAGCCACGAAGCCATCAAGCGGAAGGAGTCGCCGCTTGAGACGTACCGCACCACTGCCAATGCCTATGTTTTTGCCGTCAGACGTCAAGCTGATGAACGCCGTATCAACGGTGTTTTTCCTGGTGTTTGCGGCAATGGCGCTGGCGCTCGGCGTGGCTTGGCTGATGCGCCAGCCGCTGTTCAATTTAAGTGCTATTGAGGTGCAAGGCGATCTTGCCCACAACAATGTGGTGACCCTGCGCGCCAACGTGGCGCCACGTCTGGCTGGAAATTTTTTCACTGTGGATCTGAGCCGCACGCGCAGCGTTTTTGAATCCGTGCCGTGGGTACGCAAGGCGGTGGTACAGCGCCAGTTTCCGAACCGGCTCAAGGTGCTGTTGCAGGAACATCAGGCCATCGCCTACTGGGGCCTGGAGAGTGATTCACGGCTCGTCAACAGCTTTGGCGAGGTGTTTGAGGCCAACCAGGGCGAGGTTGAATCCGATGAGCTTCCCCTGCTCAATGGCCCGCAGGGCCAGGCCAGGCTGGTGCTGGGGACTTACCAGATATTGATGCCGCTGTTTGACAAGCTGGATGCCGTTCTGGCCCGGCTGGAGCTGACAGGCCAGGGTAACTGGCGCGCGCGGCTTGACAGTGGCGCGGTGCTGGAGCTGGGCCAGGGCTCTGCAGACGAGATTGCGGCCCGCACCCAGCGTTTTATTACAACGCTGACCCAGGTATCAAGCCGATATGGCCGCGACCTTGAGTCCGCTGACCTGCGCTACAGCAACGGCTATGCGCTCAAATTAAGAGGTGTCACTACGGTCAATCCCGGGGACAAAGAGGACAGAAAAGTGAAAAGGTAAATTTATGGCCAAAGAATATAAAGATCTCGTTGTCGGGCTCGACATCGGCACCAGCAAGGTGATGGTGGTGGTGGCCGAGGTCATGCCCGGCGGCGAGCTCAAGCTTGCGGGCCTGGGCATTGCTGCCAGCAATGGGCTCAAGCGCGGTGTGGTGGTCAATATTGATGCCACCGTGCAAAGTATCCAGCAGGCGCTTAAAGAGGCCGAGTTGATGGCCGATTGCAAGATTGCCCGGGTCTATACCGGCATCACTGGCAGCCATATACGCGGCATCAATTCGAGCGGTATGGTGGCCGTTAAAGACAAGGAAGTCACGCAGGCCGATGTGGCGCGGGTGATTGAAACTGCCAAGGCCATCAACATCTCGACCGACCAGCGGCTGCTACTGGTAGAACCACAGGAATTTGTGATTGACGGCCAGGATGTACGCGAGCCGATTGGCATGAGCGGCATACGCCTGGAGGCCAAGGTACACATCGTCACTGGGGCACAAAGCGCTGCCGAGAACATCATCAAATGCGTGCGCCGCTGCGGTCTTGAAGTCGATCAACTGATGCTCAACCCGCTTGCATCCAGCCTGGCGGTGCTGACGCAGGACGAGCAGGAGCTGGGCGTGGCCATGGTGGACATTGGCGCAGGCACCACTGATGTGGCTATTTTTACCGGCGGTGCGATTCGCCACACTGCCGTCATACCGATTGCAGGTGACTTGATTACCAGCGACATCGCCATGGCGCTGCGCACACCGACCAAAGACGCCGAAGAAATCAAGGTTGTCAGCGGTTACGCCAAGCAGTTACTGGCTGACCCTGATGCGCAGGTTGAAGTGCCCGGCCTGGGCGACCGCGCACCGCGCATGTTGAGCAAGCAGGCGCTGGCCGGAGTGATTGAGCCGCGGATTGAAGAGATTTTTTCACTGGTGCAGCAAGTCATTCGTGAGTCAGGTTATGAAGAAGTGCTGTCATCCGGCATCGTCATCACGGGTGGCAGCGCGGTGATGCCCGGCATGGTTGAGCTGGGCGAAGATATTTTTCTCAAACCTGTGCGGCGCGGCATCCCGCGTTACTCCAGCGCGCTGTCAGACATGGTGGCCCAGGCCAGAGCCGCAACGGTCATGGGCCTGCTCGAAGAGGCCCGTCTGGCCCGTATGCGCGGCTATAAGGTTTCGCAAAAAGCAGGCAGCGTTCACAACGCTTTTGGCAGGGTTAAAGACTGGTTTGTGGGGAATTTTTGATGAAAAAACTACTCAACTTTATTGCGCCGCCTTCCCGATCCAGTCACTGTGGAGGGGCAGACCCACCCTCATGAAAACCTTAATCAAAAAATACATAAAACTTTTAAGCAACTGCAAATTTTTAAAACAGGAGGCTCCAAATGAGCATCGAAATGATTGAAATCGAAGAGTTCAACCAAGGCACGCAAATCAAGGTGATTGGTGTCGGCGGCGGCGGCGGCAATGCTGTTGACCACATGATTGAATGCGGCGTGCAGGGCGTCGAGTTCATTTGCGCCAACACCGATGCGCAGGCACTAAGCCGCGGTAGCGCGCACAAGACCATACAGCTCGGGGCCAGCGGCCTGGGTGCGGGCAGCAAGCCCGACAAGGGTCGCGATGCTGCTGAACTGGCGGTAGACGACATTCGCGAAGCCATTGACGGCGCGCACATGCTGTTTATCACTGCTGGTATGGGTGGCGGCACTGGTACCGGTGCAGCACCGGTTATTGCCCGCATCGCCAAGGAGATGGGCATTCTCACCGTTGGCGTGGTGACCAAGCCGTTTGAGTTTGAAGGTGGTCGCCGCATGACCAATGCCGACCTTGGTCTGGCCGAGCTGGAAGCCAATGTTGACTCACTCATCGTGGTGCTGAATGAAAAGCTGCTCGAAGTGCTGGGCGATGACGTGACGCAGGACGAAGCTTTTGCCCATGCCAACGACGTACTTAAAAACGCTGTCGGCGGCATCGCAGAAATCATCAATGTGCCCGGCCATGTCAACGTTGACTTTGAAGACGTGCGCACCGTGATGGGTGAGCCCGGCAAAGCCATGATGGGCACCGCTAAAGCCAATGGCCCGGACCGTGCCCGTATCGCAGCCGAACAGGCCGTAGCCTGCCCGCTGCTTGAAGGCATAGACCTGTCGGGTGCCAAGGGCGTGCTGGTGTTGATCTCGGCTGCCAAGGGTTCGCTTAAATTGAGCGAATCAAAATTGGCGATGAACACCATCCGCGCTTATGCATCACCCGACGCGCACGTGATCTACGGCACCGCGTACGACGATGAGCTGGGCGACGATATTCGCGTCACAGTAGTGGCCACCGGCCTCAGCCGTCAGGGCGCACGCCGCACCGCACCGCCGCTGCAAGTGCTGCGTACCGGTACCGACAACGTGCCCTTCAATGTGCCAACACTTAACAGCGTGGCGAATATGGGTGGTGGCGGCGCATCGTCGGTTGCATCGAGCCAGCCCGACTACGGCAGCATGGCCGTGCCAAGCGTATGGCGCACCAACCGCACCCAGGCAGCGGCCAAAGTGGACGCACTGGCTTCTGGCGGAATGGATGATTTCGAAATACCGGCGTTCCTGCGCAAGCAAGCAGATTGATCTGGCGTTTTGATGGGGCGGATGACCGTACTTTCGTGTGGTCATCCGCCCCATTTAAAATAGCGGCATGCTCGCCCAAAGAACCCTCAAGTCCCTCACCAAAGCCATAGGCGTCGGCCTGCACAGCGGCCAGCGGGTTGAACTGACCTTGCGGCCCGCCGC
>JBBRQQ010000065.1:0-16781 GCA_038226155.1 Burkholderiales bacterium
GGTGATAAGCCCGCCAATCACGGCGATCGCCATCGGTGAGCGAAAGCTCGGGTCAGCGCCCCAGCCCAGGGCTAGCGGCATCATGCCCGCGCCCATGGCAATCGTCGTCATGATGATGGGCCGCGAGCGCTTGTGACAAGCATCAACCAGCGCATCAAATCGCTCCATGCCCGCTTGCCTTGCCAAAATAGCGTAGTCCACCAGCAGGATGGAGTTTTTGGTAACGATGCCCATCAGCATGATGAGTCCGATCATTGACGGCATCGACAGGGCCTTGCCTGTGATGAGCAGCGCCACAAAAGCGCCGCCAATCGAAAGCGGCAAAGCAGCCAGAATCGTCACCGGCTGCATGAAGTCCCTGAACAGCAGTACCAGCACGCCGTAAATACACAGCACCCCAATCAGCATGGCGACCCCAAAACTTGCAAACAGCGCCTGCATTTCCTGCGCATCGCCGAGCTCTGCAATCTTGACTGCGGGTGGCAGGTTCTTCATTGATGGCAGCGCGCGTGCTTCGGCATTGACTTCGCCCAGCGTCCTGCCTCCGAGTTCGACATTGAGGGTGACGTTGCGGCTGCGGTTTAGCCGGTCAATCTGCGCCGGGCCCGACTGCATGGTGATGCTGGCCACATTGCCCAGCAACACGGGGCCGTTTTTGCCGGGTACGCTCAAGCGCTCGATGCTCGCCAGGTCAGAGCGCACTGCGTTGGGCAACTTGACGCGTATCGGCACCTGGCGTTCGGCCAGATTGAGTTTTGGCAGGCTGGTGTCGTAGTCACCAGCCGTTGCAATACGCACGGTCTCTCCAATGCTGGCGGCCGTTACACCGAGATCGGCAGCGCGTGCAAAGTCGGGCCTGACGATGATCTCGGGGCGCACCAGGGCGGCGCTTGAACTGACGTTGCCTATGCCCTGCAAAGTACGCAGTTCGCGTTCAACTTTTTGGGCGGCTTCACTCAGGGCAATCGGGTCGGGGCTTCGCAGCACGAGCTGCATCTTCACACCGGTATCAGGGGGGCCAACGCTAAAGCGCGCACCGGGTATGCCGTCAAGCTTGCTGCGAATCTGCGCCTCGATCTCGGACAGCGATTCAGAGCGGTCGTTGCGGTGCACTGTGGTCAGGGTCAGCACGGCACGGCGCGCTTCAGCAGCAGCACCTGGCGCAAACTCATCACCACTTGAACCGCCGCCAATGGATGAGAAAACGCCTGTCACACCTTTGACTTCCACCGCCGCTTTGCGTGCCAGCTCGGCGACGCGGCTGGTCTCCTGCAGCGTGCTGCCAGGGGGTAGTTCAAGGTTGATTTGCGTTTGTGCCCGGTCTGCGGCCGGAACAAAGCCCGTGGGCAGCAGGCCCACCAAAGCGATCGAGGCTGCAAAAAACAGCCCAGCTGCCAGCGATGTGAGGAAGCGGTGGCGCAAACACCACTTCATGGCACGCATGTAGCGCTGCATCAGCCAGCTGTCTTTTTCTTCTCTTTCAAGCGTCGGTTTGAGGATGTACGCCGCCATCATTGGGGTAAGCAGCCGCGCTACCAGCAGCGAGGCCAAAATAGCCAGCACCGCCGTCCAGCCAAACTGCTTGAAGAAAAGGCCGGGTACGCCGCCCATGAATGCCGTCGGCAAAAACACGGCCACCAATGCAAAGGTAGTGGCGATCACCGCCATGCCGATTTCGTCTGCAGCCTCCATCGCTGCCTGTATTGGTGTTTTGCCCATACGCAGGTGGCGCGATATGTTTTCAATTTCCACAATCGCGTCATCCACCAGCACGCCGACTACCAGCGCAAGTGACAGCAGCGTCACGGTATTGAGGGTATAGCCAAAGTACTTGAGGCCAAGAAAGGTCGGAATCACCGACAGTGGCAATGCCGCTGCGGCGACCAGCGTGGCCCGCCAGTCGCGCAGAAACCACCAGACCACCAGCACCGCCAGAAAAGCGCCTTCATAGAGCAGTTCCATCGAGCCTGAGAAGTTTTCTTCCACCGGCCGGGCGTTGTCAATCGCCTGCGTGAGCACAATGCCAGGGTTGGATGCCTGCAACTCTGCCACGGCAATGCGCACGCCTTTGGCAACGTCCAGCTCGCTTGCGCCTTTGGTGCGAAAGATCTCGAAGCCCACCACCTTCTGGCCATTTTGTGTGGCGATGGAGCGAGACTCGGCGGTGGTATCAAGAACCGTGGCCACCTGGTCAAGGCGTATGTGCCTGCCATTGCTCAGGGGCAAATCCAGCAGCGCCAGCTCGGCGGCGCTCTTGACGGTGGCGATGGTGCGCACCGATTGCTCTGCGCCGCTCACATCGCCGCGCCCGCCTGGGGCTTCCTGCTGCACCAGACGCAGCTGGCGCGACACATCGGTTGCCGTCACGTTGAGGGCCGCCATTTTTTCTGCGTTAAGTTCAATGCGCACCTCACGGCTGACACCGCCCATGCGTTTGACCGCGCCAACACCGGGCACATTGAGCAGCCGTTTTGTAACGGCGTTATCGACAAACCAGCTTAGATCCTGTTGGTCAATCTGGTAAGTGGCCCCCACGCTTGCCACTTCGCGTGCTTCGCTGCCCCCCGAGGGGGCTAATTTCCCTTGAGGGCGGCCCGGCGGGAAATTGACCACTCCTGCTGCCGGTGCTGCAACAAATGTGAGTACCACGCGGCCAGAAGTGGATGATTTGGTAACCGACGGGTCACGCATCTCGCCGGGCAGGTCGGCCCGTACCCGCGCGACTGCATCGCGTACGTCGTTGACTGCGTCAGACAAGCGCTTTTCAAGCACGAACTCGACGGTGATCTGCACCGCGCCGTCAAGTACGCTGGTGTAGATGTTCTTGATACCTTGCAGCGTAGCAATCGAGTCCTCGAGCTTGCGCGCGACTTCGGTCTCCAGTTGCGCGGGTGCAGCACCGGAGAGGGTGGCACTGACCGTGACGATGGGTAGCTCGATGTCCGGGAAATCCTGCACCGCACTGGATTTGTACGACAGCAAGCCCGCCAGCGTGAGCAGTACAAACAGCATGATGGCCGGTATCGGGTTCTTGATGGAGAGCGAGGAGAAGTTCATGGCTGCTCCTTATTTAATAGCTGGTTGCGCCCGTGAATCGGGGGCTACAGCCGTTTTTGGCACTAAATTTTGGCCTTTTTCGGCATTTTTTGACTGATTTGGAGCCTCTGGCGGCAAAACACGAACCAGATCGCCATCATTGAGAAAGCCCGCACCGCTGTTGACCAGTTCTGCATCAGCTTTGATGCCCGAGACGATCTCAACCCGCTCGCCCAGTCGCCTGCCGGTTTGCACCTTGACCTGGCTGACATGGCTGTCCGCAGTCAAGGCAAATACGTAACTGAAACCATCGCGGATCACCACCGACTGCTGTGCAATGGTCAGTGCGTTGGACGTACCCAGATCAAACTCGCCCCTGGCAAACATGCCCGCCTTGACCAATCCACTCTTGTCTTGAAGATCAACATAAACCAGTGCAGAACGGGTTTGCGCATCAACGGTAGGTGCCACCATGCGCACCCGGCCTTTGACCTCTGCTCCGTTGGCAGCAACAATATTTGCGGGGGTTCCCGCTGTTATTCGTCCCAGCTCGCTGGAGGTGACTTCTGCGCGCCACTCAAGTCGTCCGCCGCGAATCATGCGGAACAGCTCTGTGCCCGCGCCTACCACTGCACCAACTGTCGCTGCACGGCTGGAGATCACGCCGTCATCGGGAGCCAGCAACTGGGTTTGCCTGAGCTTGACCTGCTGCACCGTCAGTGTTGCCCTGGCTGCTTCAAACCGCGCCTTTGCTGTTTTCTCAGCCGTCATGTACTGGTTGATCTGCTGCTCGCTGAGGGCACCGCTGGCCTGCAAGGTGCGGGCTTTTTCGGCATTGCCCGCAGCATCCAGCGCATTGGCTTCGGCCTCGGCCATGCTGGCCCGGCCTTGTGCCACCTCGGCCTGCACAGACTCCTGCGCAAACGTCGCCAGTACCTGCCCCTTGCGCACCCTGTCGCCCACGTTGGCGCGGACTTCCAGCAGGCGCAAACCGCCGGCCTCGCTGCCAATGATGGCTTCCTGCCAGGCGGTGATGCTGCCGTTGGCCGCCAGCTTTATGGGCAGGCTGGCCTGCACAGGCTGTACTGTAGTGACGCTGAGTGCAGGCTTGGGAGCGCTGCCTTTTTTCTCGCTAGCTCCCCCTGTGCGTGAAAAAAAATAGGCTGCGCCGCCCAGTCCAAGAACAGCAAGAGCTATCAAAATAACAGCTACCGGGTTGCGTTTGAGATTTTTCATGGGTGCGATAAGTCGAGTGAGTCTATTGGACGGTGCTTGACAAGGCTAGTAGAACGGCAGAACGGACTCGGGAATGTCAAACAGCATGGGGCTGGCATTCGGGGCGGTAATCGTCCAGCCGCCGCCCAGCGCGCGGTACAGCGCAATCCATGCACTACGGCGTTCGCGTTCCAGATTGACCAGCGCGCTTTGCGCGGCAAGCAAGGTTCGGCGCGACTCTTCCAGTTCCACCAGGCTGGCCAGCCCGGCTTTGTATCTGGCTTCGGTACCTGCAAACGAAGCGCGGTAACCCTGAGCCGCTACCAGCGTGTCAGAGCCCCGGTCGGTCGTGCTTTGCAGGTTGACCAGGGCTTCTTCGACCTCGCGCACGGCCTGTCGCACGGCACCCCGGTATTTGCCCGCGGCCTCCTCGTATTTGGCTTTTGCTGCTTCAAACCTGGCTTCACTGGCTCCGCCATCGAAAAGCGGTACTGTCAACGCCAGAGGACCGACAGACCAGGTGTCATAACTCAGCCCGACGTTGCGTGTGCGTGACCTGTTTCTGCTGATAAAGCCGGTGATGCTCAAACGCGGGTAGCGCTGGGCCCGCGCGCTGCTGACTTCAAAGCTCGCTGCTGCGAGCTCGCGCGAGGCGTTGTACACGTCGGGGCGCTGGGCCAACACTTCGGCAGGCACGCTGGAAATGTCGGCAATGCCCTGCTCGGGGTTTTGTACAGTCTCTTTGGACAGTTTGATCAAAAGCTCCGGCTCGGCTATGGCGCTCAACGCTACCAGTGCCTTCAAGCCTATATCGCACAGTGCGCGCTGCTGCGTTACGCGGCTGTTGCCTTCCGCTGCGCTGGTCCGTGCCAGTGCAGCGGTGGCGGGTGCAGTAAAGCCAGCTCTGGCAACCAGATCGTTCAGGCGGGCCGTCTCTGCGCGCGAGTGGGCATCCAGACGTGTAACGGACAGCAGCTTTTCGCATGAACGAAAGCTGTAGTACTGCATGGCAACTTCTGCTGCAACTGAAACTCTAGCCTCGTGCCACAGGGCCTCGGACCCTTTAAAACGCTCGATATCTGCAGCCAGACTGGCGCGGTTCTGGCCGAACAGATCCAGCTCCCAGGAGGTTTGCAGGCCGACTTGCCCAACGCTAACGATAGGCGGAACAGTTGTCCTGTTGATAGGCGTAGTAAGGCTGCGGCTGATGTTGGAAATCGCGTCCAGCGTCGGCAGCAATGCCGCTTCCGAGACAGCGCGATTAGCCTGCGCCTGCTCAATGTTGGAGCGCGCACTGATGACTGTGGGGCTGACAAGCTGCGCCGCATCAATCAGCTCGACCAGCAAGGGGTCATTTTGTTGCTGCCACCATTGCGACAGGCTGCTCAAACTGCCATTGTGTGGCAGGCTGCTGGTAGCACTGACTTCAGGTGTTGTGGGCAGAACGGATGCATTTGGGGGTAACGACGCGTACCACTTAGGTGGTGCATTGATAGGTATGGTCAAGGGTGGCGCGGTCGTGGTGCAACCCGCAAGCAAGCAGACTGCAATCGCCAGTACGAACGACGGCACCCCTGTCAACGGCAAAGGTATCGAGTCTCTGGCGCTGGCTTTATGGTCGTCGTTTTGTATCGTCATGGTTCGCCTTTCACCAGTATCAAGCCCTGGTCAATCGGCTTAACCTCAACGCGAACTATAAACGGCTGCCCATAAATTCTGGATGGCCATGCGTTCTCCTGAGAGTTCGTCAGGAAAAACCTGAGTTGGCTCTTCATTAAGCCGCGCCCGGTGCTGTACCCGGCGCAGTTCCCGATAGGCGTTGGCTGCCTGCTCACCAATGCCTTTCGGCAGAAGGCCCACCGCTTCGGCACGCTGAAGCAAGGCGATATTACCGGCGTTTTCAATGAGCTCCGGATGTTGCGCGGACTGCGACAGCACCAGGTATTGCACGGCAAATTCGGCATCTACCATGCCGCCAGGACTGTGCTTCACGTCAAATTTTCCGCCCTTGACCGGATGCGCTGCGCGAACCTTGTCGCGCATGGCGACGATCTCGCTGCGCAGCATGTTGGCATCGCGCGGGGCGGTGATGACGCTTTTGCGTATGGTCTCAAAGCGCTCTTTTAACGCTTGACTGCCGTATACAAATCGCGCCCTTGTCATGGCTTGGTGCTCCCAGGTCCACGCCGTATTGGTACCACGCTGCTGTTGGTACCTAGCATAGGACTCAAAGCTGGTCACCAGCAGCCCCGAGTTGCCGTTGGGCCTCAGTGCGGTGTCGATTTCAAATAAATCGCCTTCACCTGTTTTGATGGTCAGCCAGTTAATCAATTTGCGCACCAGGCCCGCATAGACCTCAGCCGCCTGCTCGTGCTCGTCGTCATACACAAACACGATATCGAGGTCGCTGCCGTAGCCCAGCTCTTTGCCACCCAGTTTGCCGTAGGCGATGATGGCAATTTGTGGCATCTGGTTATACAGAAGATGACGACTTTTAAGGCGTTGCCAGCACCAGTTGGTGGTGATGCCAAGAATGCTTTCAGCCAGCGCGCTCAAATCATCTGCCACTTGCTCCACTGTGAGTACGCCGTCCACGTCCCTGGCAAGTGTGCGAAAAACCTCCGCGTGGTGGGCTCGCCGCAGCAGGTTCAGGCAGGTTTCTTCGTCGTCCTCACCGGTACGCTTGAGTGAGGCCAGGCGCAATTGCAGCTCATTGGCAAAGCCTGCGCTGTCAAAGCGTTCTTGCAACATGGCATCGCTGGCCAGTTCGTCAATCACGCCGGGGTGCTGCAGCAAATAACGAGCAGGCCACTTCGCGGCACCCAGCAGGCGCAACAGGCGAATATGTACCGCCGGGCGCTCCAGCAGCAGGGCCAGATAGTTTTCGCGCCTGAGCAGGGGCTCTATCCAGTCAACGATTCTCAGGGCGGCTTCTTCGGTGACCGTACCTTCACTAAGCCAAAGCGCGGTGCGCTGCACCAGTTGAGTGAGGCGGGCGCGTGAGTCGTCACGCAGGGCCAGCACCTTCGGGTTCTTGCGCCAGAGGACAAGGCGCTCGCGAAACTTTTCTGGCCAGCGTGCCGAAAGATTGTCAAGAAGCTCATACAGTTCAGGCGGGCTTGATGCGGCCGCTGGAGGCTTGCCGCAGCCCTTGCAGTCAGGCTTGCCGCCGAGCAGTTTGTCAAATTCCTGCGCAACCAGTTCGCGGTGTGCGTCCAGGTCAGCCAGAAACCCGCAGCAGTCGTTGTAGCCCAGCGTCTGCGCAATCCACTTGAGGTCATCATCACGGGTGGGCAATACATGGGTTTGCTGGTCGTCGAGGTACTGGATGCGGTGCTCAACCCGGCGTAAAAAGTCATAGGCACGCGCCAGGGCCTCGGCGGTGCCTTGAGGCATCAGCCCGGCATGGGCCAGTCGCTGCAAGGCATCAACCGTGGGACGGGTGCGCAGCTCCGGGAACTGCCCGCCGCGCACCACCTGCAGCAGTTGCACCGTGAATTCAATCTCACGAATGCCACCGCGCGACATTTTCACATCGTTGGCGCGCTCTGGGTGTCCGGCGCAGCGCTTGGCGGCATGTTCGCGAATTTGCCGGTGCAGGGTACGCAGGGCGTCAAAAACGCTGTAGTCCAGATAGCGCCTGAAAACAAACGGCAGCACGACCGCACGCATAGCCAGTGCCGAGCGGTTTTCCAGGCATTCGCGGGGTGCAACGACGCGACTTTTCAGCCATGCAAAGCGTTCCCATTCGCGGCCCTGGGCCTGAAAATAGTCGTCCAGCGCACTGAGTGAAACGGCCGCCGGGCCGGAGTTGCCGTTTGGCCTGAGCGCCAGGTCAACGCGAAACACAAAACCATGTTCGGTGGTGTCGCCTATCAGGCTGTAGATGGCTTTGACTTGATGGGCGAAATACTCATGATTGGAAATCCGGCCCCGACCATCCTCCCGTCCAGCGGTTTCGCCATCATGGTCATAGACATAAATCAGGTCGATATCGCTGGACACATTGAGTTCTCGCGCGCCCAGTTTGCCCATGCCTACCACCCATAGCAGGGCGCGTTCGGCTGATACTTCACTCTTGCTTGTGCCGTCGGTACCAGGGCGCTGCGGCGCACCGTGCAGCGCATCGAGTGTCTTTTGCGATTCCCGCACGGCGACATCCAGCGCCATCTCGGCCAGCTCGGTCATGGCGCGGGTCACGCCTGCAAGCGACACCTGGCCTGCGCTGTCGCCATCACAGTCAAGCACTACAAGGCGTTCCATCACCAGTTGACGCAAAACCCGCAGCGCGCTGCCTGCCTGCAGCCCCTCGGCAAACAAAGCCTTTAGCGTGTGCTCCATGCTGGAGCGAACGGGCGCACCTGCGGGCAGCAGTGCCAGCAGGCTGGAGTAGCGGCGGCGAATGCGCTGAACGAAGCGTGAATACTGCGAATAACCGTAATCGCCGGAGGCACTTGCAAGGCCCGGCACCGGGGTCTCGGCAGTCGGGCGGACGCTGGGGTTGGTGCTGTCTGTTGAAAGCATCACACTACTTCACAAAACTTCACGCTGGTTCATCGAACGGGCGGCAATGCTGACGGTCATAATTCCTTTTGCCTATGATGCCAATCACTCTCAAATGATTCAGTCAATCTCTTCATCGCCAACCCTGCAAACCGGGCCAGTCTCCGTATCACGGCGTTTGCGGCGATTTGCCCTTTTTACCCGGATTCTGCTTTGGACGGTGGTGGCAAGCTGGTTGCTGTTTGGTACAAGCTGGGGCTTGCTTCACGGCTGGATTGTGCCGCGAATCGGAGAGTTTCGCCCGCGCCTCGAAATTGAAGCCAGCAAAGCACTGGGTATGCCGGTTCGCATTGGCCAGATCAGCGCGTATTCCAGTGGGCTGATTCCGTCAGTTGAACTGCGCGATGTGATCGTGCTTGACAAGCAGGGACGCGAGGCCTTGCACTTGCCGCGTATGCTGGCGGCGCTATCGCCATCGTCCCTTTGGGGTGGGGGTTTTGAGCAGCTTTTTATTGACCAGCCGACACTTGACATCCGACGTGCTGCCGATGGCCAGATTTATGTCGGTGGTCTGGACCTGTCGCAAACCCGCGGCGAAAGCCACGCCGTTGCCGACTGGATTTTTTCGCAGCCCGAGTTGTCCATCAAGGACGGTACCGTGCGCTGGATTGACGAGGTCCGCAATGCGCCGCCGCTGGCCTTGACGCAGGTGGATGCGGTCATGCGCAATGGACGGCGCAGCCATTTAATGCGGCTCGATGCCACGCCCGCGCCGCAATGGGGCGAGCGTTTCAGTTTGCGCGGAATATTCAGGCAGCCTTTGCTGTCAACCGACGCCGGTCGCTGGGCAGACTGGTCGGGCCAGCTCTACGCCGTGTTTGACCGTGTGGATGTCTCGCTGGTCAAGCAGTACGCCAACCTCGACACCTTCGGTATTGACCTCAGAACCGGTAACGGCAGCCTGCGTGCCTGGGCTGACGTAAAAAAGGGGCAGCTCACTGGCGGGACCGCCGACATTGCCCTGGCAGAAGTCACTGTCCAATTGGGAAAATCGCTCGAGGCGCTGGCACTCGATTCGGTGCTTGGCCGTTTTGGTGGCAGCCAGCTGGTTGATGGCTTCGCTTTTAACACCGAAGGCTTAGCTTTCAATACCCGGGACGGCCTGAATTGGCCGGGTGGCAATTTGACCCTGATTCATACCGGCACCGAAGGACAGCCAGAGCAAAAAAACGAGTTGAAAGCGGACAAGCTGGACTTGGCCGCGCTGGCACAGATAGCCAACCGATTGCCGCTCGGCACCGCCACCCATGCGGCCATCGCATCCTATGCGCCTAAAGGCCTGGTTGAAACGGTTGAGGCGCGCTGGCAAACATCGCTCAAGACTTCCCCGACTTTCTCGGCCAAAGGGCGCGTGACCGGTCTGGAGCTTGCCGCGCTCCCCAACCCGGCAGTGCGGCCAAACATTGGTACGGCGTTACACCATCCACCAGGTCGTCCTGGCATTAAAGGCGCAGCCATTGATTTTGATGTGACGCAGGCGGGTGGCAAAGCGGGTATCAGCATCGCACGCGGGGCGCTTGATTTGCCTGGAGTTTTTGAAGACTCTCTGGTGCCATTCGATAGCTTGTCGCTGGATGCACAGTGGAAATTGGTTAACGGAAAAATCGATACCCAACTGCGTAATATCAAGTTCGCAAGCAGTGATGCCGAAGGTGTGGCGCAGGCCAGCTGGCAGTCAGGCGAGTCGGGCGGTACTTCGCTTGGTGTGCTCGACCTTCAAGGCAGTTTGAGTCGTGGTGATGGGGCCAGGGTTCACCGCTACCTGCCCATGGTGTTGCCAGATCAAGTGCGCCACTATGTGCGCGACGCGGTGTTGCAGGGCGCTGTCAGTGATGTGAAGTTCAAGGTCAAAGGGCCGGTTGACAACATTCCGTTCTCGAACCCGGCACAGGGCGAATTCAAAATATCTGCCAAGGTCACAAAAGGTGTGTTTGCCTACGTTCCAAAACTGCTTCAGCCCGGGGGCGCAAAGCCCTGGCCTGCACTCACGGACGTTCACGGCGAACTGGTCTTTAATCACGCCGCACTGGACATTAATGCCGCCAGCGCCAAAGTGACTGGCTTGAGCAGTCTGCAACTGATCAAAGCCGATGCCCGCATTCCTGATCTGATGCATTCCGCCACACTCGACTTGAACGCCAAAATCAAAGGATCCCTATCCGATGCCCTGGGCTTTGTCAATGCCTCGCCAGTGGGTTCCATGACTGGACAGGTGCTGGCGCAGGCGGTGGGCAGTGGCGCTGGCGACTACGACATACACCTGAGCCTGCCACTCCATGGCATCGACAAAACGCGCGTGCGGGGCACGGTGTCACTGCCCGGCAATGATGTGCAGTTTTCGCCCGCCACGCCGTTGCTGGGTCGCCTCAAGGGGATCGCAACCTTTAGCGAAAGTGGTTTCAATGTCGCCGCAGCCCAGGCGCGCATGTTAGGAGGTGACGTTCGATTTGAAGGCGGTATGCGCGGCGCTGTGGCTGGCGCGACCGGCATCGCCGCAAACCCCGATGCGGGTGTGGCCACCTTCAAGGCGCAGGGAACCCTCAGCGCTGAAGCGGTACGCCAGGCTAAAGACCTTGGTTTTGTGTCCCGCATCGCCCAAAACGCTAGCGGCAGTACGGCCTACACCGCCATGCTGGGCTTCAGGCGTAATGCCGTTGATGTAGTGGTGTCCAGCAACCTGCAAGGTATGGCACTTACTTTGCCAGCGCCATTAACCAAAACCGCTGATGCTGTTTTACCCTTGCGTTTTGAAAACACCGTGCTGCCAGCCTCTTTGCCAGCGGGGCAAAAGCTGCAAGACCAACTTTCGCTATCGGTGGGGCGCATCGCTTCGGTGGTGTACGTGCGTGATGTGAGTAGCAGCGAGCCGCGCGTTATCAGAGGTAGCATCAGCGTCGGGCTGGAGCCGGGTGAATCGACCCCCATGCCCGAAAACGGCGTAGCCGCCAACATCAATCTGGCAACGGTAGACCTTGATGAGTGGGAGAAAGTTCTTTCCAGATCAGAGGCTGGTGCGGTAGCGTCAACCGCACCAGGTACAGCAAGCGCAAGTAGTAGCCGCAGCGTTTTCTCTGGCGCTTCCCTGGCCTATTTACCCACCCAGCTGGCCATACGCGCCAAAGAGCTGAAAGTCGACGGTCGCAAGCTGAACAACGTAGTGGTTGGCGGAACCCGTGAAGATCTGGACTGGCGCGTCAATATTGACGCGAAAGAGCTCAATGGTTATGTCCAGTACAGGCAACCCCGTGGGAGCGAGGCCGGGCTGGTGTATGCGAGGCTGTCGCGCCTGAGTCTGGGGCAAAGCACCGCCAACGATGTGGAAAACATTCTGGATCAGCAACCTGCCAATATTCCGGCGCTCAACATTGTTGTGGACGACATGGAATTGCGCGGCAAAAAATTGGGGCGCGTTGAAATTGAGGCCATCAATCGTGGTGCGCAAGCGGTAGCCCGTGAAGGCGGTGCGCGCGAATGGCGATTAAACAAACTCAATGTCATCCTGCCTGAAGCCGTATTCAAGGCCACTGGCAATTGGACAGCTATCAATGTCCAGGCTACCCCACCCAGAGCCACAGATCGCCAGCGGGTTGCATTCGAGCGTCGTCGCACCGTCATGAACTTCACTCTGGATATCGCTGATTCAGGCGAGCTGCTCAAGCGCTTTGGCATGAACGATGTCATCAAACGCGGAAAGGGAAAAATGGAAGGCCAGGTGGCCTGGGCTGGGTCACCACTTGGTCTTGATTACCCCAGCATGAGCGGGCAATTCAATGTGAATATCGAGTCAGGGCAGTTTCTCAAGGCTGACCCCGGCATTGCCAAGCTGCTGGGCGTGCTGAGTCTGCAATCACTTCCGCGTCGCCTGACGCTTGATTTTCGGGATGTGTTTTCGGAAGGTTTTGCCTTCGACTTTGTGCGCGGTGATGTCAACATCAGCCAGGGCGTGGCGGCCACCAACAACCTGCAGATGAAAGGTGTCAACGCAGCCGTGTTGATGGAGGGTAGCGCCGACATCGCCAAAGAGACGCAGGACATCAAGGTAGTGGTGGTACCAGAGATCAATGCCGGAACAGCTTCGTTGATTGCCACGGTCATCAATCCGGCGATTGGCCTGGCCAGCTTTCTGGCGCAGTTTTTCCTGCGACGTCCACTGATAGCGGCGACTACACAGGAGTTTCATATAGACGGTAGCTGGGCCAATCCGAAAATCACCAAGATGGAGCGCAAGCCATGAAAATTGCCGCAATCCAGATGGTGTCATCGTCAAGCGTGCGTGCCAATATGGACGCAGCGCGTACCCTGCTCACGCAAGCCGCTTCGGAAGGTGCCGAGCTGGCGGTGCTACCTGAATATTTTTGTTTGCTGGGCTTTAAAGACACCGACAAACTTCAGATTGCCGAGCAGCCGGGGCATGGGCCGCTGCAGGACTTTTTAAGCCAGTGTGCGAGTGAGCTCAAATTGTGGATTGTGGGCGGCACCATACCGCTGGCAACCGGGCCAGCCGATGGGCAGGTGGCGAAGGTTTTCAACAGCACGCTGGTCTACAGCCCGGCAGGCCAGTGCGTCGCACGCTACGACAAAATGCATCTTTTCCGCTTTGACAGCGGGCAGGAAAGCTACGATGAAACGCGGGTGCTACGTCCCGGCAGCCAGCCGGTGACCTTTGATCTACCTTCACTTGACGGGCATACGTGGCGGGTCGGTTTGAGTATTTGCTATGACCTGCGCTTTCCCGAGTTGTACCGCTTGCTCAAAGCCGACCTGCTCCTGGTACCCAGCGCTTTTACCTTCACAACCGGGCAGGCCCATTGGGACATACTGCTGCGCGCGCGCGCCATTGAAAACCTCGCCTACGTTCTGGCCGCAGCGCAGGGCGGCCTGCACGAAAACAAGCGCCAGACCTGGGGCCACAGCATGGCGGTAGACCCGTGGGGGCAGGTGCTCGATCAGCGCAGCGAGGGCGCCGGCCTTGTGATGGCCGATGTGTACAAGGCGCATCTGGATCTTCAGCGGCTGCGTCTGCCAGCTTTGACGCACACAGTGTTGTGAGGCCTTTACCTTGAGCGCGTGGGCCATGGCGCTTTTCAAGCGGACGAGTCGTCATGTGGGTGTGCGGCGTTCTGTGCTCTGGTTGTTGTTGCTGGCGCTGCTGGTTGCATTGCTGGGCACGCTGGTGTGGCTGGCAGGTCGCTATGAAGCCAGCCAGATACAAAGTCGGCTCGAACGGGATGCCGCGGAAATCGTCACCGACATTCGTACGGGGCTGACCCGCAACATCCAGGGCTTTCAGGCGATGGCGACCCTGCAGGCCAATGAGCGACCGACTGATGAATGGCAAATACCAGCGGCCTCGGTGCTGCGCGAACACCGCGAGATCATGCGCATGGAGTGGCGCAACGTGTCGCTTGATGTGCTGGCCTATGCAGACACTCCCTACCGCAGCCCTGTATTTGAGCGCCTGGGTCGGGCGACGGCGCAGGCCGATGTCAGTCTGGCTTGCACCACCGCGCGGCGACTGAGTAGCCCGGCTTATTCCATCAGCTATTTCATGCCCCAGTCTGATGGCCTGGGGTTTGAAATGCTCGATGTGTGTATGCCCATGGTGGCATCGGGGCGGCTGGTGGGTTACACCGTTGCCACCTATTCGCTGCAAGACATGCTGGCTGAACTGGTCGGCAAGCAGATGGCGCGTGGGCAAAATCTGTCGTTCACCGAGGCCGATGGCACGCGATTGGCGTTGTATGGCACACCATCGCGGGGCAACCGGGTTTATATGGCCCAGCAACTGCTGGATTTGCCCGGCAACACATTGGTGCTCAGGCTGGAGAGCCGTCAGGGCACACCTGCACTTTTTCCGAATGTGCTGACGGCGCTTGTGACCGCCATGTCGCTTGCCTTGATGGCCGTGCTGTTTTTGCTGGCGCGTGACATGCGCAGGCGGCTGAAGGTTGAACACGACCTCGGCGAAGCGCTGGCTTTCAGAAAGGCCATGGAAGACTCGGTGCTGACAGGCTTGCGTGCTCGGGACCTCTCTGGCCGCATCACCTACGTCAACCCCGCCTTTTGCCAGATGGTGGGTATGCCGGCCAAGGACCTGCTCAATCACAGTTTCCCGTCGCCTTACTGGCCGCCCGAGCTTGCAAAGATTTACCAGCAACGGCAAACCATTCGGTTGGCGGGCAACAACCTGCCCAGAGAAGGGCACGAATCGGTTTTTATCCGGCCTGATGGCACGCGGTTTCCAGTGCTCATCATGGAGGCACCACTTATCAACGCGGTGGGCAAGCACACTGGCTGGATGAGCGCGATTCTGGATGTAAGCGAGCAGCGCCGTGTGGAAGAGCTGTCGCGCGCCAGCCAGGACCGCCTGCAGGCAACGGCGCGGCTGGCAATGATTGGCGAGATGGCATCGCTGCTGAGCCACGAGCTGAATCAGCCTCTGGCCGCGATTTCAAGCTACGCCACGGGCTCACTCAATCTTCTTAGAGGCCAGCTAGACGAGGGTGTTGACAGGCCGCTTGGCCGCGTCGCCCTTGCTGATGTGCCTAATAGCCTGTCCAGCGACCTGCAAGGTGCCATGAGCCGCATCGCGGAGCAGGCCGAACGGGCCGGCAAGGTGATTAAAAGCGTACACGACTTTGTGCGGCGCCGCGACCAGACCAGAGAAACTGTCGAGCCGCGCGCCCTGCTCGACGCTGTGATGCCGCTGGTCAGCCTGCAGGCTCGCAAACTGTCGGTAACGGTTGTGATCGAGGCAGACCCGACATGCGCGCCTGTTTTGTGCGACCGGACCATGGTCGAGCAGGTGCTGCTCAACCTGTCACGCAACGGCATGCAGGCCATGCGTGACTATGCCGGGGACAGTGATGGTCAGATCGTCGGCAACACCGCCCGTGTCCTGACCTTGCGCATCAGGCCTGCGGCATCCAACGCGCGCAGCAGTTGGGTCGAATTTTCGGTAACGGATCTTGGTGAAGGCATCACCCCCGAGGTGGCGCAGCAACTGTTCACGCCTTTTTTCACCACCAAGGCAGAAGGCATGGGGCTGGGTTTGAGTCTTTGCCGTACAGTGATTGAGCAGCATGGCGGTTTTCTCGGATTTGAGGCTGTAGCGCCGCGCGGCACAACTTTCAGCTTTACCTTGCCCGTGGCGCCTGTACACGGCAAGAGCTCAACCCCGCCAGCGCAGCAATCAGCCATCATCTGAAGGAAAACTATGGAGCCAATCCAAAATGCCACGGTCTATATTGTTGATGACGATGCTGGCGTGCGTGAGGCGCTGGCCTGGCTGCTGCGTTCGCGCCGTTTGCCGAGCGAGTCTTTTGACAGCTCCGAAGCCTTTGATGCGCGTATTTCTTCAAACTTTGCAATCAAGTCACCGTCTTGCGTTTTGCTCGATGTCCGCATGACGGGCCTGAGTGGTTTGGCCATGTTCGAGAGGCTGATTGCCTACGGCCTGCTGCCGTTGCTTCCAGTTATTTTTTTGACTGGCCATGCAGATGTACCAACGGCGGTCGCTGCCGTCAAGCGCGGGGCTTTTGATTTTTGTGAAAAACCGTTTTCAGACAACGCGCTGGTAGACCGTATTGAACAGGCGCTTGCAGCTTCCGGCGCTGCGCTGGCCGTGCATAGCGAATCCAGCAGCCTGCAGGCACGACTGGACGGCCTGACCGATCGTGAGCGCGATGTGATGAAGCTGGTAGTGGGCGGGCTGCCCAACAAGCTGGTGGCCGATCAGTTGGAGATCAGCGTTCGCACCGTGGAAGTACACCGGGCCAGGGTGTTCGACAAGATGGGCGTTAAATCGGCAGTTGAGCTGGCAAACTTGCTGCGTAATGTTTAGGGCAGGTGCAGGCAAGATCCAGGCAAACTTTTGTGGTTCAGAGCTTGTCCGTCGGGGATGTTTTGCCTTCTTCCGAGTCGTTTTTTAACTCACCATTTTTGCGGCCCGAGAACATCGTCCACCA
>JBBRQQ010000066.1:0-16607 GCA_038226155.1 Burkholderiales bacterium
GCCGAGCAGTTCAAGGCTGCGAATATTCCGTTTGTGTTTGATCCGGGTCAGGGCCTGCCAATGTTTGACGGCAAAGAGCTGGCGCACTTTGTGGACCTGGCTACCTGGGTTACTGTCAATGATTACGAAGCCAAGATGCTCTGTGACCGCACCGGTCTGTCGTGCGCAGAGCTGTCACAACGCGTCAAGGGCTTGATCGTCACATTGGGGGCACAGGGCAGTGAAGTTTGGGTGGATGGTGTCAAGACGCTGGTGGCTCCTGTCATTGCCAAAGAAGTGGTTGACCCCACCGGTTGCGGTGATGCGTTTCGGGGTGCGCTGTTGTATGGTCTTGAAAAAGACTGGTCACTGGTTCGTTGCGCGGAACTCGGTAACCGCGTGGGTGCGCACAAAATCGCTTACCGGGGCGGTCAAAACTACACGCTAGAAGCTCTGATGAAGGCATAAAAAAAGCCCAGCGTCCGGAGACGTTGGGCTTTTCAAGCAGAAGTACCTTACTGCTTACGGCTTGCTGGCTGTTGGAAACGGCCAGGCAGCTTGCGGGTTCAGAGTAGTCTGAGCCGCAGGGGCAGCCGGTGCAGCAGGTGCTTTCGCAGCAGGTGCTTTCGCGGCTTTCTTCGCAGCGGGTTTCTTCGCGGCTTTCTTGGCAGCAGGCTTTTTCGCAGCTTTCTTCGCAGCGGGTTTCTTTGCTACCTTTTTCGCTGCAGCTTTTTTCTTGGCCGGAGCCTTTTTAGCGGCTGCTTTCTTTGCCGGAGCCTTTTTAGCAGGCGCCTTTTTCGCGGCAGCTTTTTTGGCCGGAGCCTTTTTAGCTGCTACCTTCTTGGCCGGCGCTTTTTTGGCAGGGGCTTTTTTGGCCGCTACTTTTTTAGCAGGGGCTTTCTTAGCCGCTACTTTTTTTGCCGGTACTTTCTTTGGAGCAGCTTTTTTAGCCGCAGTTTTTTTCGCAGTTGCCATAGTTTTCTCCTTGATCACGTTGCAATGAGCACTTCACGTCTGGAGTACGTAAAGCGATTCAGGGCGTTGGGAGTCGGATAAACCGGCCCCAGCGCCGCGAACACAGTAACAATGCCTGGCGACCATTATTTGGCGCACTCTGTGGTGCAGTCGCTTGGCACTGAAATTCTTGGAATCATGTTGTTCTTGTGTAATCTAAATTCAGTCAATTAGTCCCAGGAAAGGGCACCGCCCGACTGGTATTCAATAACGCGGGTTTCAAAGAAGTTGCGCTCCTTCTTCAGATCAATCATTTCGCTCATCCACGGGAACGGGTTTTCTTCATTCGGGAACAAGGTCTCCAGGCCAATCTGTGTGGCACGGCGATTGGCGATATAGCGGAGGTAACCTTTGAACATTGAGGCGTTCAGGCCCAGCACGCCACGCGGCATGGTGTCTTCGGCGTAGCGGTATTCCAGTTCAACGGCTTTCATGAACAGTGCCTTGATTTCGGCCTTGAACTCTGCCGTCCACAAGTGTGGGTTCTCAAGCTTGAGCTGGTTGATGAGGTCGATGCCGAAGTTACAGTGCATTGACTCGTCGCGCAGGATGTACTGATACTGCTCTGCTGCACCGGTCATTTTATTCTGGCGGCCCAGCGCAAGAATCTGCGTGAAGCCGACATAGAAAAACAAGCCTTCCATCAGGCAGGCAAAAACAATTAGCGACTTGAGCAGCGTCTGGTCTGCTTCAGGCGTGCCAGTTTTGAAAAGTGGATTAGAGATCGCTTCGATGAATGGGATCAGAAACTGGTCTTTGTCCTTGATGGACTGGACTTCGTTGTAGGCATTAAAAATCTCGGCTTCATCGAGGCCCAGCGATTCAGTGATGTACTGGTAAGCGTGGGTGTGAATGGCTTCCTCAAAAGCCTGGCGCAGCAAAAACTGGCGGCACTCGGGTGCAGTGATGTGGCGATACGTGCCGAGCACTATGTTGTTGGCAGCCAGTGAATCGGCTGTGACGAAAAATCCGAGGTTTCGTTTGACCAGGCGGCGTTCGTCTTCGGTCAGGCCGTTAGGGTCTTTCCAGAGTGCGATGTCGCGGGTCATATTGACTTCCTGCGGCATCCAGTGGTTGGCGCAGCTGGCGAGGTACTTCTCCCATGCCCATTTGTATTTGAAGGGCACCAACTGGTTTACGTCGGTCTGGCCGTTGATGATGCGTTTGTCCGAAGCCTTTACTCGTTTCGCTACTGCGGGCTCGGCTGTTGGTGCAGGTGTTGATGGCAGCGGGTTTGCAGCCAGAGGGACAGCAGCCGACGTAACCGGAGGCGTGTAGGGCCCATCATTCAGCATGCGAACTTGCGCTTGAGGTGCAGCGGAAGAAAATGGCGGAAGCTCCATCGAGCGGCTCTCTAGCATGCCGCTTGCAAGTGTTTTTTGCGATGATGGTTTGACTTCTTCGTCCCAGGTCAACATATATATTTCCAATACTTGTGGATTATGAAAGCAGCGGTAAAAAATGAAAAGTGTTCATTCACATCGCGGCAAAATTGTGTTGCTCAATTACATCGCTTGATGACATCGAACATGCCATCAGGCGATTACGAAAGCAATCGCAAAAGTAATTGCGAAAGCCATGATGAAAGCGCTTCATCGTCAACATTTTTTACTGGCAGGCCTCGCAGCCCGGATCATCGATGGCACAAAATTTGATATCGGTTGCAGGTGTTGTATTCATCTGTGCCTGTGCTGCAGCAGCCGCTGCATCGAGTGCGCTCATGCTGCCAGCCGCCGTTGCTGTGCCTGACGAAACAGAGTTCATCTTGCCTGCAGTCACGGTTGATTTCTCGGCGTGCGTTGCACTCTGCGTGCGCAGGTAGTAAGTGGTTTTCAGTCCACGCAGCCAGGCCAGCTTGTAAGTCTCGTCGAGTTTTTTACCAGACGCGCCAGCCATGTAAATATTGAGCGACTGCGCCTGGTCAATCCATTTCTGGCGGCGCGATGCGGCTTCGACAATCCATTGGGTTTCAACTTCAAACGCCGTTGCGTAAAGTGACTTGATATTTTGCGGCACTCGATCAATGGGACGCAACGAACCGTCGTAGTGCTTGAGGTCAACCACCATCACGTCATCCCACAGACCCAGGCGTTTCAGGTCGCGCACCAGGTAATGGTTAATCACCGTGAACTCACCGGACAGGTTGGATTTGACCGAGAGGTTGCCAAAGCAGGGTTCAATGCAGGCATCCACGCCAATGATGTTGGAAATTGTGGCGGTCGGTGCAATGGCGACGCAGTTGGAGTTGCGCATGCCGTCAGTGGCAATTTTTTTGCGCAGCGCTTCCCAGTCCAGCGTTGCCGAGCGGTCGACTTCAACATAGCCACCGCGCGCTTCCAAGAGCATGTCCAGCGTGTCGAGTGGCAGTATGCCCTTGTCCCAAAGCGATCCCTTGTAGCTGGCGTACTTGCCGCGCTCTTTGGCAAGTTCAGTCGAAGCCCAGTAAGCGTGGTAGCAGACGGCTTCCATGGACTGGTCTGCAAACTCGACGGCCTCTTGCGATGCGTATGGCACACGCAATTCATACAGGCAGTCCTGAAAACCCATGATGCCAAGGCCAACCGGGCGATGCCGCATGTTGGAATCACGCGCTTTCTTGACCGCGTAGTAATTGATGTCAATCACGTTGTCCAGCATGCGCATGGCGGTGGTGATGGTTTTTTGCAGCTTGGTGTGGTCGAGAATCTTTATGCCGCCTTCGGCATCTTTCAAATGCTGGACAAGGTTGACGGAGCCGAGGTTGCAGACAGCGGTTTCGGTATCGCTGGTATTGAGCGTGATCTCGGTGCAGAGGTTGGACGAATGCACAACACCAGTGTGCTGCTGAGGTGAACGGATGTTGCAGGCATCTTTGAAGGTGATCCATGGATGACCGGTTTCAAACAGCATCGACAGCATCTTGCGCCACATGTCGGTGGCCTGCAGCTTGCGTGCCGGCCTGATCTCGCCGCGCTCGGCTTTGGCTTCGTAGGCGGTGTAAATTTTTTCGAAGTCCTTGCCGAACTTGTCGTGCAGGTCGGGCGTGTCGGATGGCGAGAACAATGTCCAGCTGCCCTTTTCCATTACGCGGCGCATGAACAGGTCGGGAATCCAGTTGGCGGTGTTCATGTCGTGCGTGCGGCGGCGGTCATCGCCGGTGTTCTTGCGCAATTCGAGGAACTCTTCGATGTCCAGATGCCAGGTTTCAAGATAGGCGCAGACCGCGCCCTTGCGCTTGCCGCCCTGGTTGACGGCGACTGCTGTGTCGTTGACAACTTTCAGGAAGGGCACCACGCCCTGCGACTCGCCGTTGGTACCCTTGATATGGGCACCGAGTGCGCGCACTGGTGTCCAGTCATTACCCAAGCCGCCGGCAAATTTGGACAGCAGGGCGTTTTCTTTAATCGCATCGTAAATGCCGCCCAGGTCATCAGCCACTGTAGTGAGGTAGCAAGATGACAGCTGTGAGCGCAGCGTACCGGCATTGAACAGGGTTGGCGTGCTCGACATGAAGTCGAACGACGACAGCACTTCGTAAAACTCGATAGCCCGCTCTTCGCGGTTGATTTCATTGAGCGAAAGACCCATCGCCACGCGCATGAAGAAAGCCTGCGGCAACTCGATACGCTGCTTGCGCACATGCAGGAAGTAGCGGTCAAACAATGTTTGCAGGCCAAGGTAATCGAACTTCAGATCACGCTCGGGCTTGAGCGCTGCGCCCAGGCGGGCCAGATCAAACTGCTGGAGCTTTTCATCCAGCAACTCGTTTTGCACGCCCTTGGCGATGAACTTCGGGAAGTATTCTGCGTAGCGTGTCACCATTTCTTCCTGGGCCACTTCTTCGCCCAGCACTTCGCGGCGGATGGTGTGCATCAGGAGGCGGGCTGTAGCGTAGGTGTAGTCCGGGTCTTTTTCAATCAGCGTACGGGCTGCCAGGATGGAGGCCTTGTAGACCTCGTCGATTGGCACACCGTCGTACAGGTTGCGCATGGTCTCGGCAACGATAGGGTCAGGTTTGATGTCTGTGCCAAGGTTGGCGCAGGACGCTTCAATAAGCGCCTGCAGGTTGCGCAAATCAAGCTCGACTTTCTTGCCGCCATCCATGACATGGATAAGTGTGGCAACGGGGGCTTGTGCCTGCGGCTGGCGGGCGCGCTCTTGCGTTCGTTTCTCGCGGTACAGCACGTAGGCCCGGGCGATTTCATGGTGACCACCGCGCATCAGGCCCAGCTCGACCTGATCCTGCACGTCTTCAATATGAAAGGTTCCACCGCCCGGCCGTGAGCGCATCATGGCGCGCATGACGGCCTGCGTCAGGCCGTCAACTGTTTCGCGAACGCTGGCTGATGCGGCTCCCTGCGTGCCATGCACTGCGAGGAAGGCTTTCATCATGGCTACCGCAATTTTGTTCGGCTCAAAAGGGACCACGGCGCCATTGCGCCGGATGATCTGGTAATTGTTGAACGGGCTGGATGGGGTGTTGCTGTCTGTATTGTGCTGGGGAAATGTTGGCGCGTTGGTGGCGGCGAAAGTGGTGCTTTGAGCTGTTTGCATGTGCATCCTCTGGATATTGTTTTTGAATTTTTCTTAAAAACTGTCGTTGTTCTTTGACAGTAGCTCACACACTATACCTAGGGTCTGAAGCTTATTCAAGCACTACAGGTAGTGTTTTGAGAAGAATTTTTACCAAAACTTTTCGTTACGCTTTTAGACCGCTGCTATACCGCTCTTATACCGACTTGACACCGCATGGATGCTGCGTTTGGCCATCAATGCAGCCTGCTCAAGATGCCTTGCAGGACTCGGGAAAGTACTTATCTGGCGCGGCCAGGCTGCGTTGTAGCAAGGGCCATTTAAACCCCGGGCCAGGATCCAGCTTGCGGCCGGGTGCAATGTGTTCATGGCCTGCAATATGCGTCACGGGATACTGCGCCATGATGGCCGCGCACAGTCCGCCCAGGGTTTCGTACTGCGCTGGTTCGAAGGTATCGCCCTCCAGCCCTTCCAGTTCAATGCCTATCGAGTCGTCGTTGCAGTTGTCGCGTCCGCGGTAGACGGATTGCCCGGCATGCCAGGCGCGCTCATCGCAACTGACAAATTGCCAAAGCTCGCCGCCGCGTGCAATAAAAAAGTGCGATGAAACCTGCAAACCGCGTATGCCCTGAAAGTAGGCATGTGCGTCAAAGTCAAGCTGATTGGTAAACAGGCGCTGCACATGGCCATTGCCAAACTCTCCAGGTGGCAGGCTGATGGAGTGGATGACGATCAGGTCAGTCTGCGCATGGTCCGGGCGTGGCCCGAAGTTGGGCGATGCCAGCGCCCTTGCATGCCGGTACCAGCCCTGCTGCCAGAGCGGGGCTGCAGTGGGGACTTCAGGGGTGGTCAAGCCTGCCTTCTTCGGCTCCGTCTGCGATGCCCGCCTGCTCTGTCGGGTTGTCGCTGTCCGGCATGGCGATGTTCAGGCGAGCAATGCGGTAGCGGATTTGCCGCAGGCTCAGTCCGAGTCGGGCGGCAGCTGCGGTGCGGTTAAACCGGGTGTCAACCAGCACTTGGCAAAGAATGCTGCGCTCCTGGGCGTCCAGGTAGCCCTGTAAATTTTCAGGAACTGCCACCGGCGCCGTCGCTACAGGCTCGGTGAGCGCCAGATCGTAGGGCCTGTCCAGGCCCGCATCCAGGTGCAGGACGCCGCCCTCACTCAGCGCCACTGCGCGGTGCAATATGTTCTCTAACTCCCGGACGTTGCCGTTGAACGGGTGTGTGCGTAGGTGCTCCAGCACAGATTGGTCCAGACCCGGAACGGCAAAACCCGACTCCTGGCAGATCCGCGCCAGCAAGGCATCGCAGAGGTCGGGCAGGTCGTCACGCCGCTCGCGCAGCGGCGGCACGGCAATCACAATCACATTGAGCCGGTAATACAAATCCTGGCGAAACCGGCCAGCCTCAACCTCGCTTCCCAGCTCTTTGTGTGACGCGCTGACGATACGGACATCAACCGCATCTTCCTGCGACGAGCCTAGGGAACGCACCACGCGCTCCTGTATCGCCCTGAGGAGCTTGGACTGCATGGCGACTGGCAGATCGCCAATCTCGTCCAGAAACAGGGTACCGCCATTGGCCGCCTGAAAATAACCCAATCGGTCTTGGATAGACCCGGTGTAGGCACCTTTACGCGCACCGAAAAATTCGGCCTCCAGCAGGTTCTCGGGAATCGCACTGCAGTTCACGGCAACGAATGGGCCAGATGCCCGGTGGCTGCAACCATGCACGGCCCGCGCAACCAGTTCCTTGCCTGTGCCGGACTCCCCCTGTATCAGCACCGGCGCCATACTGCCCGCCACTTTGACAATGCGCGTTTTGACGGACTGCATGGCCGGTGAGTGACCGACCAGGCGCTGCAAAACGGTACCAGCCGCGTTGGTCTTTGAAGGGCTTGTACTGTTTGCCCCGTTCTGACGCGGTCCTGAGGCGGGTGCCCCGCTGTTGGTGTTTGCCGTAGCGCCTGAAACTGCCTGTGATGCGGCCGATGCAGCCGATGCAGCCGCCTTCGATCCCTGTATGGCCGATGCCACCACTGCTCGCAACTGCTTGAGGTCCACCGGCTTGGTCAGGTAATCAAAAGCCCCTGCCTTCAGGGCCTCGACAGCATTTTCAGCCGAGCCATGCGCTGTGATGACCACACAACGCTCTGATCGCTGCTGGGTCACCATGTCGCGTAGCAGTTCCAGCCCCAGCCCGTCGGGCAGGCGCATGTCGGTGATGACGGCATCAAAGCGCTGTTCCAGCAGTTGCTGGCGTGCCTGCGCCAGATCGCCCGCGGCTTCCACCCGGTAGCCTTCACGCAGCAGGGTGAGCTCGTAAAGCGTACGTAAATCCGGCTCATCATCAATGACCAGGATGTGCGCGGGCTGTGGATGGGACGCGTTGATGTTGGGTTGCATGGGTCTCAGGCAGACAGGGCGCCAGTGGGGCCTGGTTTTGCGCTCTGGGGCTGCGCGCCGGGCCGAAAGAGCACAAAAAATTCATTCCCTTCGATGGCGTGACGCACGGCCCGCTGGTAGCCGATTAGCGCGCCGTAGCGCTCGCAAAGCTCCCGGCAAATATACAGGCCCAGTCCGCTGGAACGGCTTTCCGATGAAAAGAAAGGTTCAAACAAATGGGCCTGCACGGTTTTTTCAAGTGGCGCACCATCGCTCCAGACTGAAAGTCGTGCCTGACCGGGAGTTGCTGTCTGGGTGGTCACTTCGATCGACTGGGCGGTCGGGCTGGCGTAGCGCAATGCATTGTCCAGAAGGTTGATGAGAATGCGCCGCAGGTGGTCGGGGTCAAAGGCAATCGCTGCGTTACCGGCATTGACTGTTATGTGCGTTTGCTGCCTGGCTGCGGTCTGAGCTGTCCAGTCAGAAGCCATGCGCATGACCGCCTCGTCCAGCATCACCATGCTCCCGTGCTGCTCGGGGTCGGGTGCCTGGGCGCGCGAGACGTTCAGCACATCGTCAACGATTTTTGCCAGTCGCTGGGCGTTTTGACTGACCATCGCGGTGAGCTGCCTGTGCGCCGGGTCTTGCAGGTCTTCTTCCAGCAGGGCATTGGCCTGCGAAATTGCTGCCAGGGGATTGCGGATTTCGTGCGCGACGGCGGCAGACATGCGGCCCATCGCTGCCATCTTTTCGGTGCGGACCCGGGCTTCCATCTCGCGCAGGTCCTCAAGAAACATCACGCACAGACTTTCGTTCATGTTGTCCTGCGAGGCTGCAAGCCGGGTGCGCACATGCAGCCGACGCGCATCGCCGGATGCATAACCCATGCGCACATCCGCCTCCTGCGGCGTTTTGAGTAGAAAGGTCGTGCGCATGACTTCGATCAGGGGTTGCCAGGCTGCTTCGGCAGCCAGTACAAAAGGCGCCATACGCACTGCGTTATGCGTTGCCAGCAAGCGCCGGGAGGCCGGATTTGCCGAACGCACCACGCCGTGGGCATCAATGACCAATACGCCATCGGTGAGGGTCTCAATCACCAGCTCGTTGACTTGGGTTTGCATTCGCGCCACCGACTGGCTGCTTCTTGAGCGCTGCTCCTCGCGCAGCAGACGCAATGCCAGCTGATTGGCCAGCAGCGCCACCACAAAAAAACCTGAACCACTCAAACCCGATTGCAGAAACCGCGACGGAAATTCGCCCATTGACTGAAGCGAACTCCACCAGGCATCAAAGAGTAGAAAAATCGTTACGCTGGCGGCTGTTCCCAAGGCCAGCAATATCGGGCCCAACACAGAGGCCAGCAGTACCGGCAGGGCGTACAGCGGGGTGTAGTTGATGCCGCTGTACTGCAAAAAATTAAGCGCTGAAAAGGCCACCACGTCAACACCGATGGTGGAAACCCACTGCGCGTCAAAGGTACGTCCGGGCGGCGTAGGGCTCGCCCATACCCGTACCGCCACAGTGGCCAGAAGATATGCAACGCAAACCGCTATCGACCAGCTATTGCCTACATTTCCCATTGCATAGATGATCGCCTGCAACACTACCAGCAAGCTGGAAATGGCGACGCGCGCTGACATGAAGGCGCGCCACAAGCGCCCAAATGAGCCAACCTCAAGTTCCGGCTCCCACACACTGACAGGCCCTTCTGGAGCGCTAAACCACGAACTGGAAAAGTTTTCTTTGATCGTAGTCATTGAGCGCCTGCTTGCCTGCGATGCGCATCCGAGCAATACACGCCTCCCGGCCCCGTGAGTGCGTCCAGCCGCGGCAAGTGCAAGCCGCAAACATCGCAGGCAACCACTTCGGTCGTGACCATCTTCTGGTTTGATTTGCCTGCTTTCCTGTCTCGGGCAGCTTTGCTTTTTTCGCTTATGTCTGCACGGCGTTCGCTCTTCCATATCCAGATCACCACGAACGCGATGACTAAAACCAGGAGGTACTTCATGGCTTCACACGCGCTTTAAAACAACTTCAAGCACAAAGCGCGAACCTGCATAGCTGAGTAACAGCAGACCCGAGCCGAGATACAAAATCCGCACCGCTGTTGGCCCGCGCCAGCCAAGGCGCGCGCGGCCCAGCAGCAGGCCGGCAAAGGTCAGCCATGAGAGAACTGAAAAAACGGTCTTGTGGTTCCATTGCCAGACCAGTCCAGGCCCGTAAAGCTGCTCCGCAAATAGCCAGCCAGCCAGTAAGGTCGCCGACAGTAGTAGAAAGCCGGCTTCAACAAAGCGAAAGGTCAGGCGTTCCAGCGTCAGCAAGGGAATACCGGCGTTGTTTTGCGCTCTAAGGCGTATCGAGCGTTCGGCCCGCTGCATCAGCCAGCCATGCACGACAGCAGCGGCAAACAAACCGTAAGACGCAATGCCCAGCGCCCAGTGCAAAGGCAGCCAAGGCGATGCAACTCTGTGGTAACTGGTGCCGGGAAAAATAACTGACAGCGCCACCGCCGCAGTGCCCAGGCCGGCTAATGCCCAATGCGCCTGCAACTGGGGAAACAGGCGGCTTTCAATCGCATAAACCGTCAACACCATCCATACTGTCATTGATAGCGCTGGTGCAAAACCAAAGCGCGGTGGCTCGCCCAGCAGCCCCTCGGCCAGGGTCAATCCGTGAAGCAGCCACGCTGCAAACAGCACGGTGCGCAGCGTTTCTTTGCCCAGATGCCGGGTCGCCAGCGCGAGCACCGCGTAGCTCACGGCGGCACCCGCCGCAGCCGCCAGACCCCACCATGCGCTAAAAGCTAAAATCATGCCTACAGTTTAGCCTTTGCAGCCCCGCCGCTGTACTGGCTTTTTCGTCGCTTCCTGCTTCAGCCCGCCAATTTACCCAACTGCTCCATGTTCGTGGAGTCTTCTTCCAATGGCCTCAGCCCTTACCGACAAACTTTCCCGCCTGGTTAAAGAAATGCGCGGCCAGGCCCGCATCACCGAAGCCAATGTGCAAGACATGCTGCGCGAGGTGCGCATGGCACTGTTAGAGGCCGACGTGGCCCTGCCAGTGGTGCGCGACTTCATTGCGCGCGTCAAGGAAAAGGCGCTTGGCCAGGAGGTGATGGGTTCGCTTAACCCCGGCCAGGTGTTGGTCAGCATCGTCAGTAAGGAACTGGCGGCCACCATGGGCGAAGGTGTGAGCGACATCAACCTGGCAGCCCAGCCACCCGCCGTGATCTTGATGGCCGGTTTGCAGGGCGCGGGTAAAACCACCACTACCGCAAAATTAGCCAAACACCTGATCGAGAAGCGCAAGAAAAAAGTACTGACGGTTTCTGGTGACGTGTACCGGCCCGCCGCCATCGAGCAATTGAAAACCGTCACTGCGCAAGCCGGGGCTGAATGGTTTCCCTCAACACCCGATCAAAAACCGGTCGATATTGCACGCGCTGCGATTGACTACGCCAAGCGCCACTTTTTTGATGTGTTGCTGGTTGATACGGCTGGCCGTCTGGCGATTGACGAAGCCCTGATGGCAGAGATCAAAGAGCTGCACGCCGTGCTCAACCCGGTTGAAACCCTGTTTGTGGTCGATGCCATGCAAGGCCAGGACGCGGTCAATACCGCCAAGGCGTTTAAAGACGCGCTGCCGCTGACCGGCATTATTTTGACCAAGACTGATGGCGACTCGCGCGGCGGTGCGGCACTGAGTGTGCGGCAGATTACAGGTGCGCCCATCAAGTTCTCGGGTACCAGTGAAAAGCTCGACGGCCTCGAAGTGTTTGATGCCGAGCGCCATGCGGGCCGCATCCTCGGCATGGGCGATATCGTCGCGCTGGTCGAGCAGGTCACCGCCGGCGTTGACGTAGCCGCCGCGCAGAAGTTAGCTGCCAAAATGAAGTCTGGCAGCGGCTTTGATTTGAGTGATTTTTTAAGCCAGCTGCAGCAGATGAAAAACATGGGTGGTTTGTCAAGTCTGCTCGACAAACTGCCCGCGCAAATGGCCGCCAAGGCCGGCCAGGTCGATATGGATAAAGCCGAAAAAGACATCAAGCGCAAGGAAGGCATCATCCAGAGCATGACCCCGTTGGAGCGCCGCAAGCCCGAACTCATCAAGGCCACCCGAAAACGCCGTATCGCTGCAGGCTCAGGCGTTCAAGTGCAAGAGGTCAACCGCCTGCTCAATGAATTTGAGCAAATGCAAAGCATGATGAAGAAAATGAGCGGCGGCGGCATGATGAAAATGATGAAGCGAATGGGTGGCATGAAGGGGATGCCGAAGTTTTGAGGTTTTAGAATGCTATTTATTTAATAGCTGCTCGTGCCCGTATTTATTGATCCAAAGACATTTTTAGGCATTAAATTTGAGCTATTTTGGCATTTTGAGTAGCCCAAAAACTAAAACAGCACTAAATTCGCCGCAGCGCCGCAATATCCTTACGCAGCGCATGTGCCCAGGCGCGGCGGTCGCGGCCATCGCACTGCTGTGCGACGCCTATCCACACATTGGCAACCAGCGCGTCGGCGCGCAGTGTGCGCCAGATGGAGGCTTGCAGGCTGTCGTCGCCGACGTAGCTTGGTACGCGGGTGTACTGGCCTGCAGCATCAGTAAAACGCAAAGCCAGGGGCTGCACGGGTGCTTCGGCTGAGATGGCAGCCTGAATCAAATTGGCATGAAACGGCAGCAGGTCCTCACCATAGCCTGTGGTGCCTTCAGGAAACACGGCCACCATGTCGCCGTCACGCAGCGCTTCGGCCACATGGTGTACCACGCGCATCGCGTCGCGGCGGCTTTCGCGTTCTATGAAAAGTGTGTCGCAGCCGACGGCCAGGCGACCAATCACCAGCCAGTGTTTGACATCTGATTTAGATACAAAACGGCATCGGCATACGGCGTGCAGTACGGTGATGTCGAGCCACGAAATATGGTTGCACACGAGCAGCAGCGGGCCATGCGTGGGCGGCGTGCCATGCAGCTTGACGGTGATGCCAATGATACGCAGCAGATGGTTTGACCACGCCTGAATGCGCGCAAAACGCTGGCCTGAATCGAGCTTGTCGAAGCGGGTGTAAATCGTCCACAAGCCGCCGATGATGTGAAGCAACGCACGCAGCAATCGTCCAGCGGCTCGAAAATCTTTCTTCATGCTACTTTTATGTGGCTTCAAACGCCACGCGTCCACCCACCAACGTGCAACGCACTTTGGCCGGCAACTGGTAGCTTGAAAACGGTGTGTGCTTGCCCTGGCTGCGCAGGGCGCCGGGCTCGACTGTCCATTCTGCTGCGGGGTCGAACACGCAAACGTCCGCCACTCCGCCCACCAGCAGCTTGCCAGCACTTGCTTCAAACGAAGCTAGCGCTGGCCCTAGTACGCGGGCGGGTCCACAGGTCAGTACTGCTAGCGCTCGCATCAAATTCACCGCCTCGCCCTTGCTGTCAAGATGCCACTTGCATGCCAGGGACAACAGCAGCTCAAGTCCTGTGGCACCGGGCTCGGCCTCGGCAAACGGCAGCGTCTTGGCATCTTCATCGACCGGTGTGTGATCGGATACCAGCGCATCAATCGTGCCCTCAAGCAGGCCTTTGCGGATCGCGTCGCGGTCGCGCTGCTGGCGCAATGGGGGGTCAAGCCGCATACGGCTGTCAAAGTAACCGATGTCTGCATCCGTCAGGTGCAGGCTGTTGATGCTGACATCAGCCGTCACAGGCAAGCCTTGCGCTTTTGCCTCGGCCACAAGTGCTACACCCGCCGCGCTGCTGATGCGGCAAATATGCACGCGTGCCCCGGTAGCCCGCATGATTTCGAAAATCACATGTAGCGCAATGGTTTCTGCAGCCACTGGCACACCCCTTAAACCAAGCCGGGTGGCCAATGCACCGCTGGCAGCAACGCCTGTACCCAAATACATTTCTTGTGGCCGCAACCACACGCTGTAGCCAAAGCTGGCCGCGTATTGCATGGCGCGCAACAATACCTGCGTGTTGGCAAGCGGAACCTCGGCCTGGCTAAAGCCAACGCAGCCCGCCTCGGTCAGTTCGACCATTTCGGTGAGTGCCTCACCCCTGAGCGAACGCGTCAACGCACCCAGCGGGAAGACGCGCGACTGGTGCATTTTTTCGGCGCGGACCTTGAGCATTTCAACCAGACCGGGTTCGTCCAGTACCGGATCGGTATCGGGCGGGCATACCAGGCTGGTAACACCACCGGCAACAGCTGCTGCCAGCTCGCTCTCCAGCATGCCTTCATGCTCATGACCCGGCTCGCGCATGCGAGCCGACAAATCAATCAGGCCGGGCGCAACGATGCAGCCAGTGGCGTCAATGGTTTTGGCAGGCGTGAAATCAGCCAGCACGCCTCCGATGGAAACGATGCGGCCACCGGCGATGGCGACATCGGCCTTTTTATCAAAGCCGGAAGCCGGATCCATCACTCGGCCATTTTTGATAAGTATTTTCATGATTCGTTTCCCGCAACGATGGTCATCACTGCCATGCGCACCGCGATACCGAAAGTGACTTGCGGCAAGATCACGCTCTGCGCGCCATCAACAACAGCCGAGTCAATCTCCACACCGCGGTTGATGGGCCCAGGGTGCATCACGATGGCATCGGGTTTGGCAAGCGCAAGCTTTTCATTCGTCAGTCCAAAACTTTTGAAGAACTCCTGGCTGCTGGGCAGCAACGCTCCCGACATGCGTTCATTTTGCAAGCGCAGCATGATGATGACATCTGCCCCTTTGATGCCTTCTTCCAGCGTGTTACAGACCCGCACACCCATTTGCGCCATGTCGGCAGGCACGATGGTCTTGGGGCCGACGACGCGAATTTCCGCGCAGCCTAGCGTGGTGAGCGCATGAATGTCAGAGCGCGCCACCCGCGAATGCAGCACGTCGCCAACGATCGCTACTGTGAGGTTGCTAAAGTCTTTTTTGTAGTGCCGTATCGTGTACATGTCCAGCAGTCCCTGCGTCGGGTGGGCGTGGCGGCCATCGCCGGCATTGATGACGTGTACATGCGGCGCAACATGCTGGGCTATCAGATAAGGTGCGCCGGACTCGCCGTGCCGCACCACAAAAATATCGGCCGCCATGGCGCTCAGGTTTGAAATCGTATCCAGCAGGGACTCGCCCTTGGAGGCCGACGATCGGGCGATGTCGAGGTTGATGACATCGGCTGACAACCGTGTCGCAGCGATCTCGAAAGTGGTGCGGGTACGGGTGGAGTTTTCAAAAAACAGGTTGAAAACGCTTTTACCGCGCAGCAGCGGGACTTTTTTAACCTCGCGGTCGCTCACGCTGACGAAGTTGGTTGCCGTGTCCAGAATGTGCGTCAAAGTAGCTTTGGGTAGCCCCTCGATGGATAGCAAATGAATCAGCTCGCCGTTTTTATTGAGTTGCGGGTTTCGTCGGTACAACACGTTCAAGCTCCTTGTATTTCTATTCGCTGCAATAACCCACTTAGCGATCCTGCACCTGAAAACTGAACTGGCCATTTTCCGCGCGCGCAAGCTCCAGGCTTTGCGATGCAGGCAAGGCAATTCGCGCAATCGCCAGATCGGGCTGCACCGGCAACTCACGGCCACCACGGTCTACCAGCACCACCAACTTGACGCTGGCTGGACGGCCGTAGTCAAACAGCTCATTGAGCACCGCGCGCAGCGTGCGCCCGGTGTAAAGCACGTCATCAACCACGACCAGATGCGCACCGTTCACGTCAAAAGGCAGCAGGGTTTGGCCACCGGGTGCGAGGCCACGTTTGGCAAAATCGTCCCGGTGCATGGCGGACGACAGAGCGCCCGGCTTGCCGGCAAGCTTCAGGTCTGCCTGCAAACGCTCAGTAAGCCATGCGCCGCCTGATGCAATGCCCACCAGCAAGGGTGGTGCGTCAAAGGTTGCTTTGTGCGTTGCGACCAGTTGCTGCATATTGCGCAGCAGATCGCGGTATAGCGCTTCCGCGTCAAGGCTTAATCCGCCAACATTGCCACCGACATTGCCCCCAGCAAGACCACTCATGGAAGACTCCTTAAAAACTGCTCCAGAATTATGCAGGCCGAAGCGGCATCTGCGTCAGAAGCGCCTAATGAAATGGCCTCCGTCGTGCTGTAGCGTTCATCAACCTCAAACACCTGCAGGCCAAAGCGGCCTCGCAACTGGCGGGCAAATTTCTGCGCGCGGACGGTGTTTTCATGGGCTGCGCCGTCGGGATGAAACGGTACACCGACAACCAGCGCATCGGGCTGCCATTCTTTAAGCCTTTGCTCAATGGCCGCAAAGCGCGCGTCACCCACGGCGGCTATTGTGGTTTGCGGTGTTGCGGTGCGGGTCAGACGGTTGCCGGTGGCTACGCCGGTACGCTTGAGGCCAAAGTCGAAAGCTAAAAAAGTTTGAAGCCCGGGGGCTGCTGGGGGCACTGCACCCAGGCTCATGCGTGACCCGCGACGGGCGACAACATCCAGCTCTCCAGGCCCAGCAGCATTAAAGCTGCGCTGTAGCGCTGCTCAACCGGCGTATCAAAAATAACCGCCAGATCAGCTGCAACCGTGAGCCAGCTGTTGTCAGAAATTTCAGATTCGAGCTGGCCTTCGCCCCATGAGGAATAACCCAGCGATACAAAAACTTTTTTCGGCCCGGCACCGGTTGACAGCGCCTCCAGCACGTCTTTGGAAGTTGTCATCTCCAGCCCGCCAGGAATCGTCATGGTCGACGCGTAGATCGACTCGCTACC
>JBBRQQ010000067.1:0-16087 GCA_038226155.1 Burkholderiales bacterium
GTTGGCACCGGCCAGGCGCTAGACATGGGCAGGCGCGGCGATGCTGATGTGCTGTTTGTACACGACCAGGTGGCAGAAGAAAAAGTCGTGGCCGAGGGCTTTGCCATCAAACGTTTCCCTGTCATGTACAACGACTTCGTGCTGATCGGCCCGGTGGCTGATCCGGCCAAAACCAAAGGCAAGGACATTGCTGAAGCCTTGAAAAAAATCGCGGCAGTTGATGCTAATTTTATCTCGCGCGGCGACAAAAGCGGCACCCACGCGGCAGAACTCCGCTACTGGAAAACTGCGGGCATTGAAACGCCTTCAGACAAGCCGACGTTTGCAAATTACAAAGCCTGCGGCTGCGGCATGGGGCCAGCGCTGAACATTGCGGCCAGCACAGGTGGCTATGTGCTGGCTGATAGGGGCACCTGGCTGTCATTTAAAAACCGTGCAGACTTGAGCGTGCTGGTCGAGGGTGACAAGCGCCTGTTCAACCAGTACGGCGTGATGGTCGTCAACCCGGCAAAGCACCCGCGGACGAAAGCGGTTGAAGCGCAGAAGTTCGTCGATTGGGTGACTTCACCCGCAGGGCAGGCTGTGATTGCGGGCTACAAAATCAATGACCAACAACTTTTCTTTCCAAACGCGGCCAAGTAGCGACGTGCTGCACCACCAGCAGGATGGTGCCCACGAGAAAATTAGCTTTGATGTAACGATTCAATGATTGGACACTTGACTGCGCCACGGGCTGAACCACAGCGTTTAACCAGTTGCCGTAAAACCAATTCAATACGCTGCAAGTCGGCAAGCTTTGCGCTCACATCCATCAGCTTTTGCTTGGCAAGGCTGCGCGCCTCAGTGCAATGGGTACCGTCTTCCAGCTTGAGCAGATGCGCTATCTCTTCCAGGCTGAACCCCAGGCGCTGCGCAGATTTTATGAAGCGCACACGGGCCAACGCGGGCTCGCCATAGCGGCGGATACTGCCCTGCGCGCGAATCGGTTCTGGCATGAGGCCCTTGCGCTGATAAAAGCGGATAGTTTCAAGATTGACCACCGCGGCTTCCGCTAGCGTGCCGATAGTCATGCTTAAGGAGGGCTGATCAGGACTGATATTCATGGGGCTTGACTCCGTACTTGAGTACGGCCTTAAGCTTAACCCATGGAACAAAATCCCTCCGATTCAAAGGCCGCTTTTTCAGGACGCTTCGCCTTGCTGGCGGGTGGCGTCGCCGCAATTTTTGCATCCGCCTGCTGCCTGGGGCCGCTGATCCTGCTTTTGCTCGGGTTTTCGGGCGCGTGGATTGGAAATTTGACGGCGTTGGAGCCCTATCGTCCGTTTTTTATAGGTCTTGCAGTCCTGGCCCTGTCGTTGGCCTCGCAACGCATCTGGCAACCAGTTGCAGACTGCCGACCCGGTACCGTTTGCGCCCAGCCACAAGTCAGGCATAGCTATCAATGGTTGTTTGGACTGGTAGTCTTGCTGGTGGTGATTGCCGTGGCCTTTCCCTACATCGCTCCCTCGTTTTACTAAAAGAAAGCGTATATGAAAAATTTATTGACCTGCCTCGCTTTTCTCACCGTAGCGCTGTCTGCGACAGCTGCCCCCGCAACAGTGACCTTGGCCGTGCCGTCCATGGACTGTCCGGTTTGTCCCATCACGGTAAAGAAGGCATTGACCAAGGTGAACGGTGTGAGCCAGGCGAAAGTGGATTTCGACAAGCGTCAGGCGACAGTCACATTTGACGATGCCAAGACCAATGTTCAGGCGCTGACCCTGGCTACCAAAAACGTCGGTTATCCGTCTATGTTGATAACAACTACAAGATGAGTACTGTGATTCTGGAGTCGATCCTGACGTGCCCGGATTGCGGAAACGTCAAGCTGGAAACCATGCCCACCGATGCCTGTCAGTGGTTTTATGAATGTGAGCAGTGCCATGTGGTTCTCAGGCCACTCCCGGGTGACTGCTGCGTCTACTGCTCGTATGGCTCTGTGCCGTGCCCGCCGATTCAAGAGGGTGGTGAAAGTAAGGGCAAAAATAAAGGGTGTTGCTAGCTCTAGCCTCAAGCTTGTGATGTCTTGGCTGTTACGCGACCGACTTCCAGCAACTTCACCAACGCAAACAGCGCCTGATTCACCGGCGTAGCCACCCCTAACTCAGCCCCGCGCCGCGCGATAAAACCGTTCAGGTGATCTATCTCCGTTGGCTTGCCGCGCGCGATGTCTTGCGCTGTGGACGACAACTGCTCGGGCATACCAACCGCGATGCGCTCTACGGCTTGCAGGGATTCGCTTAGGAGCAGCTTTTGTTTATCAGCCAACGCAACCGCGATGACCTCGCGTACCACGGCGTGCTGGGTCTCAACAATGGCGGGTAGCGCGGCCATCTTGCCGTAGGGCATTTGCGAAACCGCTGATATGGCGTTGTAGGCGCAGTTCACCAGCAGCTTGCCCCATAACTCGCTCATCACATCCGGCGAGATTTGCACGGGCACCTGGGCGGTTGCGAACAGGTCAACGACCGCTTGAAGGCGCTTTTCAGTCGCAACGCTTTTGGTGTCGGTATGAATGTTGCCAATTACCAAATCGCCACGCCCGAAGTGCTGCACAACACCCGCCTCTGGCATGGCGGTGGCTACGTACACCGCAGTCGGCACCACCAGTTGCGTGGCGTGTTGATTGATGTACAGCGCTAGCACCCGGGCGTTGTCCACACCGTTTTGCAGACTGAGCACGATGGTATTCGCATCAAGCAGCGGTGCGATCTGGCGTGCAAGCGCATCGGTATCCAGTGACTTGACGCAAAACAAAACCAGATCTGCGTCGCGTACAGCGCTCAGTTCTGTGGTCGCGCCGATTTTCACAACCTCTACGCGGCCCGCCATATGCAGTTGCAAACCGCGTTGCTCAATCGCCTGCACATGCGGCGCACGGCCAATCAGGGTGACGTGGTGACCGGCGCGTGCCAGCATGGCACCGTAAAAACTGCCGACGGCACCGCTGCCAACGACCACGATGGATTTGAAGGGCTGAGTCACGACTGGCCTTGGGGGTAGTGAGTTTGGTAGGGGGTTGCCTTGAAAAATGAGTATGCCATCGCCCTAGGGGTAAATAGCCTCGTCCCTATAATCCAGCCGTGCGCTATCTTCTAACCAGCCGATCACTCAAAGCCTTCTGGAGCCGCTTTGCCGCCTTCCTGAGCTTTGTGGCGGTGCTATCCAGCCTGCTGGCTCCCATCAATATGCTGGCCGAAGAGGTGCGCACCGGCAAGCTGGGCGGCCTGTGTTCGGCCAACATTAGCGTCACTACCTCGCTGGTCAGTCAAAACGCTGGTGACGTGGGCAGCGGTGGCGTATCGCAAATGGGTAGCCATTGCGACCTGTGCGGTTCACTGACGCTGGTACCACCGCCTCTGCCTGTGGTTGCGATGCCTGCTCTGCCTACTGGCGACCAGCGTGTTTCTCTTTACCGCAGCGTCGTTTTAGCTGCTGCCATACCCGGCTTGCCGCCCGGTCGCGGCCCACCTTCATACCTCTAAAACAAACGCGCCCGCAGTGAGCCGCCTTGGCGCTTGATGCGGGTTTGCTGTGCTTTGGCCGCTTGGTCGAAGTGCTCGTCCAGTAGTTCTTTTTGAGTGTGAATGTATACGCACTCGTAAAAATTAAAACATCATGAAAAATTCATTTGCTACGCAATCAATAGCATTTAAAACCCGTATTTATTGGGCTATGGTCGTTTTTTGTACTGTTTTAAGCGCTTTTTCAATGCCTGTGGCGGCCCATGTGGTGCTGGAATATCAGGTTGCCAACGCAGGCAGTTACTACAAAGCTACCTTCAAGGTCGGACATGGCTGCGGCAATTCGCCGGTCAAACAAATTGTGGTCACTATTCCGGCTGGTGTGCAGGGTGCCAAGCCCATGCCCAAGGCGGGCTGGGTGCTCGATATTGCGCAGGATGCAGCTTCGAACGTGTCACGCATCACCTGGACGGCCAAAACACCGGCAGACTATTTACATAGCGACTGGTATGACGAGTTCGTGTTGCAAGCCAAGCTACCCGTTAAAGACGGCCCGCTGTACTGGCCCGTCAGCCAGGTTTGCGAAGAAGGCCGCGTGGACTGGACGCAAATTCCGCAGGCAGGGCAAAAGCTGTCCGACCTTAAAAACCCCGCAGCGGTACTGGAGCTGATGCCGACCAGCGGCAGCGGTGAACACAAGCACTGAATGAAAGCCACATCCACCATTTAACTGAAAATTAATATGACATCACTCAAACTTTTAAAGACGAGACTTCTGGGCGCAGTACTGTTGGCTGGCAGTTTTGCCATCGCGCAGGTGCCAGCCGTTAAGGTGGACGGCGCATGGGCTCGCGCAACCGTGCAGGGCCAAAAGGGCACAGGCGCTTTCATGAACATCACCGCCAAGCACGGTACGCGCCTGGTCGGCGTGTCGTCACCGGTAGCAGGAGTGGCTGAAGTGCATGAGATGAAGCTTGAAAACGACATCATGAAGATGCGCGCTGTGCCAGTGCTCGACCTACCTGCCGGCCAAACCGTAAGCCTCAAACCCGGTGGCTATCACGTCATGTTGCAGGACTTGAAGGTACCGCTTGCGAAAGACAGCACCGTACCTGTGACCTTGCGCTTCAAGGACGCGAAAGGCGTTGAGAGCAAGCTGGATCTGGTACTGCCGGTTGCCCTGACTGCGCCAGGTGCTGATGCTGGCAAGCCTGCCGAGCACAAGCACTGACTGGCAATCGCACCTGTAACTTCTGGCTCAGAGTCCCCCCTTACGTTTGTCTTTGCCCCTGCCCCTACGCATCAACCAGTACGCGGCGGGAATCACAAACATCGACAGCAGGGGTGCCGTCACCATGCCGCCGACCATGGGCGCAGCGATGCGCTGCATCACCTCGCTGCCCGTGCCGCTCCCCCACAAAATGGGCAGCAGGCCCGCCAGGATGACGGCTACCGTCATTGCTTTGGGCCGCACCCGCAGCACCGCGCCTTCGCGAATCGCATCCAGCAGGTCTGGCGGTGTGTCGTCACCGCGCGCCAGCCGCTCGGCCCAGGCCTGCTTTAAATACAGCAGCATGATGACACCGAACTCGGCAGTGACCCCGGCCAGTGCAATAAAGCCGATGGCACTGGCAATCGACAGGTTTTGCCCTAAAAGATACAGCAGCCAGAAGCCGCCTATCAGTGAAAAAGGCATGGCCAGCAAGACCAGCAGCGCCTCGTCAAAGCGCTTGAAGGTCAGGTACAGCAGCACAAAAATAATCAGCAACGTGAAAGGCACTACCACCTTGAGTTTGGCGGTGGCCCGTTCCAGGTACTCGAACTGTCCCGACCACGACACCGCGTAACCCGGGCTGAGTTTGACTTTGCTGGCTACCGCCTGCTGCATGTCCAGTACGGCAGACTTAAGGTCACGCCCCCGGATATCGACGTAGACCCAGCCCGACAAACGGGCGTTTTCGCTGCGCAGCATGGGCGGGCCGTCGCTGATGCGGATGTCTGCCACATCACCCAGCACCAGCCGCGCGCCGCGCTCCGTCACAAATGGCAGGCGACGCAGTTTGTCGATGGAATCGCGGGTCTCTCGCGGATACCGCACACTGATCGGAAAGCGCTGCAAGCCTTCAACGGTTTCGCCGACGTTTTCGCCACCAATGGCTGAAGCGACGACCGATTGCACATCGGCAATGTTCAAACCAAAGCGCGCAGCGTTATCGCGATTGATGTTGATGTCTATATAGCGCCCGCCAGTCAGTCGCTCGGCGAGCGCGCTGCTGACGCCTGGCACGTTTTTGACGGCGCGCTCGATCTCGCCCGTGATGCGGTCAATCTCCATCAGGTCAGTGCCTGACACCTTGATGCCGACCGGGCTTTTGATACCGGTGGCCAGCATGTCGATGCGGTTGCGAATCGGCGGTACCCAGATATTCGACAAGCCCGGTACCTTGACAATGCGGTCCAGTTCGTCCACCAGCTTGTCGGGTGTCATGCCTGGGCGCCACTGGCTTTTGGGTTTGAACTGGATGGTGGTTTCAAACATTTCCATCGGCGCCGGGTCGGTGGCGGTTTCTGCGCGTCCCGCCTTACCGTGTACGGTGGCTACTTCCGGCACGGTTTTAATCAGCCGGTCGGTTTGCTGCAGCAGCTCGGCGGCCTTGCCTGCTGACAGGCCGGGAAGGGCGGTAGGCATGAAAAGCAGGTCACCCTCATCGAGCGGCGGCATGAACTCACCTCCAATCTGCGACGCGGGCCATGCCGTTGCCAGTAGCAGCAGCACCGCTATGCCGATGGTGGCGCGCGGCCAGCGCAGCACCACGTCAAGCAGGGGCCGGTAGCTGCGAATCAGAAAATTATTTAGTGGATTTTTTTGCTCATCGGGTATTCGCCCGCGTATCAGGTAGCCCATCAGCACTGGGATCAAGGTGACCGACAGGCCAGCAGCCGCTGCCATGGCATAGGTTTTTGTAAACGCCAGCGGCGAGAACAATCGTCCCTCCTGTGCTTCAAGCGTGAACACCGGTATGAACGACAGGGTAATGATGAGCAGGCTGAAAAACAGCGCCGGCCCGACTTCTGTTGCGGCATCACCCACCACGCGCCACTGCGCCTCGCCGCTTAGGGTTTCGCCGGGGTGCGCGTGTCGCCAGCGCTCAATGTGCTTGTGCGCGTTTTCAATCATCACCACGGCTGCATCCACCATCGCGCCAATGGCAATCGCAATACCGCCAAGCGACATCACGTTGGCATTCACACCTTGGTAGTGCATCACGATGAAGCTGGCCAGAATGCCCAGCGGCAGCGACACAATCGCCACCAGAGCCGAGCGCATGTGAAACAAAAACACAAAGCACACCAGTGCCACCACAATGAATTCTTCAATCAGCTTGTACGTCAGGTTGTCTACCGATCGTTCTATCAGGCCGGATCTGTCATAGGTCGGCACGATCTCCACACCTGGCGGCAAGCTGGTTTGCAGTGACTTGATTTTTTCCTTCACTGCGGCAATTGTTTCCAGCGCGTTCTTTCCGGATCGCATCACGATGACACCGCCAGTAGCTTCGCCTTCACCATCCAGCTCGCCAATGCCGCGCCGCATCTCGGGGCCTAACTGCACTCTGGCTACATCGCCCAGCCGCACCGATATGCCGGTGCTTGACGTCGTGAGCGGAATTTTTCTGAAATCATCAAGCCCTTGCAGATAGCCTGATGCGCGCACCACATATTCGGCTTCGCCCAGTTCAAGTACGGCGCCACCAGTTTCCTGATTCGCCTTTTGCAGCGCCTCAATCACCCGCGTGTGGGGAATGTTGAAGGCTGCAAGCTTGTCGGGGTCCAGCACCACCTGGTACTGGCGCACCATGCCACCCACCGACGCGACCTCGGCCACATTGGCTACGGTTTTAAGTTCGTACTTTAAAAACCAGTCTTGCAGCGCCCGCAGTTGGCCCGCGTCCATCTTGCCGCTGCGGTCTATTAGCGCGTAGGTGTAAATCCAGCCCACACCGGTTGCGTCTGGCCCCAGTGCGGGCTTGGCCGACGGCGGCAGGCGCGACTGCACCTGGTTCAAATATTCCAGAACCCGTGAGCGGGCCCAGTACGGGTCAGTGCCGTCTTCAAACAAAATATAAACAAACGAGTCACCAAAAAACGAATAGCCCCGCACCGTCTTTGCACCGGGGACGGACAGCATGGTGGTGGTCAGGGGGTAGGTCACCTGATTTTCAACAATACGCGGTGCCTGGCCCGGGAAACTGGTGCGGATGATGACCTGCACATCCGACAAATCAGGCAATGCGTCCAACGGCGTTTTCTGTACTGACCAGATGCCCCACGCGGCCATCATCAGCGTGGCCAGCAGCACCAGAAAACGGTTGACGATAGACCAGCGAATCAGCCCCGCAATCATTTCGATGCTCCGGGCGTTGGTTTGGCCGCTAAAACAGGAGGTGAGGCCACAGGGCCGATACGCGTTATCGTGGGCTCGCCGTCTTTGGGCAGCACAAATTCGAACTGCACCTGGTCGCCGACCGAGACATTGCGCGGCAGACCAGCTGCAGGCGATTTAAAGGTCATGACCATCGCCCCCCAGCCCGCCGATGCAATGGGGCCGTGCGACAGTGTCACGCCATCAGCGTTGATGGCATCCACCTTTCCTTCGCCCTGGTGTTGCGTGGGCGAGGGCGCGGCCACGTTGTTAAGTCGCGCCTCAACGCCTTTCAGGCTGGCTTCGGAGTCAATTAAAAACTGCGACGAGACAACCACGCGCTGGCCAGCTGTCAAACCCGCTTTGATCTCGGTTTGCCCGGCGGATTCAATGCCGGTCTCTACATTCACGGGCCGGTAGCGGCCTCCGGCTTCTGCCAGCATGACGACATTGCGCTGGCCAGTGGCAATGATGGCTTCCGTCGGTACCAGCAGAGCGGGTGTGGCGCGCATGTCAGTGAACTGCATCGTGACCTGCATACCCGGTGCCAGCAGGCCGCCCGGGTTGGCCAGTTGCACCCTGGCCTTGAGCGTGCGGGTAGCTGGCGTGGCTTCGGGCAATATCGCCTGCACCGTCCCCCTGAACACCGTACCCGGCACGCCGGGGCTGCGCGCCTCAACCTTCGCACCGGGGCGTAATTGTGCAATCTGGCTCTCGGGCACTTCTGCTAGCGCCCACACCGTGGCCAAGCCGTTGATGCGTGCCAATGTCACGCCCGGTGTGACTGTCATTCCTTCTCGTGCCAGCAGTTCAACCACCACGCCATTGCTGGGAACCGTGATGGTGGTACGAGGTTGCGCTACACCCGTTGACTCGACACGGCCAATTTGCGCCTCGGTCATGCCGGTTAGCAACATCCGCTGGCGCGCTGCGGCTACCAGCGCCACGTCAGCACCCGCCACCTTTTTAACTGCCAAAAACTCCTGCTGCGCAGCGACCCATTCCGGCACATAAACATCTGCAAAAGGCTGGCCAGCGCGAACGGCATCCAGCGTGGCCCGTACGTAAAGCCGCTCAACAAAGCCAGTGGCTCGGGCCTGAATGACCGACTGGTCGCGCTCGTTCCAGGCGATGCTGCCGACGGCTGAGAGTTGCGGGCTGAGTGTGCCTTGTGTGACTTCGGCAGTACGAAGCCCAAGATTTTGCTGCACGCGCGGGCTGACAGTGACGTTGCTGCCATCGCTGGACTGCGCGCCGCCATACACGGGCACCAGCATCATGTCCATAAAGGGCGATTTGGCGGGTGAGTCAAAGCGTTTACCGGGCACCATTGGGTCTTGGTAATAAAGTACCCGCTCACCCGTAGCGGGGTCTATGTCGCCAGCCTTCAGACCTTCCTTGATATGTCTGCGGGTAGCGGCCTCGCCTTCGGCAAGGCTGCTCAGGTTGCCTTTGTTTGCGGGCGATCCAGCTGTTTGAGCATTGCTTGCGCTGGCTTCGTTAGTAGCGCGCTTCATGCCCATCATGTAGAGCGCATAGCCTGCTCCGCCCATCAGCACTATTGAAGCGGCAACGGCTAGAAGAATAAAAGTGTTCTTTTTTTTCATGATGATTACTCTGCAATGATTGAATTCAGACGCCACTGCAAAGCGAGTTTTTTGCCTTGCAGTTCGAGCGCGCGCAATCCGGTTTCGGTTTGTACCTTGCGTGCTTCCAGTACGGCGGCCAACTTGTCACGGCCACTCTGGTAGGCGGCCAGCGTGAGTGCTGATCGCTCGGCAGCCAGCGGCGCTGTCTGCAAGGTCAAGCGATCAAGTTTGCTGCTGGCCTCGTCCAGTTCATTGAGTAGGGTTTCAAGGTCTTGCGTCTGACGGCGTAGCAAATCTTCGCGTTCATTGTCAATGCGTTCCAGGTCTTTTTGTCTGGCGCTAACCAGTGGTTGCTGCCGTGTATTGGGTGACAGCGGCAAGTCAAAAGTCAACATTACCGATAAAAAATCGCTGTAGGCCGGGCCGCGCTTTCCGTACCGGACGCTCCAGTTCCAGTCGCCACTTTTCATGGCATCGGCTTCCCTCAGATCCGCTTCAGCCATGGTACGCAGCGGCTGCAGCGCGGCTATCTCCGGATTGCGTTGAAGGTTGGTTTGCAGGTAGGCGCGGTCCAGCGTGATGAGCGGTGGCAGCGCCGTTAGATTATTTGCCTCGGAATCGCCAAGCCATCGGCGCAGCGCGGCGTGCGCATGGTGGGCTTCGCGTTGCAGTTCATCTCGCCGGTCGGCCAGCATTGCCGCTTCAATCTTGAGCAGCGTGACATCAGCGGGGGCAATTTTTCCGGCGGCCAGTTGTCCGGGTGCGGTATCGATCAGCATGCGTTGCTGGGCAATCAGTTCATCGAAAAGACTCAGGCGCTTGTCGGCAAAAAAGCGTTGCAGCCAGGCCAGGCCGGCCTCACGGCGGACGGTGAGCTTGTCCATTTGTAGCAGGGCCTGCTCGCGCTCTGTGCGTGCCAGCGCCGCATCGCTGCGGGCGGCGCGCCGGGCGCGGTTGGGCACGTCCTGCGACCAGCCGATTTGGCGCTGGGTGAAGTTGTCGCGTACCAGGCTGCCACGGTCGGGGCCGTTGATGGGCAGGCTGTCAATACCAACCGACAGCTTGGGGTCAGGTAACTCGGCTGCACTGGTTTGCAGGGCTCTAGCACCTTGCGCGGTCGCAGCGCGCGCCTTGAGGCTTGGTGCCCGTTCTGCCGCGATGCGCAAGGCGGACTCAAAGTCCAGCGTCTGTTTTGTCTGGACTACCTGCGCAGAAAGACCCGCAGCGAAAGTTACCAACCCGGTAACTGCAAGGCAGCGGGTTAGCCGCGCGAATAAAAAATAACGCATCCCGTTCTCCTGAAGACCAGCAGCCGCGAGGCCACCTCTAAAAAGCATCAAGCCATTAAAAGCAGACGCACCTTGGGCTTGAAGATCAGGAAATGGGGGGTTTGAGACGGGAGGCGCTTTCAGCGCTGTTATAAGCGATGCCTGTCGTCAGCGGTGCAATGTGCGGGCTGGCACCACCACTGGACCAGGCGATATGCGTCACCGTTGCCAGCGCCAGGCAAAGCTCGCAGGTGTCGCAGCTGCACTGCTGGCCGGTTGACGCTTGATTACTGTCATTGGCAGTATCTGCTGCCAGTGTTTGAACGTGCATGGGACAGTCAGCGGACATCATCGGCTCACCTGCTTTGGCAGTTGCGCTGGTCACGATGCTCGCAGCCATGCCCACCGCCATGTCATTGCCCGCCCAGCCGCGTATTGGCAGCAGAATCATCATGACAACTAAAAGCAGGTGGCGCATGACGTAATGATACGGCGTAAAAACTATTTAGCCGGCTGAATGTCTGTGACCACAAGCGCGCCGCTGGCTTTCTCAGCGCTGAAAAGAATCTTGTCGCCGGCCTTTACTTTGTCAAGCATGGCTGGGTCCTTGACCTGAAACACCATCGTCATGCCGGGCATGTCGAGGTTCTTGATCTCGCCATGTTTGATGGTTATTTTCTTGTTGTCCATGTCTATTTTACGAATCTCGCCCTCGGTCATGCTGTTGGGACTCTGCTGAGCTTCTTCGGCTTTTGCCTGGGTTTTTACAAGCCCTGAGCCGCCGGACACAGTGACCGATCCCTTCATGCCCGCATCATAGTGGCCGGGTTGCAGACAGGCAAAATCAACTTTACCGGCTTTGGTGAACTGCCAAATAATCTCGCCGGTCTTGCCCGGCGCAACCGTGACCATGTTGGCATCAGCGTGTTCCATCTCGGGATTTTTCTTCATCACTTCGGAGTGCTCCTTGAGTTCTTTTTCAGTACCGAGCACCATTTCGTGCTTGATCTTTCCGGAGTTCTTGACCACAAAGCGGATAGTCTCACCCTGCTTGGCGGTCACGTTGGGAACACTAAAGCGCATGGTGTCACCCATGTCCATGGTGATAGTCCTTGTGACTTTTGAGGCCACACCGGGTTTGCCGGTGGCTTCCTCGTCATGGCCGCCTTTATGGTTGCCGGATGCCATGGCAGTAAGCGCTGCAAACATTCCAGGAATCGCGATTAAGAGATAGCGTGTTTTCATAAAATTTCCTTTTCTAAAATGACAGATAAAAAAAACTGACTTAATGCTTCATGCCGCCCATACCGCCCATGCCATTCATGGACGGTTTTCGAACCTGCACTTCAACTTCTTTGGCAGGCATGTTTTGCACCTTCATGCCCTGGCCACCGCCCGAGTTGCTTCTGGTGGCCTCGGGCGTAGTGCCCTTCCATTCATAAGCCACCGTGCCCACCGGGTGCTTGTACCAACCGGGGTCTTTGTAGTCGCCGGTTTTTTGGTCTTTTCGAACCTTCAGTACGCTGAACATGCCACCCATTTCGACCGAGCCAAACGGGCCTTCTCCGGTCATCATGCGTGCGGTGTTGTCTGGTAAGGGCATTTCCATTTCAGCCATATCGGCCATACCGCGCTCGCCCATCACCATGTAGTCGGGTATCACGTTGGTGATTTTTTTAACGACTTCACGATGGTCTACGCCAATCATGGTGGGCACGTCGTGGCCCATGGCGTTCATGGTGTGGTGGCTTTTATGGCAATGAAAGGCCCAGTCGCCTTCTTCGTTGGCCACGAACTCGATTTGCCGCATTTGGCCGACCGCTACGTCGGTGGTGACTTCTGGCCAGCGAGCTGACTTGGGTACTGCGCCACCATCGGTGCCTGTGACCGTGAATTCATGGCCATGAATATGAATCGGGTGGTTAGTCATAGTGAGGTTACCCATGCGTATGCGTACCTTGTCGTTTTTGCGTACTACCAGCGGGTCAATGCCCGGGAAAACGCGGCTGTTCCAGCTCCACAGGTTGAAGTCAAGCATCGTCATGATTTTCGGCGTGTAGGCACCTGGGTCAATGTCATAGGCGTTGAGCAAAAATACGAAGTCGCGGTCAACTTCTTCGATCAACGGATTTCTTGCCTTGGGGTGCGTGATCCAGAATCCCATCATGCCCATGGCCATCTGCGTCATTTCGTCGGCATGGGGGTGGTACATGAACGTACCGGGCCTGCGCGCCACAAACTCATAGACAAAGGTTTTGCCAATGGGAATCGATGGTTGATTCAAGCCTGCCACGCCGTCCATGCCATTTGGGACGCGTTGCCCGTGCCAGTGCACGCTGGTGTGCTCGGGCAGCTTGTTGGTAACAAAAATCCGTACGCGGTCGCCTTCGACCACCTCAATCGTCGGGCCGGGTGACTGGCCGTTGTAGCCCCACAAATGTGCCTTAAAGCCTGGTGACATTTCGCGCACCACGGGCTCTGCGACCAGGTGGAATTCCTTTACGCCGTTGTTCATTCGCCAGGGCAGGGTCCAGCCATTGAGAGTGACAACCGGGTTGTAGGGGCGGCCCGTGTTGGGTATCAATGGGGCCATGGTGTCGGGTTTGGTTTGCATGACAGGTTCTGGCAAGGCCGCCATGGCCACGCGGCTGACCGCCGCAGCGGCTACCGCAGTGGTGATGGCACCCGCACCGGTCAAAAAGTTTCGTCTGTTATTCATGGGGTTATCCGTTATTTGCGTTGTGATGGTTGGGTTTCAATGGCCAGCCGATGCATCGCCAGCGCTCATGGGCGTGGCCATCATCATGGCCGTCGGTTTTCCAGTCTTTGATGCGGCGAGTGCGGCATCAGCCAGCCAAAACTGCTGGTAGGCGTTGATGGCACCCAGCACACTGTTGATCTGGGTACGGTTATCAGCCAGCAACTCAAACACGCTAATCAACATGCCGTTGTAGCGCAGTACGTTTTCTTCTGCGATGGTTTTGCGCAGCGGTACGATCTCATCGCGGTAATGCCGGGCTACGTCGTAGGCCGTGCGGTAAGCGGAGTAGCTTTCACGCAGTTGGGAGGTCGCGCCACGTACGGTAGCTTCGTACCGATTGGCTGCTGCAAGTGACTGGCCGCTCATGGCATCGCGCCTGGCGTTGCCCCAATCAAAAATCGGCAGACGAATGCCCAACTCGTAGCCCCTGCGCGGCTCGCTTGTGCCAGTCGCTGTGTTTGCCACGGTGTCGCGGCGTATGCCCAGTTCGACATCAACGATGCTGGTGAGAAGGTTCAGGCCCTGGACTTTGCCCGCTGTGTCCAGTTGGCTCCGGGCTACCTGAACGTCAAGACGCTCTTGTGTTGCAAGGCTGCTCACAACAGCGGCATCAAGCGGTGCTTTGGGCAAGTCAGGCAGACGATCGGGCAACATGAGCTGCGCAGCTTGCGTGTCGGTGAGGCCAAGCTGGCGTACCAGCTCTTCACGCGCTGCTGTAGCGGTGTGCTGGCTGGACGCCAGCTGCGCTGTTGCATCGGCATAAAAAACCTGCTGGCGCGCGCGTTGCAGCTTGTTGAAGTTACCAACCTGTTGCATACGCCTGGCCAGCTCTGCGCTGGCCTCTGCCGAGGCGTTGACCTGGCCAGCGTATTCCAGCGACTGCTTCGCCGCGACGGCACGTACCCATGCCTGGCGTACTTGCGTGACCTGGCTCACCACATTGATCGTCAACTGCACCCTGGCTTGCGCAATCTGGCTTTGCGCAATGCTTTGCCGCTGTGGCAGTGTCAGCAAATCAAGCAAGCCAAATGACAGCAGGCGGTTGAGTTCCAGCTCGCTGCCCTTGATGGTTCGCTCGAATGTGAACACCGGGTTGGAGATGCGGCCCGCCTGATTGGCGCGCGCCATATCGGCCCAGCTCTGGGCCAGCAAGGTCTGCACGGCCGGGCTGTTAGCCAGCGCCAGTTGTACGGCATCGTCCATGCTCAAGGGCTTGGTGAGTAACTCCGCACTTAATTTATTGGCTGCCTGTCGTTGGGTATCCGTGCGATTAAGAGCCAGTTTGCCTTGTGTGAAAGCACCGGTCGTGTCATTGGTCTCTTTGACAGCCTGATCAATATTTACTGATGCACATCCCGCAAGGGCAAGCACTGCAGCAACGACTGCTCCAAGTCTGAAAATTCTCTTTTGGGAACCTAGGTTCATGGCTTGTTACTCCCGTTTTTGGAATCGGGCATCTTGCTCATGTCATGAGCGGGCATCTTGCCCTCCGATTGACTGGCCTCTTTGGCATAGGCACGCCAACCGCCGATTTGGGCTGTGGTGTCGTTAGCGGCCTTCCAGTTAACGGCTTTTTCTTCGGTGTAGGGCTTGTACCCTTCCAGCACAGACTGAAAACCAGCGGGTACGGCTTCAGGGATGCGGGGAGCAGCCGGAGGCGTTGGAGTGGGCTGCGCGAGGGCAACACTGGCCCAAAGTACGGCTGTTGATACAACCGGGACAGCAAAAGTGGCAAGCCTGCGAGGCGCGATGGAAAAATGATGGATGTACACAAAAATCTCCTGAACGAAATGCGGTAGCGATGGCGAGCATCGCGTGGAATCTAACGACCGCTTTGACAGCGGTGGCTAGCGCAAGTAAGTACCCAAGGACTACAGATCCAGCTTGGGCCTTGAGTTCAGGAAATCGGTGGTTTTTGGCCGAGTGCGGAGGTAGCACTGGCAAAGTGAGTAGCCGCAGGGCGCGGCAGGGTGCGAGATGAGAAAGTGAGATTCAAACTGACTGCCGCAGTTGACAGCGCCACCGTGTGGCAAGCCTGGCAGGCAGCGCATAAGTCACAGTGTCCATCTGCTGGTGCGGCTTCTTCAGCTTTTGCGTGGCCTTCGCAGTCGTGCATGGCTGCACTTTGGGTGCCTTTTGCTTCAAAAGGTGGTTTTTGCACCTCAAAAGCCGCTTTTTGACCCTCAAAAGTGGCTGAACCGACCTGTTTATGGGCGTGACCAGCTACTAATTCGATAGCATCATCAAGCTGTTCATGTTGGTGACTGATCTGGCTAGAAGCCATTTCAGTCGCCATCACCTCACCCGCCCAGCCGCGCAAGGGCAGGAGGGCAATCATTAGGGCTAGAACGAAAACACGCATAAGGTAATGATACGGCGGGTTTGTAAAAGTTCAACTAATCGCTAGTCTTTTGCCGCACGTAACCGCAGGGCATTGGCCACCACCGACACCGAACTCAAACTCATGGCCAGCGCCGCGATCATGGGTGACAGCGACCAGCCTAAAAGCGGGTACAGCACCCCCGCAGCAATCGGTACACCAA
>JBBRQQ010000068.1:0-15809 GCA_038226155.1 Burkholderiales bacterium
CAAAGATGTCGATTTTGACCGCCACGTCATCATTGTGCGTGAAGCCAAGGGCGGCAAAGACCGGGTGGTGATGCTGCCGCGCTCACTTGAAAGCGCCTTGCGGCGACAAATGATGACGGCGCGCGGCCTGTGGGAGGCTGATCGGCAGGCACAGCGTGGTGGGGTGGAGGCGCCCCATGCTCTGGAAAGCAAATATCCCAATGTGGGAGCTACGTGGGGGTGGTTCTGGATGTTTCCATCTCCTACCTTCTCCATTGATCCACGCAGTGGCGTGGAGCGCCGTCATCACCTGTTTGAGGAACGCCTTCAACGGGCTCTGAAGAAGGCGGTGATGCAGGCAGGGATTGTCAAGCCGGTTTCCGTTCACACCTTGCGCCACTCGTTCGCCACGCACCTCCTACAGGCAGGCACCGACATTCGCACCGTGCAGGAACTGCTGGGTCATAGTGACGTTAGTACCACCATGATGTACACCCATGTGCTGAAGGTGGCTGCGGGCGGTACGGCATCCCCACTGGATTCACTGCTAACTGGCTAACGACTGCTATCGAGAAAGTTGGCGGATGACCGCTTCGTGCCAGGTAACGACATTCGAGCCAATTGCCATATCTCATTGACAAATCGAAAGCGTTCATTTCTGACCATCGACAATATATAGCTATCGATAGCGAACTATTCCTTCGCTGCGGCGGATCCCTCCTGTCAGTTCACATCCTCAGCGGCGCTGCATAGCCCGTCATCTCCAGGTACCCACTGCCCACGCGCTTGCCGTTGCTGTTTATCAGCTCGCTCAGGCCTTCCCAATAAATCGCGCCTGTTGACTGGCGGCTGTCCAGCTCCTGATTGTCTATGACTGCGCGTACGGTGTAAAAGTCAGCTGGGGTGCGGACTATCCATTCCACCGGGTAAATGGTTTGCGTGAGCGGGCTTTTCCAGGTGCGGGTGGGCTTGAAGATCACTTCACCGCGGCTGAAGATGTAGAGATCACCTCCCGACGTTTTGCCGGGGCTCTGTGCCGATCGGAACGATCCACCGTCCCACACAGCGTTACCGTCCTTGTCACGCAGCCTGAAGGCGGTGAGGGCGCTGCCGTCGTCCAGGTTCATGCCTATCCAGTCCCAGCCGGTCGCGCTTTTGTGCAGAATCTCTTCGCTCCATTCGTGGTCCAGCCAGGCTTTGCCAGTGACGTCAAATGTCTGGCCTTTGATTTGCAGGCTGCCGCTGGTAGCCAGTTGCGGCTGGCTGTAGTAGTAGCTGGCTTGTTGTTCTTGCGGGCCCTTGCGTGACAGGCCTTGTTTGCCTTGCAGCAGCACCGCTTGCGTCTCTGTAAATTGCAGGTAGATGGCGAAGTCTGTTGCGGGCAGTTTGGCGACGTAGCTGCCACCTTTGCTGGCTAGTTGCCAGTCACGCAGCTTGAGCTTCATGTCTGTGTCGCTGGCATTAGCCACGCCAAAACCATCGCGCGCAATGCGCTGGTCATGCCAGAGCTTTTTGCCATCTACATCAGTGATTGCGGCATGTGCGAACAACAGTTGTTTGGCGGCAAACTTTGATTGCATGGCCTGCGTGCCTTCGACACGCGTGCGAAAAAAAGTTAACTGAAAACCAAACAGACGGCTGGCAGATTTTGCTTGCCCGGTGATGTACCACCATTCGGTTCTGAAGTCGGGGTGAGCGCCCCGGTCACGCGGGAAGGTCAGTAGTTTTGCGGGCAGTGCGTGGGCTGAAGGGGTCAGGCTGCTCAAGCCAGTTAGCGCGATCAAGCTGCTGGCAATGAACTGGCGTCTGGGGTTAGCTGGCAAAGTCAAAGGTGTCATGCCTTCAATTCTCGCAGCCTGACTGCCCCGACGTGCTATCGGGCTTTGAGTCCCTTTTCTGTTGCGGTCTTGAACACAACTTCACCGCTGGGTATGTGCACCACACGCACTTCTTCAATGCTCGGATCAGCCACGCTTTTGACGGCGACTGCGACTGCCAGGGACGGGTCAGCGTAGAGGTGACCAAAATCTGAATCAGCTAGCAGGGCACCGTCGCTGTGCCCACGGCTCTCTATGCGGTAATCGTGTGGCGGTGATTTGAAAAATGCCATGATGAAGACCTCCGTTGAATAGAGCAATCATGGTATGCCGGTAATGCGGTGCCTTGACGACAATTGCGTGACACTTACAAATTTGGAGGGTGAAGGACGTAAGCAAAAGCAAAATTGCTTGCTTTGCAGCACTTGGGTATTACCAGTCTTCCTTCACGGCCAGCACGGCGTCCCTGCCCGCTGCAGCCCGCCCTGCCAGCCATGCTGTCACCGTGCCAGCCACGACCACCGCAGTACACAGGGCCAGCAGCCGCAACCACGGCGTTATCAAATCCATGGTCCAGTGAAAGCTTTGCGGATTCACGACATGCACCAGAACCAAGGCTACCAGCAGCCCCAGCCCCAAGCCGGCGATGGAGCCCATCAACGTCCACGCCGCGCCTTCGCCCGCCACCACTGCCAGAATTTGCCGTCGCGTAAAGCCCAGGTGTGCGAGCAAGCCAAACTCCTTGCGCCGCGCAAGTACCTGCGCGCTAAAGCTTGCTGCCACGCCAAACAGGCCAATCGCAATCGCCACGGCTTGCAGCCAGTAGGTCACGGCAAAGCTGCGGTCAAATATTTTTAATGAGATGCTGCGTATCTGGCGGGTAGATGCGAATTCAATCAATGCACCGGCGTTGGAGTCCGTGCCCATAAACCGGTCGGCCTCAAGCCGTACGGCCTGCTCGACGTCGCCGCTCACGGCATTGGCATCCAGCCAGATGGCGAGGTCGTTGACGCGGCTGTCGCCAGTCAGGCGTTCGTAGTCGCCTTTGGCCATTGCAATCGCGCCAAACTGCCGGGCATAGTCGCGCCAGATGCCTGCTACAAAAAATGCTGGCACATTGTCAGGAGCTTTAGGCGCTACTAAATCAGGAGCTGCTCGCGCCCGAATTGATTGGGCTTCAGCCCTAAAAGTACCTGAAAAAACCTTTGAAAGTGGCTCAAAAGTGCTTCCGGGGCGTGCGCCGTACAAATCAGCCATGGCCTCGCTTACATAAATCGCAATCTGGCCCGGCGGTGCTGGCAAGGGGTTGCCGACCAAGGGAAGCGTGCCAGCGGGGTCAGCCAGGTCCCGGGCTATCAGCGCCACAGCGGGTTGTGCGGCATCAAGCAGTGCCGACGTGGTGCGCAGCGTGCTAACGCGGTTGACGCCTTTGATATTGGCAATGATTTGCACAAACCCGGGGGTGAAGTAAACCGTGTCGCCAGCTCCTGCAGTCGTGGATGGTGCAGCTGTGCGCATGTACAAGTCCGCTGGCAGCACCACGTCCAGCCAATGCGTGACCGAGTCCCTAAAGCTCGCCACCATGACCGTCAGTGCAACCGCCAGACTGAGCGACGCGACCACGCCACTCACGGCCACTGCCGCACTCGCACGCACGCGGCGTGCGCGCTCGACCGCCAGCATGGGCAGCAGACTGTGGGCAACCCAAGGGACCAAAATCAGGCGGTCATACAGCAGCGCGATCAGCCAGGGCAGGGCGGTGATGCCGCCCACCAGCAGCAGCGCGACCGAGATGTATGCTGCAAGGGGAATACCGAATACGGGCGGCATCAGTGCCAGCAATGCACCCGCAGCGATCAGCATGAGGCTCAGGTAATGGTTCTTGTTTTGCACTGGCGCGGTACCGAGGCCTTTAAGTGTTTGTGCGGGCGGCAGCTTTTGCACGGCACGTGCGGGCCACCAGCCGCCGACCAGCGCTGCGGCTATACCCAACGCGCCGTAGCTTACAGCCGCCAGGCTACTCCATTGCAGGCTGGGTGCAACGCCCGCGAAGTAGCCGCCGCCCAGGTCGCCGCCCAGCACACGCAGCGCCAGTGCGGCAAGCGCGGTACCCAACGCGATGCCTGCCGTGCTGCCGAGCGCGCCCAGCAACCCTGATTCAAGCAGCACCAGCCGCAAACGCTCGCGCCCGGTCAAGCCCAGCACACCCAGCAGCGCAAACTGCTGCGCACGTTTGGCCACGCTGAGTGACAGGACAGAAAACACGAGAAAGGCCCCCGTGAACAGCGCCACCAGCGCCAGTACGGTGAGGTTGACGCGGTAGGCGCGCGACAGATTGCTCACGCGCTGCGCGTCGTCGCCCGGCTCGGATGTGGTGATGTTGGGTGGTAATTGCAATGACTGTACAAAGGCCGCGCGGTCAACGCCGGGTTTAAGCCGTACATCAATGCGGGACAACTGTCCCGGCTTGCCAAACAAATCCTGCGCTGCTGCAATGTCCATCACAGCTAGGGCAGCGCCACCCGCGCTCACAGAGCCTGCGACCCTGACATCCAGCAACTGCAGGCCGCTTTGTATCTTGAAAGTGTTGTCGCTCAGGCTTTGCCGGGCTGCGGGATTGATGAAAACTGCGCCGGGGGTGAAGAGTGAAAAGCGCCTTGCATCGGGTTCGTCGTCGCTTGCCGCGTTCTTCTCAAGGACGGGCATCAGCGCGGGCGCAAGCTGCGCCACTACCAGCGCGTCCAGGCCCAGAACGCGCAAGGCGACCCGCTTGCCAGCCGTCTTGTCGTCTGTAGCCAGCGCGTAGCTTGCAATCTCCACAACCGGACTGGCGACAGCTACCTGAGGGTGATTGGCAACGCGCTCAAATATGCTTTCGTCAAATGTTCCCTGCACAGCACGCAGCTCAAGGTCTGGCTGGCCATTGACCGAGCGCACCGCACTGGAGAACTCGCTCAGGGCCGAGGCATTGATCAGGTGTACCGAAAAAGCCAGCGCCACACCCAGCATCACCGCCGCCACAGCGGCCAGGTTGCGCCACGGGTGATGCAGCGCCTCCTGGAACGAAAAGCTCCGAAGCAATGCGGGTAGCAGGCTTATTTGCGACACAGCTATTACCGAACCCCCGCAGCAGTTAAATAAAGCACCCGATCGGCTCTGCTCGCTGCAGCTTCAGAGTGCGTCACCAGCACCAGAGACGCGTCATGTTCCCGCGTTTGCGCGATCAATGCGTCCATGACTTTTGCGGCTGTGGTCGGGTCGAGATTGCCGGTTGGTTCATCGGCTAAAAGCAGACCAGGCCTATGTACCAGCGCCCGCGCAATGGCAACACGCTGCAACTGTCCGCCGCTGAGTTGCTGCGGCAGGCGCGCGCCCAAGCCTGCAAGCCCCACGGCGTCGAGCATGCTTTGTACCCGCGCGTCGTCGGTGATGCCGAGCAGCAGCAAAGGCAGGGCGACGTTTTGCGCTACATCCAGGTGCGGCAGCACATGACAGGCCTGAAAAACAAAGCCCACCTGCTTGCGGCGCATGAGAGCGCGTTCGTCACCTGACAAAGTGGCAAGGTCTGTGCCCATCAGCGTGACCGTGCCCTCATCCCAGCTGTCAAGCCCGGCCATGCAGTTGAGCAGGGTTGATTTGCCGACACCTGACTCACCAACGATGGCAACAAACTCGCCCGGTGCAACAGCTAGCGAGACGTGGCTGAACACGGCGCTGTCACCGTAGCGTTTGCCGAGGTTTTCGACTTGCAGCGTCATGCCTGCGCCTTGCTGACCAGTGCCAGCACCTGCTCCAGCGCGTCAGGCGCATCGCAGGCGACCACATGTCGCTCGCGCATGGAACGCAGCCAGGTTATTTGCCGTTTGGCGAGTTGGCGGGTGGCGAAGATGCCTTTGTCGCGCAGATCCGTCATGGGCGAAGTGCCGTCCAGCGCCTCCCATACCTGGCGGTAACCCACGCAGCGCATGGAGGGCAAATCAGGGTGCAGGTCACCGCGCGCACGCAGAGCTTTTACCTCGTCGATCAATCCCGCTGCCAGCATGGCGTCAAAGCGTAAAGCGACGCGGGCGTGCAGCCAGTTTCGCTCATTCGGCTCGAGTGAAATAAGTTGAAAATCGGCTCTAACGGCCTTTTGGCGGGCGCGAGCAGCTATTGATTCAGTAGCATCCCGAGTACCATTTCGAGTCTGAAAAAACGACAGGGGCTGACCTGAAATTCTGAAAACTTCCATCGCCCGGGCGATGCGTTGCGAGTCATTGGGCTTTAGTCGAGCGGCCGTTATGGGGTCAACTCCTGATAACTCCGCGTGCAGCGCGGGCCAGCCTTTGGCGCGCGCTTCGTCTGCAATTACCGCCCGTACCGCAGGGTCAGCCTTGGGCATGTCGTCGATCCCCTCAAACAGAGCCTTGAAATAAAGCATGGTGCCGCCCACCAACAAGGGCAGCTTGCCTCGTGCGGTGATCTCGTCTGTCAAACGTTGTGCGTCGAGCACAAACTCGGCTGCGCTGTAGGCGTTTAGCGGGTCGCGAATATTAATCAGGTGGTGCGGCACGCTGGCCAGTTCATCCGGTGTGGGCTTGGCAGTTCCGATGTTCATACCAACGTATACCAGGGCCGAATCAACGCTGATAATCTCCACTGGCCAGCGCTGCGCAATCGCCAGCGCAGCAGCCGTTTTGCCGGAGGCAGTGGGCCCGGCAATCGCGATGCACGGTCGGTGTTGCCTGGACATCTTGTTACGCACTTGATACGCTTGATGTAATTTGTGGCGCAGCTGGGTTGCCGTACGCATGCCTTGGCGCCCATGCAATAACCACCAGCGCCATCACGGCTGTTTGTGAGTTTGAGTGAAAAAGACGTTGAGGGATGGTGCGATCACACATATGTATTTGAGCGTATCAGACAAACAAAAGTCTATGTCCGTAACGGGTTGCGCGGTCTAGCCCTCGCATCCCTGTGATTTGGTAGGGGCTATAAAATTCAGCTATGCCAATCTGCCAAGACTACTTCAATCACGCTGCTGAAATTGCTGCCTTCCACGCCATATGACCTCAGTACCTCCCTTGGCCCGTGGTTTGGGTTTTGCGGGTCTGCTGCCCTTTGTCGGAGGGCTGATTGGATTGTTCTTTTGTACGCCCGCGGCGCGCAGCGGTGTGGGATTTGCCCTGTTAGCTTACGGCGCCGTGATTGTGAGTTTTTTGGGCGGTATTCATTGGGGGCTGGTGATGCGTAGCGCTGACGATCATGTCGATACCCCGGCGATTGCTTTTCAGATGGTATGGGGTGTATCACCCAGTTTGCTCGCCTGGCTGGCCTTGCTGTTACCCGTGCGTTGGGGCTTGCTACTTGCAGCGCTCAGTTTGCTGGTTTGCTTTGCGGTCGACTATCGCTTGTATCGACAGACCGGTTTAGCCCATTGGCTAGGTCTTCGTGCCCAGCTGACCACCGTCGCCAGTCTTTGTTGCTTTATCGGTGCGTGGCTTTAGCGCCCACGCATAAACAGCGCATCCAGCTCCCTGATGCTGACCTGTCGCCAGGTCGGCCTGCCGTGGTTGCACTGGTCTGAGCGCTCGGTGGCCTCCATCTGGCGCAGCAGGGCGTTCATCTCGTCTACGGTGAGCTTGCGGTTGGCGCGCACTGCGCCGTGGCAAGCCATGGTGGACAACAATTCGTTTTGGGCGCGTTGGATGACCGTGCTGGCGTCATGCTGGCTTAGCTCGGCCAGCACGCTGCGCGCCAGTTCTACCGCATTACCCTGTGCCAGGCTGGTGGGTATGGCGCGTACGGCCAGGGTTTTGGGCGAGAACGCCGTGATCTCCAGACCCAGCGTGGCCAGGCTATCGACACTTGCCTCGGCGGTCGCGACTTCTTGCGGCGTCGCTGCAAAGGTGGCGGGGATGAGCAGTGGCTGACTGGCGATGCTGGCCGTGTCCATTTGCGTTTTCAGGCGTTCGTAAACGATACGCTCGTGGGCCGCGTGCATGTCCACAATCACCAGACCCTGCGTGTTTTCGGCCAGCACGTAAATACCTTGTAGCTGTGCGATGGCGCGCCCTAGCGGCCAGTCGCCCGAAGGTAAATCGGCGGCAACCGTGACGGCTGAAGGAGTTGATGGAGAAGGCCACATGGCCTCGAAATCGGAAACCTTATGATTTGTATTTGCTACAAAATTAATAGCTGGTTGCGCCCATGAATAGGGCGCTGTGGCTACTTTTGTGCCCGAAAAGTGGCTTGAAAATACCTCAGGAGCGGTATTTTGGCCAAAATAGGATGAATCAGCCTGTCCAACTGAACCTTGCGCCCTCGGTATCGCCAATGCGCTTTCAAACCCATGCCGGACCGACTGATGAATCTCTCGGCCATCCCGAAAACGCACTTCGATCTTGGTCGGATGTACGTTCACATCGACACGCGCCGGGTCCATCTCGACATACAGCACGTAAACCGGCTGGCGATGGCCGTGCAGCACGTCTTCATAGGCGCTGCGCGCGGCGTGGGTGAGCACCTTGTCGCGCACATAGCGGCCATTGACGTAGGAAAACTGCTGGTCGGCGCGCGAGCGGGCGGCATCGGGAATACCGGCCCGGCCACGCACGCGCACCGCCGGCGAACCGTCAGCGCGGCGTGCCGTGCTTTCGTAATGCACAGCGACGGATTGCGCTACAAAGTCGCTGCCCAGCACGTCGACCAGGCGTTGTTCAAACGCGGCCTCGCCAACACACGCACGCCACTGCTCTACCAGCTTGCCTTCGTGCCAGATCGCGAAGCCCACATCGGGTCGCACCAGTGCATGGCGGCGCACCGCCTCTATGCAGTGCGCCAGCTCGGTGGCATCTGTCTTCAAGAACTTACGCCGCGCCGGGGTGGCATAAAACAGCTCTCGCACTTCAACACTGGTGCCGCGCGCTCGCGCTGCGGCTTTCATCTCGCCGGTACGGCCGTCGAGCTGCCACGCGTGTTTATTGGCTGAATCATCGTCTTCTGTAAACGACAGCAAACTCATGTCGGCAATCGAGTTGATGGCGGCTAGCGCCTCCCCCCTAAAGCCCATGGTACCGACAGATTCGAGGTCTTGCAGTGAGGCAATTTTGCTGGTCGCATGGCGGCGCAGCGACAGCGCCATCTCGCTCCGCGCTATGCCCCAGCCGTCGTCTTCAACCAGTATCAGGCGCACCCCCCCAGCCAGCAGACGCACGGTGACTTGTCTTGCGCCCGCATCAAGTGCGTTGTCAACCAGCTCACGCACCACCGAGGCGGGCCGCTCGACCACCTCACCAGCGGCAATTTGGCTGATGAGTTCGTCGGGCAATTCCACAATAGGTTTGCGAGTGCGGTGCGGATGCAGGATCATCAGCCTGATTTTATGTCCCTGTTGCAAGTGGCTCTTCAGGCCATGCTGGAGGCGTTCGCTATTCCGGCTGGATATTGGCCTGCTTTGCGGCTATCGAAAGCCTGGCTGCATCATCTCGTATCAACTTTGTCATATCGGTGGAATTCATCAAGAAGGGCTCCAGTCCAGCCGTTTCCATGCGTATTTTCATATCGGGATTACTGAAAGTTTTGGCCACAGACAAAATGTCTGTCTCCAGCTTTTTTTGAATAGCTGTGGGCGTGCCGGGAGGTGCCATGAACCCGTAGTAATTATCGAGTGCAAAGTTCTTTAGCTCGGGGATCCCCGACTCACGCGCAGTCGGCACATCCGGCAGCGTTGGGCTGCGTTTTGAAGACATGACGGCGATGGGTTTGAGGGAGCCCTGTTTGACGAATGCGCTCATAGCCGTCACGTTTGCCATCACGATGCTGATTTGTCCGCCGAGTGCATCGGTCACCGCCGGAGTACACCCTTTGTACGGGATATTTTGCGCGTCTAGGTCGAGCGCGTGCTTGTACATTTCCATCGAGAAATGCTGCGGACTGGCCATGTTGCAGGCAGAGTATTGGTACTTTCCCGGCGCCGCCTTGATCATCTGCGTGACCTCCTTGAGGTTAGAGGCCTTTACAGACGGTGTGACGGCCAGCAGCGTTGCTGTCGACGTCACCAGTGCGATCGGCGTAAAGTCTTTGGTGTAGTCGTAGGTCAGGTTTTTCAGAAGCACATGGTTGATGACGTGTGTATTGGTTGCCAGCAGCAGCGTGTAGCCGTCCGGCGGCGACTTGAATACTGCCTCTGCGCCGATGGCACCACCGCCGCCGATGCGGTTTTCTACATACACCGGCTGCTTCCATAGTGTCGACAGCTTTTCAGCAAACAGGCGTGCTGTTGCGTCTGCGGCTCCACCTGCTGTGAAAGTGGCAATGATGCGTACCGGACGCGATGGATATTCCTGGGCATACGCAGCTGATACGGTGACTACTGATGCAAGCATGGCCGTTTGCATTGCGGTTTTGAGTCGGGTCACTGAGGCTCCTTAAAGTAAAAGTGGGATGGCTGTGCAAAAGTTGCCTAGAGCAATTAAATGCAGCATCAATTTTTTGCAAGGTCGAGCGCGGGGCCATAAAACAGCTCTTCAGGCACAACAAGTCGCGGTGAGATGCCCTGCTCGTGGTGATAGCGCGTGAAAGTTTGAAGCACATGCTGGTTGGGGCCAAGTCCGTAGCTCCAGTAGTCCTCTCCCATCAGCCGTTTCGTTTGTTCGAGTTCTGCAACGCTCCAGGGCAGCGTGACGGCGAGATGGCCAACCTGTTGAAGCTCTTCTGTGGCCAGTCTTTTTGCCTCGATAAAGGCCTTGTAGACACTGACGGGCAGCCAGGGATGTTTGTCCACCAGAGTTTTTCTTATGCCAACAACGTGCATGGTCGGGAACAGCCGGGTTTTTGTAAAATAAGCCTGTTCCGTTTGGCGGTAATCCGGAAAAAGCCTTGCTATGTTTTTGTCGCCAGTCAAAAAACAAGAGGGTGCCTTGGCGCCGAAAACAGCATCCAGTTCACCGTTTTGCAACTGCTGAGAGAGCGTCGCATCGTCGGGGATTTGCACAACTTCAATACTGGCTGGCAAGTTAATCGGTGAGCGCTCCCGCCGGCCCGGCTGCTCAAGACCTCCGCGCCGCCATCGTATGTCCTGCGGCACTACGCCATACTCGTCCTGCAACATGCCGCGTATCCATACATTGGCAGTGATTTGATATTCGGGAATGCCAACCTTTTTTCCTTTCAGGTCTGCCGGAACGGTTATGCCGCTGGCGCCGTTAACGTAAATACCTGAATGGCGGAATGCCCTTGACAAAAAGGCCGGTATTGCCACGTAGTCCGCCGTCCCTTTTGCAACATTGAGCGTGTGGCTGCTCAGTGACATTTCACAAATATCGAATTCCTGACCCCGAAAGACCCGGTGGAATATTTCCTCTGGTTCCAGCGCCAGAGCAGCCAAGATGCAGCCTTCAATGGAAACACGACCATCAAAAATGCCTTTGGTCCTATCGTAATTACAACAACCGAGACTGAGTTCTAACTTGTTCATTGGAAATTTAAGTCGCGTAAAAACCGGGTGAAAGAATCTTTCTCAGCACTAACATTTATATCGAAACTTGGTAAACAGATGTCCCCGACACTGATTTTCTAGCCATGACCGAAGTAGCTGCTAAAACGATACCCTGGATGCAATTTTTGTGCCTATCGTGCTGCGGCAGATTGTTAAATAAGACCTGTCACGACCGTCATGCTTTATCTTGAAAAACAAAATAAATAATGCAATACCGAGTGTGTTTGACCGCGTTACTTCCCTGCCTGCGACACCAGTACGGGCTCGTCGCGGTGTAGCTCGGGCAGCATGGTTTTGAGGTTGGATATTTTGGGGGCATCAAACCTGACGATGTAGGGCTGGCTGGGGTTTAGCGTAGCGTAGTCCTGGTGATAGGCCTCGGCAGGGTAAAACGCGGTGAGCGGCGTTACCTGTGTAACAATTTTTTCGGGGAAGGCTTTGGCGGCATCAATTTGCGCGATGTAGCTTTCGGCTACCTGCTTTTGCATGGCATTTTGGTAGAACACAGCCGAGCGGTATTGCGTGCCGCGGTCCGGGCCCTGGCGGTTGAGTGTGGTGGGGTCATGTGCGACTGAAAAATAAATCTGCAGCAGCTTGCCATAAGAGACTTGCTTGGGGTCGTAAGTGATTTGAACAGCCTCGGCATGGCCGGTACGGCCCGAGCCGATCATCCCGTAACTGGCGGTGGATTTGTCACCGCCCGAATAGCCCGATACAGCATTCAGCACCCCCCGCGTATGCTGAAACACGGCTTGCACGCCCCAGAAGCAGCCGCCTGCAAAGACAGCCGTCTCACGGCCTGCCTGTGCTGCGACGGGGGTGTCTGCGGCGGGTGGTGGCAGCTTGACGGCCTTTTCTTCAGCGGCGCTTAGCCCCACACCGCCGCCCAGGTAAGCGAATACAGCCAGCGCTACTGCGCTACCCGCTACAAGAACATTTTTAATCATCATCTTCATGCTGCCTTGAAGTTCATGGATACGCCGTTCATGCAATAGCGCAAGCCGGTGGGTTTGGGGCCATCGTCAAACACATGGCCCAAATGACCGCCGCAGCGGCGGCAGAGCACTTCAGTGCGTTTCATGAAAAGCGTGGTGTCGCTTTCTTCAACCACGGCTTTGTCAAGAGGTTGCCAAAAACTGGGCCAGCCGGTGCCGCTTTCAAATTTGGTAGCGGACGCAAACAGCGGCAGGGCACAACCCGCGCAATTGAAAACGCCGACGCGCTTTTCCTTGTTTAGCGGGCTGGTGTAAGGCGCTTCGGTGCCAGCCTTGCGCAGCACACGGTACTGGTCAGGTTGTAAAAGCTTTTGCCATTCAGCGTCAGTGTGCGTGACTTCATAAGCCCGTACTGTCTGGGCAGGTGACGCGGCAAACAGCTCGCGAGCGCTACCCAGGGCGGCGGAAAGGGTCGCAAAGCTGAAAAGGGTGTTTCGTCTGGTCATCATGGTAGTCCTTCTGTTGGTGCATGCGGTACATGCTTTGTTGGGCAAAAAATGCCATGGCTGGGTGTTATTTAATCTGTATGAGTGTGGGTCGCCGCAGCAGTTCAATTCTTTCAGCCCCAATATGTTTTTATCCGATTTAGCTGCGTCTTTCATAGCGGTGTGCCAGCTTTTCTGAAGCGACATTGCGTGGCAGTCCTACATGACCCTGCCGCAATGCGCGCCTAAACTAGACGATGACCGTAGCCATGTCCAAAAAGCCCTATCGTCACTACCTGATAGCCGGCCTGAAGTACGTCGTCCGCCACGTGCGCCACCCAAGTTGGCGCAGTGCGGTTTTGGCTCTGACGGCGACACCGCTGGTATTGCTTGTGTACGTGCTGGTGCTGATACCGTTTACGCCCAGCATTTCCGACCTGCGCAAAGCCAAAACTGCCAAGCCTTCGGTTGTGATGTCTGTCGATGGCAAGGAACTGGCCATTTATCAGCGCGCCAACCGCGACTGGGTCAGGCTGGCAGACATTTCACCCAACGTAGTGGCTGCGCTGATAGCCACTGAAGACCACCGCTTTTATGCCCACCACGGCATTGACTTGCGGCGTACCGGTGCAGCGGTGATACATACCGTCAAGGGTAATTTGCAAGGCGGCTCAACCATCACGCAGCAACTTGCCCGCAACCTTTACCCAGAAGACATTGGCCGCGCTGCCTCGTTCACGCGCAAGGTTAAAGAGGCCATCACGGCCCTGAAGATTGAAGGTATTTACACCAAGGATGAGATCCTGGAAACCTACCTGAATACTGTTCCTTTTTTATACAACGCCTACGGTATTGAAATGGCAGCGCGTACTTACTTTGACAGGTCGGCCCGTGAGCTTGACGTGCTTGAAAGCGCCACGCTTATCGGCATGCTCAAGGGTACGAGTTACTACAACCCGGTGCTAAACCCTGCTCGTGCCCTGCAGCGGCGCAATACGGTCTTGGGTCAGATGGTCATACACAACATGCTGCCTGAAGCCCAACTTGCCGCGCTAAAAAAACAGCCATTGAAGATTGATTTTGAAAGGCAGGAGTCGCCGCTTGGCCCGGCACCGCATTTTACCCAGCAGATGCGTCGCTGGCTGATTGAATGGGCCGACAAAAACGACTACAACATTTACGCTGACGGACTGGTGCTGCGCACCACGATTGACTCGCGCCTTCAAAAAGCAGCCAACGATGCGGTAGAGCGCCAGACTGACAGGCTGCAAAAGGCGGCTGATTCAGATGGGCGGTTTAGTGCAGGCTGGAAACCCAAAACTAAAGCTGGCCCCGCCAAAGAGCTGGTCATGGATTTTTTGCGTGATACGAAGCAATACAAAACTGCTCGAGCGGCAGGCGGCACAGATGAAGAGGCGCTTGGAGCCTTGCAGGCTGACCGGGACTTCATGCTTGCGCTGCGGGCTGGCAAGACAACTTTGCAGGCGGGCTTTCTGGCACTTGACCCTTCTAACGAGGCTGTAAAAAAACCTGTTTTCCGCGCGCCCCAATTTGGCTTTGCACGTTTCGCGGATTGGCTTTCAAGAATTCAGCGCTCATGATCAAAGTGTGCCGCAATTTGCGCCTCTTTTGAGCTTGATCGCGGTTTCCGGGCCATATTGCCCCTCTATCTGCCCCGCTGCTGCCCCAGATTCGTCTTCGCCAGCTTCTCAATGTTGTGCACCATGCAGTACAGGTTCCACTGCGTGTTGACCTTGGCGCGTCCCCGGTGGTTCAGCCGGGTCAGGCGCTTGTTGTGCCGGATGTTGCCAAACACCGGCTCCACAGTGCCGATGCGCTGGCTGTACAGCTGCCTGCCTCTGGGTGAGTCAATGGCTTGGCGCATGCGCTCACTGGGGTTGGTCGGGTCTTTGGCCTTGGGCTCAAAGCGCGTGACCTGCCGGCCTCGTCCGTCATTGGGTTTGGTCAAGCCTTTGAGGCACTGGCCGCTGAGTTTGCAGGCATTGCAATCGACCGCCTTGGCTGTGTACGTCTGGTAGTGCAACCCACTGGCTGTGGTGTAGATGCTGCCTGGACTGGCCATCAGTTTGCCCGCTGGGCAGGTGGCGGTGTCGTCGTCGTTGAAGCTGAAGTCATTGGGCTGGAACCGCTTGACCTCTTTGGGTTTGCTCGCCGCCTTCTTGTCGTACAGCGGGTCTGGCTTGGCTTTGTATTTGTCTTGGCTTTCAAAGCGTTCGTCGCGCTTTCGCATCTGGTTGTCCGCCACCAGCGCGGGGATGTTCTGCTGCATCAACTGCTCGATATTGGCATCGCTGTGGTAGCCCGCGTCCGCCGTAACCAAGGTGTCAGGCGTGCGGTAGGGGGCGGCCTGCTCAATCATTGGTAGCAGCATGGCCTGCTCAGACCCTGACCCTATGACATCAGCCGCAATGATGATCTGGTGCGCACTATCGACTGCGGCTTGGGCCGCGTAGCCCTGGATGACGCCTTTGCTGGTGGCCATCTTGGCGCTGTCGGGGTCGGTGACGTTGGTTTTGAGTTCCTGGCCTTTGCGGTTCAAGCGTTCTGGGTTGCCGGCAAGAAACTCGCGGGTGCGGGCTGCCTCCTTGCGCAAGGCATTGATGCGGGCTTGGCGTTTGGGCTCTGGCGCTTCGTCACTGCCTTGCTTGTCTTGCGCCTGGTGCAAGGCAATGATTTTGTCTGCCGCCTGGTCGAGTCGCTTGGCGCGGTGGCGCAGTTCATCGAAGGTGCCGCTGCGTTCTTTGCTGGCGTTGGAGGGAAGCTTGACGCCGTCAATGGCGAACATGTCGCGCCCGATCAAACCTTGGGCATCACAGGTCATCAAGACCTGGCTGAACAGGGGTTTGATCTGTGCGCTCAGGCTACAAACGAACTTGGCGATGTGGGTGTGGCTGGGTTGGCTGTCACCGCTGATGGCGATGAATTGGACGTTGCGCAGGCAGGCTTGCTCAATGGTGCGGCTGGAGATGAGCCCCTGGCTGTAGGCCAATAAAACTATCTTGAGCATGACGCGTGGGTCATAAGCGCTGGCCCCGACTTCGTCGTTCTTGAACTGGGCGTCCAGCGCGCTGAGGTCGAGTTCGTTGTCAACAAG
>JBBRQQ010000069.1:0-15610 GCA_038226155.1 Burkholderiales bacterium
CGTGGCGCTCGGTGGGGTCAAGCGCACGCTCCAGCAGCGTGCCAAAAATGGCCGGCTCTACCTCGCGCCAGTTGGCTTTGGCTGCGACTATCAGTTGTTCAATTTGCCCTCTATGGAGCAGTAGCGAATAGCCGCTGGCGGCGGAGTCTTTGAACAACTTGCCGTTGAACTTGAGCACCTGTGTTGCCAGGGCCGCCGAAAAGCCACCCCTGTCCATATCAGCCCACAGCACACGCAGCATTTGCTCTAGCGTGGCGGGCTGTTCGCGATGCGTTTGCAGCAGGTTTAAAAAGCCGCCTTTGCCATCTACCTTGGGCAGTAGTTCCACGTCTTCAGCAAACATCGAGAAAAGGCAGCGTGTGAGAAAAGCGGCTACGTGGTCAGCGCGGTGGCCTGATTGCTCCAGCGACTTGGCCAGCTCGGCCAGTTGCCGGGCGACCAGGCGGGTAACGCGAGCGCTGGCGCGTGTGGGGTTCAGGCTTTCAGGGTCAAGCCAGATGCTTTTGAGGCGCTCGCGTACCTTTTCGTCCAGCAGGCTGGCCAGCGGCAGGCGGTGGCTGCGCGGGTCAGGAAACGGCGTGTAGGTTGCGCCGCTGCGGGTGAACTCGGCGTACAGCTCGATGACGTTGCCCACATCGACCACCAGCAAAAACGGCGGGCGGCCTTCCTCAGACGGCAGGGCGCGGGCATAGCCCTCGGCCTGAGCCCGTGCGCGTAGCAGCGCATCGTCAAACCCCTTGGTGTGACTGGAAGCTTTGAGCTTTTTGGACTCCAGCACAAAGTGGCCGCGCTTGTAGCAGTCAATGCGGCCTGCACTGGTGCTGCCGTCGCCGTGGGCAAACGTGATGGGCCGCTCGAACATATAGCTCTGCTCTGGCGTGGGGTGCGGCACGTCAACGCCAAGCAGCGCGCATAGCTCGCGCACAAAGCTCTGCGCGGTAGACAGCTCGCTTGCGGTGCTGCCTTGCCAGCGGGCGATGAAGTCGCTGGCAGCGGTCATAGCGGCTACAGTGGCGATTGGCTGGTTCACAGGCCATGCACCCGGCGCACACCGTCCTCTACCACTGCCAGATCGCCTTGGCTCAGCGTGCCGAGCAACTTGCCGATTCGGGTCTTGTCAATTGTGCGAATCTGATGGCACAGGGCCATTGAATTCGCTTTGCCAGCAGATGGCACTGGCACGATCAGCGGTGCAAGTGCTCTTGGCGATGAGGTTAGAGGTATGACGCATACCGTGCGCAGTTTGCGGTTGTAGGCGCTGAGGCTTAAAACGACGCAGGGTCTGGCATTTCCTTGTTGTTCGCTGCCTGTCGCAGGCTCAAGGTTGACGCGGTAAATGCTTCCGCGTTCAATGTTCATGCGGCTGGCTCAGCCAGGCCATCAAGCGCCGTTGCGTCCCATAGCAAGCCATCGGCTCGGGCTTCTGCAAAATCGGGATGTGTCGCAAATTCGTCCGCGATAGCTTCCAGATTTTTCTCGCGGCGTTCCAGGATACTTTCCATCAGTAACTGCACAGTTTTGCTGCGTTCACTCGACGGCACCAGTGCGTTGAAACGCTGTAAAACCTCAGGTGCAATGGAATAAGAGGCGCGTAAGGCAGTCATGGATTTCTGTGGGGTATGCAGTATTACTGTGTAAAGCATACCTAAATTGACGGGCGGCGTCAATCGGCTGAGGCGCTCCAGCGGTTGCCCCAGCCTTTGTCCAGCGTGCGGCGGTCGCGTTTGGTGGGGCGGCCGTGCTCCTGGCTGCTGGCGGGCTCTGGGTGCAGACGGCGCTGCTCGGCGGCTTGTTCGCGTAGCTGGATGCTGTCCGCCGTCTCTGCGTAAAGCTGTTGCGCAACCGGGGCTGCGCCGCGCTGGTTGCTGATGCCCAGCACGGTGAGTGTGCGCGTCACCGGCCCTTGGCGCAGCGCTACCGTGTCGCCGACCTTGACCTCACGCGCGGGCTTGGCCTCAATGTCATTGATGCGCACACGGCCCTTGTCGATTTCGTCAACCGCGAGCGAACGGGTTTTGTAAAAGCGTGCGGCCCAGAGCCACTTGTCGATGCGGAGCTTTTCCATCTACAAATTATTCGGGCTTGATGTTGTTGGCTTTGACAATCTTGCCCCAGCGCAGTGATTCCGAAGCTATCAGGCTGGCGAAGGCCTCTGGCTTGCCGCCGCCCAGCTCGTTGCCCTGCTTGAGCATTTGCTCCTTGATCACGGGGTCTTGCAGCGCTTTGTTGGTCACGTCATTGAGCAGCGCGACGATGGCCGGGGGCATGCCCGCCGGGCCGACCAGGCCTTGCCAGTTGAGCACCTCAAAGTCAGGCACACCCGCTTCAATCATGGTGGGGATTTCCGGGAACAACGGAGAGCGCTTTTTGCTGGTGATGGCCAGGGCGCGCAGCTTGCCTGAACGGATCGACGGCGCGGCTGCATACATCTGTTCAAACATCATGTCCACTTGCCCGCCCATGAGATCGGTCGTGGCAGGTGCCCCGCCTTTGTAGGGAATATGGGTCATGTTTAAACCAGCCAGTGACTTGAACATTTCACCCGACAAATGGTGTGAACCGCCCAGCCCGCCAGAGGCGAAGCTGAGCTTGCCGGGCTCGGCTTTTGCCTTGGCAATAATGTCCTTGACCGACTTGAACGGAGAGTTGTCGGGCACCATCAGTACCAGCGGTCCGCGCTCAATCAGGCAAATCGGGGTGAGGTCTTTGATCGGGTCAAACCCCATCTTGGCAAACATGTGGGTATTCACAGACAGGGGTGCAAAGTTACCCATGCCTATGGTGTAGCCGTCGGGCTTGGCCCTGGCAATTATTTCGGTTCCAATGTTGCCGCCCGCGCCCGGCTTGTTGTCAACAATCACGGGCTGCGCCAATGCGGTAGACATGAAACGTCCGAATTGGCGCGACCGCTGGTCAGAATTGCCTGCCGCCGAGTAGGGGCAGATAAAAGTGATGGGTTTGTTCGGGTAGGCGGCTTGCGCAAACACGTTAATGAGGGACTGCGCGGGCATAACGATGGAGGCGCTGACCGCCTGGACAATGGCACGACGTTTCATGGTGGGACCCAAGTGGTTTGATACGAGAGATGGTTCATCGGAATTTACCAGTACTTGGTTTGCCCGCCTCGGTGGCAAACCCTAGGCGCCCATTGTAGTCGCTGTGCTGGTGTTGCCGCGCATCGCCAAACTGACGGCTGCTGTGCAGGCGCACGTTAACATCCTGAGATGGATAAAACCGATTCATTGCCGCGCGATGCCCAGAGCATTCTGGAGCTTGCAGCGCGCTCCATGTTTGACCTGTTTGCCAATGCCAGTGAGGGCATGATGCTGGTCGACCGGCAGGCCCGGGTGGTCTGGATCAACGACCAGTACAAACGGTTTTTACCTGCGCTGGGGTTCGAGAAGGTTGAGGACTTCGTCGGCCACCCGGTTGCCGCCGTGGTGCAGAACACGCAAATGCATCAGGTGCTGGAGACCGGCAAATCGATACTGATTGACTTGCTCAGCAACCGCGCCGGCACATTTGTCGTCAGCCGTATCCCGTTGCGTGACAGCGCCGGGGAAGTCATAGGTGCCTTGGGCATTGTGCTGTTTGACCATGCCGAGACCAGCCTGCAGCCGCTGGTCGGCAAATTCACCTTGCTGCAGCGTGACCTGGACGACGCGCGCCGCGAACTGGCCTCGGAGCGGCTGCAGCAGGCTGGCCAGCGCCAGTCCAAATACACCTTTGCCAGTTTTGTCGGCACCAGCCCGGCGGCGGTCGAGGTCAAGCGCCAGGCGCGGCGCGCTGCGCAAAGCTCCAGCCCGGTACTGCTGCTGGGCGAAACCGGCACTGGCAAGGAACTGCTTGCCCATGCCATACATGCTGCATCTGAACGCCGGCGCGGCCCTTTCATCAGTCTGAATATTGCGGCAGTGCCTGACACTTTGCTGGAGGCCGAGTTTTTTGGTGTGGCACCCGGTGCCTACACCGGCGCCGACCGCAAGGGGCGCGACGGCAAGTTCCGTCTGGCTGATGGCGGTACGCTTTTTCTCGACGAGATCGGCGACATGCCGCTGGCACTGCAGTCCAAGCTGTTGCGGGCCCTGCAAGAGGGCGAGATTGAACCGCTGGGCTCGAACAAACTGATTCCGTTTGACGCGCGTGTGATTGCCGCTACCTCGCGCGACCTGGCCGCACTGGTGCGCGAGGGCAAGTTTCGCGAAGACCTGTTTTACCGGCTCAATGTGTTGCCGGTGCGCGTGCCGCCATTGCGTGAGCGCCGGTCTGACATTCCGGCGCTGCTGGAGGTACTGGGTGAAGAAATGGCGCTGCGCAGTAACGACCGCCAGCCCGAACTGTCGCCCGACGCGATTGCGTTGCTGTCGGCACAAACATGGCGCGGCAATATTCGCGAGCTGCGCAACGTGCTCGAACAATCCGCCATGCGCAGCGACTCGGCCAGCATTGACCGTGCGCAGGTAGAAGAGGTTTTGAAAGAATCCGGCATTGAACGCATTGCGCCTGCCCTGGCCGCATCGGATGCATCCGTCTCTGCGTCAGACCCCTTGCGCCCGCTGGCCGAACAGGTTGCAGAGCTGGAGCGCCGCGCTATTGCCGCCGCCATGGAAGCCACTGGAAGCAACAAACTGGCGGCCTCGCGCATGTTGGGCATCTCGCGCGCCAAACTCTATGAACGTCTGGATAACCCTGACCGAAAATAATACAAATGTCTTGAAATAAGACAATATAAATGTATATTTTTAAGACAGCAGTTGAGGTACCATAAAAATAGCTTTATAAATCAATGGCTTGCACACCCCAATATCTGGCACGACATGTGCATTGATGGTGCATACCCATAATAGGAGACCTTCATGCACCGTCGCAACCTGATCGCGCTTGCCGCCATCACCACAGCCATCACGACCGCTCTTGTTTCGCCGCTGGCAATTGGCCAAACTGGCGGCGACATCAAGATAGCCCACATCTACAGCAAGACCGGCCCGCTGGAGGCCTATGGCAAACAGACGGCCACCGGCTTCATGATGGGCTTGGACTACGCAACCAATGGCACCATGATGGTCGCTGGCAAAAAGCTGGTTGTGATTGAAAAAGACGACCAGGGCAAGCCCGACTTGGGCAAGAGCCTGCTGGCCGCCGCCTATGGTGACGACAAGGTTGACATCGCCGTCGGCCCTACTGCTTCACCAGTTGCGCTGGCCATGTTGCCAGTCGCCGAAGAATATAAAAAAATACTGCTGGTCGAGCCAGCCGTGGCCGACTCGATCACCGGTGACAAGTGGAACAAATACATCTTTCGTACCGGCCGCAACAGCTCACAGGATGCCATTGCCAATGCGGTGGCACTCGACAAAGCCGGTGTGACAATTGCCACCATGGCGCAGGACTCTGCCTTTGGCCGTGACGGCGTGAAGGCTTTCAAGGAAGCGATTAAAAAAGCCAAAATCGTGCATGAAGAGTACCTTCCACCAGCAACGTCTGACTTCACCGCAGGTGGCCAGCGCCTGATCGACAAGCTCAAAGACGTGCCAGGCCGCAAGGTAATTTTTGTGCTGTGGGCTGGTGGCAACCCGTTCAAGATTGCCGACATGGACTTGAAGCGCTACAACATTGAAATCGCCACGGGCGGCAACATTCTGCCCGCGATGACAGCCTTCAAGCAATTCCCCGGGATGGAAGGCGCGGCTTACTACTACTTCGGCATTCCGAAAAACCCGGTCAATGAGGCCATGGTGGCCCAGCACTACAAGCAGTTCAAAACGCCGCCTGACTTTTTCACGGCTGGTGGTTTCTCGGCTGCGATGGCACTGGTCACCGCGCTGAAGAACAGCAAGGGCGACACATCAGCCAACGTGCTGATCAAAACCATGGAAGGTATGAGCTTTGACACGCCCAAGGGCAAGATGACTTTCCGCAAGGAAGACCACCAGGCGATGCAGAGCATGTATCACTTCAAGATCAAGGTTGACCCGGCGTTTGCATGGGGCGTGCCTGAATTGGTGCGGGAAATTAAAGCCGAAGAAATGGCTGTACCTATCCGAAATAAACGGTAATTTATAACCGCCGTTCAGCTTGAGGCTGAACGGATTTACTGCCTGGCTTACAGGCAACAAAAATGCTTCAAACAAAATCTCTCACGGTTCGCTTCGGCGGGCACGTGGCGGTGAATGCTGTCAGCTGTACTTTCCAGCCGGGCACGCTCACAGCCATTGTTGGCCCGAACGGCGCAGGCAAAACCACCTACTTCAATTTGATCTCGGGGCAGATCAAGGCGAGTAGCGGTGAGGTGTTGCTGAACGGCAGCAGTCTGGCGGGTATGAGCCCGTCCGCGCGCACGCGTGCCGGGCTAGGCCGTGCGTTTCAGTTGACGAATCTTTTCCCCAACCTCTCGGTGCTGGAGAACGTGCGGCTTGCCGTGCAGGCGGCACGCGCTGGCAAACACCTGCGCGGCCTCAACCTGTGGAGTATCTGGAGCGACCACAAAGCCCTCACGCAGCTGGCCGAAGAAGTGCTGGAAGCCGTCAGCATGGCGGACAAGCGCCACACGCCGGTGGCCAGATTGCCGCACGGCGACCAGCGCAAACTTGAAGTCGCATTGCTGATGGCTTTGGAGCCCGATGTGTTCATGTTTGACGAGCCAACAGCAGGCATGAGCGCAGACGAAGCGCCCGTGATTCTTGACCTGATTCGCAAACTCAAAAACGACAAGCGTAAAACCATACTGCTGGTCGAGCACAAGATGGACGTGGTGCGCGAGCTGGCCGACCGCATCATCGTGCTACACAACGGCACACTGGTGGCCGATGGCGAACCGGCTGCAGTGATTGCATCGCCGGTTGTACAAGAGGCGTATCTGGGTATTGCCCCAGCCAAAGTGGAGGCCGCATGAGCGACGCACTCCTCACCCTGAACGGCGTTCACACCCACATTGGGGCGTACCACATTCTGCACGGCGTAGACCTGCAGGTGGCGCGCGGCCAGCTCACCATGCTGCTGGGCCGCAACGGCGCAGGCAAGACAACCACGCTGCGAACCATTATGGGCCTGTGGCATGCCTCGCAAGGCAGCGTGCGCTTTGACGGCAAAAACATAACGGCTATGGACACGCCGCATATCGCAGGCCTGAACATTGCCTATGTGCCCGAAAACATGGGCATTTTTTCAGACCTGACCGTGAAAGAAAACATGCTGCTTGCAGCCCGCAAGGCCAGCCGTGCAAGTGATATGGACGAGGCACAGTTGAAATGGATTTTTTCGCTTTTTCCGGCGGTTGAAAAGTTCTGGAACCATCCGGCGGGCAAGCTGTCGGGCGGGCAAAAGCAGATGCTGGCCGTAGCACGCGCCATCGTCGAGCCGCGTGAACTGCTCATCGTTGATGAGCCCAGCAAAGGCCTGGCGCCCGCCATCATCAACAACATGATTGATGCCTTCGCGCAGCTCAAGGCGACTGGCACCACGATTTTGCTGGTCGAGCAGAACATCAACTTCGCAAAACGACTCGGCGACCGTGTGGCGGTGATGGACAACGGGCGCGTGGTGCATGCGGGTGCCATGCAGGAACTTGCAGAAGACGAAGCGTTGCAGAAATCGTTGCTGGGGTTAGCGATATGAAAAGAACGCAGTGCCGGGCCGCTCCCAAGCAAGTTCGCGCCCCCTTGGGGGGCAGCGCAGTACATGAAATGACAAGCGCGGGGGCACTATGACCAAAATTGATTTCGATTGGAAGCCGTTGCTATTGGTGCCCGTTTTGACACTGCTCGTCTTTCCCTTCATCGGTTCACCTTCAACCTGGCTGACCTTGACCGTTGCAGGGCTGGCCATGGGCATGATTATTTTTGTCATTGCGTCAGGGCTGACGCTGGTGTTCGGGCTGATGGACGTGCTGAACTTCGGGCATGGTGTGTTCATCGCGTTGGGGGCCTTTATGGCCACCACGGTGCTGGGTTTGATGGGTGACTGGACGGGATCAACCGAGGTGTGGCGCAATCTGCTGGCTGTTTTTTCGGCCATGCTGGTTGCCATGGCTGTCGCCGGGGCTATCGGCCTCGCGTTTGAGCGCTTCATTGTTCGACCGGTGTACGGCCAGCATTTGAAGCAGATTCTCATCACCATGGGCGGCATGATTATTGGTGAAGAACTCATCAAGGTGATATGGGGGCCGCTGCAAATTCCGCTGCCGCTACCCGAAGGCCTGCGCGGCTCGCTGCTACTGGGTGATACCGCCGTCGAAAAATACCGGCTGCTTGCCGTGGTGGTTGGCCTGGTGGTTTTTGCGGTACTGGCGTGGACGCTGAGTCGCACCAAGCTTGGCCTGCTGATACGTGCCGGTGTGCAAGACCGCGAGATGGTCGAGTCATTGGGTTACCGCATCAAGCGCCTGTTTGTGGGTGTGTTTGTAGTTGGCAGTGCGCTGGCTGGCCTTGGCGGCGTAATGTGGGGGCTGTACCAGCAAAACGTTACACCGCAGATGGGCGCGCAGGTCAATGTGCTGATCTTTATCGTCATCATCATTGGTGGCCTCGGCTCCACTGGGGGCGCGCTGATTGGTGCCTTGCTGGTCGGCCTGATGGCCAACTACACCGGATTTTTATTGCCCAAGGTGGCGCTGTTTTCAAACATCGCGCTGATGGTGGCGATTCTTCTGTGGCGGCCACAGGGTGTGTACCCCGTGGCAAACCGTTGAGTAGCAATGATGCTTAAACGACTCCTCTCCGACGACTTCCCGCGCAGCCGCGTACTGGCGGTGCTGCTGGTTCTGCTGCTGATTGCGCTGGCGGGCGCACCGTTTATTTTCCCCGGTGTCAAGGCGCTCAATGTGGCGGCCAAGGTACTGATCTTCATTGTGCTGGTGGCCAGTTTTGACCTGCTGCTGGGCTATACCGGCATCGTGAGTTTTGCACACACCATGTTTTTTGGCATAGGTGCTTACGGCATTGCAATTGCCACGACGCGCATGGGCGCAACCTGGGCAGCGCTTGCAACCGGCGTGCTGGGGGCGTTGGCTGTGTCGTTTGTGCTGGCTTTGTTGATTGGTCTTTTTTCACTACGCGTGCGAGCCATCTTTTTTGCCATGATTACTTTGGCAGTGGCTTCTGCGTTTTTGACGCTGGCCTCGCAGCTCTCGGACATAACCGGCGGCGAAGACGGCTTGAGCTTCAAGGTGCCTGAGGTACTGTCGCCCAGCTTTGAGTTTGCTGACCAGCCTTTTCTGGGCGTCACGCTCGATGGTCGGCTGCTTTGTTATTACCTGCTGTTTGTGGTGGCGCTGACGCTTTTGCTGGCCATGCTGCGCATCGTCAACTCGCCGTTTGGCCGGGTGTTGCAGGCGATTCGTGAAAACGAGTTCAGGGCCGAAGCAATTGGTTACCGCGTGGTGGTGTACCGCACGCTGTCGAGCATTTTGTCGGCGCTGTTTGCCTGCCTGGCCGGGGCCATGCTGGCGCTCTGGCTACGCTACAACGGGCCCGACACCTCGCTGTCGTTTGAAATCATGATGGACGTGCTGCTCATCGTCGTTATCGGCGGCATGGGCACGATTTACGGCGCAGCGTTAGGGTCTGCCCTGTTCCTTGTAGCGCAAAGTTATTTGCAGGATTTGCTCAAGCTCGGCAGCGAAGCCGCGTCTTCGTTGCCCTGGCTCGCTGCCCTGCTGTCGCCCGATCGCTGGCTGCTGTGGCTCGGCGTTCTTTTTGTACTTTCGGTGTATTACTTTCCCACCGGCGTTGTGGGGCGGCTCAGGGCCGCAGGGGTTCAGGGAACAACCGGCAAGGCCTGAAAAGGCATCACAGGAGACAACCATGAAAACGTTTAAACAATGGGGTTTGCGGGCGGCTGCGGCGATGGCCTTTTGCTGCGCGGCGGGGCTGACGTTCGCGGCCGAACTTGTCATAGGGCAGGTCGCGCCGCTGTCCGGTGTACTGGCCAGCACCGGGCACCAGATGGTGGTGGGAGGCAAGATTTATTTTGATGCCATCAACGCGCAGGGCGGCATTCACGGCGCCATGATCAAACAGCTGGTGGTCGACGATGCCTATAAAGTTGACGAAACCTCACGTCTCACGCGCGAGATGCTGGCGCGGCCCGAGGTCATCGCGCTGTTTGGTTTTGCCGGCACAGCCAATGTTTCAAAGCTGCTGGAAGACGGCATCCTGGATGTGGGCGGCGCTGCACTGGTCGCGCCCTACACCGGCGGCGAGGCCCTGCGCACGCCGTTCAACCCGTGGATATTTCATGTGCGTGCAGGTTATGCTGATGAGGCCGAGCACATGGTGCAGCAACTGACCACGCTCGGCATGAACCGGATCGCCGTGATGTACCAGGACGACGGCTTCGGTAAGGCAGGTTTGCTGGGCGTCACCAACGCGCTGACCAAACGCAACCTGAAGTTGGCGGTGGCCGCCGGCTACGAGCGCAACACCGACAAGGTGGATGATGCGGTTAAAAAGATCAAGGCATCTGACGCGCAGGCCATCATCATGGTGTCGGTAAACAAGTCAACGGCTGCATTCATGAAGCAGTACCGTGAGGGCGGTGGGGGCGCGCAGATGTACAACATCTCGGTGGTGGATCCGGCTGAACTCGTCAAGCTGGCGGGTCTGAAAAACGCCCATGGTCTTGGCATCAGCCAAGTCGTGCCTTATCCCTACATGCCGAGTCTGCCGGTGGTGCGTGAATACCAGACGCTGCTGAAAAAATACGCACCAAAGGAGCTCGTGAACTACACCAGCTTTGAAGAGTTCGTTGGAGCCAAGGTGCTGGTCGAAGCCCTGCGTCGTGCCGGACCTAACCCGACACGGGCCAAGGTCGTCAAGGCGCTGGAGTCCATGGGCAGCTATGACACCGGCGGCATCACGGTCAGTTTTTCGCCAGGTAACCGCGTCGGTTCGCGGTATGTCGAGGTGACGGTGATCGGCAGCTCTGGCAAGTTGCTGAAATAGCCATTCACTGCAGACACAGGAAAGCCCCGCTCGCATGCCTTTCACGTCGCACTATCTTGCCTGCGCAGGACGCGAGATCCATTACACCGAATGGGGTGCGCAGCACAAGGATGTTGTCATTGCCTGGCACGGGCTGGCGCGCACCGGGCGCGACATGGATGAGCTGGCGGAGCACCTGAGCACGCGCTACCGTGTCATTTGCCCCGACACCATAGGGCGCGGCCTGAGCCAGTGGAGTCCGCGTCCCACGCACGAGTACTGCCTGCGCTTTTATGCGCGTATTGCGGCTGCATTGTTTGAGCAGCTCAAGATCGAAAAAGCGCACTGGGTCGGGACGTCGATGGGTGGCGCGATTGGCACGGTGTGCGCGTCAGGATTGTTTCAGCCCGGCATGAAGCAGCGCATCCTGAGCCTGACGCTGAATGACAACGCACCACAGCTTGCTGATGCTGCCATTACCCGCATCAGAAGCTATGCGGGCAACCCGCCAGCGTTTAACACCGTGCGCGAGCTTGAAGCTTTTTTTCGTGTGGTCTATAAGCCCTACGGCTGGCTGAGTGACGCGCAGTGGCAGCGCTTGACCGAAACCTCAACCCGCCGCCTGCCCGACGGCCGCGTTACGCCGCATTACGACCCGGCCATGGTGCAGCAATTCATCAGCCATCCGAATGATTATTTGATCTGGGACCACTATGACGAGATCAATATCCCCGTGCTGTGCCTGCGCGGAGCCGAGTCTGACCTGGTGCTACCTGAGACACTTGACGAGATGCTGCACCGCGGCCCCGGAGCACTTGGGCTGACGACTGTGGTTGAGGTAGCAGGGTGCGGGCACGCGCCTGCTCTAAATGTGCCGGAGCAACTGAACAGGGTTAGCGCTTTTATTGACGCGCTTACTGCGTAGCCCCCAGGGCTAAAGCGGCTGCGCGTGAGGCGGTGCGGTTGTTTACGTCGTCGGGTGTGGCCCGCGTTGGCCAGCCCGCCAGGTGCTGAATGCAAATTTCACTTGCTGCCGCTGCCCACTCCGGGCTGTCGTTCAGGCAGTCGATGTAGTTAAACGCTTTGCCGCCCGCGTGCAGAAAGGCCTCTCGCGCTTCCATGTTGATTTCTTCCAGCGTCTCCAGGCAATCCCCCGTAAAGCCGGGGCACACCACATCGACACTCTGCGTACCTGTTTGCGCCAGCTTGATAAGCGTCGGTTCGGTGTACGGCTCGAGCCATTTGGCCTTGCCGAAGCGGGACTGAAAGGTGAGCTGGTATCTGTCCTTTTCAAGGCCCAGCTTTTCAGCGAGCAGGCGCGCTGTTTTGTAGCATTCGCAGTGGTAAGGGTCACCGAGCTTGAGCGTGCGTTCTGGCACCCCGTGAAAGCTCATCACCAGCTTTTCGGCCTGGCCATGGGCGCGCCAGTACGTTCGGATTTTGTCGGCCAATGCGTCGATGTAGCCGGGTGCATCGTGGTAATGGTTGATAAACCTGAATTCTGGCAAATGCCGCACCTTGGCCGCCCAGGTGTAAACCGCATCAAACACGCTGGCCGTGGTGGTGGCGCTGTACTGCGGATACGACGGCATGATAAGTACGCGGGTGATGCCGTCCGCTTTGAGCGCGTCAAGCTGCGATGCAATAGAAGGGTTGCCATAGCGCATGGCGTAACGCACCTCGACCATGTGGCCGCGCTGGCCGAGGTAGCCACGCAGCATGGTGGCCTGCTTTTGCGTCCAGACCTTTAACGGTGAGCCTTCTTTCGTCCAGATACTGGCGTATTTGGCGGCTGACTTTTTAGGCCGCACCCGCAAAATGATGCCGTGCAGAATTAAAAGCCACAAAAAACGGGGGATCTCGACGACCCGGTGGTCGCCCAAAAACTCCGCCAGGTAGCGGCGTACCGCTGGCGCGGTCGGCGCATCGGGTGTGCCAAGGTTACAAAGAAGGACGGCGGTGGTTGATAGCGCTCTGGGTGCTTGCCCATGAGAAAATGAGGGTTCGGTGGCGAAGGACATAAAGTATTCTCGCCTAGCTTTCATTCATGCAACACCTGTTCAAATTTTGTCCAATATCCCAGCCCTGACATTAGACTTTTCCTCCATCAAGGCCATCACCCTTGACCTCGACGACACCTTGTGGCCCGTGTGGCCTGCGATTGAAAGAGCTGAAAAAGCGCTTGAAAACTGGCTCGGTCAGCGTGCCCCCATGACGGCGGCGATGTTCTCCAACGCAGGAACGCGGCAGGAGATTCGTGAGCACGTCGTCCGCTCGCGGCCGGAGCTAAAGCACAACCTGAGTGCCATTCGCCGCGAGGCCATTCGCGTAGCGCTGTTTCGCTCGGGCGAAGACCCGCTGATGGCTGATGAAGGCTTCAATGTTTTTTTTGACGAGCGCAACCGTGTTGTGCTTTTTGAGGATGCTTTGCCAGCGCTTGATTTTTTATCAAAGCGCTATCCGGTGGTGGCGCTGTCTAACGGCAACGCCGACATCGGGCGCATTGGCATCAAACAATATTTTCGGGCTGGCATTAATGCCCAGGAGTTTGGTGTCGGCAAGCCTGACCCCCGAATTTTTCATGCAGCGGCGGGTGCAGTCGATACCTGCACGACGAATGTCCTGCACATTGGCGACGACCCGGTACTTGATGTGCTGGGTGCGCTCAACGCAGACATGCAGACGGTCTGGCTCAACCGCGCAGCCAACCCGTGGAAGCACGAGCAAACGCCTCATGCGACAGTGAGCGACCTGAATGAGTTGTGCGTTGCGATCGCGGCGTTTGAGGCTGCATGATTTTTGCAATTGGGCAGTTTTGAGGCCAATTTGATGCTTGAAAGTGCCTTTTTAAGTGCAAATAATTGCTGCAGACCAATAGAATCGGGCGTGACCAGCTACTGAATTAATAGCAATCAGAATCTGGCTAGAGGCTTCGCGCGGCCGTCAAGCCAGACCGCACAGCACCTTCCAGCGTAGCCGGGTAGGGACCTTCAACATAGTCACCGCAAGCCAGTAGTCCTTGCGCCAGTTGCATTCCGGGGCGCTGCAAGCCCGGCGTGCAGGCGAAGGTGGCTCGCTTTTCTACTATGGTTTGTATAAGCTGCACATCCTTCAACCCGAGTTGATCTGTTGCTTGCGCCGCTACGCGCTGGCTCAAGGTGGCGCTGTCGCCCACGCTGGCACTGATGACAAAAGCCAGTAATTCAGGCGGGCCACCGAGCTGGCCGCGATCAAATACGAACTGGGCTGGGTGCATATCGCTTGCACGCAGGGCCAGCATCGGTTGGGCGAGGTGCGCGCCAGGGGCTGTCGCGTAGACGGTGGTGATGGCCTCAAACTGCAGCGCTTGGGTTTGGGCTAGCCACGCATCACAAGGCAGGCCTGAGCTTTGCACCAGTCTTGCCGATTCAACCGGTGGGCAGGCGATGACGACTGCATCAAAGGTGCTCAATTCATCTGGCACCCCGAACATTTGCTTGACAACATGCCATCGATTCTGATCGTGCCGGATGAGTTGCACGCGCGCACCCAGATTCAGCTCGCCGCCCTTGCGCTGCAGCCACGCGGCAGCGGCATTGGGCATTAGCGCGCTCAGGTCAACCAGCGGCATTAGCAGATTGGAGCCCCCCTTGTTTGCGAACAAAGAGTCCTGCATGACACGCAAAAAAACCTGGCCGCTGGCGCGCTCTGCGAGGGTGTTCAGGGCAGACACGCACAGCGGTTCGATGAGGGTGTTCATGACTTTGGGCGTGAGGCTTTTGCACAGAGTCGTGACGGACTGCTGCGCGCCGCATTGAAAGCTCGCCAACTGCCAGCCGATAGCTACTTTTAACAGTGATAACTTGTCACTCCATGACCAACCGCGTGCGGCAAGAATGCCAGCTAATGCGTCAAGCGGCGCGGGAAAGTCAGGCAACGCAAGGCCATTGCCGTCGGGGGATTGCAGCGTGAGCGGCAGCCGTAACAAACTGCCGGGGATGTCGATACCAAGATCGGCCATGAGCTTGAGTGTCTCTGAATAAGCGCCGATCAAAATATGCTGGCCATTGTCTAGCGCAAGCGTCTTGCCCTTGTGCATCACGTCAACCCCACGTGCTCTGCCGCCCAGGGTGCGGGAAGCTTCAAACAAGCTGACATGGTGGCCCAGTCGGGTGGCTTCAACAGCGGCAGCACACCCTGCCCAGCCTGCACCTACGATTCCTACCTTCATGGGTGCAGTTTCAATTTAGACCACTTTTCCAAACGCCTGCGTCTTCCACGCCAGATAAAACTTGCGCAGTGGCGTGAGGCTGACGCGCTGGTGCAGCACCTGGTAGCCGTCGCTGGCAATTTCGTGCAGTAGCGTTCGATAAATGCTGGCCATCATCAGCCCCGGCTTTTGTGCACGGCGGTCGTTAATCGGCAGCATGGCGAGGGCTTCGTCGTACAGGGTGAGGGCACGGTTGGTCTGAAACTTCATCAGTGCGGTGAAGCGGTCGGAATACTCGCGCTTCAATATCTCGTGAGCCTTCACGTCGAACTGCTGAAGCTCATTGACAGGCAGGTAGATACGGCCACGCAGCGCGTCTTCACCCACGTCGCGGATGATGTTGGTGAGCTGAAAAGCCAGGCCCAGCTTGTGGGCGTAGGCGGTGGTGATGGGTTCGGTCTGGCCGAAAATTTGCGCAGCCACCTCACCCACAACGCCCGCA
>JBBRQQ010000070.1:0-14760 GCA_038226155.1 Burkholderiales bacterium
TGCCGCGATTTGCCACTGCTGCGCACCCAGGCTGAGGTGCTGGGCTGCCTGTATGTGATGGAAGGCGCCACGCTCGGCGGGCGGCTGATTACCCAGCATGTCCGTGCGGCGCTGGGCATCACGCCAGCGACGGGTGGCAGTTTTTTTCAGGGCTACGGCGACGACACGGGAAGGATGTGGCAAGGCATGCGGCAACTGCTCGTTAGCGGCTCGCCTGACGCCGAAACCGAAAATAATATCGTCACCAATGCGATAGCCACCTTCGCCTGTTTGCGCAGCTGGTGTGAAACATTTCCAGAAACAAACAAAAACGGGACTACCCTTCATGCGTGAAAACCTGACCAAAGACATGCAAGGCGCATTGTTCGCACGGCCCGCGCCACCCACCGCAGCTTCGCCGGGAGCCGATGACGCCGTGCCATGGGATACCCAGCCCTACAGCATCAAGCGCCACGGCCTCAGCATCACCAACTGCGACGCCGAACCGGTGCGCACGCCCGGTTGCATCCAGGCCCACGGGGCGTTGCTGGTGCTGCGCCTGTCCGATCTTTCAATCTTGCAGGCCAGCGAAAACACCCAGGCCATCCTCGGCCACGAGCCTCACGCACTGCTCGGCCATAGCGTCGCGGGCGTCGTCAAGCATGAGGGCGAAGTCCGGCTGCGCAGCATTCTGGCGACCGAGCCGACCGAACGTAACCCGATTTACGCCTTCACGCTGCCGGCCAGTGAGCAGATTGCCGCTCTGGATGTGACGCTGCACACCATCGACGGCTCCGCGATTCTGGAATTCGAGGCCACCGGTCGAAGCCAGCCGGGCGCTGAAACCAGCCCGGTGGTATCGCTCCCGCGGCCTGGGCCCGACTATTACTCGCTGATCAAAAAAACGATGGTCCGGCTGCAGACCATGGAAACGGGCTTGACGCTCTGCCAGTCGCTGGCTGAAGAGGTGCGTTTGCTTTCGGGCCTGGACCGGGTGATGATTTACAAGTTTCACGCCGACCATCACGGCGAGGTCTTTGCAGAAAGTCGCCGAAGCGATCTCGCGCCCTGGCTGGGTCTGCATTACCCAGCTGGAGACATTCCGCAGCAGGCGCGCGACTTGCTCGCCAAAACCTCGATTCGCCCGGTGCCGGACATCCATGGCGAACTGGCCGAGATGATGCCGCTCGTCAATCCCGATACCGGTAAGCCGGTCGACATGACGTTTTGCGCGCTGCGCGGTTTGTCGCTGATGCATACCGAATACCTGCAAAACATGGGCGTGGCGGCCGGACTGACCATGCCGCTGCTCCGGGACAACGTGCTGTGGGGGCTGATTGCCTGCCACCACTACAGCGGCCCGTACCACCTGTCCTATGAGCTGCGCGCAGCCTGTGAATTTCTGGCGCAGATGGGCTCTCTTCAGCTCCGTGCTGTCGAAGACCGCGAAAACGCGGCTTACCGCCTTCGGCTGGAAGAGGTCAACCAGCAACTGCTCAGCCTTGCTGCGCAAGAAGGCGGGCTGGCTTCCATGACCGATGGCAAGCCCTCGCTGCTGGGTGCCATGCACGCTGGCGGCGCGGCGCTGTTTCACCGGGATCGCTGGTGGCGGGTTGGCCAAACGCCAGATGAATCGCAGCTCGATGCGCTAAGCCAGTGGCTGGTCGGCCAGTTTGAGGTTGGGTCGGTGGCCAGCCCGGTGTATGCCACGCACGCGCTCGCGGCCGCGTATCCGCCTGGCGCAGCCTTTGCTGATGTCGCCAGCGGCGTGTTGGCTGCGCCGCTGTCACGCAGCGGCCAGAACCTGATGATGTGGTTTCGGCCGGAGGTGCAAAAGACGGTGAATTGGGGCGGCAACCCGCACGACAAGCCGCAGGTCACTGGCCCCCACGGTCCGCGCCTGACGCCCCGGCGCAGCTTCGAGCTGTTCAGCGAATCGGTCTACCAGCAGGCCGCGCCCTGGCTGCCCGTTGAAACTGACGCAGCGGCGCGTCTGCGCACGCTGATCATGGAGCTGGTGGTCGTGCGTGCTGAACGACTGGCCGGGCTGAATGTTGATTTAGCGCGCAGCAACGAAGAGCTCGATGCCTTTGCCTACGTGGCCAGCCATGACTTGAAAGAACCCTTGCGCGGGATTTATAAATACGCGCATCAGCTGCTGGAAGCAACGCCTGCCAATGAAGAAGAAAAGCGCAAGCTCGACGGCCTGATGCGGTTAACCTTGCGGATGGACAGCCTGCTCGATTCGCTGCTGCATTTTTCGCGCGTCGGCCGGGAAGAGCTGACGCTGGAAGAAGTCGATCTGAACGAGGTGCTGGCCGATGCGATGGAGATGGTTGGCTCGCGTACCGGCGATGGTTGTACCGAGATCGTCGCGCTGCGCCTGCTGCCCCCGATCATGTGCGACCGCATCCGGGTTCGCGAAGTGCTGGTTAATCTGTTGTCGAATGCCATCAAATACAACGACAAGGTCGCCAAGCGTGTTGAAGTGGGCTTTGTGGGCCCCCATGAAACACCGCTTCGTGGCGCCTTTCCAGCTGAGACCAACGGGCAAAGTGTGTACTACGTCCGGGACAACGGCATCGGCATTTCGGCCCGCCACTTCGATCAGGTGTTCAAAATGTTCAAGCGCCTGCATGGCCGGGAAGAATACGGCGGTGGCACCGGCGCAGGCCTCACAATCGTGCGCAAGCTGGTGGAAAGGCATCGTGGACAGGTTTGGCTTGAGTCCGCCGCTGGCGAGGGGAGCACGTTTTTCTTCACCCTGAGTGCATCGGATGACAATTAGCACCGCATCAACTTTTGCTGCGCCTGTCGTGGTGGTGGAAGACTCTGACGAAGACTTCGACACTTTGCGCGAGGCTGCCGCCGCCAGCGGTATTGCCCGGGTGATTCACCGTGTCGTCTCAGGCGGTGACTGCCTGGCGATGCTGCGCGGTGAAGGCGATGTGCGTTTACTGCTGTTGCCAGCCCTTATCGTGATGGACCTCAATTCACATGGTGTCGATGGCCGGGAAGCTTTGGTGGCCATCAAGACCGACGTCGGCTTTAAGGAAATTCCCCTGGTAGTACTGACCACCTCGGCCAATCCCAAAGACGTGGCGTTTTGTTATCAGGCAGGGGCTAACGCGTACCACGTCAAGCCGGTGCGGCACGACCAGTATTTGGTGCTGCTTCGCTCGATGATGCATTATTGGCTTGACAGCGTCACGCTGCCTGCCTCCCTGGCGAAAGTCGATTAATGGCAAACGCCGAATACGCAGAAAAAGAGATCCTGAAGCCTTGGTGCATTGTCATCATTGAGGACAGCCCCGAAGATTGTGCGGAAATCCGTCGCATGCTGCTCAATGGTTCTGACCGGCAACTAAGCTTTATCGAGGCTGGAACGGCCCAAGCAGGCATTGAGGCGGTGCTGCGCGCAGTATCGCCGCCCGATTGCATCGTGCTGGACTACTATCTGCCGGAAATGGACGCGCCTGATGTGCTGGCGGCGCTGACCGGACCCGACGGTATGCCGGTGTGCCCGGTGGTGGTGATTACCGGCGGCGCTAGCCGGGAACACGGCCGACTGGCGCTACGCGCGGGCGCGCAGGACTACATTGGCAAAGACTGGTCCAGCCCAGAGGCGTTGTACCGGGCGGTTGAAAATGCCAGTGAAAGCTGGTCCATGGCGCGCGAACTGCGCCAGCGCAAGGATGCCCTGCGGCTGGTGACCGACCGCGAGACATTCCGCAGCCTGTTTAGCGACGCCATGCGCGACCTGCGGGACGAGCATGCGCTCAAACGCGTGGCCTCTGAGCTGTTGGGCCTGCATCTGAAGGCCAGCAGGATCATGTATGGCGAAGTAGCGGGCGACGGACGCATGGTGGTGGAGCACAGCTACGTCAACGGTGTGCAGCAGATCAAGGGCAGCTACAGCCTTGGTGACTACGGCCTTAAGTTACAGGCGACGCTGATGTCGGGTGAAAACATTGTGGTGCCCGACATGGCTGGTGACAGTGCCTATTCAGGCCTCGAAAAGGCGGCCTATGCGCAGATGGAAATCGGTGCCAGTCTGGCCATTCCAATCATAAGGGGCGGCAGACTGGCTGCAGTTCTCGGCGTTCATCAAAATAAGCCGCGTTTGTGGACAGCTGAAGATATATTGATGACGCGCGAGATGGCCGAGCGCACCTGGTCTGCCGTGGAGCATGCCCGCGCAGAAAAAAGGCTTTTGGACAAAGAGCTGCAGCTGTCGCAGATGATGGAGGTCACGCCGTCGTTTTCGGCCGTGATTGTTGGCCCCACCTTTGTTTTTGAGCTGGCTAACCATGCTTACTTTGACATTGTCGGGCGCGGCCCCGAGATCATCGGACAGACTATTCTGGGGGTATTTCCGGAGCTTGTGGGTCAGCCTTTTCCTGCCTTGCTCGAAGAGGTTTACCGAACCGGCAAGCCTTTTGAAGCCAAGTCAATGCATGCCAGTCTGCGGAGCGGGCCGGGCAGGACGCTGGTCGATATTTTTGTCGACTTCGCTTATCTGCCGTTGCGCGACGCCGATGGCCACACGACGGGTATTTTTATACATGGGGTTGACCGCACGGATGAAGTGCGTATATCCCAGGCACTGTCCCGGCGAGAGCGCGAACTGCGCAACGTCACTGAAAACACGCCCGACGCACTGGCGCGTTTTGACCGCCAGTTCCGCCATGTATTTGCCAACTCCGTCATCGAGAAAATCATGGGTTGCCCAGTGGCCGAAATTCTCGGTAAAACCAGCCGCGAAGTGGGCATGCCCGAGAACTTGTGCGTTCAGTGGGAACGCGCGCTGAATGCGGTCTTCATTACCGCCAAGGATCAGTCGCTTGAGTTTTCGTTTGAGACGCCGCGGGGCCTGCGCCACTATGCCTCGCGGCTGGTGCCCGAATTGAATGCGAAGGGCGAAGTCGAATCGGTACTCGGCGTGACGCATGACATCACGGATCGCCGCGCCTACGAGCAGCGGCTTTTAGAACAAGATGTGCGCAAGGATGAATTTCTGGCTACGCTGGCGCACGAGCTGCGCAACCCTCTGGCCCCCATACGCAGCGGTTTGCAGTTGCTCAAACTGTCTCCGAAGGCCGAAGTCACAACGCGTACCTTGCCGGTGATGGAGCGTCAGCTGGGGCAGCTGGTGCGCCTGATTGACGACCTGCTCGATGTCTCCCGCATCAGCACTGGCAAGATCGTGCTGAAACGCAAGCGGATTGCTTTTCAGGAGGTCGCCGCTGCCGCGCTGGAAGCGTCGCGGCCTGTGATTGACGCAGCAGGGCATTCGTTGACCATTGACTGGCCGGACCAGTTCGTCTGGCTGGATGCTGACCCGACGCGAATAACGCAAATCCTGAGTAATTTACTGACTAACTCTGCCAAGTACATGCGTCCGGGTGGCCAGATCAAGTTTTCGGCGCGGCAGATGGGGGAACGCATCGTAATCTCGGTACTGGACACCGGCATGGGCATTCCCACCGACATGCTGGCGACAGTGTTCGACATGTTCACGCAAATTAACCGCACGCTTGATCGCGCTCAGGGCGGGCTGGGCATCGGCTTGTCGCTGGTCAAGACGCTGGTTGAAATGCACGGCGGCACGGTTAAGGCGGCCAGCGGGGGCATTGATCTGGGAAGCGAATTCACGGTGTCCCTGCCGACTGCCTCAGCCCCGGACGATGCACCCGCACCGGCAGAGAGTCCGGTCTACGCCCTTGTTGCCGGACACCGGATTCTGGTGGTCGACGACAACGTGGATGCTGCAGAAACCATGGCTATGCTGCTGGAACTGTCGGGTCACGAGGTACTTACGGCTTTCGGCGGCCACGAAGCGCTGGAGATTGCGCACTCGTTTCGCCCAGATGTGGTGTTTCTCGATATCGGCTTGCCGGGCATGAACGGCTATGAAGTGGCGCGAAGGCTGCTGGCCGATCCGGCCACCGCGGCGACCCGACTAATTGCCCTGACTGGATGGGGCACACAAGATGACATCAACAAATCAAAAATGGCGGGCTTTAATGCCCACCTCACCAAGCCGGTGGACCCGGATGCCGTTGAAGCCGTACTCGCCAAGCTGCTGCCAGCCCTAGAAACCAAGTAACCAGAAACCTTTCAAAGTATTGGGCAAGCCATGTCTACCATCACAACTGGAGATTTGTCGCACACCGCAGGCGCTTCATTGGGCATCTCTGATCGTTCCCAAGAAAGGCTGGCCGAAGCGGCGTGCTACGCGGTCCTGCGACGTATCGCACCTGTATTGCGTCACGACGTGGCTGGTCTCATGCAGCCTGTGGGCATGCTGATGATGGTGCTGCAACGGCGCGTACAAATGCCCGAACCCGACCTGCAGGCGATAGCCAAAAACGTGGTGTCTGTCAGCGCCCTGGCGAAAGAAGCCGCAGCTGGCTGCATGAACGCCATCAGCTGGATTGCTGCGCGCGAAGATTCCGCTGTAAGTTTGCACAGCAGCGTCAATCAAGCCGCCAAACTGCTTGCGATGGAGCTCTCGGCTCAGGGGCTGGAAATTAGCAACATCATTTCAAGCGATGCTGTAGTTGTACCGCAAAGTTTTTTCCGGAGTGTGTTGGTGGGCGCGTTGCTGGCGTTCTGCGATCAGCGCATGACCGGCAGTACGCTGCAGATCAGCCTGGAGGTCGAAACTGGAAACAACACCGCCCCCAACCGGCTGATGCTACGCATGCTGCCGGGCGATGTGGCTGCTGTTTCCGGATTAATCGAGTCTCCCGCGATGGGTCACCTATCGCGCCGCATTGACTGGCCCGATGTGGCAGCGATGGCCCGCTCTTTTGGTGTAGCCATGGAGCGGGGCGACGGGTATCTGGCTGTGGGCTTACCCGGAACCAGTTAGAGCCAGCAACAAGAAAGCCACCCAAGGGTGGCTTTTTAGTTGGCTAACGTCGGGCTTATTTCAGACCAGCAGCAGCGCGTAGCATAGCTGCCTTGTCTGTTTTTTCCCAAGTGAACTCTGGCTCGTCACGGCCAAAGTGGCCATAGGCTGCGGTCTTCTCATAGATAGGACGCAGCAAATCGAGCATCTGGATGATGCCCTTTGGGCGCAGGTCAAAGTGCTCTTGCACGAGCGCTGACAATTTCTCGTCGCTCATCACGCCCGTGCCCTCGGTGTACACCGTAACGTTCATGGGCTTGGCGACGCCGATGGCGTAGGCCACCTGAATCTGGCACTGCTTGGCCAGGCCGGCAGCCACGATGTTTTTTGCAACGTAACGTGCAGCGTAAGCGGCAGAGCGGTCGACTTTGCTCGGGTCTTTGCCGCTGAAAGCGCCGCCGCCGTGCGGGCAGGCACCGCCGTAGGTGTCAACAATGATTTTGCGACCCGTCAAACCGCAATCGCCTTGCGGGCCGCCAATGACGAAGCGGCCTGTCGGGTTGATCAGGTACTTGGTATCTTTGGTCAGCATTTCCTTTGGCAGCACAGGCTTGATGATTTCTTCAATGATGGCTTCAGTGAACGAAGCCTTCATTTTGTGCATGGTCTCACTCTGATCCGGGCTGTGCTGGGTAGACAACACGACGGTGTCGATGCTGTGGGGCTTGCCATCGACATAACGCATCGTGACCTGGCTTTTGGCATCAGGACGCAGGAAAGGCAGGCGGCCATCTTTACGCAGCTGGGCTTGGCGCTCGACCAGGCGGTGAGCGTAGTAAATCGGCGCTGGCATCAATTCCGGGGTTTCGTCGCAGGCGTAGCCGAACATCAGGCCCTGGTCACCGGCACCGGTGTTCAGGTGGTCGTCAGAGGCATGGTCAACGCCCTGGGCGATGTCGTTAGACTGCTTGTCGTAGCAGACCATGACCGCGCAGCCCTTGTAGTCGATGCCGTATTCGGTGTTGTCGTAGCCGATGCGCTTGATGGTGTCGCGGGCGACCTGGATGTAGTCAACATGCGCGTTGGTGGTGATCTCACCTGCCAGCACCACGAGGCCGGTGTTGGTCAGTGTTTCAGCGGCCACGCGTGACAGCGGGTCCTGCTTGAAGATCGCGTCGAGGATGGCGTCAGAGATTTGGTCAGCTACCTTGTCGGGGTGGCCTTCAGAGACGGATTCGGATGTAAAGAGAAAGTCGGTTGCCATTAAGTACACTCCTGAGGTTGGTTGGCGCGTTGCCAGCCTGAGTGCCTTGGCGAACGCTTTAGCAGTTGGGTTTAACGTCGCTCTGCAAGTTGTTCAAATAACTCAGCGACAAGCATGATTATATGGGCGCTTCTATAAATTCATTTTTCGGGCGAATTGCGTCGTTGGGCGGTACTCACAATCCTCACGTACCTGAAGTACGTTCCGGTTGCTGCGTTCCGTCCGCCTTGCACTTCATCCCGAAAATCTGAATTTCTAGCAATGCCCTAAAAGCCGCTCTTTTCTGTCACTCCGCCACCCTAGTACTGCCACACGGTTTTATTCCGACATGCTTTTGTTGTTTCGTTTTTTATCGCTTTTTCCCTTGGCTTTTTTGCACTCATGTGGCGGCGCATTGGGCTGGCTGGTATGGGCTGGCAGCCCGCGTTATCGCGCGCAGTTTCGTGCCAACGTGGCACAGGCCGGGCTGACATTTGAGGTGGCACGACCTGCGATTGCTGAAGCCGGGCGCTTTGTCGCCGAGCTGCCCAAATTGTGGATGCGGCCGCAAGATGAATCGTGTATTGACAACGCTGCCTATGTGGTTACGTTTGAAGGCCAAGCCCATGCGCAACAGGCCTTTAGCCAAGGCAAAGGGGTGATCTTTTTCGGCCCGCATTGCGGCAGCTTTGAGCTGGGGCCACAGGCGCTGGCCGAGCTGTATGGCCCTATTTCTGCTATTTATCGGCCTGCCCGCAAACCGTGGCTGGCGGCGATTGAGCAGGCCACACGCCAGCGCCCCCAATTGAGAGTGGTACCCGCGTCATTGAGCGGAATCAGGTTGATGCACAAAACCCTTAAAGCCAACCAGGCGGTGGCCTTGCTGACAGACCAGGTACCGCCCGAAGGTCTTGGCGTGTGGGCACCGTTTTTTGGCAAACCTGCCTACACCATGACACTGGCCGCGCGGCTGGCATTGCAAAGCGGCGCTGTGGTGCTGCCTGTGAGCTGCGAGCGCTTATCGAGTGGGCGGGGCTATGCCATCAAAATCTGGCCTCCAGTGGATGTCAATACTGTAAATAATGCGGACCTTGAGGGCGCTGCCAAACCAGATTTGCTCACGGTGGTCACGCGCATCAATGCCGCGATTGAAGCCATTGTTTTGAGCCAGCCTGGCCAGTATTTGTGGGGCTATGGGCGCTACAAGACACCGCGGCAAGAATCGCCATTGAGGGGTGCGCCATGAGAACAGCGCGCCAGTGGGCCAGCTACCTTTTTACGCGTAGCGGCATCCTGTTTATGCGCTTGCTGGCTACGCTGCCGCTGCCGCTCATTCGCATCATGGGCAAACTGCTGGGCTGGGTGCTTTATCTGCTTGTAAGCAGGCGCCGCCTGATTGTTGAAACCAACCTGTCCTTGTGCTTTCCGGAAAAATCGATTGGCGAACGGCAAGTCTTAACCCGCCAAACCTTTGTGTACTTTGCGCAGGCCTGGCTGGATCGCGCCTGGCTGTGGCACGCGCCCAAGGGCTGGGTCAAGCGGCGCGTTACGCTGACAGGCGCTGTGCAGGAGTTGCAAGGCAACGACCCCACCGTGATCTTTTTGCCGCATTTTTACGGCCTTGATGCCGCTTGGGCCGGGGTTGCCCTTTACAGCCCGCGCCTTTCCACCACTATTTACACCGACCAGTCCAACAAGCTGATTGACCGCTGGATACTGCGTGGCCGTCTGCGCTTTGGCAACCTGCGCCTGTTCGGCCGCATCGCCGGTGTCAAACCCATCGTCACCGCGCTGCGTGAAGGCCAGCCGCTTTACCTGCTGCCCGACATGGACTTTGGCCCGCAGGATTCAGTCTTTGTGCCTTTCTACGGCATTACCACTGCCACCGTGCCGTCGCTCGCCCGTTTTGCACGGCTGGGCAAGGCCAAGGTCGTGCCGCTGGTGCCGCGCATTACAGCGGGCGGCTATGAGGTGGAAGTGTTACCGGCGTGGGTCGATTTCCCGACTGATGACCCGGTCGCAGACACTGCCCTGATGAACCAGCGCCTGCAAGGCTACATCGCCACCATGCCGTCGCAGTACTACTGGGTACACAAACGCTTCAAGACCCGGCCAGAGGGCGAAGCGTTGGTGTATTCGGATTAAAAAAGCTCAAAACAGGTCCTAAACAGGGTAAAAAGGCTATTTTTGAATGCAAAAAATGGCTGTAGCTCAACAAATACGGGCGTAACCAGCTACTTTTTTAATAGCAAGCGGGCAATCTCATCCAGCCAGAAATTCCTTCAGGTAGCGCGCCACCAGCTCGGGCTGCTCATGCACTATCCAGTGAGTCGCGCCTTCGACAGGTTTTAGTTTCATGTGCGGCACATAGTCGCCGAGGCCGTCGAGCAGGGCGGGCGGCAGGGCGATGTCGTTCATTGCCCAGATCACCAGTGTACGCAGCTCCACGTGGAGCAATTCGCGCGGGATGGTCACTGCGCTGGCTGCCGGGTCGTTGTGCGGCGCACCTGGCCGTGGTGGGCGCAGCGGCGAGGCACGGTAGAAATTGAGCGGGCCGGTGAGGCCTTGCTGCCAGACTTCGCGGTATTGGGCTTTGACGCTGTCAGTTAACCAGGCTGCGCCGGTCTTGGTGAAAAACGGCCACATGCGCGCAAAGTCGTTTTCGGCCAGCAAGCTTTCCGCATCGGGGCGAATCAAAAAATTCATGTAGGCACTGGCGGCTTGCTGGGCCGGCGAGTGCTGCAGTTCGCGCAAAAAAGTACCGGGGTGGGGCGAGTTGATGATGGCGAGTTTTTTCATCAGCGAGGGCTGGCTGGCGGCCAGGTTCCAGGCGAGAGCGCCACCCCAATCGTGGGCTATCAAACACTCTAGCCTTCCGCCTTCAAGCGCAATCAATGCAGCGATGTCGGCAACCAGGTGTTTGGGCCTGTAGGCAGCAATCTCAACCGGCGCGCTTGATTTTTCGAAGCCTCGCAGGTTGGGCGCGATGCAGCGGAAGCCACCGTTCTCGGGTTTTGCAAAATGCTCAAGCAAGCCGTCCCACACAAAAGCAGCTTCCGGAAAGCCATGCAGAAACATCAGCACAGGCCTGCCTTTTTCGCCCGCCGCACGGCACGACAGGGTGACGCCGTGGGGCAGCTGTTGCTGGTCAAGTTCAATCATATTGCTATGTTTTTAGTAGCTGCTCGCGCCCGTATCTATCGGGCTGCGGCCATTTTTAGGCATCAAAACCAGTCATTTTTGATGCGATTGGAGCATTTCAGGCCAAATCATCGTCAAGTTTGGGTTCGACTGGTTTTTTAGCCTTCTCAGGCTTCTCAGGCTTCTCAGGCATTTCAGCCGGATGCGTCCAATCCCACAGATGCTGGGCGACTTCGTCAACGCCTTTTTTCTTCAGCGCCGAAAACAGCTTCACATCGCCACCCCCAGCCTGCAGCTTGACGATTTGCAGCGCCTTTGCGGCTTCGGTTTTATTCAGCTTGTCGGACTTGGTCAGCAGCACCAAAAACTTCAGGCCTTCTTCGACGCGTGGGCGAATCACATCCAGCAATATCTCGTCCAGCTCGGTCAGCCCCAGGCGCGGGTCGCACAGCAGCACCACGGCTTTGAGGTTGTCGCGTGTCATCAGGTAATTGCCCATGACCTGCTGCCAGCGGTATTTGGCCTCTTTGGGCACGGCCGCATAGCCATAGCCTGGCAGGTCGGCCAGCACCGCGTCGGTCACGCCCTGCTTGCCGAGGGTAAATAAATTGATGCTTTGCGTGCGGCCGGGCGTTTTGGAGGCATAGGCCAGCCGGTGTTGCTGCGTCAGGGTGTTGATGCAGGTGGATTTACCGGCGTTGGAGCGGCCTACAAAGGCGATCTCGGGCACCTCGATGCGCGGCAGGTGTTTCAACTCTGGCGCGGTCGTCAAAAATTTAGCCGTATGCAGCCAGCCCATGGCAATTTTGGGATTCACTGGGGCAACAGTCGCTGCAATGGGTGCGCTGGGAGATGGTGAGGTCATGTCGGGAGGGCAGGATGCCCTGGTGGGGGTGTGATTTCCAGGTTACAAAGTCCCGCCTATCGGGAAACGCGCCCAAGGCATTGTAAAATCAGAAGGTTGTAAGTTTTGCGCGCCAACCCATTAAAGCATTCCCCGATATGAAGCTGTCTGTTACCTCCCTTGTTACTCCTGTGTTGGCCGCCCTTCTGGTGTTGCCCGTCCTGTCCCATGCTGCAACTGAGGCCGCAGCGCCTGTGGTGGCCAAGGTCAGCAAGCCTGATCTGGTCAAGGGCGAGGCCAGCTTCACCGCAGTGTGCGCAAGCTGCCATGGTGCTGACGGCAACTCGGGCACCCCTGCCAACCCCAAGTTGTCACAGCAGCATCCTGAGTATCTCGTCAAGCAGTTGCAGGAGTTCAAGTCTGGCAAGCGCAAAAACGCCATCATGGCTGGTTTCGCGGGTGCACTGTCTGAAGACGACATGAAAAATATCGCTTACTGGGCAGCCTCGAAAAAAGCCAAGCCCGGTTTTGCCAAAGACAAAGAACTGGTCGCTTTGGGTGAGCGCATTTACAAAGGCGGCGTGGCTGACAGGCAAATTGCAGCCTGTGCAGGCTGCCACAGCCCGACTGGTGCAGGCATTCCGGCACAGTATCCGCGCCTGGCAGGCCAGCATGGCGAATATGTAGCGACGCAGCTCACGTCTTTCCGCGACGGTATTCGTAAAAACAGCCTGCAAATGAATCAGGTGGCTGCCAAGCTCAATGACCGCGAGATTCGTGCGCTGGCTGACTACGTTGCCGGCCTTCGGTAGACCTTTTACGGCTGAACCTTTTTCAGCCTGCGCGCTCATAACAAGGCGGGTCTTTCTGTTGAAAGCCCGCCTTTGTTATTTCTGATATTTCATTGACTTCAACTGCTTGCAAAATGACCGTTTCTACCGAGGGCATGACCGTTAATTGGGGTTCGCGCACGTGGCGGGCATCGGTTGAATTGCTCTCGTCCATGCGGTTTTCGATTTCGCTGTTGACGGTCATCTGCATCGCCTCGGTGATCGGCACAGTACTCAAGCAGCAAGAGCCGCTGGGTAATTACGTTAACCAGTTCGGACCGTTCTGGGCGCAGGTGTTCAGCCTGGTCAGCCTGAACACGGTTTACAGCGCCTGGTGGTTTTTGCTGATTCTGGCTTTTCTGGTGGTCAGCTGCAGCCTTTGCATTGCCCGTAACGCGCCCAAGATTCTGGTGGATCTTAGCCAGTTGAAAGAAAACCTGCGCGAACAAAGCCTCAAGGCCTTTGGGCACCGCGCTGAGGGAACCTTGTCAGAGTCCCCCGAAGTGGCGGCGCGGCGCATAGGGCAAACGCTGGTGCAAAGCGGCTGGAAGGTCAAGCTGCAACAGCGCCCGCTTGAGTCCGGCAGCGGCTGGATGGTGGCCGCCAAAAAGGGTGCCGCCAACAAGCTGGGCTACATCGCGGCGCACAGTGCGATTGTGCTGGTGTGTGTGGGCGGCCTGCTTGATGGCGACATGATTGTGCGCGCGCAGATGTGGTTGCAGGGCAAGACTACCTACACCGGCGGCGGGCTGATAGCCGATGTGCCTGCCAGACACCGTTTGAGCGAAAGTAACCCGACGTTTCGTGCCAACCTGCTGGTATCTGAAGGGTCACAAGCCAGCGTCGCCATCCTGAACCAGCCGGGCGGCGTGCTGTTGCAGGAGCTACCATTTGCAATTGAGTTGAAGAAATTTGTCGTCGAGTATTACTCCACTGGGATGCCCAAGCTGTTTGCCAGCGACATCGTTATTCACGACAAGGAAACCGGCGAGAAAATCCCGGCACGGGTCGAGGTTAACCACCCGGCCAGCTACAAGGGTGTCGAGATTTACCAGTCCAGCTTTGACGATGGTGGCTCCAGCGTCACGCTTAAAGCGATACCCATGGGCGTAGCCACAAAGCCGTTCGAGATTCAAGGAACGATTGGCAGCTCAAGCAGCCTGACCAACGGCCAAAACGAAGGGGCAGAAAAACTCACGCTTGAGTACACCGCGCTACGCGTCATCAACGTTGAAAATTTTGCGGCTTCCAATAAGCTGGGCGGTGCTGGCGGTGGGGGCGTTGATGTCCGCAAGGTCGATCTGCGCCAGGCGATTGATGCGCGTCTGGGCGCCGCCAATAAAACCACCACACAAAAAGAACTGCGCAACGTCGGCCCCAGCGTGAGCTATAAGCTGCGCGACTCCGCCGGTCAGGCCAAAGAGTTCAACAACTACATGCTGCCTGTCAAGATGGAAGCAGCGCCCGGCAGCCCTTCGGTGTATTTGATGGGCGTGCGTGAAAACCCCGCCGATGCCTTTCAGTACCTGCGCATCCCGGTTGATGTGGAAGGTGGCATGACTACTTTTCTGCGTGCGCGTGCCGCCCTGAGTGACCCGGCGCAGCGTGAAGCTGCTGTTAAAAGCTACGCAAACCAGGCCATTGGTGGCGAGCGGCCAGAGCTGGTGGCGCAACTGGTGGCATCAAGCTCGCGTGCGCTGGCGTTGTTTGCCGGTAGTGGAGTTGATGGCGCTGCTAGCACCAAAAAAACTGCAGGTTTGCAGGCGATTTCTGATTTCATGGAGGCCAACGTACCCGAGGCCGAACGTAACCGTGCGGGTGAAGTGCTGATCCGTATCCTCAACGGAACGCTGTTTGAGCTGACCCA
>JBBRQQ010000071.1:0-14490 GCA_038226155.1 Burkholderiales bacterium
AGCCATTTTTTATATTCTTTTCCAGTCAAATTTGGCCTTTTTACCGGTACCAAACAACTTCAGCGCACCGTCTTCACCGACGGCATTCGGACGAATAAAAATCCAGTTTTGCCAGGCTGACAAGCGGCCAAAAATACGTGTTTCCATGGTTTCTTTCCCGGGGAAGCGCAGCGAGGCTTCGAGACCGGTCATGGCGTCTGGCGACATGCTGGCACGCTCTTCCAGCATGATGCGGATTTCGTCATCCCAGTCAATGTCGTCAGGCGTCAAGGTGACCAGGCCGAGGGCCAGCGCCTGGTCGGCACGCAAGGCGCTGTCACCCAGGTTTTGTAACTGCGTGATGGTGGCTTCGTCTTCGCAGAAGCGGGTCTGCAAACGCGTCAGGCTATTGACTGCGGGGAACCAGCCAAAGTTGGCAGCTGTCAGTTGCAAGACCGGTGCTGCGTCGGGTGAATCGGGCAGATCCAGCATGTAAATACGGTCGCAGGACAGGGCAAGTTCATAAAAGGTCCCGGCAAAGCATGAGCCGGAATCAACCAGCGCAATCAGTGAGCGGCTGGTGACATCGAGGCGGGCCAGCGTGCGGCGCAGCGCGCCCGTGGCTTCTTTGACCAGCCAGTGGTCTTTAAGGTTCGCAAGCACCTGATCCATTTTCACAACCAGTCCCGCATCGCCCACGGTTTTGATGACCCAGGTACCGACTTCCAGCTCGTTGGTGCGCAGATTCAAGATCAAATCGTCGAGCTCGCGCTGCAGCTTCAGCGGATACCAGTTAGCGCCGGCAGCTTCAATCGCTGCAGCCGTCGATTCAATCTGGGCGCTGGGCGCTTTCACCGTGATGGTGGCGATGCGGCGGCTACGATCAACCGCTGCATCAGCGGTGCTGTAGTGGTAACCCATGTCGTCAATCACCGGCTTCAAGGCTGTCAATTCAATGCCTTTTGAGGCTGCAGCCCTTGTAGATTGGGCGCGAAGTGCTTCAATTTCGGTAGCAAGCAACTGACTAAATTGTTGCGGCTTGGCGTGTTCATCGATCAGCTTCCAGTCCTTGGCGCGGTCAGCCCGCACGCCCTCGGATGTGGTGCAGAAAATGTCGGCGAGGTCACGACGCACCTTGCGCTTGTCGGTCACGCGGGTGAGGCCGCCAGTGCCGGGCAGCACGCCGAGCAGCGGTACTTCAGGCAGACTGACGGTTGAAGACCGGTCGTCCACCATGATGATGCGGTCGCAGGCCAGGGCCAGCTCGTAGCCGCCGCCCGCGCAGGCACCGGTCACTGAGGCAATCGCTTTCAGGCCATCGTGGCGGGACGAGTCTTCAAGCCCGTTACGGGTCTCGTTCGTGAACTTGCAGAAGTTGACCTTCCAGCCGTGGGTAGACACGCCCAGCATGTAGATGTTGGCGCCGGAGCACCAGATTTTTTCCTTGCCCGACTCAAACACCATCACCTTGACGGACGGGTGCTCGAAGCGAACGCGGTTAATCGCGTCGTGCAATTCGATATCGACACCCAGGTCATAGCTGTTGAGCTTCAGTTTGTAGCCGGGTTTGATGCCGCCATCTTCATTGATGTCAAGCTTGAGTTTGGCCACGTCGCCCTCCACCGTCAAAGTCCAGTGTTGGTACTTCGATGGATGCGTGGCAAAACTCACCATCTCGCGCTCGTGGCCTTCGATGAGCTGTTTGAATAAAAGCGGTTCTGTCATGGCATTCATGTTGTTGTCTCCTTCAGTAATGCGGATGCTGGGACGGCCCGTTTGAGGTCCGTCAGGCTTTGCTTGAGGCTACGCGCTGCGGTGTCCACCACCGCGTCGGCTCGTGCATAAAGTGATTCGCGGCTGGCGAGGATGCGGCGCAGGTCTTCCATGGCTTCGCTGGTCGCGCCTTTTGTTGCTGTGAAAGGCCGCATGTCGCCTTGGGCCACAACGCGGGCCATGTGCTCTTCCGGGCTGGCCTTGAGCCAGACGCAGTAAAAACGGCTTTGCAGCAAATCAAATGTTTCACGCTCGCTCACGATACTGCCGCCTGTCGTCATCACGACACCATCGGGATGGTCTTCAGCAATGCGGAACAGTGCACGCCGTTCGTAGCGGCGGTAACCGGCCTGGCCGTGCAGCAGCAGTATCTCGTTCATGCTGGTGCCAGCCTCGCGTTCAATTTCGCGGTCAAGTTCAATGAAAGGTACGCCGCGCTCGGTGGCCAGGCTTAAACCGAGGGTTGACTTGCCAGCACCTCGCAGACCGATCAGCGCTACACGCTGCTCGCGCCCCTGCGCATCGCCCAAACCAAAGGTGTTGCCGAGTAGCGAATAGGCCTGGTCAAGCTGGGTGTCATCCAGCTTGGACAGCAAACCCTGGACTCTGGCCAGCGCGGGTCGTGGCGCATCCTGCAGCAGTTCAAGAATCGAAATATTCAGCGCCCGGGCCGCAGCCTCCAGCGAATTGATGGACACATTGCCCCTGCCAGACTCCACATCGGCCAGAAAACGCTCGCTCAGTCCCGAATCAGATGCCAGGGCCTTGCGCGTCATGCCGCGACGGGCACGCCAGGCACGTACCCGTGTGCCGAGTTCACCCAGTGTGGCTTTTGAATCCTGATCGGACATGGCTTCCAAGAAACACCCGCTTTTTGAAGTTTGAAAACTGCTTGGGAGTTCTCTTTGTGAAAGAATTGCAGTATACTTCCGCATAGCTGAGAGTCAAGCAGTTTATTGCATCTTTTTTGATAGAAAACAAATGAAGCTCAAAATTCTCGTCGGTACCATGACCAGCACCGCCGACTATGTGGCGCAGGCAATTCAGATGGATTGCGCCGATCTGGTGAGTGATATCGAGATCGCGTTAATGGATAACCTGGACATCAGCGTCTTTAGTGCCGAAAACGCGAAAGATGCGATATATCTCATTTGCACATCGACCTACGGTCAAGGCGATGTGCCCGACAACGCCAGAGCCCTGTACGAATCCATGAGCGCGACGCCGCAATTTTTGGGTCACATCCGCTATGGCGTAATCGCCCTCGGCGACCGCACCTACCTGCAGACCTTTTGCTTTGGCGGTAAAAAATTCGACGAACGGCTGGCTGATCTGGGCGCGCAGCGGATAGGTGAAGTCTGGTGCCACGATGCCAGCAACGGCACCATGCCCGAAACCGAAGGTACCGAGTGGTGCCGCCAGTGGCTGACTGAGGCACTACAGGTCGCCTGAAGATCCGTAACGCCCCATATTAAGTCCTGAAAAAGCCGGTAACCCAATGAATACCGGCGCGACTAGCTATAACAATCAGAGCAATCCATTAGCCGTTTCATAAAAATTAACCACGAGACAACGCATGCAAACCAGCAGCGCAGACCATACAGCCAGCCCACCGCTGGTTAACATACCTCGCAGCTACAACGCGGCGCATGACCTGCTACAGCGCAACGCAGGCAGGCCGGACAAGGTCGCTTTTATCAACGCCATCAGCGGCGAGCAGCTGACTTACGGCGAGCTCGACCAGAAGGGACATCAGTTTGCCAACGCCCTTCGCATCAATGGCTTTGCGCCTGAGAGCCGTGTACTGATCGCCATCCTGGACACGCCTGAGTGGCCGGTCGTTTTTCTGGGCTGCATCCTGGCGGGCGTGGTACCTGTAGCTGCCAATACGCTACTGACCACGCAGGACTTTGACTTCATGCTGCGCGACTCACGCGCTCAAGGCCTTTTCGTATCAAATGAGCTGCTGCCAGCGTTTGAGCCGCTGCTGAGCAACATCGACACGCTCAAAACGGTGGTTATTGCAGGCCATGGTTCCGTTAAATCAGCTGAATCAGCTGATTTAACGCCGGAGAGCGAAGAAGCGACTGTTTTAGCCCAAAATACACCCTCAAAATCGACTCTAGCCCAATGGTTACGGGCGCGAGCAGCTACTAAAACAGTAGCATATACCTGCGCTGACGACACCTGCTTCTGGCTCTATTCCAGCGGTTCCACCGGTGCGCCCAAGGGCACGGTACATTTGCACAGCCACCTGATTCAAACGGCCGAGTTGTATGGACGTGGCGTGCTGGGCATCACCGAGCAAGACGTGGTTTATTCCGCTGCCAAGCTGTTTTTTGCATACGGCCTGGGTAACGCGCTGACCTTTCCCATGAGCGTTGGCGCCACCACCGTGCTGTTGCCCGCCCGCCCTACCCCGGCAGCCGTGTTTGACATTCTTAAAAAATTTCAGCCAACGATTTTTTACGGTGTGCCAACTTTGTACGCTGCCATGTTGGCAGATGCGGCCCGTCCCGCCAAAAACGAGCTCAAGCTGCGCGTGTGTACCAGTGCGGGCGAGGCGCTGCCCGCCGAGATCGGCAAAAAATTTACCGCGCAGTACGGCGTTGAAATTCTGGACGGCATTGGCTCGACCGAAATGCTGCATATCTTTTTAAGCAACCGCCCCGGCCAGGTGCGCTATGGCACCACCGGTATGGCGGTGCCCGGTTACGCCCTGCGCATCGTTGGTGACGATGGCAATGAGTGTCCGCCGGGCAAGATCGGCGAGCTGCAAATCAGCGGCCCCACCAGCGCCATCATGTACTGGAACAACCGCAGCAAAACCAAGGCTACTTTTTCAGGTGAATGGACCAAAAGCGGCGACAAGTACACCCTGGACACCGATGGCTACTACACCTACGGCGGGCGCAGCGACGACATGCTCAAGGTCGGCGGCATTTACGTCTCACCGTTTGAAGTCGAGGCCTGCTTGATGACCCACCCCGCAGTGCTGGAAGTAGCTGTGATTGGCGTGAAAGACGCCGACGAGTTGGTCAAACCAAAGGCCTACGTCGTGCTCAAGGTCGGCCAATCAGCCAGCACTGACGACCTAAAAGCCCACGTCAAACAGCAACTCGCGCCCTACAAATACCCACGCTGGTTTGAGTTTGTCAGCGAGTTGCCCAAAACGGCAACCGGCAAAATCCAGCGCTTCAAGCTGCGCAACGCATCCCGGTAGCGTCTAAATTGAATCACAGTCAGGCATGGCAATTGCTTTAGGTATAAACAATTTAATCCTAAAGCTCGGGTAATACACTAGACTGGATTTGCTGGTGTCGCTTTACTATTCGTCTTGTATATTTCCGATTTCAACAAGGAGTTTCATATGTCCTCTCGCCGCCTCGTCCTGACCCGTAGTGCTGCGCTTATCGGTGCGGCATCCACCACCCTGTTGCTGCCCGCATTAGTGCGCGCACAGTCCGCCAAGGTGCGTGTCGGCCTGATGTTGCCCTACACCGGCACCTTTGCACCACTTGGCGTGGGTATTGAAAACGGTTTTCGGATGGCCATCAATGAGCAGGGCGGCAGGCTTGGCGGGCGCGAGATCGAATACTTCAAGGTGGACGATGAATCCGAGCCCTCTAAAGGCATTGAAAACGCCAATAAACTGGTACAGCGTGACAAGGTCGATGTCATCATTGGCACTGTTCACTCTGGCGTACAAATGGGTATTCAAAAAGTCGCGCGTGACAGCGGCGTTTTGAGCTTGATCCCCAACGCAGGGGTGCATGCCGCAACACGTAGCCTGTGTGCGCCCAACGTTTTCCGTACCAGTTTTACCAACTCGCAACCAACACTCGCCATTGGCAAAGCCATGATGGACCGTGGGCACAAAAAGGCGGTGTGGATAACCTGGAAGTACGCCGCGGGCGACGAGGCGTTTGAGGGCTTCAAGGAAAGCTACACCAAAGCCGGCGGCACGATTATTAAAGAACTCGGCCTGCCGTTTCCGCAGGTTGAATTTCAAGCACTGCTGACTGAAATTGCGGCGCTCAAACCCGACGCCGTGTGCTGTTTTTTCGCAGGCGGTGGAGCAGCCAAGTTCATCAAAGACTACGCAGCGGCTGGCCTTAAAGGCAAGATTCCGCTGTACGGCTCCGGCTTCTTGACTGAAGGTGTATTGGAGGCTGCTGGCCCTGCTGCTGACGGAATCATCACCGCCATGCACTACAGCGACTCGCTGGACACAGCCCGCAACAAAAAATTTCGCCTCGACTACGCCAAAACCTTCAAGGCACAGCCAGACGTTTACGGCGTACAGGGTTACGACACTGGCCTGCTGCTCATTCAGGGGGCCAACGCGGTGAAAGGCGATCTGAACAACAAAGCAGTCTTGTACAAGGCCATGGAAGGCGCAGTCATCGACAGCCCGCGCGGCAAGTGGACCATGAGCAAATCGCACAACCCGATTCAGGATTTTTATCTGCGTGTGGTTGAAAACAGGGAGAACAAAGTTATTGGTGTCGCTGTGAAAGCGCTCGCTGATTCAGGCGCTGGCTGCAAGATGACCTGAGCCTCGGTGCAAAGTCGTATGGGGAGGTCTTTGTACCTCCCATTTTTTTGTCGGTGAACAAGTCAAGCCATGGATTTAGCTAATTTTTTAATTCAGTTGCTCAACAGCGTGCAGTACGGCCTGCTGCTGTTCATGCTGGCCGCAGGGCTGACGCTAATCTTCGGCATCATGGGCGTGGTCAATCTTGCACATGGCAGTTTTTACATGCTGGGCGCGTACCTCGCATGGTCGCTGAGTACGCAGTTCGGCAGCTTGACTCTGGCAATTCTTGTGGGCGCTGTGCTGGCGGTTGTGTTTGGCCTTGCGCTCGAATGGCTGCTGTTCAGGCACTTCTACAAACGGGACCACCTTGACCAGGTGCTGCTGACGTTTGGGCTGATTTATATCTTTGAAGAACTGCGCTCTATCATCTGGGGTGACGACGTGCATGGGGTGACGATTCCCGATGCGCTCGGCGCGTCTATCCCACTGACTGACAACTTGTCTTACCCCGTGTACCGCCTCTTCATGTCGGGCGTGTGCGTGCTGCTGGCGATTGGGCTCTATCTCCTGATTTCAAAAACCAGACTGGGTATGAAGATTCGCGCTGGCGCTTTTAACCGCGACATGGCAGAGGCGCTGGGCATCAACATCAAACTGATTCACGCGGTGGTGTTTGCGCTCGGCGTGGGGCTTGCCTCCGTCGCGGGCATGATTGCCGCGCCGATTGCCAGCGTCTATCCCAATATGGGCTCGCAAGTGCTCATCATGTGTTTTGTGGTGGTAGTGATTGGCGGTATTGGCTCGGTACGCGGTGCGCTGATTGCGGCGCTGCTGGTTGGCCTGGTCGATACCTTTGGCAAGGTGCTGCTGCCGTCGATCGCTGGCATGTTGGTCTATATGCTGATGGCGGCAGTGCTTTTGTGGAAGCCCGAAGGACTCTTCAAGCAATGAGCACGACAACGGCAAATCTTGAAGTACTGCCGCGCGGTGTACAGGTCGCTCTTGCGCTCGGTCTGCTCGCCCTTGCCGCTTTCCCATTTGCCGGCACAGACTTCTACACGCAGATGGTCACGCGCATGATGATCATGGCGATTTTTGCAATGAGCCTTGACCTGTTGCAGGGCGTGACGGGCCTTGTGTCTCTCGGCCACGCGGCCTACTTTGGCCTTGCAGGTTATGCACTGGCTTTTCTGACGCCGCAAGGCGAGGCCGTTAGCCTTTGGTGGACGCTGCCCCTTGCCGTTATGGCGTCGGGCCTGGCGGCGCTGGTGATTGGTTTTTTTGTCGTGCGTACCAACGGCATTTACTTCATCATGGTCACCATGGCGTTTGCGCAGATGGTGTTTTATCTGTTCTTTGACAACAAGGTGCTGGGCGGCTCTGATGGCCTCTACATCAACTTCAAGCCCGGCACAGCATTCTTTGGCTGGGTACCGTTTGACCTCGATAACAAGCTCACGCTTTATTACTTCACGCTGGCGCTGCTGCTGGGCGTTTATGCCTTTTTGCGCTGCCTGCTCTGGAGCCCGTTTGGCCGCGCGCTAGCGGGCATTCGCGTCAACGAGCACCGCATGCGGGCCATGGGCTACGGCGTGTTTGGCTACAAGCTGACAGCTTTTACGCTAGCGGGTAGTGTGGCTGGGCTGGCGGGCTATTTGTGGGGTGCACAAACGGGCTACATCAACCCCGAGTTGATGGGCTTTCACATGAGCGCACACGTCATCATGATGGTGATACTGGGCGGCATGGGCAACTTTGCCGGTGCGATTGTGGGGGCGTTTGCGTTTGAATATTTGCTGCATGTGTTTAAAGACCTACCCCAAATCGGCGCTGTCAACCTTGGCAAACACTGGCAGTTATGGATGGGGCTGTTCATCGTGCTGCTGGTGACATTTGCCCCGCGTGGCATTTTGGGGCTGGCTAACAAATTCATGAAGCGCAAAGCTACAGGTCATGAGTGAAGTCCTGCTTTCAGCCAGGGGCTTGACCAAACGCTTCGGCGGCTTGGCCGCCGTCAACGACGTGTCGGTCGACCTGCTGCGCAACCACATCCATGCCGTGATTGGCCCCAACGGTGCAGGCAAATCGACACTCACTAATTTGCTTTCTGGCGACTTGGCCTTAACGTCAGGCACGGTAACGTTGGGTGGCATCAACATCACAGGCTGGACGCCTGAAAAAATATCAGGTAAAGGCCTGGGCCGCAGCTACCAAAAAACAAATATCTTCTTGCCTTTCACGGTCTGGGAAAACATTCGTCTGGCAGCCCAGTCGCGCGAGCCACATGCAGGCAGCTGGCTACGGCGCGCCAGAGGTTTTGCCAGCATCAACGCCAGGGCTGAACGGGCTATGGTTTTGGCAGGGTTGGAAGCGCGCCAGCACAGCATCGCCGGGAACACCAGCCACGGCGAACAGCGCCAGCTGGAGATCGCCATGACTCTCGCCACAGAGCCGAAAGTGCTGCTTCTTGACGAGCCGCTGGCCGGCATGGGTACAGTGGAGGCCGAGCGTATGGTAGCCCTGCTTTTGAACATCAAAAAAGACCACGGTATTTTGCTGGTGGAGCACGATATGGATGCTGTGTTTGCGCTGGCCGACAAGCTCACCGTCATGGTCAACGGCCAGGTAATTGCCAGCGGTACACCGGCAGAGATTCGGGCTGATGCGGGCGTTCAAGCTGCGTACCTTGGGGAGGAACATTGATGACCAGCGAACTCCTCATAGACGCCAAAGACATACACACCTGCTACGGTGCCAGCCACATCCTGCGCGGCATCAACTTTGCTGTCGGGCGCGGTGAAACGATTGGCCTGATGGGTCGTAACGGTATGGGCAAAAGCACCCTGCTCAAAAGCATCATGGGGCTGGTCAAACCGCGCTCTGGCTCCCTCGAAATCTCGGGCCGGGCGATGTTCGGCGCACCCCCTCATGAGGTTGCAAGACTCGGTATTGCCTACGTACCCGAAGGTCGCGGCATCTTTGGTAATTTGAGCGTGACGGAAAACCTCAAGATGGCGGCGAGAAGCGGAACGCGCGGCCAGCGTGACTGGACTTACGAGCGCGTACTCGAGACTTTTCCGCGCCTGAAAGAACGCCTCGGCCACGGCGGTCAGCAACTCAGCGGCGGCGAGCAGCAAATGTTGACGATTGGCCGAGCCCTGATGACCAACCCCAACGTACTGATTCTTGACGAAGCCACCGAAGGCCTGGCACCGCTGATTGCAAAAGACATCTGGCGCATCTGCGCGCTGATACGCGAGACCGGTATCAGCAGCGTGATCGTCGACAAAAACTGGAAGCACGTCACTCAAATCACGGACCGCAACGTGATCCTGGTCAAGGGTGAAGTGGTTTTTGAAGGCACCTCACCCGAGCTGCACGCCAAGCCGGAATTGCTACAGCAGTACCTCGGCGTTTAAGGCGTCAACCCTTGGCAGCGCCGACTTTGGCGAGCGCGTGGACGTCAGTCGCTGTGCCCAGATTCCAGCATGCGTTTGCCAACTGGCCAGTAGCCTCCACGCCAATGACGGGGCTACAGAGCGGTGAAAACTTGGCGACCAGCATGGCGTCAGTCAAGGGGTTTTCAAGTGAACCAATCGCGTGCTTGATGAAGACATGGATTTTTTCGCCGTTTTTCAGCACCGCCACCATATCGGCCTGTTCTTCCCTGATGCTGTCGTCCACCGTTGCAACGACCTTGGCGCGCAGGTCGACCATGTCCTGGCTTGTGACCAATGCGTCGTGGTATTCGTCTTCAGTGGCCTTGCCAAACATCAGGCCGCAAGCTACGCCGTGGTACACGCTGAACTTGGCTTGCAGACCGTCTTGCGGTGTCTTTTTACCGGTGAGTTCCAACACCAGTGAGTGCACGCGCAGCTCGATGCGGTCGATGTCGTCGGGCTTGACGCCCTTGGCGTGTAACTGGCACGCACCGTCAATGCTGGGGTGAATCACGATGCCGCAGGCAAAAGGCTTGTAACTGTTGAACGATATTTCAAAACGCTCACCCAGCTCATGCGTAACCTCGTTCCAGTCACACTTGTCAGAGATTACCTGCGCAAAGCCGCGCGGTGCTTCCAGCGCGCGTGGGCTGGACGTGAAGCCGTGTTTGGCCATCAGAGCACTCATGAGGCCAGCGCGTGCTGCACCGCCAGGGTGAAAAGGCTTGGTCATGGTGCCAAACTGCTCGCGCAGGCCAACCGGCTGGCTGGCTGCCAACCCCAAAGCCATTTGCGTTTGATGCGTGTCGAGCTTGAGCAGGCGCGCGCAGCCCGCAGCCGCCCCCAGCATGCCGGTTGAGCCGGTGATGTGCCAGCCACGGTCGTAGTGGTCGGGGTACATCATGTTGCCAATGCGGCAAGCCACGTCGATACCAATCACCAGCGCATCAATCACTTCGCGCCCGGTGTTGCCGTTGACTTCGGCCAGCGCCAGCAGCGCCGACGCAACCGGCCCGGCCGGATGAATGATGGTTTTAAGGTGCGTGTCGTCAAAGTCAAAGGTGTGGCTGGTGATGCCATTGAGCAGCGCTGCGCTGGCCATGTCAACCTTTTCGCTGCGGCCCAGCACGGTGGCCTGGGCTGCCGGTTGCAGCATTTGCACGGCCTTCAAGGCGCACTCGACTGCCTCATGGTGAGCGGCACCTACCGCGCAACCAACCCAGTTGATCCAGGTGCGATGTGCTTCATGGTCAACCGCATCACTCCAGCCACGGCTGGGGTGGGTGGCGATGAAGTGGGCCAACATGGCGGTGATGGCAGGTGCGTCGGTGACTGCGCGGACTTGGGTGTTGATGGCCATGAATATAGAAACTTGAAGTTGATGAGAGAAAAAGAAAAACGAAAAAAGAATATGCAGGCTTCAGCTCTCTAACCGAATGTTGCGCTCCTGCGCCACCTTGGTCCAGCGGGCGATATCAGCGCGCATGAACGCGCTAAAGACCTCGGGCGTCATGGGCAGCAGCTCGACCGCTTCGGCAGAGAGTTTGTCCTTGAAGTCTGGCTGCGCCAATACCTTGGCCAGCGCATCGTTCAGCGTCTTGACCACGGCGGCAGGCATGCCAGCCGGACCAACCACACCGTACCACTGCTGCGCCTCAAAGCCTTTCAGGCCCGCTTCTTCAAGCGTCGGCACATCCTTGATCAGCGGATGCCGCTGGAGGCCCGTTACAGCAATGGCACGCATACGACCACCCTTCAAATGCGGCAGCGCCGCGGCCAGGCCGGGGAACATCACCTGCGTCTGGCCACCCAGCAAATCATTGATGGCGGGCGCAATGCCGCGGTAAGGGATGTGAACCATAAAGCTATCGGTGCGCTGCTTGAAGAGTTCTGCCGTCATGTGCGTCAGCGAACCCGCGCCTGCCGAGCCATAGCTGACCTTGCCCATATTGCGCTTGAGGTAAGCAATCAGTTCTGCCGTCGTGTTGACCGGCAGGCTGGCGTTGACGCAAAGCACATTCGGCGTGGCGCCAATCAGGCCGATGGGTGTGAAGTCCCTGATCGCGTCGTAGGGCAGTTTGCGGGTGGCTGGCGCAGTACCATGCGTGGCCACATAGCCCTGCATCAGCGTATAGCCGTCGGGCGCGGCGCGAGCGGTTGCCTGGCAGGCAATGACACCGCCGGCGCCAGTCTGGTTGTCAACCACCATGGCTTGCCCGAGTACACGGCCCAGCCGGTCGCACACCGCGCGGCCGACCATGTCCGAGCCACCACCAGCCGCAACCGGCACGATGTATTTGATCGGTTTGGACGGATAGGTTTGAGCTGTTTGCCCGAATGCGTCGATGCCGTAAATGGCCGCCACAGACGCGATGGCTTGCCGGGCGAGTTTTCTGCGCTGCATGGCCGTCTCCTGTTTTTTTGTTTGAAAATTACCTGGTCGTGGAGTCTATAACAAAGGCCGCAGCTCACGCGCTGCGGCGAGGTTTTCGCGCGTATGCCAACCGTCTGTATGAAGCGATCGCACAAACCTGCCCATCGGCCCATAGAATTCCCTCTAAAGTCTCACTCATTCAAGGAAAAATCCATGCGCACCCAAGTCGCCATCATCGGCGCAGGCCCGGCCGGCCTGCTGCTCGGTGCCCTGCTGCACAAAGCCGGCATCGACAACATCATCATCGAGCGGCAAAGCGCAAGCTACGTGCTTGGCCGGATACGCGCCGGCATTCTGGAGCAAGGCACGGTCAACCTGCTCAGGCAAGTCGGTGCGGGTGCGCGGCTTGATGTTGAAGGTACGGCGCACCACAGTATCGACATCGGTTTCAAAAACCAGCGGCATCGCATTGATGTGTCCGGGCTGACGGACGGCAAAGTCGTCACCGCCTACGGCCAGACTGAGGTCACACGCGACCTGATGGACGCACGCGAACAGGCAGGCCTTGCCACTGTCTACGAAGCAAGTGAAGTCGGCATCCATGACTTTGACAGCCCCAATCCTAAGGTACGTTACGTCAAAGATGGCCAGCACATCAAAGTGGCCTGCGACTTCATCGCCGGTTGTGATGGTTTTCATGGCGTGTGCCGCGCCAGCGTGCCGAAAAATTCGATCACTGAGTTCGAGCGCACCTACCCTTTCGGGTGGCTCGGCATATTGGCGGATGTGCCGCCGGTGTCGCCGCACGCCATCGTCTATGCCAACAGCGAACGCGGCTTCGCGCTGTGCTCCATGCGAAGCCTCACACGCAGTCGCTACTACGTACAGTGCCCGATAGATGACAAGGTTGAGCAGTGGACCGACGACAACTTCTGGGACGAGATCCGCCGCCGCGTTGACCCGGATCTGGCCGAGCGCATCATCACCGGCCCGTCGATTGAAAAAAGCATCGCCCCGCTGCGCAGTTTTGTCGCCGAGCCGATGCGCTTTGGCAGCTTGTTCCTCGCAGGCGACGCTGCCCACATCGTGCCGCCTACTGGTGCCAAGGGCTTGAACCTGGCTGCGTCAGACGTCAAGTACCTGTCAGACGCTTTCATCACCCACTACGTGGAAAAAACTAATACCGGCGAGGCGGGCATCGACAACTATTCAAAGCGCGCTTTAGCCAGAGTCTGGAAGGCTGAACGCTTTTCATGGTCACTCACCTCGCTGCTGCACCGCTTTCCAGACCTGGGTACCAGCGCAGGCAACTTTGGCCAAAAAATACAAGAGGCCGAGCTGGAGTATCTGGTCAGCTCAAAAGCAGCTTCAACCGCACTGGCTGAGAACTACGTTGGCTTGCCGATGTAATTCATGAAAAACAGGTTGAAAACTGACAAAAATTGGCGTTTTCGACGGCCAAAAAGGGCTGTAACGCTTTAAATACGGGCATGACCAGCTACGAAATCCATAGTGCGACAATCTTTCATGGCAGACCAAAAATCAACTTTGAGCCCGCTCAAGGGCGTTCGCATCCTAAGCCTGGCCCTCAACCTGCCCGGCCCTGCCGCGCTAATGCGTTGCAAGGCAATGGGCGCAACCTGCATCAAGCTGGAGCCACTGGCACCCAAACAATCATCCTGTGGTGCGGCAACAGGCGTGTCAGGCGACCCCATGAGCCAGTACAACCCGAAGGCCTATGCAGACCTGCAAAAGGGTATGCGCATCATCGCTGCAGACCTGAAAACCGAAGCTGGCCAAAAGGTGCTGCATCGCGAGCTGGCCAAGGCCGACATCCTCATCACGTCATTTCGTCCATCGGCGATCGAGAAGCTTGGCCTGGGGTGGAAGCCCTTGCACAAGCGTTACCCTGCCCTGTCGCAAATCGCCATCGTCGGCAACTCGGGCGCACGCGCCGAAGAGCCCGGCCATGACCTGACCTACCTTGCAGAAAACGACCTCATCTCCGGCCTCGATTTGCCCGCCACGCTTTACGCCGACATGGGCGGGTCACTAATGGCCAGCGAAGCCGCATTGCAGGCCACACTAACTCAACATGCCACAGGCAAAGGCGTGTTGATTGAAATTGCGCTGTCAGATGCTGCGGCTTACCTGGCGCTACCACGCCACTGGGGTCTGACAAAACCGACCGGTGCTGTAGGCGGTGCGCATGCGGGCTATGGCGTGTATGCGTGCAAGGATGGGCGGGTGGCGGTGGCGGCCCTTGAGCTGCATTTTGCGAAGCGCTTGTGTGAGGCAGCAGGCATTGCTGTTTCGGATTCAAAGGCCATGCTCTCGCCGAACACGCGGCAAAGTATTGGCGACTTTTTTCAGAGCCAGACGCG
>JBBRQQ010000072.1:0-14034 GCA_038226155.1 Burkholderiales bacterium
CAAACTCTTCGGGCTTGCGTATCCAGTCAGTAACCGGGAACTTGCGGTTGGCTAGCAATGTAAAAAAAGGCACTTCAGGAATCAGCCCCGGAACGGCGACGACTTCCCAGCCGGTGGCCTTGCGCAGTCGGTCGTTGATGTTTTCAAAGCGCGGAATATGACTTGCTGCGCCGAGGGACGGGAGCGCTGCGATGAACTCATCACACGCCAGCCCACGCAGTAACGCCGATTGCCGCTGGTACAGACGCGCATAGGTTTCGTGGTCCGCGGCACTGTAGGCGGCGTAGTTCTGCGGGCAGGTGTAGTCGGAATTGACCTGGCCATCGCGGATATAGTCGCCGCGCGGGGGTCTTTCACTATTCCCATAAACCGCGGGTTTAACTGCCATACAAAGCTCCTTCACCAGACCTTCGAAAAAGGGCTCAGGGCTAGGCGCGCACGTGCAGACAGTAGCAACGCTACGGCAAGCGTGGGCAACGACGCCCTGAGTCTTTTCTCGAAGGTCATTTAGCTAAAACGCCGCGGCGCATTTGGTCTAGCTCAATGCTTTCAAACAGCGCTTTAAAGTTGCCCTCACCAAAACCCTCGTTGCCCTTGCGCTGTATGAATTCAAAAAAGATTGGCCCGAGCTGGTTCTCGCTGAAGATTTGCAGCAGCAACTCGCCTGGCTTGCCGTCCATCAGGATATTGCGGCTTTGCAAGGCCGGCACGCTTTCGCCGTGTCCGGGAATGCGTTTGTCCAGCAGCTCATAGTAGGTGTCCCCGGTGGTCAAGAGCTTCATGCCGCTCATTTGCAGTGCGTCCACGGTAGCGATGAGGTCGGTTGATCCGAGGGCAATGTGCTGAATGCCTTCGCCGTGGTATCGGTCAAGGTACTCTTGAATTTGCCCGGCTTTTTCATTGCCTTCTTCGTTGATGGGGATACGAATCTTGCCGCAGGGGCTGGTCATGGCTTTGCTTTTGACACCTGTAGCCTGGCCTTCAAAATCAAAGTAGCGCACTTCGCGAAAGTTAAAAAGCCGCTCATAAAAGCCGGCCCATTCCTGCATCCGGCCACGGTGCACGTTGTGCGTCAAGTGGTCGATGTAGGTCAGGCCGTTGCCGACCGGGCTTAAGTCAGCGGCGGTCACTCCCGGCAGGGGTATGAAGTCCACATCAAAAAAACTGATGTTGCCAATGTCACCTGGCTGCGCGCCGTTTTTACCGCGCCATTGGTCGATGAAGTAAATGATCGAATCACCCACGCCCTTGATGGCCGGAATGTTCAGCTCACCCGGCCCCGCCGTATCGGCATAGCCCCAGGCACCCAGCGAAATGGCGCGCTCGTACGCCGCCCTGGCATCCTGCACGCGAAAGGCAATGGCGCAAACGCTGGGGCCATGCTGGCGCGCAAAGCGCTGCGCAAACGAGTCAGGCTCGGCATTGATGATGAAGTTGATGCCGCCCTGGCGGTACAGCGTCACGTCTTTGTGGCGGTGTTTGGCGAGTGCCGTGAAACCCATCTGACGAAACACATCGCTCATGGCCTTTGGGTCTGGCGCCGCATACTCAATAAATTCAAAACCGTCGGTGCCCATGGGGTTGGCTACGTTCATGGCTATCTCCAAAAAGTATTGACCAACTGTATAACTGCAGGTATCAGTTTTTTTGCCTGCTGAGGAATTTAATGGGTTGTCAGGCAGGACCGCAAAACCAGCTTTGTGCTGGATCGCGGCAAGGCCAGCACGGCCTTACCGGCCTGAGCGCAGCTTGTTTTTCTGCCCGTGGCGGGGCCTAATGGGGCTGAAATAAGGGCTAATGCGGGCTTTGAATTAGGGTTTGGCCTCAGTTTTGATGCTTATTTTTGCCAGACAAACCAGGTTGAATGGCAGTTTGCTATAGTTTTAATAGCTGTTTACGCCCGTGTTTGTTGGGCTGCAGACGCTTATACGCTTCAAAATAGCGTCAAGGCACCACCCCGGACAAAAAAGGCCTGACATATGGAAAATCTAGGGAAAACCCTTATATTTAACGCATGGCAAGTCCAAGCGCAATCCTCAAAGCCTCCTTCAGTGCGGGCAGGGCATTTTTTCGTCCACCTGCGAACGAGGACTTCCCCCGCCCGCCCGCCCCTCCCCATCGGCCTCCGGTAATGGTGCCCATCCGTTCCATTGGCCCCAGTCACGCCGGGCGCATCGCCGCGCATCTGCTAGCTCTGAGCCCGCACGACCGATACCTGCGCTTTGGCTATGCCGCTAATGACGAGCAGATTGGCCGCTACGTTAGCGGGCTTAATTTTGAGCGAGACGAAATTTTTGGTATTTACAACCGTCGCCTGGAGCTGATTGCCATGGCGCATTTGGCCTATTCAACCGACCCGCAACTCAAAAGCTGCGCCGAGTTTGGCGTGTCGGTGCTGGCCAAGGCGCGTGGCCGGCATTACGGCACGCGGCTGTTTGACCGCGCCATCATGCACGCACGCAACGACGGTGTTGACATGATGTTCATCCACGCGTTGAGTGAAAACTCGGCCATGCTCAGTATTGCGCGCAAGGCCGGCGCGACTATTGAGCGCGACGGCTCCGAGAGCGAGGCCTACCTCAAGCTGCCTGCCGCCGATCTCGATTCGCGCATGACCGAAATGGTTGAAGAGCGGATAGCCCAGACAGATTACCGCCTCAAAGTGCAGGCCAAGCAGTTCTGGGATTTACTGGGGATGGTGCAGGAAGTGCGGCGCGGCGTACGCGATGCGCGGGACCACAGCGCAATGTAGCCCCCACGGTCGCGCACTGCGTGTCGCTTCCTGCCCCCCGAGGGGGCCGCTGCGCCTGCGGCCTGGCCAAGCCAGTTCCGCGGCCCCTGCTGGGTTTAGTGCAGGTCGACCTCTGCAATTGAATTGCGTTATCCTTGATCGCTTGTTTCACTACCGACAGCCCATGTGTCCGACGTTCCTCCCAGTAGGCCTTTAAAAGCTGCTAAACCCGAAGACAAACGCGGCTTTTTGCAAAAGCTTGCTGAAATGCTTCATCCAGGGCCAGATTCCAAAGACGAGTTGATCGAAACCCTGGTCGAAGCGCAGGACAACGAAGTCATAGGCGCGCAAAGCCGCGAAATGCTGGAGGGCGTGATCCGCATGGCCGACATGACTGCGGGTGACGTGATGGTTGCAGCCCCGCGCATGGACCTCGTCAACATCGACGCCCCGTTTGACGAGCTGCTGCACCTGGTGATTGACACCGCACACTCACGCTTTCCTGTGTACGAAGGCGAAAAAGAAAACATTCTTGGCATCCTCATGGCCAAAGACTTGCTCAAGCTGCAGCGCGCGCCTGAGCTGAATATCAAGGCACTTTTGCGCCCGGCCGTGTTTGTGCCCGAGAGCAAGGGGCTGAACGATTTACTGCGCGAGTTCCGTGGCAATCGCAACCACCTTGCAATCGTCATCGACGAATTTGGCCGCACCGCGGGGTTGATTACGATTGAAGACGTTCTCGAGCAGATCGTCGGCGAGATCGAAGACGAGTTTGATATTGCCGAAGACGAGGGCGATATTTTTGGCCTGTCTGACCGTACCTACCGCGTCAGCGGCGACACCTCGATCGAGCGCGTCAGCGAAGCGTTTGGCGTCAGCCTGGTTGATACAGACTTCGACACCATAGGTGGCCTTGTCGCCCACAAAATGGGCCACGTACCGAAGCGAGGCGAGCAGTTTGCACTCTCAAGCCTCCAATTTACCGTGCTGCACACCAAGGGTGGGGCGGTGCGCTGGTTCAAGGTCGCACCCGCCAGTGCGGCGGGCCCTGGCGCTGCGGGCAAGAACCATCCAGCATGATGCAGCGGGGTGGCAAACGCGGGTTGCTGGCAAGTTCCGCTATTGTTTTAGTAGCTGGTTGCGCTCATGCCTTAAGCGTTGCATGGCCTTTTGGTGCGTTGCTCACGCAGGGGCAGGCGGTCTGGTGGCTTCAAATCGTTGCCGTGTTGCTGCTGGCTTGGCAGCTTGAACGCCGCGTTTCAGACAAACAGGCGCGGAAAAATGGGGCGAAGAATGATGTGAAGAGTGGCGCATGGTTGGGCTGGGTGTTTGCTATCGCCCTGCAGTGCGCTACCTGGTGGTGGCTGTTTATTTCGCTGCACACTTATGGTGGCCTCGCCTCTCCCTTGGCGGTTATTGCCATCGTTGGTCTGGCGGCATTTCTGGGTTTGTATTACGCCGCTGCCTGCGCTGCGTTTGTGTGGCTGGCACCGCGCAATCGTGCCGGGCGTGCGATTTTTTTTGCAGCGTTATGGTTGCTTGCAGAGCTGGCACGGGTAGCGCTTTTTACAGGCTTTCCATGGGGCGAGGGCGGTTACGCCCAGCTCGATGGCCCATTTGCAGATCTTGCAAAACTGGTCGGCGTGCATGGGCTGACGTTTGGCAGCGCGCTGACCGCAGCCGCCATTGCGGGGTTGCTGCTGCGCCCCCGGCTGTTGTCGCTTGCAGCCGTCGCAGCCATGTTGGTGCTTGCCTTAACGGCGAGCCGTGCGCTCCTGGTTGAAAAGGGAGCGGCATCGGCGTTCACCTCGAGCTATCCCGCAGCGCTAGCCGCAACGAAGCCGTTTACCATTACCCTGCTGCAAGGAAACATCGCGCAGGATGAAAAATTTCAGGGTGGCAAAGGCATCCCCGACGCGCTTAAATGGTACGGTGACCAACTCAATGCCGCAGCCACCTCGCTGGTCGTCACGCCTGAAACCGCCATCCCGCTGCTGCCCAGCCAGTTGCCTGAAGGCTATGCCGATGCATTGTTCAAGCGCTTTGCCCAGCCCCCCGCCGGGTCGCCTGAAACGGCCGCGCTTATTGGCATTCCGCTCGGCAACAATCAGGATGGCTACACCAACTCCGTCATTGGCATCAAGCCAGGACACTCGAGCGCAGGCACCGGGCGCGACCAGGTTTATCGCTATGACAAACACCACCTTGTACCGTTTGGCGAATTTGTTCACCCCCTGTTCAAGTGGTATTTGAAGATCGTCAATATTCCGCTGGCTGACTTCAACAGCGGTGCGGTCAGCCAGCCATCGTTCGACTGGCAGGGCCAGCGTCTGGCCCCCAATATTTGCTATGAAGACCTGTTTGGTGAAGAACTCGCCGCACGTTTTGTCGACCCGGCCGCAAGCCCCACCATCTTTGTGAACATCAGCAACATTGCATGGTTTGGCAATACGATAGCCATCGACCAGCACTTGAACATTTCGCGTATGCGCGCGCTGGAGTTTGAGCGCCCCATGGTGCGGGCCACCAACACCGGCGCCACCGCCATCATTGACCACCGTGGCCAGGTCACCGCCAGCTTGCCGCGCCACACGCGAGGCGCGCTGGTAAGCACGGTCGAGGGGCGCAGTGGCCTGACGCCCTACGCCTGGTGGGCCAGCCGCTTTGGCTTGTGGCCGTGGTGGGTGCTGATAATTGCTATACTTTTAGTAGCTGCTCGCGCCCGTATTCATTGGTCTAGAGCCTGATTTGACTGTCAAAAATGGCCTATTCGAGGCCTTTTTCACCAAAATATGCCAAATCACGCGCCGTTAAAATCAAACCATGCTCACCTTTCAACAGATCATCCTCACCCTGCAGACCTACTGGGCTGACAAGGGTTGCGCGCTATTGCAGCCCTACGACATGGAGGTCGGCGCAGGCACTTCGCACACCGCAACGTTTTTAAGAGCCCTCGGCCCCGAGCCGTGGAAAGCCGCCTACGTGCAGCCCAGCCGCCGCCCCAAGGACGGCCGCTATGGCGAAAACCCAAACCGGCTGCAGCACTACTACCAGTACCAGGTCGTGCTGAAACCCACACCCGCCAACATTCTGGAGCTCTACCTCGGTTCGCTAGAAGCTCTCGGTTTCGACCTGAAACAAAACGACATCCGCTTTGTAGAAGACGATTGGGAAAACCCAACGCTAGGTGCATGGGGCTTGGGCTGGGAGGTCTGGCTCAACGGCATGGAAGTCACACAGTTCACGTACTTCCAGCAGGTCGGCGGCATTGATTGCAAACCCATCACAGGCGAGATCACCTACGGCCTGGAGCGCCTGGCCATGTACCTGCAAGGCGTAGACAACGTCTACAACCTGACTTGGACCGAAGGCCTTAGCTACGGTGACGTATACAAACAAAACGAGGTCGAGCAAAGCACCTATAACTTCGAGCATAGCGACGCAGACTTCTTGTTCACCGCCTTCACTGCGCACGAGAAGCAGGCCAAACATTTGATCGAAGTGCAACTCGCACTGCCCGCTTACGAGCAGGTGCTGAAAGCCGCGCACAGCTTCAATCTGCTGGACGCACGCGGAGCCATCAGCGTCACCGAACGCGCTGCCTACATAGGCCGCATTCGCAATCTGGCTAGAGCCGTAGCGCACGGCTACTACGAGTCCAGGGAGCGATTGGGTTTTCCGATGGCACCGCGTGAGTGGGTTGAAAAAATGCTACCTGTGATCAAGAAGGCAGCGTGAACCAGATGACGATGACGACCCAAAACCTTCTTGTTGAATTGTTTGTTGAAGAACTCCCGCCCAAGGCTTTAAAAAAGCTGGGTGAGGCGTTTGCTGGCGTCCTCTACGAGGAGCTTAAAAATCGCGGCTTGACTTCTACCGATTCAAAGTTCGTTGCGTATGCCTCGCCGCGACGCCTTGGCATACATATTTCGAAAGTTTTGGAGCGCGCGGCCGATTACGAGCGTTCGGAAAAACTAATGTCACTGAGCGCCGCTATTAAGGACGGTAAACCCACTGAAGCTTTTCGGAAGAAGCTGACAAATATGGGCAGAGGCGACTTTGCCGAAATATGGCCCGCCGTTGAGCATGATGGTGAGAAATTGCTCATAAAGGGCGAGGGAAAGGCCGAGGCCATATTCCTTTGCGGATTGGCGATTGGGTCAAGTCTTGTTGTTGGGCTGCAAACCGCGCTTGAAGAAAGTATCCGCAAACTGCCGATCCCCAAAGTTATGACGTACCAATTGGCCGATGGTTGGAGCGATGTGAAGTTTGTGCGACCGGTACATCGTTTGACGGCACTTCACGGCTCAACGATTCTGGGCGTGAATGCGCTGGGCCTTGAGGCTAGCAATATGACTGAAGGTCACAGGTTTGAATCAGCAGTTAAAGCTTTTGCAATTCGCGAGGCCGATAGCTATGAAGTACAGATGCTGGAAGAAGGCAAGGTCATCGCCAGCTTCGACAGGCGCAAGGCGGAGATTGCGAAACAGCTGGCAGCCGCAGCTGCCAAAGTAGGCGGCGGTGTGACAGCGATTGACGATGACATGCTGCTTGACGAAGTCACTGCACTCGTTGAGCGCCCCAACGTCTTGACCTGCGAGTTTGAAAAAGAATTTTTGGACGTACCGCAAGAGTGCCTCATCCTCACGATGAAGGCCAATCAAAAGTATTTCCCGTTGTTAGATGCCAGCGGCAAGCTCACCAACAAGTTTCTCGTCGTCAGCAACATCACGCCCAGCGATGCCAGCGCCGTGATTGGCGGTAACGAACGTGTGGTGCGCCCGCGCCTGGCGGATGCCAAATTTTTCTTTGATCAGGATCGCAAGAAAACGCTTGAGTCGCGCGTGCCGGGACTCGATAAAGTGGTTTATCACAACAAGCTGGGTTCGCAGGGCGAGCGCATCACCCGCGTGCGCGCCATCGCAAAAGCCATTGGTCAGCAACTGGGCGGTGATGCACTGGCACAAAAAGCAGACCAGGCCGCGATGCTCGCCAAAACCGATTTGGTCACTGACATGGTGGGCGAATTCCCCGAGCTGCAAGGCACGATGGGTCGCTATTACGCGCTCAACGATGGCCTGAGTCTTGAGGTTGCCGACGCAATTGAAGACCACTACAAACCACGATTTGCGGGCGATACATTGCCGCGCAATGAAGTTGGCGTGGTGGTGGCGCTGGCTGACAAGCTGGAGACGCTGGTAGGTATGTTTGGCATTGGAAATTCGCCGACGGGCGATAAAGACCCGTTTGCGCTTCGTCGTCACGCGCTGGGTGTGATTCGGATGCTCGTTGAGCGCGACTTAAATTTGAATGTGGGAAGCCTTATCGACGCGTCCTCGGCTGCGTTCCAACGTGCTGTTCATGCGCCAGCACAAAACGATGCGGTAAGAGATGCTGCAGCTCAGTTTGAGTTTCAACTCGGATTTGAGGGGATTGGAAAAGACCCGCTGACTGATTTCATCTATGACCGACTCGCGGGCTCCCTGCGCGAACAAAGCTACAGCGCTCAGGAAGTGGATGCTGTGTTGGCCTTGAAGCCGCAACGCCTTGGCGATGTGAAAAAACGTTTGGCCGCCGTGCGCGCCTTCGCAACATTGCCCGAAGCGCCAGCCCTCGCAGCCGCCAACAAGCGCATCTCCAACATCCTGAAAAAAGAACCCACTGTCGATGCACATGTCAGCGAGCTGTTGCTAAAAGAGCCTGCTGAAATCGCGCTGTACTCGGTGATGAAGCAGACAGTGCCTGCGGCCAACGCGCAGTTTGAATCAGGCGACTACACCGCATCACTGCAAACGCTGGCTGCATTGCGTCTACCGGTTGATGCTTTCTTTGATGGCGTAATGGTCAACGCCGAAGAAATGGATTTGCGCCTGAACCGCCAGGGGCTGCTGAAAAGTCTTCACGACGCCATGAACCGCGTCGCCGACCTGTCCAAGCTGGCAACCTAAGCCCATAATCTGTTCATGAATCGTCAACAGCAAATCGACAGTTTTTTACGCGATGCGCATCTGCTGGCCTTGACTCGCTTGCGCGAGCGACCGGAGCGTATCAGGGAGGTACAAGCCCAGTTAACTCGTTGGCGTGCGCAGTCTGGCAGCACACGTTCTGACCCGTATCTTGATAAGTGGGAAAGACTATTGCATGAGTCGATAGATAGCCTTGCGCAGGGCGTTTGTGCGGACACTGACGCTGCGGCTGCGCTGCGCAATGTGTCGCCCATGTCAGTACTCATCACGCAGCGTGAACGTACTGGTTTGCTACAGAAAGCGCGCTGCTTATGAAACGGTCAGAAGCCGAGCATGTGCTTCGTGCAGCGGCAGCCATTGCACAGGAAAACTCGTTTGTTGTAATCGGTAGCCAGGCAGTGTTGTTTGCGTTTCCCCATGCACCTCAAGAGTTGCTGATGTCGCGAGAACTCGACTTGTACCCAGCGCTGCACCCTGAAAAAGCCGACTTGATAGACGGCGCAATTGGTGCGATGTCGAGCTTTGACGAAACCTTCGGCTATCACGCCGACGGCGTTGGGCCAGAGACGGCTGTATTGCCTGGTGATTGGGCTGTTCGGCAACAACTCTACTACGTGGGTGATGTAACCGTTATTTGCCCCGAAGTACATGATCTGGCAGTCTCAAAATGCGTCGCCGGACGCGAAAAAGACGCTGACTTTGTGCGTGCGTTGCTCAAGTACCGCATGGTTAGTATTGACCTGCTTTTGGAGCGCATTCGAGCACTTGAGAAATCAGGCTACGCGGCAGAGCGCATTTCGCATTGGGCTCAATGGGCACAGCGCCGGGCGCAAGAATCGGACACCCCATGAAACTCGTCATCCTCGACCGCGACGGCACCATCAACTCTGACAGTGACGATTTCGTCAAAACGCCTGAAGAATGGATGCCGCTGCCCGGCGCGCTGGAGGCTATTGCGCGGCTTAACCATGCGGGTTGGCATGTGGTGATCGCGTCCAACCAGTCGGGTCTGGGGCGCGGTTTGTTTGACGTGGCTTCGCTTAACGCCATGCATGCCAAGATGCACAAGATGCTGGCGGCTGTTGGTGGCCGTATTGATGCGGTGTTTTATTGCCCGCACAGCCCTGAAGAAAGTTGCAATTGCCGCAAGCCGCTACCGGGTTTGTTCGAGCAGATCGGCGCGCGCTTTGGTGTGCCACTCAAGGGCGTGCCGACGGCGGGCGACTCCCTACGCGACTTGCAGGCGGGGGCCAGCGCCGGGTGCGAGGCGCATCTGGTGCTGACGGGCAAGTCTGCCAACTATCGCAGCGACTCTGGCCATGCATTGGCTGGCGTGCAACCCGAAGGCCTGCCTACGAACACGCGCCTGCACCACGATTTACCTGCGTTTGCTGACTTTTTGCTGGAGCGGCGTCCTCTGAATGTTTGATACGCACCCCACCTCACCTCATTTCCGCCTTCACACCGCCTGCATGCCATGCCCTTGATCCGTTCAATCTTTCATCTTCTCTGGATGGTCATTACCGTCATTCCGTGGGCGCTTGCCGTGGTGGTTTTCTCCTTGTTTGGCAGCAGTACCCAGGTTTACTGGATGTGCGCAGGCTGGCTGCGCCTGGCGGTTTCGGGGGGCACGGCGATTCTGGGTATCAAAAACCGGGTGACCGGTATGGAAAACCTGCCCACAGACGAGTTGGGTGCCTGCGTACTACTGGTCAAGCACCAGAGCACCTGGGAGACTTTTTCAATGGTGACGCTGATGCCCCATCCGCTGGCTTTCGTGTTTAAAAAGGAATTGCTCTACGTGCCGTTTTTTGGCTGGGCCATGGCGCGCATGGACATGATCCACATCGACCGAAGCCAGCGGGCGCAGGCTTTCAGCAAGGTGGTGGCGCAGGGCAAGCGGCTGATGGCGCAAGGTACCTGGGTCATCATGTTCCCCGAGGGCACTCGCATTCCGCGCGGACAAAAAGGTGTTTATAAAAGCGGCGGTACGCGTCTGGCGATTGAAACGGGTGCCCCAGTGATTCCGGTTGCCGTCACGTCGGCCAAATGCTGGCCACGCAAGGCTTTTATCAAAACGCCCGGCATTGTTGACTTTTCAATTGGCAAGCCGATCAGCAGCGTGGGCAGGCAACCCGATGAGCTGATGCGGGAGGTCGAAGCCTGGATCGAAGCCGAGATGCACCGGCTCGACCCCGAGGCTTACACGGGACCTAAAGCGCAAGCCTTTAAACAGGCATGATGCAGGGATGATGAGCAAGCTGCTTCAGTTCACGATGGATTTGTTCGACAGTGCGCCTGGCGAGGTCAAAAAACCACTATTTGAAGCACAAAAAGAGGCTGCAGGCCAACAAATACAGGCGCGATCAGCTATTGAAACGATAGCGCTTTCAGCCATGCCTGTGGACCAGATCGCCAACCAGCTCCCGCCGCAAACGCTGCGGCAAGCACTCAGCCCGCTCACTTTTCATCACCCCAAGGCCGCGCGCGAAGTCTTGCTTGATGGCATTGCCGTGGCCTACCAGTTCAAACGCGGCAAGCGCCGCACCATAGGTTTTTCCGTCGGTGCAGAAGGCTTGACAGTCAGCGCGCCCAAGTGGGTGCCGCTGTATGAAATTGACAAGGCGGTAGTCGAAAAATCCGGCTGGATCATCAACAAGCTGCAAGAAACCCGTGACCGTCATGCGCGGCTTGAGTCTGCCCGCATTGACTGGCGGGACGGCACCGCGCTGCCGTTTTTGGGCGAGCAGGTCCTTGTGGTGCTGGACCCGCGTCATGCGTTTGGTGGCATAGGGGCTGAACTGAAAAGCAATGATGCCGATACCCTGCCCGGTGTAACCCACCTCACCCTGCATGTGGGCTTGCCACACATGGCTACGCCCGAGCAGATTCGTGACGCGGTGCAGGCCTGGCTGATGCGCCAGGCAAAGCGCATTTTTACTGAGCGGATGAATCACTTCGCGCCCACACTCGGTGTGCAGTGGCGCAAGTTAAGCCTGTCCAGCGCCGGTACACGATGGGGTAGCGCCAGTGCTGACGGCTCGATCCGCCTCAACTGGCGGCTGATTCACTTCAAGCAGTCGGTGATTGACTATGTGGTGGTGCATGAGCTCAGCCACCTGCGCGTGATGGACCACAGCCCGCGCTTTTGGGACACCGTGCGCGCCGTGGTGCCCGACTATGCCGAGCTGCGTGGCAAGCTCAAGGACGATGCGATTCCCCGCTGGTAGACATGTCCTGCGCCAGCTCACTGGCGTTTCTGAAGGTATATCAAGCTAGGGTTATTACTAGGTTGGAATGTTTGTATCTGGTAATAATATGATAAAAATAGTATTTTCTTCATATAACTGATAAAAATGCGTTCAGAGCGTCTATGAATAACAAACTGATACTCGTTGTGGAAGACAATCCGGATCACCTTGAATTGACGGTGCTGACGCTGCAGGAACAAGGTGTCGATGCTGAAATCGTGGTTGCCCGGGACGGCGCGCAGGCGCTGGACTTCCTGTTGGGGCAGGGTGCGCATGCCGGGCGCGATACGCAAAGACAGCCGACCTTTGTACTTCTCGACATGAAGTTGCCCAAGCTGTCCGGTCTTGATGTGCTGCGCAGCGTGCGTGCCAATCCGTTGACGGCCATGGTGCCGGTCGTGATGCTGACATCTTCCAGCGAGCAGTCCGACATCGTGGCCTGTTACCGCGCAGGCGCAAACAGCTTTATTCGCAAGCCGGTTGACTTTGGCGAGTTCACGAAAAAACTCGATTGCCTGCAGACGTACTGGCTGGGTGTGAACGAAACCTCTCCCGCCTGACCTATGTGCTGGTACGGACTGCAGCGCACCGTGCCATCTGAAGTCCTTCACGTGGGGGGTGAGAGATGAAGTTCGGCATGACTCTACGCTCCCGCCTGGTCATCCTGGTATTCACTGCCATCGTGCCGTTGTTTGCACTGTCCCTGATTGGCGCGTGGCTAACGGCCAGGGATGCCGTGACCCAGACCACCAAAAACCTCGAGTTTTCGGCCTCGCTGGTTGCCGCTAACCAGCAGCGCCTTGCAGTTTCCGCGCGCCAGTTGCTGACTGCCATATCGCATGTGCCCGAGTTGGTGGAGGGAAGGGAGCCCGTTTGCCAGAACTACTTCAAAACCCTGGCCGCTGAACTGGGGGTCTACACCAACATTGGCATCGTCGGCACCGACGGGTATGTACGTTGCTATACTGCGCCCAATATTCCAAAGGGGTTTAGAGGTGACCGCCCCTATTTTCAGGCTGCGATGGCAAGCGGTGATTTTGTGGCTAGTGGTTACCTGATTGGGCGCCTCCGCAACAAGCCCGTCATAACCTTTGCCCTCCCGGTCAAGGGTAGCGACGGCAACATACAGGCTGTGGCCTTCGTTGCCATATTACTGTCCGAGTTGGCGAAAACTATGGCATCTGTGTCGCTCCCGACGGGCAGGCGTGTCGTCATCATGGACCGCGAGGGCGTGGTGCTTGCCGCAAGCCCTGACAACGCAGCCCCAGTCGGAAAGCTGGTACCCATTGCGCTGATCCGTGACGCGATCAAGGCAGGCGTGCCGGGCGTTTTTGACGGTGGTGATGCGGCCGGTGCCCAGCAGATTTATGCCTTTCGCCCAAGCAGCACATTGCCCGACTCGCACTTTTTTGTGCTCGTCAGCGCTGACAGGAGCGAGGTGCTAACGCCTGCACGCCAGCAACTGGCGCTAGATTTTTTCGCCCTGTCGCTGATCGCACTTGTTGGCAGCTGGATGGCCTGGCTGCTGGCCGGGCGGGCCATTGTGAAACCAGCGGCGGAAATCCTCGAAGCGACGGGCCGCATTCAGGCCGGGGCACTGGATGTGCGCATCCCGGTGCGTCCCGCCGATGCGCAAAATGAGCTGACCCGCATCGCCAGTGGATTCAACAGCATGGCCGATTCGCTCCAGCAGCGCGAAGAGGCGCAGGCGAAAAGTTATGCCGAGCTGCGCCAGTCCCAGGGCCGGCTTCTGGCTGCGCAAAAGCTCGGCCGCATGGGCGATTGGGAACTGGACATGCGCAGCAAACGGCTGACCTTGTCTGACGAGCTTTATGATTTGTTTGGAGTCCAGCCTGGCGACTTTGACGGTGAAGATGCCACTTTCCTGACAATGATTCACCCCGGCGATCGTGCGCATTACGAGAAGTGTCGGGCCGCGGCCTGGCTTGACGGTACAGCGCTGGACATTGAATACCGCATCATTACTCCCGCAGGGGATGTGCGCTGGATGCACCAGCGCGGGCAGGTGCAGGTCAATGATGATGGCTGTCCCTTGTCGCGCAGCGGTGTGGTGCAGGACATCACC
>JBBRQQ010000073.1:0-13568 GCA_038226155.1 Burkholderiales bacterium
TGGCCAACAGCTTCTCAGCCAGCGCCATGCCAACCGCGTTGGTCAGGCCCTGACCAAGCGGGCCGGTGGTGGTTTCAATGCCGGGTGTGTAGCCGACTTCAGGATGGCCGGGCGTTTTGCTGTGCAACTGGCGAAAGTTTTTCAGCTCCTTCATCGGCAGTGCATAGCCCGTCAAATGCAGCACGGCATAAATCAGCATCGAGCCGTGGCCATTGCTTAAAACAAAACGGTCGCGGTCAAACCAGTGGGGGTTGTGCGGACTGTGCTTGAGGTGGCCGCCCCAGAGGGCCACGGCCATGTCGGCCATACCCATGGGCGCACCGGGGTGGCCGGAGTTGGCCGCCTGCACAGCGTCCATGGCAAGGGCGCGGATTGAGTTGGCCATGAGCAATGAGGGGAGAGCAGCCATTGGGGAAAGTCCAGAATAGGGGAAAGAAAGAATTTGACACGCCAGCCGGGATCAAGACCTTCCAGGCTAACCCGTAGATTTTAAAGGATGCAGTTTGGCGCAGCTACCTGGCCGACGCCGGGGTAGCGACGGTACCGCCAGCAAAAGATCAGTGCTACATATTTAATAGCTGTTCGCGCCCGCATTGATTGGGCTAGAGCTGTATATAGGCATAAAAACGGCGATAATTTGACCGCTATGACTGCTCAAAACCCAAATCAGCCCACGCCACACGCCATGGCCATGATTCTGGCCGCTGGCCGTGGCGAGCGCATGCGCCCGTTAACAGACGCGACCCCCAAGCCCCTGCTGCTGGTGCGCGGCAAGGCATTGATTGACTGGCATGTTGAGGCACTGGCGCAAGGGGGTTTTACGGATCTGCTCATCAACACGGCCTGGCTGGGCGAGCAAATTCCCGTGCATTTTGAAGCACAAAAAGCTCTGCAAGCTAATAAAAACGGGCCTTTAGACACGGGTCAGCCAACAATTTCATACTCCCATGAGGGGCTTGATTTTGGCGCTGCGCTGGAAACCGCAGGCGGCATTGCGCGGGCATTGCCGCAGCTTGGGGCTATGTTCTGGGTGCTGGCGGGTGATGTGTTTGTACCGGAGTTCAAGTTTTTGCAAGGCGCTGTAGATGCATTTGCGGCCGGCAACAAGCTGGCGCATTTGTGGCTGGTGCCCAACCCGGCGCACAACCCGAATGGCGACTTTGGTTTGAGCGCAGATGGCTTGGCTCTCAACCGGCCTGCAGACTCAAACCAGCCGCGTTACACCTTCAGCACCATCGCCCTGTACCGCAAAACGTTTTTTGACGACTTGCCTCACTTGCCATCTGGTAACCCCAAGGGCATAAAAGCCGCATTGGCCCCACTGCTACGCGCCGCGATGGACAATCAGCAGGTCAGCGCCGAGCTGTACCCGGGCCCGTGGACGGACGTTGGCACGCCAGCGCGGCTGGCTGAACTGAACGCCCCTAATCGTATGGACATAAGTAATTAACATGACCACTGTTTACGAAAAACGCCGAGCATCAATAGCCAAAGCCCTCAAGGCCGCAGGCGGCGGCATTGCGCTCTTGCCGACCGCGCCCGAGGCCCCGCGCAACCGTGACAGCGACTTTCCGTATCGGCACGACAGCTACTTTTATTACGTCACCGGCTTTACCGAGCCCGGCGCTTGGCTGGCGATTGAGGCCAGCGGCAAGACCACTTTGTTCTGCCGCCCCAAAGACCTCGAGCGCGAAATCTGGGACGGCATTCGCCTTGGCCCCAGGGCAGCACCGGGCGCGCTTGGTGTGACGCAAGCCTTCAGCGCCCAGTCGCTGGACGAAAAAATGCCCGCACTGTTGGCGAATCAAAACGCCGTGTGGTTCCCCTTTGCAACGCACAAAGGGCTTGAAACGCAAGTTGATGGCTGGTTGAACAAGGTGCGAGGCCTGGCGCGCAGCGGGGCCGAATGCCCGCAAAGCCAGCACGACCTGTGCAAGCTGCTCGACGAAATGCGTTTGACCAAAGACGCGCATGAAATCGCCATCCTGCGCCGCGCCGGGCAAATTTCTGCTGCGGCGCATGTGCGTGCCATGCAGTTGTCGGCTGCGATGTTGCGCTCGCCTGAAAAAGAGACCCCGCGTGAATACCACCTGGAAGCCGAACTACTGCACGAATTTCGTCGTCATGGGTCTGAATACCCGGCCTACACCAGCATCGTTGCGGCAGGCGCCAATGCCTGTGTGCTGCACTACCGCGCCGCTGATGCAGAGCTCAAACGCGGCGAGCTGTGTTTGATTGATGCAGGCTGCGAGCTCAGCGGCTATGCCAGCGACATCACCCGCACCTTCCCGGCTGACGGCAAGTTTACGCCCGCCCAGCGCACGCTCTACGACATCGTTTTGCAGGCGCAATATGCAGCGGTCAAAGTCACAAAGCCCGGCAAGCGCTTCAATGACCCGCATGATGCAGCGGTACGGGTGCTGGCGCAAGGCATGCTTGATGTGGGGCTGCTTTCAAAAGCCAAACACGGCAGCGTAGAAGACGTGTTTGAATCGGGTGCCTACCGTCAGTTCTACATGCACCGCACCAGCCACTGGATGGGCATGGACGTGCATGATTGCGGGGACTACACCGAGCCAGGCAGCAAGCCACGCGCAGGGAAAGATGCGAATGGCAACCCGGTGATGCGCAAATCTTCACGTGTCCTGCGGCCCGGCATGGTGCTGACGATTGAGCCCGGCATTTACGTGCGGCCCGCCAAAGGCATACCCAAAGAGTTCTGGAACATCGGCATCCGGATTGAAGACGACGCGCTGGTCACCAGTAAAGGTTGCGAGCTGCTGACGCGCGGCGTGCCGGTGGATGCGGATGAGATTGAGGCGTTGATGGGGGGCCGATAAACGACAGCTGCTGGTCAAATGAGCACCTCGTAAAAACGCAAATGGCACCGGCAAATCAAGCGCCGCCTACTTCAGCCAGCCCCGCCGCCGGAAGTACCACATTGGCACCACGGCGCTGGCAAACATCAGCACCAGCGCGTAGGGGTAGCCGTAAGCCCATTCAAGCTCAGGAAAGAAGCCCTTGAAGTTCATGCCGTAGACGCTGGCAATCAGGGTAGGCGGCAGAAGCGCGACGCTGGCTACCGAGAAAATCTTGATGATTTTGTTCTGGTTGATGTTGATAAAACCAACCGTTGCGTCCATCAAAAAGTTGATCTTGTCGAAGAGAAATGCGGTGTGCGAGTCGAGCGAGTCGATGTCGCGCAAAATCTGCCGGGCTTCCTCAAACTGCTCGCCGTTCAGCATTTTGCTGCGCATCATGAAGCTGACGGCGCGGCGGGTGTCCATCATGTTGCGGCGTATGCGGCCGTTCAAGTCTTCGTGCCGGGCAATCGCGCCCAGCACTTCGCCTGCCAGTGCGTCGGTCACGTCGCCCGACAGCACCTGGGCGCTGACTTTTTCCAGTTCGACGTAAATGCCCTCGAGCGTATCGGCTGAATATTCAGCGTCGGCATCAAACAGTTTGAGCAGTACTTCTTTCGCGTCTTCAATCAGCCCCGGCGCTCGGCGCGCACGCATGCGCAGCAGGCGGAAAACCGGCACGTCCTCATCGTGGATGGAAAACAGCACGCCCTTGCTTTTAAGGTCGTCGTTGACGAGGTTCAGGATGAACGCAACGCGTACCGTGCGCGGTTCGTCTTCATCGGCAATTAAAAAGTCAGAGCGGATGTGCAGCTCGCCGTTGTCCTCTTCATAAAAGCGCGCAGACTCTTCGATGTCTTCGTCCATCGCGTCTTCAGGAATTGACAGGCCGTAGTACTGCTTGATCCAGCGTTTTTCTTCTACGGTGGGGGATTCCAAGTCAACCCATATGGGCTGGAATTTGGAGAGCTCTTCAAGCGACTCAATTTCTTCCTGAAAGAGCCGCCCGTTGGCGAGGGTAAAAATATTGAGCATGGCTGACGGCCTTTTGAATATGAAGCGGAATCAAAAGTTAGCGCCCAACAAATAGTTGCCAGGCTGTAACGGAGCAAGGGGGGAATGTGCATCGCTTTCAACCCCCGGTCTTGACCGTACCCATGGCGGGTAAATCGTCAGTCTGCGGCGTTGAAAGCTAGCAAGTACTGCTGCTTTCCAAGGATTTCTCCGTAGTGAATATGGCGCGATTATGGCACCGGGGCTGTGAAATATCCACCATCTGCATTACACCAATGGCAAGCAAAATCAGCCAAAGAAAGCCAGTAGCTCCTCGCGCTTGGCATAGGCATCACGCTCACCAAGCGCCATTAGCGCTTTGACGAAGCCGGGTTCAAACAGCAGGTAGCTGGCCAGCGCCGCGCCGCCGGGACTTCCCTTGGCGCCCAGTGCGCCCAGGCCTTCGAGCGCATGGTGCGCCCCTTTCGGCAGCTCATGTGCATGGGCCTGCGCCAGCGCATCAAGTGACTGCGAGGGTGAAATCGCCAGCACATCGACAGGTCGGTAGGGCATGACGGCGGCAATTTCGCGGGGCATCTGGCGAATGGTTTTGCTGACGCGCTGGGCCTGCTCCACATCGGCCTGCAAGGTGTCCTGAAAGACGCTGGCCATGGCGTGTCCGGCAATCGCACCCAGTGTGGGCCGTCCCGTATTGTTCGGCCCTTCCAGCCCTTGGGCGCTGGCTATGCCACCTCCAAAACTGGCCCTTTCAGGCTGCCCGACGCCAATCACAAGCACCTTGTTGGCCCCCAAATGCAGGGCTGGCGACAGCGGCGAGCTTTGGCGCATGGAGCCATCACCAAAATACTCGCGACGGCCATCTACCCAAAGCGGCGTGGCTGGAAACAAAAAAGGAATGGCACTGGATGCCATCAGGTGCTCAATCGTGATGGGCTGAAACTCTGCGCGCCTGCCTGGTCTGTTCCATAAATCGGATGCCCGCGCAGTCGCCATCTGGCAAAACGACCAATGCACGCCGCTGCTGTAGCTGGATGCTGTTATGGCCAGCGCCCGCAAGGTGCGGTCATGCAAGGCCTTGTCAATATCGCCCAACGAAATCGCCCGGTGCAGGGTATCAACCAGCGGAGTGTTGTCCAGCAGCGCCTGTCTGGCGCGTACCTGCTGCGACAGCATCAGCGCTGCGGCAATACGGCTGGAGCGTATCCACGCCGGGACCTTGAGCTTGTACACCTGTGAAGACCGAAGTGTCATCCAGAAATTGGCCAGCTCACTCAGGGCTTGCAGGCCGTCATTTGCCCGGCTGGCCAAGAAGGTGGCATTCATGGCACCAGCCGACGTGCCCACCAGAATCTTGAATGGAAAGTGCTGGCTGCCGGCGCTAGCCTGCAGACTGAGCATACTGCCCAGCGCGTGCAGCACACCAGCCTGGTAGGCCGTGCGTGCGCCGCCACCCATTAGCACCAAAGCATTGGTATCTTGGTCGGGCTTTGTCAATGCTGAAGAAATAATCGTTTCAAGCGACATCAAAAATCCAATGCGAAGTTAAACATCAACAAATACACATAAATTGAAGAATGTTTTGTGATTGGTCGCCTGGGCTTGCCCCATCTTTCCGGCACCGGAAAATAAAAAGCAGAAGAATCAAGGACTTTTTCAGAAGGTTTCATCTTTGCTGCACTGCAAGCTTGCAATTGCCCCACATGAGGCGCATAGTAAATGCAAGAGAGCGTCCCCCGTCTGCCGCCCCACCCTGACGATAACTTCATGGAAAGACTTCATCAGGAAGAGCGGTGTTTCTCAACCCGGTTCCAGCCTTTGAAGAACCGTGAACAAGGAGTCTTTAGTATGAACTTGACGATCAGTGGCCACCATCTTGAAGTTACCCCCGCGCTGCGCGGCTATGTAACCAGCAAACTGGATCGAATTACCCGGCATTTTGACCAGGTAGTGGACGTAAAAGTCCTGCTGACGGTGGACAACATGAAAGAAAAGGAACGACGTCAGAGGGCCGAATGCAATGTTCACGTCAAAGGCCGTGACCTGTTCGCAGAAAGCTCCCATGCAGATTTGTATGCCGCAGTTGACGAATTGACCGACAAGCTGGACCGCCAGGTCGCACGCTATAAAACCAAAACACAAGACCACCATCACGTGGCTGCCAAACGCCAGGATATGCTGAACTAGCTTGCTTGCGTCGCACACTCAAGGCCGCCTTCAAAGGGATTGATGGCGGCTTTTTTGTGAGTTTTTGGGGTCAGAGCCCAAATTTTCCGAGCCTAGGGCTCGTCCCGAGGGCGCGGTGCAATGCACCGCCGCGAAATTGGTGTCTGACCCCAATAACTCAATTTGGGCCCTGACCCCCAAAACCCAAATAGCGCTTAAAGTGCATAATTCGGCCACTAAAACCGCCTTATGAATCGTCTTTCGCAAATATTGCCCCCCGCTCAGGTCATGGTCAGCGTTGATGCGACCAGCAAGAAGCGTGCTTTTGAAGAAGTTGGCTTGCTGTTCGAGAACCAGCAAGGCCTGAACCGTGCGCTGATTACCGACAGCCTGTTTGCCCGTGAACGCTTGGGCTCTACCGGCCTGGGTCATGGCGTGGCCATTCCGCATGGGCGCATCAAGGGCCTGAAAGCGCCCATGGCGGCGGTGTTTCAATTGCATGCACCGATTGGTTTTGATGCCCCCGACGATCAGGCGGTGGGGTTGCTGATATTTCTGCTGGTACCCGAAGCTGCAACCCAGAAACACCTGGAAATATTGTCTGAAATAGCCGAACTACTCAGTGACAGCGCGCTGCGCGAGCGGCTGCTAACCAGCACCGATGCTGCGGCATTGCACCAGTTGATCGCATCATGGCAGTCTGCCCAGCACGTCGGCAGCTAGCTGGTGGAATGAGTTCCCGCGCATGAAACCGACCGCCATTAGCGCTGACGTGCTGTTCGAAGACCATCGCGCCGCCCTCAAGTGGGAGTGGGTTGCGGGGTTGGGCGCATCAGAGCGGCGCTTTGACGAAGTCGCTGTGCGGGCCGCCCGATCCGGTGCGGACTTGGTCGGCTACCTGAACTACATACACCCCTACCGCGTGCAAATTCTCGGTGAACGCGAGGTCGCCTACCTGACCAACGATGACCCGGAAGACTGCGCGCGCCGCATCTCACGCATCATCACGCTTGAGCCGCCCGTGCTCATCGTGGCTGACGGCCAAGCCGCACCCGACACGCTGCTGTCGATGTGCGAACGCGCGCAAATGCCGATGTTTGCCACCCCCGAGTCGGCGGCGTTTGTGATTGACGTGCTGCGCGCTTACCTGTCCAAGCACTTTGCAGACCGTACCTCCATGCACGGCGTGTTCATGGACATTTTGGGCATGGGCGTGATGATTACCGGCGAGTCCGGTCTTGGCAAAAGTGAGCTCGGGCTGGAGCTGATTTCACGCGGGCACGGCATGGTGGCCGACGACGCTGTGGATTTGTACCGCATCAACCAGACCACCATTGAAGGCCGCTGCCCCGAGTTACTGCTGAACCTGCTCGAAGTGCGCGGCATCGGTCTGTTAGATATCAAGGCGATTTTTGGCGAGACCGCAGTACGCCGCAAGATGCGCCTGAAAATGATCGTACATCTGGTGCGCCGCGAGACGCTGGAACGTGAATATGAACGCATTCCCTACGAGCCGCTGACGCAAGACGTGCTTGGCATCCCGGTGCGCAAGGTGATTATTCAGGTCGAGGCCGGCCGCAACATTGCCGTGCTGGTAGAGGCCGCCGTACGCAACGCGATTTTGCAACTACGCGGCATCAACACTTACCAGGAATTTGTGGAGCGACACCGCAAGGCGATGGAAAAAGACGATTGAACTTGCTATCGAATCAATAGCTGGGAAAACTCGTGTTTATTGGGCTATAGCACTAAAGTGTAGTATAAAAGGCTTGAAAACTGCCGAATTCAGGCGTGGTGATGGCGCGGCGGCGTTGCGCTGCGGTTGGGGCACTTGTCCTTGCTGCAATTGGCGTAAATTGACAACGAGTGGTCGGCAATCGTGAAGCCTTTGGTCTTTGCGACGGCATGTTGCCGCTTTTCAATTTCAGCGTCGTAAAACTCTTCGACCTTGCCGCAATCAAGGCACACCAGATGGTCGTGATGCTGGCCTTCATTGATTTCATAGACCGCCTTGCCAGACTCAAAATTGCTGCGATTGAGCAGCCCGGCCTGTTCAAATTGCGTCAGCACGCGGTAAACCGTGGCCAGGCCGATGTCGGAGCGGTCTTCCAGCAGCACCCGAAAAACATCCTCGGCCGTCATGTGGCGTTGCTTGCCTGCCTGAAATATTTCGAGAATCTTCAGCCGCGGCAGTGTGGCCTTGAGGCCTGTATTTTTGAGTTCGTTGATGTTGCTCATGGTTTTTCCCCCGGAGAAGGTGCGACTGCGATCCCCGCCAGTCCTGGTCGGCGGGCTCTGGTGCTGTGTCGCCAGCAGGGTACCGGGCCGCTACAATCGGTAATCATATCGCTACACCCTACCCCATGTCAGCAAATCATCATTACAGCATCCGATCAGCGCTTGAAGTTGCGGCGTTTTCAGTCATGGCATGCGTCTTGATGGCGGGCTGTAGCAGCACAGGCAGCCTGAGCGCCTCGTCCATCAACCCGGTTCGGTGGATCACGCCTTACAAGGTCGATGTGATTCAGGGCAACTTCATCTCCAAAGAGCAGGTTGACTTCCTGAAGGTCGGCATGACCCGGGCGCAGGTAAAGGACGTGCTCGGCACACCGCTGCTCACAAGCCTTTTTCACGCAGACCGCTGGGACTATGTTTTTACCTTCAGGCGCCAGGGTGCGGAGCCGCAGTCTTTCAAATACACCGTGTTTTTCAAGGGCGACACGCTGGAGCGCTTTGAGGGCGATACCATGCCAAACGAGGCAGAGTTCATTGCCAAACTGGACTCCCGCCGCAAGCTGGGCAAAGTGCCTGTGCTAGAGGCCACGGAAGAGCAATTGAACAAGAACGCAAAATCCGGTTCTGCACCTGCCGCCAGCGCTGTCCCGGTAACGGCAAGCGCACCAGCGGCTTCGCCAGCAGCCACGGTCTACCCACCGCTTGAGAGCCCAAAACGGTGAGTGCGGGCGGCATGGCGGACGCTCGCCCGAACCAGAGCGTTCACAAGATCGCCGTTGCTGGTGCCAGTGGGCGCATGGGACACATGCTGATCGAAGCCATTCGGGAAAGTGACGACTGCAAACTCAGCGGTGCGCTTGACATGGCGGGCGGCCCTGCCATTGGCGTGGATGCCTCGGCATTTCTGGGCCACAGTAGCGGCGTGTTGATTCAATCCGATATCCGCCAGGGCCTTAAAGATGCCGGTGTGCTGATTGACTTCACCCGGCCCGAAGGCACCATGGCGCATCTGGCAGTTTGCCGCGAGTTGGGTGTCAAGCTGGTCATTGGCACCACGGGCTTTTCGGATGCACAAAAGGCTGAAATCGCATTGGCCGCCAAAGACATCGCCATCGTCATGGCCCCTAATATGAGCGTCGGCGTGAACGTCACCCTCAAGCTGCTGGAAATGGCTGCCAAAGCACTGGCTACAGGCTACGACATTGAAATCATCGAAGCGCATCACCGCCACAAAGTTGACGCGCCTTCGGGTACCGCACTCAAGATGGGTGAGGTGATTGCTGATGCGCTGGGCCGCGACCTTAAAGAGTGTGCGGTGTATGACCGTGAAGGTATCACCGGCGAGCGTTACCCTTCAACCATAGGCTTTGCCAGCGTTCGTGGCGGTGACATTGTGGGCGACCACACGGTGCTGTTCGCGGGCACGGGCGAACGCATCGAGATCACGCACAAATCATCGAGTCGCGCCACTTATGCGCAGGGCAGTTTGCGGGCCGCGCGCTTTTTGCAAACCAAATCTTCGGGGCTGTTTGACATGTTTGATGTACTGAGCCTCAACGCCACCTGAATACAACCCAATAAAGCCACCATGAACTTCCTCAGCCTTATGACCCAGGGTGGCGTTGTCAGCGTGTTGGTAGCCGTGACGCTGCTGGCCATGTCGGTTGCCAGCTGGGTAATTATTTTGTGGAAAGCCTGGCTGCTCAGGCGCGCGTCTGGCGACGTGGCGCGCAGTACGGCGGCTTTCTGGCAGTCGGCATCCCTCGAAGATGTGGACGAGAAAGTCTCTGCGTTTGACCGCGAGGCGCTGGTGTCGCCGTTGATAGCGGCAACCAAAATCACCAGCAGTGGCACTCTGGCTACGGCCGGCGAAAAATCGCAGCAGCTGACCCGCGTGTTGCGTGATGCGCTGCACGCCGTTTTGCACAAGTTACAGTTTGGCCAGGTGCTGCTGGCCACTGTCGGTTCAACTGCACCGTTTGTCGGCTTGCTCGGCACAGTCTGGGGTATTTACCACGCGCTGATCGGTATTGCATCGGCAGGGCAAATCACCATCGACAAAGTTTCTGGCCCGGTCGGCGAAGCCCTCATCATGACGGCAGCGGGCCTGGCGGTTGCTATTCCCGCGGTATTGGCGTACAACATTTTTGGCAGATATATCAACCGCATTGAAGCTGACCTGGAAGGCTTTGCGCGCGACCTCCGCGAACTGCTTTTGACCCGTACCGCTTGAGAACCAAAATGAGTTTTGGTCGACTGGAACGTACAGAAGGCGCACAGCCCATGAGCGAGATCAACGTCACGCCCATGGTTGACGTGATGCTGGTGCTGCTGGTGATTTTCATCCTCACCGCGCCACTGCTGGCCAGCTCGATCAAGCTCGAGTTACCCAAAACCGACGCCGCCAAACCAGTCGATGCGCCCCAATTTGTGACCCTGGTGGTTGACAAGACTGGCCAGGTTTTTCTGGGCGACAAACCGGTATCTCCAGACCAGTTGAAAAGCAGCCTCGCGCAGACCGCCGGGCAAAACCCCGACACCGAGGTGCAGCTTAGAGCTGACGAAGCCGTACCCTACGGCAAGGTGGTCGAGGTCATGGGCATAGCTCAAAAGGCCGGTTTGAACCGCATTGGTTTTGTGGCCGACACGCCAGCCGCACCGCTCGCGACATCTGTACCAGCCGCGATGCGATAGCGTAGGCGGGCCGCTCGCCAGCGTTTCTACGCAGCGCCTAAAATCTGAGACGTCACGCCGCCATAGCTGCCCACCCGCTTTTCGTTTTCAGCCCGTACCTTCTCCATGCAAGAAAAATACAACCACCCATACGACCACAAGGGCATCGAACGCGCAGCCCAAACCCAATGGACGGGCAACAACGCTTACCGGGTAGAAGACCACGACAGCGCGCAAAAGCCAAAAGGCAAGTACTACGCCTGCTCGATGCTGCCCTATCCCAGCGGCAAGCTGCACATGGGCCATGTGCGCAACTACACGATCAACGACATGCTCACGCGCCAGCTACGCATGAAAGGCTACAACGTGCTCATGCCCATGGGCTGGGACGCGTTTGGATTGCCGGCTGAAAACGCCGCCATGAAAAACAAAGTACCGCCGGCCAAATGGACTTACGACAACATTGCTTACATGAAGCAGCAGATGCAGGCCCTCGGCCTGGCCATCGACTGGAGCCGTGAAGTCGCGACTTGCGACCCAAGCTACTACAAGTGGAACCAGTGGCTTTTTTTGAAAATGCTGGAAAAGGGCATTGCCTACCGCAAGACCCAGGTCGTCAACTGGGACCCGGTCGACCTGACCGTGCTGGCCAATGAGCAGGTAATAGACGGCAAAGGCTGGCGCACCGGTGCAGTGGTTGAAAAGCGCGAGATACCCGGTTACTACCTCAAAATCACCGACTACGCCGAAGAGCTGCTCGATAGCGTCAGCACCAGACTGCCCGGCTGGCCCGAGCGCGTCAAGCTGATGCAAGAAAACTGGATTGGCAAAAGTGAAGGCGTGCGCTTTGCTTTCACGCATGAGATCAAGGACGCATCGGGCGCACTGATCGGCGACGGGAAAATGTACGTCTTCACCACTCGCGCCGACACCATTATGGGCGTGACGTTTTGCGCGGTTGCACCTGAGCATCCGCTGGCGCTTCACGCGGCTTTAATCAACCCCTCGCTTGCAGCGTTTATAGAAGAATGCAAAAACGGTGGCACCACCGAAGCCGAAATGGCCACGCAGGAAAAAAAGGGCCAGCGCACGGGGCTGTTTGTCACGCATCCTTTAAGCGGCGAAAAGGTTGAGGTGTGGGTCGGCAACTACGTGTTGATGAGCTATGGCGACGGCGCGGTGATGGGTGTGCCTGCTCACGATGAGCGGGATTTTGAGTTTGCGAAAAAATACGGCCTGCCCATCAAGCAGGTCACCGATGTCAAAGGCCAAACCTACAGCCTTGATGCCTGGGCCGACTGGTACGGCGACAAGCAGCAAGGTGTGACAATCAACTCTGGCAGGTACGATGGCCTCCGCGTCAAAGCTTGCGTCGATGCAGTCGCCGCAGACCTGGCTGCCAAAAACCTGGGCGAGAAAAAAACCACCTGGCGCTTGCGTGACTGGGGCGTGAGCCGCCAGCGCTATTGGGGCACACCCATTCCCATCATTCATTGCGAAGAGCATGGCGCAGTACCGGTGCCCGAAAAAGATTTACCCGTGGTGTTGCCGCTTGACTGCGTGCCCGATGGCTCGGGCAATCCTTTGAACAAGCACGAAGGCTTTCACAAAGGTGTGGTGTGCCCCATTTGCGGCAAAGCCGCGCGGCGCGAGACCGACACCATGGACACCTTTGTCGATTCGTCGTGGTACTACATGCGCTACTGCGACCCAAAAAACAGCGAAGCCATGGTTGCCAAAGGGGCTGAGTACTGGATGCCAATGGACCAGTATATAGGCGGCATTGAACATGCGATTTTGCATTTGCTGTATGCGCGTTTCTGGACCAAAGTGATGCGTGACCTGGACCTGGTGAAGGTAGACGAGCCGTTTACCAAACTGCTCACACAAGGCATGGTGCTCAACCATATTTACTCGCGCAAGGGGGACAAAGGCGGTGTTGAATACTTCTGGCCGCACGAAGTTGAAGACATTCATGGTGCGGATGGAAAGGTCACGCAGGCCAAGCTAAAGAATGGCGGGAAGAGCGATGGCCTGTTGGTGAACTACGAAGGCGTAGGCACCATGAGCAAATCCAAAAACAACGGCGTTGACCCGCAAGACCTGATTGAAAAATACGGCGCTGATACTGCGCGGCTGTACACCATGTTCACCGCGCCGCCCGAGGCCACGCTGGAGTGGAATGACGCTGCGGTTGAGGGTAGCTACCGCTTTTTGCGCCGCGTGTGGAATTTTGGCGGCAAACTGAATGCTATTAATTCAGGAGCTGGTTATGCCCGTATTGATTGGTCTACAGTCGAATTAAACAGGGAAACCAAGGCCCTTCGCCTTGAAGTTCATACCATACTCAAGCAAATTGACTACGACTACAAGCGTATGCAATACAACACGGTGGTATCCGGCAACATGAAGCTGCTCAATGCGCTGGAGGACTTCAAGGAGGTTGCTTCCAAGACATCAAACGCGGCGCTGTATGAAGGTTTCGGCATCCTGCTGCGTTGCCTTTACCCGGCCACACCCCATATCGCACACGCGCTGTGGTCCGATCTCGGCTACGCCGCCGCGTGCGACAACTTGCTTGACGCGCCTTGGCCCGAAGTCGATGCCAGCGCCTTGCAGCAA
>JBBRQQ010000074.1:0-13390 GCA_038226155.1 Burkholderiales bacterium
GTGCGTCTTCGTAGGACATGCTCAGATTTTGGTTGGTCCCGCCGACAGGAATCGAACCTGTATTTCACGCTTAGGAGGCATGCGTCTGATCCATTAGACGACGGCGAGTTTAGAAAAATTATGGCTCCTCGCCCTATTATCCCGTCCCATCAAAATCCCAAGTTAATTTGGGATTTCTGCAAAAAACTGGCATCTACTGACATTGATTGAAGCCTGTTTTCAGAGGAGAAACGTGTTTTTAGAAAACAGCGTATGGCCCCTTAGGAGGCACTCGTTCTATCCATTGAACTATGGCGGCGGGCTACATCTAGCAGAACGAATTGTATTCGGTGACCAGCAGCTGAATTACTTGGACAGTAGCCGCATCGCCTCTTCCAGGCCCTTGATCGTCAGCGGGTACATGCGCTGGTTAACGAGTTGCTGAATCACGCTGATGCTCTGGCGGTATTGCCACACGCCTTGCGGCTCGGGGTTGATCCACGCGAACTTGGGGAAGGCGTTGGTCAGGCGCTGCATCCACTCCACGCCGGCTTCTTCGTTGTTGTATTCAACGCTGCCGCCGGGCTGCAAAATCTCATATGGGCTCATGGTGGCATCGCCAACAAAAATGAGTTTGTAGTCTTTGTTGTATTTGCGAATGATGTCCCAGGTCGCAAACTTTTCGCTAAAGCGCCTGCGGTTGTTCTTCCACATGAAGTCGTAGACGCAGTTGTGAAAGTAATAAAACTCCAGGTGCTTGAACTCTGACTTGACGGCAGAAAACATTTCCTCAACCCGGCCAATGTGCTCGTCCATGGTGCCGCCCACGTCCATCAGCAGCAGCACCTTCACGTTGTTGTGGCGCTCGGGGATCATCTTGATATCCAGCCAGCCTGCATTGGCGGCGGTGGACTTGATGGTGTCGTCGAGGTCAAGTTCTTCAACATTGCCCTGGCGGGCAAATTTACGCAGGCGGCGCAGCGCGACCTTGATGTTGCGGGTGCCGAGTTCTTGCGTGTCGTCGTAGTCCTTGTAAGCGCGCTGGTCCCATACCTTGACGGCGCTTTTGTTGCGGCTTTTCTCCTGGCCTATGCGTATGCCCTGGGGGTTGAAGCCGTTGGCACCGAAGGGCGAAGTGCCGCCCGTGCCTATCCATTTGCTGCCGCCTTCGTGGCGCTCTTTCTGTTCTTCAAAACGCTTCTTCAAAGTTTCCATGAGCTCGTCCCAGCCCATTTTTTCTATCTTCGCTCTGTCCTCAGGGCTGAGTTCAAGCTCAAGATTTTTACGCAGCCATTCAAGCGGAATGTCTTTGGTGAAGTCAGCCAACATCTCTACGCCCTTGAAGTAGGCGGCAAAGGCGCGGTCGAACTTGTCGTAGTGTTTTTCGTCTTTCACCAGCACCGTGCGGCTGAGGTAATAGAAGTCGTCGATCTTGTACGCGCCTTCGCCAATGTTGCCATCGGCATCGGGCTTGCTGCTGTTGGGGCCAACCACGCCGGCTTCAAGCGCTTCGAGCAGCATCAAATATTCTTTGACGGATACCGGGAGCTTCGCGGAGCGCAGGGTATAGAAGAAGTCGATCAGCATGGCTTAAGGGGCAGCCTGCCCACGAGGTTTGTTCAGCTCATACCGCAAATGCGCCTTCACCGCAGGCCATTCGCTGGCAATGATGCTGAAGACGACGGTGTCGCGCAGCGTGCCGTTGGGCGCCATCTGGTGGTTGCGCAGCACGCCGTCTTGCCTGGCACCCAGCCGGGCAATCGCCGCGCGGCTGTCGAAGTTGAACCAGTGGGTGCGGAACTCCACCGCGATGCAGTTGAGGGTTTCAAACGCATGTTTGAGCAGAATCAGCTTGGCCTCGGTGTTGATACCGGTGCGTTGCACGCTTTTGCTGTACCAGGTGTGGCCGATCTCCAGCCTGCGGTTTTTGGCATCGACATTAAAAAAGCGTGTGGAGCCGACGACTTTGCCATCAGACTTTCGCCGTACCACATAGGGCATTGCGCCAAGCTCGTCTCGCATGGTCAGGGCGCTGTCGATGTAGCTGAACAGCGCATCCGGATCGCCGACGCTGGTGTACCAGAGTTTCCACAATTCGCCGTCTTTGGCTGCTTCGAGCAGCTCATCGGCATGCTCGCGCTGTAGTGGCTCCAGCACAACCCAGTTACGGCCTGTCAGGGTGACGGATTCGATGAAGTGCATGGCTCAGCGCTCAATGCGGTCGGCATCTGGTTTTTTGCGGTTGCGCCAGCGGCGAGCCGCTTGCAAGCCCAGGCCGCCACCCAGACCCACCAGCACGATGCCAAAAATGCTGCTGTTGCTGTAACCTGCGTCAAAAATATTCAGGCCAAACAAGCGGCTAATCCAGTACCCCAGCAGCGCGCCGCCGACGAAGCCCGTGGCATCGGACAGACCTTCAATCAGCATGGCTTTAGTTGTCATGTTTTATACCGCGGGTTTATCGGTTGTTGCGCTGCATGAAAACCAGCTTTTCAAACAGTGTCACGTCCTGCTCATTTTTAAGCAGCGCACCCACCAGCGGTGGTACGGCGACCTTGTCGTCTTTGCTCTGCAACGCTTCGAGCGGAATATCTTCAGCGACCAGCAGCTTGAGCCAGTCCAGCAGTTCGCTGGTAGAGGGTTTCTTTTTCAGGCCGGGCAGGTTGCGCACGTCGTAAAACGTTTTCATGGCTGCCGCCAATAATTCTTTTTTCAGCGTCGGAAAATGCACGTCGACGATTTGCCGCATGGTGTCGGCATCGGGAAACTTGATGTAGTGGAAAAAGCAGCGGCGCAAAAATGCGTCGGGCAGTTCTTTTTCGTTGTTCGACGTGATGAAAACCAGTGGCCGGTGTTTGGCCTTGATGAGCTCGCGCGTCTCGTAAACATAGAACTCCATGCGGTCGATTTCGCGCAGCAAGTCGTTGGGAAATTCAATGTCGGCCTTGTCGATTTCGTCGATCAGCAGCGCAACCGGTGTCTCCGACGTAAAAGCCTGCCAGAGCACGCCTTTGACGATGTAGTTGTGAATGTCCTTAACTTTCTCGCCGCCGTCCACCGTGGAGAGTTGTGAGTCGCGCAGACGCGAGACCGCGTCGTATTCATACAGGCCTTGCTGTGCCTTGGTGGTGGACTTGATATGCCACTGCAGCAGGGGCAGGCCCATCGCCTCTGCGACTTCTTCGGCCAGCATGGTTTTACCGGTGCCGGGTTCGCCCTTGACCAGAAGCGGCTTTTTCAGGGTGGCGGATGCATTGACGGCCAGCATCAAATCCTGGGTTGCAACGTAGTTTTTGGAGCCTTGGAATTTCATGTTCTAACGTCTGTTTTTGATGCGGTTGGGTCGAATGAGTCAGTGTATCGGTGGTCTTTGGTGGCACGCTGGTGAGTCAGGCGACCGGCACAGATATAATCAAAAGCTTGTCTAAAGACTGTTCTCCACCCGATTTCTCATCTAATTGTGCGCGCAAAATGACCAAGCTGTTCACCACGATATTCGCCATAGCTGTCTCATTCGTGACGGTCATGGCTCAAGCCCAGGACATCAAGGGCGATGCCAAAGCTGGCGAGACTAAAAATGCCATGTGTATTGGCTGCCATGGCATCAAGGGCTACCAGGCCTCTTTCCCAGAGGTTTACAAGGTGCCCATGATCTCTGGCCAGGGTGCCAAGTACATTGTGTCAGCCCTCAATGCCTACAAAAAAGGCGAGCGCAAACACCCATCGATGCGCGGAATCGCCCAGACCCTCACAGACCAGGATATGGCCGACTTGGCGGCCTATTACAGTGTGGACGGCGTGTCGTCGACAGCCGCTGCCTTGCCCGAAAAACCCACCAAAGAGCCGAGCGCGGAAGTACAAGCTTTGCTGGGCAAGGCCAATTGCGCTTCGTGCCACGGTGCTAATTTCAGTAAGCCGATTGACCCGACTTACCCCAAGCTGGCCGGTCAACACGCGGACTATCTGTTTGTGGCGCTCAAATCTTACAAGGTTGAAAACAACGCCAAGGTAGGCCGCGGCAACGCCATCATGGCCGGTATGGCCAAGCAGTACACCAACGCTGAACTAAAAACGCTGGCTAAATATTTGTCGTCTGTTGATGGCGAGCTCAAGGTTGTGCCACAGACGCGCATTCATCACAAAGCTGCCAGCAATTAAACATGCAGGTAATTAGCAAAAGCCGCTCAATGAAGCGGCTTTTTTTATGGGTAACTCGCGCGCTGGCTTACCCAGACCATTTGGCCGGGGTAATCCATTACCTCATAGTGTGCGTTGCGCAGTCATCTGCACTTGGCGATATCTACCTAACCAAACATGTGCTGGCATTGCCAGGACTCCTATGAGGCCAACACCGATATGCAGCCAACGCACCCCTTCTCGCCAATCTTCGCCACTGTAATAAAGCAGCAGTCCAGATACGCCAAGTAAGGCCATCAGCAACAAGGTGACAAGACCCGAGACGAGATTGCGACGAGCTCGCCAAGCCAGGCGGATGTGCAGCGGCAACAACCCACCAACCACGATCAGTGAAATAGCAGCCGTAACGCCGTGGGTGATGAGCAACCGCCGCTCGGTGACCATCCAGCCCCACTGCAGCAAGTCATGCATCAAATACCAGAGCACACCGCTGAGCGCAACCAGCACCAGAGTCATGTAAGTTACCCAGCGCTGCATGCTTGGCAAACGAATACTGAACATCGGAGCTGGTGTTGTCATAGTTTGAAGACTTGTGCTTTTGCGGCGCGTGCCAGTGAGGTCGGTATTCGCCCGCTAATCGTCGCAATTTTTGTAAGTGCATCAGCCTGCATGCAGGTTTGAGCGATCACTGAAATACTCTGCTTCATAACCGCTCGCCGAAGTCGCTTGGTATCAACTATTGCACTCGCTTTGATGCCGTCTGAGCTTGCGTCGCTCGTGAAATAAGCAGCGGATGTGGCGATTGCGCCATTGCTGAGCGCCCCAACAAGTTGACACGCCTCTATGGCATCTGGACGCCGGATCCAGATCGGCTGAGGTTCGCTCCCAAATACCCTCAAATCACCACCCGCATTGACCACGCCGTTCGTGACCCCGTGGGCTCTCAGCGTCTCCACGGCCTTGTCTACTGCAAAGCCCTTGGCTATGCCGCCGAGGTCCAGAGAGACAGGCCGGTTCAACAGAATTTTGCGCCCCGGGCGCAAAGTAATGGCTGGGCGGGATAACTCAAAGTGCTGGCGCGAGCGTCTCGAAGTTTTACCTGGCAAAAGTCCGGCTCGCACGAGATGCGTGCCGATATCGCAATCAAATACCCCACCGCTGGCACGCCATAGTGACATTGCATTTGAAAGCACTGTATAGGTCCATCGGTGGACACGCAGAACCATCCCGGCGCGCCCCCGGTTGAGTCGTCCCACATCGCTGCGCCTGCAGTGAAAACTCATGCGTTGTTCAACTTGCTCGACAGCGTGAAAAGAGCTCTGGATTGCCATTTCAAGTTGTGCTGTTGTAAGAGACGGAGCTGTACCAGCTCGAATTGTTACGAACGTACCCAGTAGCGGACGCATGCGCTCAACGTGCTCCACTCTGCAGTCCTTTTAATGCCATGCCGTAGACCGCCAAAACCCGACGTACGCCGTCGGTAACATGCTTGCATGACAAGGTAGCACCCGTGAGGTTGGTGATGTCCTGGTTCAATTTAACGGGGGACGCACTCGTCTTACCTACAAATTGTTGCCGCCAACTAGCATTGCGAATCTCGTATCCGTAAGTCTCACGATATTCGAGGATCTCAACTTGCTTGACGCTACCATCGCCATTGATACCCACAGCGTAGGTAATCATTTCGTGCTTACCTACCACCTGATCGATGACAAAGAATCCACCGCCCTCAACTGCCCAAATTCCATCTTCCTTGAAGGACTCGTAAACACCAGTACGCGAACGCAGAGAAGTGCGCTGCTCGGCAGTTAACGCAAAAGTGATTTTCGTAAACTTCGCACCTGGAAAGATGGCTTGCTGAGCTTGCTCTGAAGACAGATATACGTTGGCTGCAGCCGCCATCGAAACAATGGCCAGCGGTGCAGCAACAAGTGGTTGCCAGCGCATGATTAAAAGGGTATCCCGACTTTGAGGATAAATTGATTCAAGGTGTGTTCATCGCCATAGATGCGTCCGTTTTGGATAACGTCTCGTTGCTCATCCGAAAATCCTGCAGCCCGCTTTAACTGATGTCGCCATGCGGCAGTAACCCACCAGCCTTTAGTCGCGTAGTGCAGGTTGGGGCCCAAAAACCACGCTGAGTGATTTGGGGTGCCGTAGCCATAGCCTGTAAATTCCCGGTGGTTTCTCAGCTCGGCGCCTGCTGACCAATTATTGGCAAAGCGATACGACACGCCCGTCAGCAGATCAAGGTCCGTCGAACGCTCGACACTATCTCCACGATTATTTTTTTCGAAAGAAGTGACGAAATTGGTGGCCCAAATTAATCTGTCATCCAGGAAATTGTTTTGGAGAATAAGCTTGAACTCCAGCTCCTTGTTGCGTGGTCCCCACTTGGGCTCAAAGTAGAGGGCTAGCCCAATCGGATCAATCAATGGATTCGATACCTGGTATAAATTTTCCCACGACACCGATTCAAGCCGGTTCATTTTGAATCGTGTGCTTGTATCAAAGCCGACAGGAATATCTGTGTTCGGTCCACCAGAGGTACCGCCCATCAGATTCTGATTTGCCGTCAGGATTCGTGAGTTGAGATAAATGGAAGTCTGATATTTGGGAGTGATCCCGAACTCAAGCTCTGTTCGAAGCAAGGTGTTGCTGTAGTACCCCTGTGTCTGCGTTCGCTGCACGTCAATCCATTGTTGAAACTGCTTGGTGCCGGGCGGTTGGACATCGGCGGTATAAATCCAGCCAAAGGGCGATTCCCCTGCGAGCGCAGGTTGGAAGGCCGCCACGGAAAATGTGGCGATGGCGAGCACATGTTGGGCAAACCTCAAAATTAACTCCTTGCGTTGATTGTAAATGCGAATCACTATTATTACACAGTGCATTGTGCATATGTCAATCAGGCAACTGTCGCCACAGCAAGGCTTCTCTCATCTTGAGTAGAGCGCGCGCTAGAACAGATTCTAAAAAAACGTTGCCAGGCTCAAAAAATCAGTGAAAGTGGGTCCGCCAGCGACGCCCGAGTGTTTGGCGCTTGGCGAGCTATTGCGTTGCTCATCTCACCGGCCATACTGATATTTGAGGTATCAGTCTCGCGTTGACCGGCGCTCTACGCAGGCTATATAGGCATCACCGTCAGGCGGTCGACCCGCGCGCTGGCTTTCCCAAACCATCTGTCCCAGGCAATCCATGGTTTCGTGGTGCGCATCGTGAAGCGAATTGCGTTTTGCCGTGAGGAGTTCAACGGCCTGGCGAATGCCGCGCGGCTGGTCAATCGAGCATTGCTCGCTGATGGACAGGTGCATGGAAAGATGCAGGAAGGGATTGGTCTTTCCACCTTCAACGTCATACATTTTTTCAAGTGCCGCATCCGCATCTGCAAAATCGGCATGGTACTCAGGGTGCTCGTCCAGCCACTGGCCTGCTATGGTTTCAATAGCTTCCATGGGCTGATTGGTCCTCGCCTTGGCGTAGACAGAACAGAAAAACCGGCGAACATCGGCTTGTGAAGGCGTGAACATGCCGGGAGGTTATCACGCGACCTTTTACCGGTAGGTGTGTGATGTTTTGCAATCAGCTTTGGATTCGCCTGGTATCCCGGTAAAGTCCTACAGACAGTTTTTATCCGCCTGTTTACACTACGCCGCAAGGTGGCGCTATTCCGGGGAATGTCGCCTATTTCAACAATCCCGGTGAGGAGAATTTAAATGGGCGCAGCAAAAATAGCCGGCATTATTCTGATTGTCATCGGCTTGGCCGGATTGTTTACCGGTGGCTTCAGCTTCAACAAAGACCGTACCGCCGCCAAAATCGGGCCGATTGAACTGACGGTCACAGAAAAAGAGTCCATCAATATTCCCCAGTGGCTTAGTCTGGGTGCTATTGCACTGGGTGCGATTGTGCTGGTTGCAGGTTTTCGTAAATCCTGAACCGCCCACGTTCGCTAATCGCGGGTAGCTCTCTGCCCTTGCGAGGGCATCGCCTTGCTTGGGGCGGCCCACGCAAAGCCCTGGCCGAGGATGTTATTGTTCTTGTGCTCAACAAATCTGTGATGCTCATGATCAGATGTTGCGGCCAAAGGAGACAATTACATGATTAACAAGATTGCGGCATCTGTTGCCGATGCACTGGCCGATGTCAGGGACGGTGCTACCGTCCTGGTCGGGGGTTTTGGCACCGCTGGCATTCCCGACGAGCTGATTCATGGGCTCATCGTCCAGGGTGCGACAGACCTTACTGTGGTCAACAATAACGGGGGCAGCGGGGCATTCGGTCTGGCTGATTTGCTCAAGGCCGGGCGTGTACGCAAAGTCATTTGCAGCTATCCCCGCCAGGCTGACAACGAGATATTTGAGGCGCTTTACCGTAGCGGCAAGCTCGAGCTTGAGCTGGTCCCGCAAGGCAATCTTGCCGAGCGTATTCGCGCAGCAGGCGCAGGCATAGGAGCCTTTTTTTCACCTACTGGTTACGGCACCGAGCTGGCCAGAAACGCCGACGGAACACCCCGGGAAACGCGCGAGATCAACGGCAGGCATTACGTGCTGGAAACGCCCATATACGGTGACGTTGCGCTTATCAAGGCGGAGCAGGGTGATCGATGGGGCAACTTGAACTATCGCATGGCAGCGCGCAATTTTGGCCCGGTGATGGCCATGGCAGCGAAGAAAACTGTGGCAACGGTATATGACATTGTTGAGCTGGGTGCGCTCAATCCTGAAAACACCGTAACCCCTGGCATTTTTGTGCATCAGGTAGTCAAAATTTCTCGGGCTGCAGCGCAGGCTGGCGACATCAAGAAAGCGGCTTGAAATGACCTATACCAAACGCACAAAAGACGAAGTTGCCGCTCGTGTCGCGCAAGATATACACGAAGGTGCTGTTGTCAATCTCGGCATAGGCATGCCGACTCTGGTGGCCAACCACATTCCTGCTGATCGTGAGGTGCTGCTGCACAGCGAGAACGGCATTCTGGGCATGGGCCCGGCGCCTGCTGAGGGCGAAGAAGACTACGACCTCATCAACGCTGGCAAGCAGCCCGTGACGCTACTCAAGGGAGGCTCTTTTTTTCACCATGCTGATAGTTTTGCGATGATGCGTGGCGGCCATCTGGATATCTGTGTGCTGGGTGCCTTTCAGGTGTCCAGCACCGGCGACCTTGCCAACTGGAGCACCGGAGAGCCGGGTTCAATCCCGGCAGTTGGTGGCGCAATGGACTTGGCCATCGGTGCCAAACAGACCTGGGTGATGATGGATTTGCTTACCAAAAAAGGTGAAAGCAAGATCGTCGAAAAATGCAGCTACCCGTTGACAGGCATTGGCTGTGTCAAGCGTATTTATTCCGAGCTGGCCACGCTGGCCTGCACGCCGCAAGGCCTCAAACTGATTGACAAGGTTGGAGGTCTTGAACATGCCGAGCTGGAAAAACTCCTTGGCCTGCCAATCTCAATTTAAATAAATATCAACACCTAATTTCTGGAGATCTTTTATGAATCAGGCTTTCATCTGCGACGCAGTCCGCACCCCCTTTGGCCGCTATGGTGGCGCACTCAGCAGCGTGCGTACCGACGACCTTGGCGCTGTGCCGCTGAAGGCGCTGATGGCGCGCAACCCCAAGGTGGACTGGCTGGCCGTGACCGACGTGATCTACGGCAACGTCAACCAGGCCGGCGAAGATAACCGCAACGTGGCGCATATGGTCACGCTGCTGGCAGGGCTGCCATTTGAAATGCCGGGCGCAACGATCAACCGCCTGTGCGGCTCGGGCCTGGATGCCATCGGTACGGCAGCGCGCGCCATCAAGGCCGGCGAAGCCAGCATGATGATTGCCGGCGGTGTTGAGAGCATGAGTCGTGCGCCGTACGTGATCGGCAAGGCCGAGAGCGCTTTCAGCCGCAGCGTGAAGATGGAAGACACAACCATAGGCTGGCGCTTCATTAACCGCCTGATGAAGGAAAAGTACGGTGTGGATTCCATGCCCGAAACCGCCGAGAACGTTGCCACCGAATACAAAATCAGCCGCGAAGACCAGGACAAAATGGCGCTCGCATCGCAAAGCCGCGCCGTCGCGTCGCAAAAGGCCGGGTACTTTGATTCGGAAATCGTGCCCGTAACGATTCCGCAGAAAAAGGGCGATGCCATCGTCGTCAGCAAGGACGAGCATCCGCGCGAAACCTCGATGGAGTCGCTGGCCAAACTCAAGGGCGTCGTGCGTCCCGACGGCAGCGTCACCGCCGGCAACGCATCGGGTGTGAACGATGGTGCCTGCGCCATGCTGATTGCCACCGAAGACGCCGCCAAAAAGAACGGCCTGACGCCCCGCGCGCGCATCGTCGGCATGGCCACGGCCGGCGTGTCGCCGCGCATCATGGGCATAGGCCCTGCGCCTGCCACGCAAAAGGTGCTCGCGCTCACAGGGCTCACGCTGGGGCAGATGGACGTCATCGAACTGAACGAAGCATTTGCCGCGCAAGGCCTGGCGGTGTTGCGCATGCTGGGCCTGCAGGACAACGACCCGCGTGTTAACCCGAATGGTGGCGCCATCGCGCTGGGTCACCCGTTGGGGGCTTCCGGCGCTCGCCTGGCGACCACGGCCGTCAACCAGTTGCACCGCACCGGTGGTCGCTACGCCCTTTGCACCATGTGCATAGGTGTGGGTCAGGGCATAGCCGTGATCCTCGAACGGGTCTGATTTGGAATCCACGGCAGGACATTGCGACAAGCCGTCAATGTGATTGCAATCCGGTGACGATGGTGGATTGAACCGGCTACCAAAACCCTCTGGGGGGTTTTGATTCCGAAATTCGACGGCTGCCCCCACGCTGACGGTCAGCCTTTGCGGCAATGGGGCGCGTGCTGCACAGCTTGTCGGCAACCTCCGTCAGTCGTGTCAGCGCAGCGTCAAAAAGCTTTGCCTCGATCGGTGATAGAGCCTTGAGGACCATGTTGTTAAGCTCAACCGACTGTGGGAAAAGCTCTGCGTACAGTTGTTCACCGCGCTCGGTAATTTCCACACGAGCCCGTCGCTTGTCTTCCGGTACGCGCACGCGCACGAGCAGTTTTTTCTTCACAAGATCAGTGATGTAGCGCGAAACACGCGGGCGTTCGAGATGTGCACGTTGCGCAAGCTCTGAAGGCGACATGGCACCATGGGTTGCCAGCATGCAAATCATCCGCCATTCACGTCGCGTGATGCCGTAGCGCCCTTCGCACAGCAGTGTGATCATGGCACCGCTACTGGCCAAAAGGCGATTTAGCCGGTAGTTGAGCAGATCGTCGACAGTGAGGGGTTTTGACAAAGACATGAGTTCGAAGCAACTAATGTCAGTTTGCACTATGCAACGATAGTTGTATAGAAGAATTACCATGTCAGGCAATAAACTTCGCGCCAGTACCTCAAAGGGTTAGCCGCCCACCCTTTTCACGGCGCGGCGCTGGAGGAGGCTAACATGGACCTCATACAAGGAGACACCGTTATGGGACAATTTGTAGTCAATACACACGGACGTTTGCAGGAATGGATTGCCGATGCCAAGGGATATTTCAAGCTCGAAGGCCTTGATTACAAACTGACCCCGCATTCGCTGTTGAGCAAGATGGCGGTGGACAAGACAGCTGATATCAAGGGTGCCAGCGTGCCCGATAATCTGCAGGGTGCTTTCCAGACCTATGAGGAGGGGCGCGATGCCTCGGTCAGTTGTGCCTGCCACTGGACGGTTAACATGGCCGCGTCGGCCCAACACGGTCAACTCTGGGGCGAGGCCTATTCGATTTCGCCCTGCGCAATTTTTGTCCCGGAGAATTCTCCGATTCGCAAACCTGAAGACCTTGCAGGCGTCGACGTTCACGTCGGCTATCAATCGGGAAGCCACTACACCACCATCCAGGGCCTGGAAGTTTTCATGCCCGCCGACCGGATCAAGCTGAAATTCGGCGGCAGTCCCTCCGACCGTGTCGATCAGCTTTTGAATGGACTGGCCCCTGCTGCGACGCTGTTCGGCATGCAGTACTACATTCTCGAACAGCTGGGATTCCGCAAAATTCTGGATGTAACTTTCATGATCACGGCCATGATTCCGCCCGGCGTGGATCACGAAGATGTGCGCAAGTATTACCGGGCGCTTCGCCGCGCGCAGGCCGACATTGATCAAATGCATCAGGCCTACACGCATTTCTATTCCAATGAACTGCCCGAGCGGCATGCAAAGCGGGTGGATGTGCGCCGCTTCGGTCCTGGCGAGCGCATTGTGTTCGAGCCCTACACTCGCGAGTTGTACGAAAGCACTCACAAATGGGTGGAAGATCGCGATATTTTCGAGCCCGAGAAAACCAGCGCCTGCAACTACGAAGACGCGGTGGCCTGCGCCGTCTGATTTTTCCGGACTCTAGCCCCGGTTGTACCAAGCCGTCGAGGTCCACCCCAGGAGGTTCCCATGCAAGGTTCCAGCCCTTTTTACGTTCGCCGCGGCATGCTTGCTGGCGCTGGCCTCGGCGTGGCCGCGGCGCTCGGCGTTCCGTGCGCTGCATTGGCCCAGCTCGACGGCTGGCCGAACCAGCCGGTACGGTTAGTCGTAAATTTTCCGCCGGGCAGTTCGCCGGACGTGCTGGCGCGCGCGGTGTCGCTACCCCTGCAACAGGCCCTCGGTCAGCCGGTGATAGTAGAAAACCGGGCAGGGGCCACTGGCATCATCGGCGCCGAGATAGTCACCAAAGCGCCCGCGGATGGCTACACCTTGCTGATGACAGCGGGTAACACCATCACCACGAGTCCGTTCATCTATTCCAAAATTCCTTACGACACGGCCAAGGACCTCGTACCCGTCGCTGCTGCGGCGAGGATCGTGCTGTTCCTCGTCGTCAGGCCGGACTTGCCGGTGAAAAATGTTCAGGAATTTCTGGCTTACCTGAAAGCCCACCCCGGAAAGCTTTCTTATGGTTCGGCTGGCAACGGGTCTGGCTTGCATCTGGCCGGTGAGATGCTCAAGAGTCAAGCTGGCGTCTTTGCCGTGCATGTTCCCTATCGTGGTGCCTCACTGGCCTTGCAGGATCTGCTCGCCGGGCAAATCGACTTTTATTTCGATCCTGGTATCGCCCTCAGTCATGTGCGTGCCGGCAAGCTACGCATGCTTGCAGTTGCCGTGCCGGCGCGCTCATCCTTATTCCCGGACATACCGACCTTGAGTGAGGCCGGACTCAAAGGGTTCGATGCGGGCACTACGCATGGCTTTTATGCGCCCCGCAATACATCGCCCGAGGTGGTTACACGTTTGAA
>JBBRQQ010000075.1:0-13324 GCA_038226155.1 Burkholderiales bacterium
AAGTCGGGTGAATTTGCAAAGCTGTACTCCAAGTGGTTTGAGTCAGCTATCGTGCCAAAGGGCGTGAACCTAGGCCTGCCAATGTCTGCAGAACTCAAAGCCAACCTGAAAACACCGACCGACAAGCCTGCGCTGTAAGCGTTGGTAGGTAAGGCATTCGGGCAAGGCATCTGTATGAACCAAACGCGAACCGTTGGCATTCTGGGCGGCATGGGTCCAGCCGCGGGGGCTGACTTTGTGCGACTGTTCGTGCAGGCCTGCGCTCAGCACATGCGCGGAAAAGGCATTACCGTGTCGGATCAGGCCTTTCCCGAACATTGGCTGGCGCAGGTGCCAGTGCCTGACCGCAGCACGGCCCTGGGGCCGCTGGGCTTTGGCGGGCATCAACCGCTAGAGCCGATGTTGCAGGCCATGGGCAAACTGGCCGCACTCGGCGCCACGGCTGTGGCAGTGGCCTGCAATACTGCACACGCCTGGCACGGCGCTTTGCAGGAGCGCTTTCCACAGCTTGAGGTGCTGCATGTAGCACGCGAGGTGGCGCGCACGCTGGCCGATTCGGGTGTGCGTGAGGTGGGTTTGCTCGCCACGCAAGGCACTTACCGGGCAGGCTTGTACGACGAAGCCCTGCGCCGCGTCGGCGTGGTGTGTCATGTGCCCACGCCAGAAGAGCAAGAAAGCCTGATGCACGGTATCTTCCAGGGCGTGAAAGTCGGTAATATGGCGCTGGCCAGTGATTGCTTTGCCAGCGTCGCTCATAGGCTGGCCACGCGGCACGGCCTGCAAACTTTGATACTTGGTTGCACCGAGATACCGCTGGCCCTGCACGCCCTACCGGGCATGGCCGACATCAGTTTGATTGACCCAGCGGCGCTGCTGGCCAAGGTTTTGGCGCAGCGGGCCTACGCTTAAGGGCGATCAATACGCAATGCCCGGATCCCTGGAGCGGCCGGTTTCCGCGGCTTGTTTGAAAGCGCTGGTTATCAAGCTGGTGGTGACAGTTGCAAAGTAGCGCGCACCCATCGCCGCATATTTGTTTTGATCCTCCGCCGTCAGTGCAATCGTTCCTCCACATTTGCCAGCTTTGGCAACTGCACGCAGGGCTTGCTCAATCGCTGCCGCTACCTTGGGCTCGGCCCAGTTGCCCTCAAAACCCATGGAATACGCTAAATCATTGGGCCCGACAAACACCGCGTCAATACCTTCAACTGATGCGATTTCGCGGGCGTTGGCAATGGCCTCGGCAGTTTCTAACATCACGATAAGCGCAATGCCCTCGTTGCTGCGCTGGGTGTGCGCCGAACCACCAAATGCGCCGTAACCTGCGGCGCGGGAGCTAAAAGCGCAGCCGCGGCTGCCCGCACTTTGCCCCAAGCCGGGGTAGCGCACTTGTTGCACCAGTGCCCGTGCATGGGCTGCGGTGTTGACCATGGGTATCTGCACTGCACTGGCACCCATGTCAAGAACGCGTGAGATATCGTGCTCCAGACAGCGTACGACTGGCACGATGCCGCTGGCACGTGCGGCGCGCAGCATGTTTTCGGTCGTCTCAAACCCTGCGCTGCCGTGCTCGTTATCGATGATGACAAAGTCAAAACCTGCGTAGGCGCACATCTCAACAATGCCAGGGCAGGGAAGGGCATTGAAGATACCGCTCAGGTGCTTGTCGCTGCGCAGCATGGCCGGAAACCGGGTGTCCAGGGGGTGGTGATGGAGGAGTTCAGTTGTCATGTCTGAAGCTTTATTCAATGGTGATGTTGTTGACTTTAATCAGGTCTGCAAACTTGACAGTTTCGTCTTGAATGAATTTGCGAAAGGCATCGGCCGCCATCGGCCTGGGCGTGAAACCTTGCGCTGCAAGTTTGGCTTTGACATCAGGCGCTTCAAGAATAGCCACCACTTCTTTGTTCAGGTAGGCCACCACAGCAGGCGGCGTACCGCCGGGGGCGAGCAAGCCAAGCCAGGTCGCCGCCTCGAAGCCCGGCACACCCGACTCGGCCACCGTCGGCAAATCAGCTTGAAGTGGTGAACGCACCAGGCTCGTAACGGCAAGCGCTTTGGCCTGGCCGTTTTTCGCAAAAGCCAGCGCAGTGGTCATGTTGTCAAACTGCATGTCAATCTGGTTGCCCGCCAGGTCAACAAGCGACTGGCTGCTGCCTTTGTAGGGTATGTGCACGGCCTTGCCGCCAATGCGGTTGAGAAGCATCAGCGCGGTTAAATGTTGCGACGTGCCATTTCCGCTAGTGCCGTAAGACAAGGCATCAGGCCTGGTTTTAATCGCTGAAACCAGCTCTTGCATGCTGCGCGCGCCAGACTTGTTACTGGCCAACAAAACCAGCGGTGTGCTGGCCAGTTGTGTGATGGGCGCAAAGTCTTTGTCGACGTTGTAACTGATCTTTTTTAACAGGCTGGGATTAACAGCCAGTGCGGTTTGTGTGCCCAGCAGCAGTGTGTAGCCGTCTGGCCTAGCGCGCGCCACGAATTCAGTGCCAATGCCGCCGCCCGCGCCGGCTTTGTTGTCGACCACCACTGCGGTACTCCAGCGTTTACCCAGCTCGTCGGCAACCAGACGGGCAATGATGTCTGTCGCTCCACCCGGTGCAAACGGCACAACAATCACTACCCGACCTGATTGGGGGTAGCCAGCTGGTGCCTGCGCCTGGGCGTATTCGCTTGTCATGGCTGCTGCACCCATGAGTGCAATGGAAACGGTTGATCTGAACGACTTATTCAAGAGTTTGAGCATTGTGGGCCTTCATTTTTTTCGATATAAATGTTCACTCGGCTTGTATGCCAGCGTCTTTGATGACTTTGCCCCATTTCGCAACTTCTGCCAATTGAAACTCGGCAAACGCCGCGGGGCCGCGCCCATCAGGCTCAACCCCCATGTTGCGCAGTTTGGCTTGCACGTCAGGAAGTGCGACGATAGCTGTCAGCTCTTTGTTCAGCCTGTCCACAATGGGCTTGGGCGTACCAGCTGGCGCAAATACGCCTTGCCATGACTGCATCTCAAAGTTAGGTACACCTGCCTCGGCCAGGGTGGGTACGCCAGGCAAGCTGGCAAGGTGCGTTTTTGACGTGACACCCAATACTTTCACGCGCTTGCCATCGATCATGGGCCTGGCGGCGGCCACGGTTTCAAACACCATGTCAATTTGTCCGCCTATCAAATCGACCATGGCTTGGGAGCCGCCTTTATAAATAATTTGCCGCATACGCGTGCCGGTGATGCCCTGAAACAGCTGCCCTGACAAATGTTGCGATGTACCCGCACCGGCAGTGCCGTAGGTGAGGCTGTCAGGCTTGGCTTTCAGCTCTGCAACAATTTGCTGGACCGAACTAAAACGGCTGTCACTGGGCACTACCAGTACATTGCTGACCATACCTATGAGGCTCAAAGGTACAAAATCCTTGACAGGCTCATAGCCGAGGTTTTTGGTGAAGAAAGGATTCACCGCATGCGTGGTGATGGTGCCGCCCATTAACGTGTAGCCATCTGCGGGGGCGCGTGCAACGGCTTGCGTACCCACTATGCCCGACACACCAGGTTTGTTGTCAATGACTACCGGTTGCCCCAACTTTTCGCTTAAGTGTTGCGCTATCAGGCGCGCCACGCCGTCAGACACGCCACCCGGTGAAAACGGCACCACGTACTTCACGGCTTTGCTCGGCCACGCCTGCGCGTTGGCGAGTGGTGCAGCCAGCGCCATAGCCAAAGCGCATAAGTGATGCAGGGTTGTTCGTTTACAAAGGGTCATAAAAGTCTCCGTGATGTTTAAAAATTAAAAGACGGGTTTACTTCAGGTGTCTAACTCGTACAGACTGGCGCTGCACCAATTTGCAGGCTACCTTGATGTGTTTCGATGGCATGGTGAACCTGAGAAGCAAAATTTTGAAGTCTTGCATTCGTATGCAAATTGGTAAAAACCCTTTACAAATTTTTTTCCTTAAGTTTGGTCACGGTCGTTAATGCTAGATCTGGGAGGCGTACCGAATGGAAAGGCTGCTTAACCTGAGAACGGGGTTGGCAGACCGAGCCGGGGTGAGACTATAGCTGGAGGAGCCAGACGCATTGCCGGTGCTGATACGCAGCAAGTTCTGGGGAATTGAGAATCGCCACTGGGCGGAACGTGTATTACCGCGCCCCGTTCAGGGTGCGATACTTTGGACTATGCGCTTGGAGTTTCTATCCTTCAATTCCGGAAATCTGGCTGAACCGCTCGGTTCTTGCCTAAGTGAACAACAAAATCGGCCGATATGACCCAGCAATTTCAGGCCGTTAAACCGGGTGTGCAACTGTCACTCCAAGTGGCTGAGTCTTTGAGTCGTGAAATTCAGTCTGGCCGTATCTTGCCGGGTGACAAGTTACCGACCGAGGCGGTGCTGGTTGTTCAAATGGGTGTCAGCCGAACCGTTGTGCGTGAAGCGGTATCGCGCCTGAAGTCATTGGGATTGCTGGAGTCGCGCCAGGGCAGCGGTGTTTTTGTGTGCGAGCCAGGTTTTTCGCCGCTGAGTTTTGATGCAGGGTCGGTCGGCTCCAGGCAGGCCGTAATCCAGATGGTGGAAATGCGGCGTGCTCTTGAGGCGGAGGTTGCGGCTCTTGCCGCCCAGCGCCGCACTGCTGCTGACCTGCGGCGCTTGCGCCAATCGATACGCGCTTTGGCAAAAGCGGTGCAGGGCGGTGGCGATGGCGTTGAGGAAGATGTCAATTACCACCGGGCCATTGCGGATGCCGCTAAAAACCCTTTTTTGATAAGTACGCTGGATTACCTGCGGCAATTTTTGCAAGGCGCCACGCGTGTCACGCGGGCCAACGAGGCCCGGCGCGCCGACTTTGCCCAGCAGGTGTGCGATGAGCATGAGACGATTACTGCGGCGATAGAGGCGGGCGACCCGCTCAAGGCGCGCAAGGCGGCAGCTCGCCATATGGACAATGCCATCAAGCGCATTGAGCAGGCAGACCCTGCTTTTTGGCAGCAAGAAGGTGTAGCGCTGGCACACGCGCTGCTGTCAGCTGTCCCGAAACCCCTTACCTCGTAGACGTCACTGGGGTAAGTCCCAAGCCTTGAGGCACACCTAAAGTTGTAGGATGACCTGATTAATTTATCACACTTTTCAAGAGCTTTTAACCGGGAGCCTTCACCCTATGAAACGAATCCTCATATCAGTACTGTGGATGTGTCTGCTAGGCCCAGTGGCACACGCGCAGGCCTGGCCCACCAAGGCCATCAAGATTGTGGTGCCTTCGGCAGCAGGGTCGGCGCCCGACATCATGACCCGCTTGCTGGGCATTGAGCTGCAAAAACGCCTGGGTCAGCCGGTGGTGGCTGAAAACAAGCCGGGTGCCGGAGGCTCCCTGGGTTCTGACATCGTTGCCAAAGCCCCGCCCGATGGCTACACCTTGGTGATGGGCAATATTGGCTCGCACGCCATGAATGTGGGCGTTTACCCCAAATTGGCCTACAACCCGGTGAAGGATTTTGAAGCGATTGGTATGGTTGCCATCACCCCGAGCGTGATGACGGTTTCTGCAGATCTGCCCGTCAAAAACCTGAAAGAGTTTATAGATTACGCACGCAAAGAGGGTGAAAAAATTACTTTTTCTTCGGGCGGGAACGGCAGTTCCTCGCATCTGGCGGGTGAGTACATGAACCTTCTCACGGGTTTGAAGATGCGCCATGTTCCCTATAAGGACGTTCAGCAGGCCTTGGGTGACGTGTCTGCCCAGCGGGTCAGTGTGATGATCAGCAATCTGCCGCCCGCCATGGCGCTTGTGCGTGCCGGCAAGCTGCGTCCCCTGGCGGTGACCACCAGGACGCGTTCTAAAACGCTGCCCGAAGTGCCCACCATGAAAGAGGCGGGTTTGGCTTTTGAGCAGACGGTGTGGTTTGGCTTGTTTGCGCCTGCGGGAACACCGCTTTCTGTCATTGATCGCCTGAATCGGGAAGTCACAGACATTCTCAAAGATCAGGCGTTCATCGAAAAAATAGCGGCCACTGGTGCGACGCCGATGTCCACAACACCGTCTGAACTGAAGGCCTTTGTCGCAGCTGAAGTAGACAAGTGGGTCAAGGTAGCGCGAGAGTCCGGCGCACAAGCCGACTAACAGATCAATATCAACTTCCAGGAGACCCAAATGCTTATTCAACGGACCATTCAACGACGCGACATTCTCAAAGCCACAGGCGCAAGTTTGCTGGCCACGCAACTTCCCGCTGCTATCGCCAAGGCGCCCATGGCGAATAGCCAGATGGTCAGCGTGCACCGGATGAAGCTGGGCGCGTTTGAGGTCACGACCATTCTGGATGGTTTCATCGATGTAGACCCTAAGCTTCTGAATGCGCCGCCAGAGCAGGTAAAAAATCTGCTGGAGGCCGCCCAACTTCCCTATGGGCCGCTCCGTACCCCCGTCAATACGTTTCTTGTGAACACCGGTGAAAAATTAATCCTGCTTGACACCGGGGGCGCCAAGCTCATTGGTCCCAACGCAGGGCGACTACCCCTGGGGCTGGCTGCTGCCGGCGTAGACCCCGCCCAAATTGACGAGGTTTACATCACCCACATGCATGGTGATCACTTGCATGGTGCAGTGACGCCGGAGGGCGCGGCCTTTTTCCCCAATGCTATTTTGCGGGTGGCCAGGGATGATGTCGAGTTCTGGGGAAGCGCCGAGGTTGAGGCGGCCGCGCCACCAGATCAAAAGGGCAGGTTTGTAGCGGCAAAGCGTGCCAAAGCGGCTTACGGCGACAGGCTGACGTCATTTGCCCTGGGTGCCGAGCTCACACCCGGTATCAAATCAGTGCCAGCCATTGGCCACACACCCGGCCATAGTTGCTTTATGGTGACTTCGGGCACGGCCAGAATGCTGGCCATCGGCGACCTGATTCATGTGGCACCGGTGCAGTTCCCAAGGCCCGAAGTGACCATCGCCTTTGACTGGCAACAGCCCAGGGCACGCGGTTCAAGGCAGGAGATTTTTGACATGGTTGCCAAAGAAGACATCCTGATAGCTGCCGTGCACTTGCCTTTCCCGGGAATTGGGCATGTACGCAAGGTGGGTACGTCTTACACCTACACCCCGATAAGCTGGCGTTTGTTCTAGGCGTGATTTCACGCCTACAAACATGCGGTGCAGTAGCACCGACGCCCGTCTACGCCAATATTTTGCTGGATTGAACAAAAAAAGAGGTCGGCTATGAACAAGCACGTAGGGTTGATTGGTCTGGGCGCCATGGGGTGCGGTATGGCGCAGTCGCTGCGGCGGGCGGGTTACCAGTTGCACGTCTTCGATGTGCGTTCTGATGTCGCCAGCGCGTTTGCTGAGGGTGGCGGTGTGGCTTGCAATTCGCTGGCCGAACTTGGCGCTACCTGTGATGTGGTGGTGTCGGTCGTCGTCAATGCTGCGCAAACTGAAAGCGTGTTGTTTGGCCAGGACTCTTGCGCTAGTGCCATGAAGCCGGGCAGCACCTTTGTGATGTGCTCTACGGTAGACCCCAACTGGTCTATTGCGCTTGAAAAGCGTTTGAACGACTTGAGTTTGCTCTACATCGACGCCCCTATTTCAGGTGGGGCAGCCAAGGCCGCCAGCGGCGAGATGACCATGATGACTGCAGGCGCACCAGCGGCCTACGCCAAAGCTGAAGCGGTGTTGAACGCCATGGCAGGCAAGGTTTACAAGCTGGGTGATTCGGCAGGGGCAGGCAGCAAGGTCAAAATCATCAACCAGTTGCTGGCGGGTGTGCACATTGCCGCAGCAGCTGAGGCCATGGCACTCGGCCTGCGTGAAGGGGTTGATGCAGCGGCGCTGTATGAGGTCATCACCCACAGCGCTGGCAACAGCTGGATGTTTGAAAACCGCATGGCCCATGTTCTGGCGGCTGACTACACGCCGCTCTCTGCGGTTGATATTTTTGTCAAAGACCTGGGGCTGGTGCTCGACATGGCACGGGTCAGCAAGTTCCCGCTGCCGCTGTCATCTACCGCACATCAAATGTTTATGCAGGCATCAACAGCAGGCTTTGCACGGGAAGACGACAGTGCGGTCATCAAAATATTCCCGGGTATTGAGCTGCCGAAAAAGCCATGAAGCCCGAGAACAATATTTACCTTGGTTGTATTGCTGACGACTTCACGGGCGCGACCGATTTGGCCAACAATCTCGTTCGATCTGGCATGCGTGTGGTGCAAACCATCGGCATACCGACGCACCCACTCGATGTTGAGGTTGATGCCGTGGTGGTGGCCCTCAAGTCACGTACTGTGCCCGCTGCGGATGCGATTGCCGAGTCACTTGCTGCTCTTGCGTGGCTGCAATCGCAGGGGGCTAGCCAAATTTACTTCAAGTATTGCTCTACCTTTGACAGCACGCCTGAAGGCAATATTGGCCCGGTGACAGAGGCGTTGATGGACGCGCTACAAACCGACTTCACTATTGCGACGCCCGCGTTCCCTGACAACAAGCGCACAGTCTTTAAGGGCTATTTGTTTGTGGGCGAGGTGCTGCTCAATGAAAGCGGCATGCAAAACCACCCGCTCACGCCGATGAATGATGCGAACCTGGTGCGCGTGATGCAGTCGCAAACCAAACGCAGTGTGGGTTTGATTGATTACAGCGTTGTGGCGCGTGGCGAGGTAGCGGTGCGTGAGCGCATTACGCAACTCAAAGCCGCTGGCATTGGCGTCGCGATTGTGGATGCGACTTCTAACGACGATTTGTTGTGCCTGGGGCCAGCCCTTAAAGGCATGCCATTGGTCACTGCAGGTTCAGGCGTTGCGATTGGTTTGCCTGCCAACTTTGGCATCACGCCATCAAGCCAGGCCAGTCGATTGCCACCCGCCACCGGTTTGCAAGCGGTGGTGTCGGGCAGTTGCTCGTTGGCGACCAACGACCAGGTAGCGCATTTCATCGCCAGCGGCAGGCCTGCTATGGCGCTAGACCCTTTGCGCATGGCAGAAGGTGAAGAAGTGGCTGCGCAAGTGCTGGCGTGGGCTGCTCCATTGCTTAAAACTGGCCCGGTGCTGATTTATTCCACTGCTGATAGCCATGCCGTTAAAGCTGTGCAAGGCCAGCTCGGTGCACTAGAGGCCGGGGCCATGGTTGAGCGGACGCTGGCGGCTATTGCAGTGGGGCTGGTCAAGCTGGGTGTCGGGCAGTTGGTGATTGCGGGCGGCGAAACATCAGGTGCTTGCGTGCAGGCCCTGGGCATCACGCAAATGCAAATCGGCCCGCAAATTGATCCTGGTGTGCCGTGGTGCTACTCCAGCTGCGCACTGGCGCCCGGTGGTGCTCTGCATCTGACTTTGAAGTCAGGCAACTTTGGCTCTGACGATTTCATGCGCAAAGCATTTACCATGCTGGCATGATGACGTCACAAGAAACCACCGCCCGGCAAGAGATCTGCAGAGTCGGCAAAAGCCTCTTTGACCGGGGCTACGTCCACGCGACTGCTGGCAATATCAGTGTGCGGCTTGATGATGGATTTTTAATCACACCCACCGATGCTTGCCTGGGGTTTTTAGATCCTTCCCGGTTAGCCCGACTCGATGGAAACGGCCAGCAAATCAGTGGTGACCGTGCCAGCAAAACCATGTTGCTGCACCAACGCATTTATGCACAAGCCTGCCAGTTTGACGAAGCTACAAGCTGCATCATCCACACCCACAGCACGCAAGCTGTGGCTTTGAGTTTGCAGAGCCAGCAAGTTGAGCTGTTGCCCCCCATCACGCCGTATTTCGTCATGAAAGTCGGCCATGTTCCGCTGGTGCCATATCACCGCCCTGGTGATGCAGCAGCGGCTGAAGTCGTTGCACAAACTATCGCCCGCTACGGCGCGCAGGGTACGCCGATTCGGGCTGTGATGCTGGCTCGCCTTGGTCCCAACGTGTGGCATGACAGCCCCGCCAATGCCATGGCTGCCCTGGAAGAGCTTGAAGAAACAGCACGCCTGGTGTTGCTGCATAAGGGATACAGCGGCTCTCCCATCGCTCACCTCAGTGATGCGCAGATCGACGAGCTGCGCACAAGCTTTGGCGCACGTTGGTAATTTTTTCAACTCCTTACAAGCCAATTTTTAAGCCTGATTAACGATGCCTCAATTCGCTGCCAACCTGTCGATGATGTACCCCGAGCTGCCCTTTATGCAGCGCTTTGCCGCTGCTGCACAAGACGGCTTCAAGGCGGTTGAATATCTTTTTCCCTACGCGTTTAGCAAACAAGAGTTGGCGCAAAAACTAAAGACGTATGGCTTGCAGCAGGTGCTGTTCAACGCGCCGCCCGGCGGTGTCGATACAGCATCCATCAGCCACGCATGGGACGTAGCGGGCGACCGCGGCACGGCAGCTGTACCGGGCCGTGAAGACGAATTTAAAGCCGGGGTGGTGCTGGCCCTCGACTATGCCGAGGCGCTGGCTTGCCCGCGCATCCACCTGATGGCCGGCTGGATACCCAATGGCGTAACGCGCGAACAAGCGCAAGCCACCTACATCGCCAACCTGCGCTGGGCAGCAGACCTGTCCGCCCGGCATGGCCGCGATGTGCTGATGGAGCCTATCAACACGCGCGACATTCCACGCTTTTTTCTGAATCGCCAGGACCACGCGCACGACATCATTGCCGAGGTCGGTGCGCCCAACCTCAAGGTACAAATGGATTTGTACCACTGCCAGATTGTGGAAGGCGATGTGGCCAGCAAAATCCGCAAATACCTGCCCACAGGCGCAGTGGGCCACTTTCAAATCGCAGGCGTACCCGAGCGCCACGAGCCCGATATAGGCGAGCTTAACTACCCGTATTTGTTTGCTGTGATCGATGAGGTCGCTGCCGCCTGCGGCTGGCAAGGCTGGGTCGGTTGTGAATACCGCCCGCTAAAAGGCGGCCAGCCAGGCGGTACTTCGGCAGGGCTGGGCTGGCTGCGTACCTCTGCTGCTCGTCTGGATTGAACGGCACTGGCCATGGCCCTGCCGCACCTCGACCCGATTGACCCGTGGCTAGCGCGCGCGCAGCAATGTGCCACGCCAGCAGAACTTTTTGCGCTGCTTGACGCGGCAGGTCGTTCCTTGGTAGGCCACTGCCTGTTCAGTGTGAACGCGGCTGAGCTGAACCCGCTGCGCGTGCGCCGCCTGTACTCTTCCAACCCGGCGGCCTACCCGGTCGGTGGCCTTAAAGACAAGCAGGGCACCGAGTGGGGTCAAACGGTGCTGCTAGACCAACAAACGCTGATATGCCAGGGCCGCTCTGAGCTGGAGCGCTACTTTGCCGATGCGACGCTGATGATGAGCCTGGGTGTGCAGTCCATCATCAATGTGCCTGTGTTGGCAGGCGATCGATGCGTCGGCATTCTCAACTTTGCATGCCCCAGCCAGCGTATCAGCGGGCCGCAAGCCCAGGCAGCCCAGCGCTTGGCTACAGTCGCTGGGTCATTTTTTGGTTAGCGGGCAGCCAGACACTTGCTACTGATTTTGTAGCTGGTTATGCCCGTATTTATTAGGCTAAAGCCAGATTTGATCTATCAAAATGGCAATATAATGGCATTTACGTCGCGCGGGGCGGCGCGCGCGCCGTAAATGCCATCAGCGCTGGCCTCATCCTACCCTTCAAGGGGAAGGTGAGAATAGCGCTTACGCGTTTGTTACTTAATGCTCTTCTCGACCCACTTCGCGATGAAGTCGGCGATCTCGAGATTGTTCTTCTCGATCATCAGCATGTGCCCGTTGCCGCGAATACCGACTTCTTCGAGCCGCACGAAAGTGTTCGGCACGCCCGCCTGCGCGAGGTATTTCGACGTGCAATGATCGTACACCGCGTGGTATGACGATTCGGTGGCGATGATCAGGATCGGAATTCCGGCGAGCGTCGGCAGCCGGCGCGCGGGCTCCGCCTGCATGCGGCAGCGCTCGAGATTGGGGCCATCGGCGGTCGCCTGCTGCACGACGGAAAGCTGCTTGGCCTCGGTAATCGGCGGATCGTACGTCATCGGAATATCCGTCACGCCCCACAATCGCGAAGGCGTACTGCTGAACACCGCATCCGCGAACGGCGGACCGCTCGGCTCGGCGGCGATGATGCCCTTGACGAGCTTCGGCCGCGCGTCGGCGATCGGCCAGCCAATGGCGCCCGACTGCGAATGCGTCATGATGATCGCGGGACCGATCTTGTCGAGCAGCGCCGCGCCCGCATCGCGATTGAGCTCCTGCGTGACGGCATTGGTGCCGATGTACTGGACCTGCGACGCGTAGAACTGATCGAACGTCGGATCACCGCGCTGTCCCGAGCCCGGCCATTGCGTGTGCAGCTTCGCCTGCGGCCACAGGTTGAATTTCTCATGCGCGGTGAAGCGCTGCTCGAGCTGCGCTGAAGAAAAGCGGATGTTGGGGCCGAGCGTATCGAGGTATGCGGAGCGTCCGCGCGCCGGCTGGTCGATTACGTAGACGGCGTAGCCGCGCTCGACGAAAAATTGCGCCCAGCCTTTGCGGCCGTCGGGCGTGCCGGTGAAATTAGTGCCGGTCTGCGCGGCGCCGTGAATCATCACGATCGGATACGGATGCGTCTGCGTCGTCGGGAAGTAGTACTCGACGTACATCTGGCGCGCCATCAGCGGGCCCTTGTCGGTCTCGACGTAGCGCCCGCCGACGAAGAAATAGCCCTGGCGCAGCTTGTCGCCGTCGGACGTGGTCGCGCACGCTGCCATGAGTGCGAGCGCAAGCATGGCGGCTGCTGCATTCAGCGTACGTGTCATGTGAATCTCCCCTTCGTTAAATATTCGTAGAACTATACTCTCCTTCCGCTTCAAGGGGGAGGCCGGGATGGGGATGGGTCAATTCAATCCGCAGATTGTTATGACCATCTCCATTGCAGGCCGACGCCAAAATTAATCCGCGCGCATTCCCGCCGCCTTCGCGACCTTGACCCACTTTGTGGTCTGCGCGACGAGAAAATCTCCGAACTGCTCCGGCGTTCGGCTCTCGAGTTCGGTGCCCTGCGCGAGCGCTTTGTCTTTGACGTCCGGATTGTCGACGATGCGGTTGAACTCGCGGTTGAGTTTGGCGACGAGCGGACGCGGCAAACGGCGCGGCGCGAGGATCCCGTTCCACGCCGACACGTCGAAACCCGGCAGGCCGGATTCGGCCACGGTCGGCAGTTCCGGCACCGCCTGCGAGCGCCGCGCGCTGCCGATTGCGATGCCGCGCAGGCGCCCGCTCTGAATCAGCGGCACGCACGGCGGCAGCGAAAGAAACGCCATTTGCACTTCGCCCGCTATCAACGCCGTGATCGCCGCGGGGGATAGGCTTGTCAAACGCCCTTTTTTCTCCCGGAACACCCCCGGAACCC
>JBBRQQ010000076.1:0-13256 GCA_038226155.1 Burkholderiales bacterium
CGCGCTATGCTTTGAAATTCCCAAAATCGCCTGAGCGTCTATATACTGGCCTGACACACGAGAGACATCGACCCATGAAACGCAGAATTTTTATCCAGGCCGGGGGCATAGCATCGCTGGCCGTAGTTGCTCCATTTTTGATAGCTGCTCACGCCCAATCTGTGGGCGCCGCAGGCAAAAAACGTCAAGGACTTGTGATTCAGGTCAGTGATAACGACCCGGCGAAATGGAACCTCGCGCTTAACAATGCGAAAAATGTACAAGACGACTTGGGCGCGGCCAATGTCGACATCGAAATCGTGGTGTACGGCCCGGGCATCAGCATGCTCAAACTTGAATCGCCCACGGGCTCGCGCATCGCAGAGGCCATGAAAGCCAATATCAAAATCGTCGCTTGCGAGAACACCATGCAGGGCCAAAAGCTCACCAAAGATGACATGTTGGGCGGCATCAGCTACGTTAACGCGGGCGTGATCGAGATCATGAAAAAGCAGGGTGAAGGCTGGGCTTACCTTCGGCCCTGAGCAGGGCATCGCGGTAAACACGCACTTGGACGCGCTCTGTGTCTTCAGGGTTTTGGGGGGGTACCGACGCCTTGCTCTGCTGCTATCTTGTAAATCAGACTGTTCATCTCAACAGTCCGGAACCTGCTACCCAACTGGAGATTTTCATGGCATTTGCCGCAACTCATACACGCCTGCTGGCGAATACTTCAATCGCGGCACTTACCCTTGGCCTGCTCGCCGCCTGCGGCACGATGGCACCCAGTCAATCCGTCGCGCTGCTTGAACCAGCCAACGGAGCCACCGTGGCTACCACCTTTAAAGTGAGATTTGGCGTAACGGGTATGGCGGTTGCGCCAGCGGGCGAAATCGTGAAAGACAGCGGCCACAACCATTTGCTTATCAACAAAATGCCAGTGCCCGCAGGCGAGTCGGTTTCATTTGATGACCAGCACAGGCACTTTGGCGCTGGCCAGACTGAAGCCATGATCACCCTGCCCCCTGGCCAATACCGGCTGACGTCGCAATTCGCCAACGGAGCACACCAGTCGTATGGCGCGCCGATGAGTTCGACGATTCAGATTACGGTGAAGTAGGGGTTGGAGGGGTCAGTTTTTGTACTGGGTGTTAACCCTTGAATCCAAAGAGACCAGGCATTCGTATTAATACCATGCGGTCAAACTTCCTGGCTGCTGTCTGCTTTTTGGCGGGCTTATCCAGTAGGAAGCAACAAAGGAAAATCACCATGAAAAAACTACTTATTACCTTGTGCGCCACGGCAGTCCTCAGCGCTTGCGGCGGCATGTCCACCATGTCGGATTCAAAAATGTCGGAGCCAAAGACCGTGATGGTCGGCGGCGCGGCGATGTTTCCAACCAAGGACATCATTGACAATGCCGTGAATTCGAAAGACCACACCACGCTGGTTGCGGCTGTCAAAGCGGCGGGTCTGGTGGACACGCTCAAATCGCCTGGCCCATTCACTGTGTTTGCACCCGTAAACGCAGCTTTTGATGCGCTGCCTGCTGGTACCGTTGCCACACTGCTCAAGCCGGAAAACAAGGCCACGTTGACGAAAGTACTGACTTATCACGTCGTACCTGGCCGAATAAGCGCAGCCGACCTGAGCCGACAAATCAGCAACGGCGGTGGCCGTGCGATGCTCAAGACCGCCTCGGGTGGCACTCTGGTTGCCAGCATGAGCGGCTCGAATATCCTCATCACCGATGACGGCGGTGCCTCAGCCACGGTGACAATTGCCGACGTGTTTCAGTCCAATGGCGTGATCCATGTTGTAAACAAGGTACTGCTGCCGAAATAAACGGCTCAGTTCGACGGGCACATCGGCCTGGCCGGTGTGCCCGCTCACAGCCTGAAGCAATTCAAGACAGCTTCAGGTTTACGTTTTTTGTGTAGGTGAACTCCAGCAATTCCGCGAAGCATTCTTCGCGGCCAATGCCCGACTGCTTTACCCCGCCGAACGGCGCGCCGACAAAGTGCTGGCTCGAATTGTTGATCCACACATAGCCGGTATAAATGCGTTGTGCAGCACGGTGCGCGGTGTTCAGGTTTTGCGTCCAGATTGACCCGGTCAGGCCAAAGTCAACGCTGTTCACATCTATCCACATCAGCTCTTCGTCACTCCATTTGAAGACCGACATCACGGGGCCAAACACTTCTTCCTGCGCCAGCCGCATCGTTTGCTTCATGTCGGCAAACACCGTGGCCTCAAAGAAAAAACCGTCTTTCAGGGCCTCATCACTCGGCTGCTTGCCGCCGCACACCAGGCGCCCGCCGTCTTCAAGGCCTACTTCTATATAGCGTTTGACTTTTTCGAGCTGGGCCTTGCTGACCAGCGAGCCCATGGTGGTTTTAGGGTCGGTCGGAATGCCGGGCTTGTGCCGCTCGGGCAGCAGCTTGACGACTTTCTCAAGCACCGCATCATGGATAGATTCATGCAGAAAAACCCGGCTGGTCGAGCCGCAGCTCTGGCCTGACCAGGTAAAGTTCATACCGCCAATAATGCCGGACACCAGCTTGTCGATGTCGGCATCGGGGTAGGCCACCAAGGCGTTTTTACCGCCCAATTCCAGCAGCACCGGCTTGAGGTTATCCGCAGCCGTTTTCATCACCGCCTTGCCAGTGGGTACACCGCCAATCAGCGTGATTTTTTGCACCAGGGGGTGCCTGCCCATCGCGTCGCCACAGGCACGTCCACCACATAAAAAATTGATGACCCCTGGCGGGAAAATATCGCCCACCAATTCGGCCAGTCGCAAGATGGAAAGCGGTGCCTGGTCAGGCGACTTCACAACCACCGTGTTACCCGCCGCCAGCGGTGCAGCCATCTTGGCCGCTGCAAACATAAACGGGTGGTTGTAGGCCACGATACGGCCCACCACGCCCAGGGGTTGTTGCAGGGTGTAGTTGAAATTGCCGTCCCCCATGGGGATAGTTTCGCCTTTGATTTCAGTCGCAAGGCCGGCAAAATACTCCAGCGCGTCTGCTGCGAAACCCGCATCCATAGACAGCGCAGAAACCGGGTTACCGTTGTTCAGCGAATCGAGCTGCGCCAACGGCGTTGCATGTTCGCGCAGCACCGCTGCGGCCTTGCGCAGGTAGCGCCCACGTTCGATGGGTGTAGTAGCCGCCCAAGCAGGGAAAGCCGCGTGCGCCGCTTTGACCGCAGCATCCACATCGTCAGCGTCTGCCACCGGTGCAGTGGTGATGGCTTCGTTGTAGGTCGGATTAATCGTGTCGGCATACACGCCAGCTTTGGGCGCGTGCCAGGCTCCGCCGTAGTAAAGGCCTTTTTTAGTCGGTAATATGCCTGCTGGAATATCTTTTGCGCGCATGGCTGGGTCGTCCTTGAAGTCAAATGAAAATTAATCCTGGGAACGAGTCAAGCCTGCGGTCATCGCCGCGCTGTAGCCGGTGCTGACAATCACGTCGATGACAAAGGCCGAACCTGCGCGAACCGTCTTGATGCCCTCCGCCAGCGCTTTTTCCAGATCAGCCGCCGTCTCGACGGGGCCAATGCCCTGCATACCCTGGCCGCGCGCCAGCATGGCGAGGTCAGGTGCCGGGTTGCTGATGCGCTGGCCTATCCATTTATTTTCAACCGGGCGGCCGCGCTGGCGGGCCACACGCTCCTGATGTACCTCGTCATTGAAATACGAACGGTTGTTAACAATGATGATGAGCAGCGGGATCTGCGCGTTTGATGCCGTCCACAAAGCATTAACGCCCATCAGGTAGTCGCCGTCACCCAGGATAGCCAGCGGCAACCGGTGGCTTCCTTTCAGCGCGAGGGCAGACCCAATGGCCAGGCCGGGGCCCGCGCCGATACCGCCGCCACCCTCGTATCCCAGATAATCCAATGGGTGGGAAATGTCCCACATCTCGCCACTCCAGCTCAACGGCGCGCGAATCAAGCTTGTGCTGTAGCCGTGCGCATGGGTCTTGACTGCAGCCTTTAAGGCTTGGGACACCATGGGCACCGTGAGCGGTACGCCGTGTGTCAGGGGCGTCACCTCTGGCGTTGGCAAGCGCGGGTGTGCCACCAGTTTGCGAGCCTGCACACGGTCAATCAACAGCTTAACGGCAGGCTCTGGTTCAGACATCAAATACACATCCATTGGCGGCAAGCCCTGGTGGTCCATGCTCCAGCCGTTGTGCACGTATTGGTCAACTGAAACCTGAATGACCTTGTTACCGACTGCCTGCGTGCCCCACACTTGTTTGAGCGTTCCGGCGAGGTCTGTCCAATCCAGGCTGAGCACCACGTCCGCGTCTTTGATCACCGCCATGGAGCCCGGTGACAGAAACGTACCAGCGGGCGCAGCATACAAAGGGTGCGCGGTGGGAAAAGCCGCGCCTACTTTTAAATCAGTCAGCACTTCAGCGTTAAGTTTTTCAGCGAGCTTGATACGGTCAGCCCAGCCCTCTTCGCTGCGCGAAACGCGGCCCATCAGTAGCACCGGTCGCCGCGCATTTGACAGCAGGCTAGCCGCTTCACTAATCGCTTCATCAGATGGCCGCGCAGGCGGCCCTGCCTTGTAACGCACAATATCCGGCAATGGTGGCATCGCATCCAGTTTTGACTCTTGCAACGCAGCGTCAAAGCACACATAGACCGGGCCACGCGGCGCAGTGGTAGCGATTTGTACCGCCCGCAAAATAGCCTCTTGTGCAGCGGCGACGGACGCCGGCTGCGCGTCCCACTTGATAAAGTGACGCACCAGCGCGGCCTGGTCTTGTGCGGTGTGAATCCAGTCAATCCACGGTCTGCGCTTGGCGGCATCAACCGGGCCTGTCGCGCCAAACACAATCACTGGCATACGGTCTGTCCACGCATCAAAAATACCCATTGATCCATGCATCAAGCCGACATTACTGTGCAGGATGGCGCCGAGTGGTTTGCCGGTTACCTTGGCGTAGCCGTGCGCAATAGCCACCGCGTGCTCTTCATGCAACACCACAATCATTTGCGGTTTTTCATTGCCCAGGTGGTTGACCAAACTGTCGTGCAAGCCGCGAAAGCTCGCGCCGGGGTTTAGCAGCAAGTAGGGAATATCCAGAGCGCGAATCATCTCGGCGATAGCGTCGCTGCCCCACACCGCCTGGGCTTCTTCAGTGGGCGCGGGAATATCGCGGCGTACCACGGGTAGTTTCGAAAAATCAGTCATGCGTGTCCAGAGGTATGAAGCCTATTCAGGTTGAATATTGGCGGCTTTAATGACTGCCGCCCATCGTTTTTGGTCAGCAGCGATGAGTTTGGTGAAGTCTGCTGCGGTGCTGGACTCGGTAAATATGCCCTGCTCTGCCAGCTTGCTTTGCACGTCGGGCAAGGCAAGCGACCTGCGCAGCTCTGCATTGAGCCTGGCGATGATGGGTGCCGGCGTTTTGGCTGGTGCGACCATGCCAATCCAGATATCGCTTTCGTAGTTTGGAACCGTCTCTGCAATCGTCGGAACACCTGGCAATAGCGCCACGCGCGCAGTGCCAGTTGTGCCAAGTGCTCGCAGTTTGCCGCTGCGGATATGCGGCAGCGCGGTGTTGAGCGGGCAAAACATCACATCCACATTTCCACCGAGTACATCCACCATCGCCGGGGCGGAACCCTTGTACGGAATCTGCGTGAGTTTGGTTCCCGTCATGGATTTGAAAACTTCAGCGGCCATGTGCTGCGGGCTGCCCGAACCGGCCGATGCGTATGAAAGCTTGTCCGGGCTGGCCTTGGCCAGCGCAATCAGCTCCGCTACCGAGTTCGCTGACACCTTTGACGACACCACCAGCACCATGGGCACACGGCCCAGCATGGTGATGCCCTGCAAGTCCCGGGAAACATCAAACGGCAGCTTGGGATAGAGCACCGGATTGACGGCGACCGTCTGGTTCGGTGCAATCGCGATGGTGTAGCCGTCGGCTTCTGACTTGACCACGTAGTCTGTGGCAATGTTGCCTGCGGCTCCGGGCTTGTTTTCAACCACCACAGGCTGGCCAAACGCCTCGGTCATTTTTTGACCCAACACGCGCGCCAACACATCATTCGACCCGCCTGGCGGCAGCGGCACTACGATACGAATGGGTTTGCTGGGATAGTCTTGCGCAGATGTCAGCTGAACACTCCATGGGCCCAGTGCACAAGCTGCCAGGCAAAGAGCGCCAATCCAGTGGCGGCGATTATTATTCATGTTTGTCTCCTTGAGTTGTCAATCAACTGCTATGTGTGCTTAGCATCCTAACGAATTGCACCCGAACATTCAACCCTTCCAGGCGAGGCTGAAAAACTGTTTTCAGCGCAGCACAATCATGGCAATACCTGAAAGAGCCAGGGCACAGCCCAGTACGGTTCTGCCTGTCACCCTATCGCTGTTTTTAAATAGCCAATAGCTCAGCGGGAACACCAGCAGTGGGGAGCACAGCGTGACCAGCGCCGATATAGCCACCGGTATGTAGCGCATGGACGCGATAGTGAAAATTTGCGCCATGATGGTGGTGACGCCCAGCAAAGTAAAAATCAAAACTCCCTGGCGATCTGCGCGACGTAGACGCTGCAGCAGTGCCGCCTTGTCGCGGCTAAAAATGAAGTACAGCCCCAGGCCAGCCAGCGCCCCTAGCAATGCACCCAGCACGGGTTCGTTCCAGGCCCGAATCGCAGCGCCCCGCAGCACATTGCCGATGGCGTAAGCCAATGAGCTGACCAGTCCCATCGCAAGTACTGACCCCAACGCGTAGTGCTTGAGGCTGGCAAGCCGCGCTGCAGCAACCGCACTTGGCGTGGGCTCAATCTTTGGAGGCACTTTAGCGATTGAGTGATTGGGCGTGGAACTCACCAAGATCAAGCCAGCAATCGTCAGCGCAACTGCTGCAAGCGACTGCAGCGTCAAGCTTTCACCCATCACCAGCCACGCAACCAGCGCGGTGAACAGCGGGCTACTGACCTGGAACACGCTGGCCCGCGTCGGCCCAAAGCGCACCACAGACTCATAAAAAAACCAGCGCCCCAAGTAAGTTGAGAAGCCACCAGCAATCACAAATAGCCACAGCGCCTGAGCGTTCCACTCAAGCGGCTGTGCGCGAAGCGCCAGTTGCACACCAAGCACCAAGGCGGCAAATACTACATTGATGGTGGTGGCAATTAAAAAGCCCAGCCCCAAGTCAATGCGCTGCGCTGCGGCCTGGGTGACCAGCGTACCGCACGCAAACAAAACCAGCGCTGATCCGGCTAAAAGATAGCCAAAAATCGCGTCTGGCATCATTTTTGGCTTTGTTTTAGGGCTGCAGACCAATAAATACGGGCGTCATCAGCTACTAAAAATATAGCATTCAAAATGGACAGCGCCTAAATTTTGAAGGCTTCAAGCGACTCGGGTGCAAACAGCTCATGCGGCTCAAGCAGGCGTTTTGAAAGCCCCTGCTCAAAGTGATAGCGTAAAAAAGTGCGCAGGGTTTGCTCATTTTTCTCAAAGCCGTAGGGCCAGAAGTCTTCGCCCATCTCGCGCTTGACCTGCTCGACATGCGAGGTCAACCATGGTAGCATCACCTTAAGCGCAGCAGTTTCATACAGGTCTTCGTAGGTACGGCGCTGCGACTCTTCGAGTGCCTTCATCAACGAGCGGGCTACCCAGCGGTTAGCCTCATACACCTCACGGCGGATGGCCACGGTGTGCATGATGGGGAACATCCCGGTTCCCTTGAAGTAGTTGCGCTCGACTTGTTCATAGTCTTCAAACAGGCGTTTCACTTTGCCGCCGCCCTTTAAAAAGCTGGACGGCATGCGGGCTGTGTACAACGCATCAATCTCGCCATCCATCAGCATTTGCGCCAGGGTTTGCGTGGGGCCTATCGGCACAACCTTGATACTGGGCGGAAGATCAAGCTTGATTTTCTCAAGGCGTCCGGGCTCTTCCTCGCCCCCGGTGTAGTAGGTCACGCTGTCCACCGGCACGCCGTAGTGATCGGACAGAATACCGCGTATCCATACCGGTGCAGTCATCTGGTATTCGGGGTTGCCGACCTTTTTGCCGATCAGGTCTTTCGCCTCGCGGATGCCGGACCTGGCATTGACGTAAATGCAAGAGTGACGAAAAAACCGCGACGGGAAAACCGGTATCGCCACAAACGGCCTGGGCTCTTTGAACATCGACACGCTGTATGACGACAGCGACATCTCGGCCACATCAAACTCCTTGTGCCGCAACATGCGAAAAAACGTTTCTTCCACTGGCATGTTGAGGTAATTCAAATCAATACCGTCTGGCTGTACGCTGCCGTCCATCAGGGCACGGGTGCGATCATAGTTCCAGCAGCCGAAAGTGAGTTTGAGTTTTGACATGTAGCGTGAGAGGTTTGTTGTTCAGCTTCGTTATTCGGGCTTGATGCTTGACGCTACGATAGCCTTTGCCAAACGATCGTTTTCACCCAATATGGCTTTGTTGTATTCCGCAGGGCCGCTGCCAATCGGCTCTATGCCTGCGTTGGTAAGTAGCTGAATGACATCCGGCATTTTGACGATCAACGCCATCTCTGAGGCGATGCGATCAATCGCGCTGGCTGGTGTACCCGTGCCAGCCAGAATGCCAACGATGGGCGCAAAGTCAAAGCCGGGAATCGTCTCGGCGATGGCCGGAACGTTGGGCTCCTGGCTGGAGCGCCTGGCGGCGTTGTTGGCAATCAGCTTGACTTGCCCGCCTTTGACAAACCCTGCCAGCGAAGGCAGGGCTGAAAACAGCACATCAACCTGACCACCAATCAACGCTGGTACTGACTGGCCCGTACCCTTGAACGGCACATGCGTGATCTGAAGGCCCAGCGAAGCCTTCATGGCTTCCATCGTCAAGTGGTGCGTGCTGCCAATACCGGAAGAGCCGTAATTGAGTACACCAGGTTTTGCTTTGACCAGTGCAATGAATTCGGCAAAAGTGTTGGCTGCAACCGTTGGGTTCAAGGCCAGATACAGCGGGGCTCTTGCCGCGAGCGATACCGGCATGAAATCGCGCTTGTAGTCGTAACCCAGGTTTTTATAAATCGCGGGGTTGACAGAGAACATCGAGCCGTCGGTAACCAAAAACGTATAGCCATCTTTGGGCGCAGTGGCAATCGCCTGTGCAGCGACCACTCCGTTAGCACCGGGCCGGTTATCAACCACTACCGATTGCCCAAGCTTGTCCCCCAGGCGCTGCGCAAAAATTCGCGCCACGGTGTCGGGCAGGCCGCCTGCCGCATACGGCACGACGAACTTGATGGGCCGATTCGGATAGACGCCCTGGGCTCGGGCAAGCGTAGGCAACACCAGCGTACTGGCAGCCATCAGGGAAGCGACAAGTAAAAGAATGCGGCGTGGTTTCATGCAATGTCTCCTGGTGTTATTTACGAAGTTTCAGGTCAGCGTACTTCAGGTGGAATAAGACGGCTCAAGCGCGGGTTGTTTCGAGTCCCACACATAGCTGCCTTCAAATGCGCGCCAATCACTCGTCTTGGGAATGATGGCCTGATACGCCACCACACTTGCAGGAATACGCAGCTCGCCAGTGCCAATGGCTACTTCACCTTTTTGAAAGGCATGTACCGCCTCCAGCATCTGTTTGCGAAATTCAACCACCGCCATATCGCTGGCGCCCAGGCGCTCATGCGTGCGGTCAGCGATTGGCCCCATGGTGACCCACATGGCATGGTCTTGATTGGGAAAGCCGGTGATACCAGTAAAGTTACCGGCTTTCATGGCTGCGCGATCTTGCCAAAAATGATTGGCACGGTTGCGCAGTGGCACGTATTTATCGTCCAGGTCTTTGCCAATTTCCTGGCAAAGAAACTTGCGCCAGGTATCGGTTGAAGGTGTGGTGTCTGGGTGGCCCCAGGCCATAAAGTAAAACGCGGTGTTGGTATCGTCCATCGGCACGTTGATATTGGCTACGTTGTACAAATTGTTAGGCGGAATCAGTACTGACGACGGCGCTACAAATACGGTTGACCTGACGTAGTCGTTGACCGCTGCGTTTTTAATCGGGCGGCGTATGGCGGCATAACGGAAACCGTAAGTCCCCTTGTCGACCTGCAGACGTGGTGCCTTGTCAGTAGACGGGCGCAACCAATTGGTTTCGGTAGCTTCGGCGCCCTCCACCCTGGCGGGTACAAAGTCTGACGAATGCAGGCTTGAGCTGTGCGCCGAATCAATCGCGCCTTCCAGGATCTGTGCCCAGTTGCAGGGGATGATGACTTTGGCGATGGTGACCCTTGTGTCGGCAGTGGGTGCCCAGGCTGGCGGCTGAAACTCTGGCTGGGTCGCGGGCGGCCCCATGTAGGCCCAGACAAAACCACCCCACTCCGTGGTCGGGTAAGCCAGGTGCTTGACCTTTTGTGCAAAACCACTGGCTGCGGGTTCAGACACCATCTCCAGCACGTTGCCGTCCACATCCATCTTCCAGCCGTGGTACAGGCAACGCAGGCCGCAGTCCTCATTGCGGCCAAACACGAGTGATACGCGGCGGTGCGGGCAATACTCGTCCATCACCCCAACACGGCCGTTGGTATCGCGAAATACCACCAGGTCTTCGCCAAACACCTGTGCCTTGACGGGCGTACCATCGCACTCGCTGACTTCTTCAATCAGGCAAACTGGTGTCCAGTGGCGGCGCATTAGCTGGCCCATCGGTGCGTTGCCTTGCACGCGGCAAAGCAGCTCGTTTTCTTCGTGCGTAAACATATATAAGATGCCCTTCAAAATCCCTGGCAGCCCTGCCATTTTTAAAACCGCTTGCGAATCCGGATGAATCGGAATATTCTTAGCGACCTAAGAATATTCATGATTGACGGATTTGTCAAGAATGCCCACGGAATACCCATGGAGATGAGGATGATCGTTAACCCTAGCAGCTCCGCAGGTGCTGCCATAGCGCCTGCGGAAGCTGATTTCTTCAAAGTTCGGGTTGCCCGCAAGACGGAGCTGGCAGGCGGGATTTACCTGTTTGAGTTGCATGATACGCAAGGTCAAGCCTTACCAGCTTTTACAGCGGGTGCGCACCTGACGGTTGAAGTGCCCTGTGGCGTTCGCAGGAACTACTCGCTATGCAGCGCGCCTTCAGAAGCTAAGTTTTACCAGATCGCCGTCAAGCGCGACGCTGGCGGCAGAGGTGGCTCCATCAGCATGGCTGATGCTGTGCACGAAGGCGATACGCTCGCCATCAGCGCGCCGCGCAATAATTTTGAGCTTCACCCGCGCGCGCAAAAGTTTTTGTTTGTAGCAGGCGGTATCGGAATCACGCCCATCTTCTCGATGATGCGGCACCTCAAGTCCGGAGGGAATGATGACTTCAAGCTCATTTACTGCACACGTGACGCCCAAAGCACAGCCTTCCTGCCGGAACTGACATCGCCTGAATTTAGCCCGCATGTACAGCTTCACCATGACCACGGTGACATCAACAACGCGCTGGACTTCTGGCCGATTTTTGAAACCCCTACTAAAGCGCATGTGTACTGCTGTGGCCCCAAAGGGCTGATGGAATCGGTTGCCGATATGTCAGGCCATTGGCCCTCCGGCAGCGTGCATTTTGAAAGTTTTGGCGTTGATGCCAGCACCTATGCAGCCAACACCGCCTTCGCGGTACATCTGCACAAAACCGGCACCACCCTGGCCGTCGCCGCTGACCAGACCATTCTGCAAGTCCTGCGCGGCGCTGGCCTGCACATACCAAGCTCCTGCGAAAGCGGCACCTGCGGCTCATGCAAAACTACCCTGCTTGCAGGCGAGGCGGAGCACCGCGACATGGTGCTGAGCGATGATGAAAAGACAGGCCACATCATGGTCTGTGTGTCGCGTGCAAAATCGCCTGAACTGGTACTGGATTTATGAACGAGCGTGACAAACCACAATTGAAAATAGGGGTCATAGGCCTCGGCCGCGCCTTCACGCTCATGCTACCGACGTTTACACAGGACAGCCGCATCCAGCTGGTCGCGTCGACAGACCCGATTGAGGTCGCCAGGGCGCAGTTTGAAAAAGACTTTGATGCGCCCACTTATAACTCTGCGCAAGCGCTGTGTACCGACCCGAACGTACAGGCCATCTACGTAGCATCGCCGCACCAGTTTCACGCTGACCACGTTTGCCTCGCAGCAGCACATGGCAAGCATGTGCTGGTTGAAAAGCCCATGGCACTGTCACTCGATGAATGCACCCGAATGATCGATGCCTGCCATAGCGCGGGTGTTCACTTGATCGTCGGTCACAGCCACAGCTTCAACGCCCCCATCAAACGTACCCGCGAACTGATAGCCAGCGGTGCGTATGGCGCAGTGAAAATGATCACTGCGCTTAACTTCACGGATTTTCTGTATCGCCCCCGGCGGCCTGAAGAGCTTGAAACCAGCGCGGGAGGCGGCGTGATTCACAGCCAGGCCACACATCAAATCGACATCATCCGCCTGCTTGGTGGCGGCCTTGTTAAAAGCGTGCAGGCCCATACCGGCAATTGGGACACTACCCGGCCCACCGAGGGTGCCTACAGCGCGCTGCTGGCCTTTGAAAGCGGCGCATTTGCCTCAGCCACCTACAGCGGCTATGGCCACTATGACTCGGACGTGCTGATGGGCAACATCGGTGAAATCGGTCAAACCAAAAATCCACAAGACTACGGTGCTTCACGCAAGCGCCTGGCCGGTGCGCGGAGCGCAGAAGAAGAAACGCGCCTGAAAGCAGCACGTAACTATGGCGGCAGCCTGTATAGCGCGGCAGCCCTGCCTTCAGCGCTGGCACACCAACATTTCGGGCACATCATCGTCAGCTGTGAAAAGGCCGACCTCAGGCCAACCGCCATGGGAGTCGAGGTTTTTTCTGATGAGTCTCATCATCTTGAAGCCTTGAGTTCACCTCTGATACCGCGCTGCGAAGTGATTGACGAACTCTACGCTGCTGTCATGGGTGCAAAGCCACCGACGCATAGCGGTGATTGGGCGCGTGCCACTACCGAGGTGTGCCTGGCCATTCTGGAAGCATCCAGAACCGGAAATAGCCAGTCCATGCGCCATCAGCTAGCATTGCTTGAACCATGAGCAGCGACACCCATAACATCCTCCAACACTGGCGTGAAGCTGTCCCCAACGACCGCTTTGCACACCTCATACGTGACACTGAACGGGCCTTCCGGCGCGCACTGCAACTCAAACTGGCAGTACATAAAGTGCCGTTTGGCCACTGGAGTTTTTTACGCATTCTCTGGGAGACCGATGGGCTCACCCAGAAGGAGTTAA